>JAEZET010000004.1 GCA_023433065.1 Cyanobacteria bacterium OH_CBrB_359
TACATTAGAATATTTTCCCAAGGAGTTATTTGAAAGACCGTTTACGCACGAAGATACAAAAGACTTTTTGTTTCAGGTATGTGTAATGGCATGGAACAAGATATACAAGAGAGAATTTGTAGAATCGCTGGGAGCAAAATTTCCCGATGGATTAATTTTTGAAGACGGACCATTTTTCTTTTCAATTTTCTTTCATATGGACAAAGTATCTTTGGTGAATGAATTTTTATACTATTACAGAATCAACAGGCCAAATTCCATAATTGACAAAGGCGGCAAGAATTTTATTGATCTTATTAAAGTAACAGAACTTTTGTATAAAGAGCTTGTAACCCTTCCTTATTATGATGAAATTCAAAATACTTTTATTAAAGAAAAATTAAATGATGCAATGTATAGATACAGAAATACAGATAGAAAATATAAAAAGAAGTTTTTTGAAGAAATAAGAGCTTTTTACAGCAAACTTGAATTGAAAAATTTTGACATTGAATATCCCTACAGTGACTATATTTTATCAAATATTAGAGAAAACAATTTCTTAGAATTTGAAATTAATACTTTAGTTACCAAATTTAAAGATAAAATAATGAGCTTTTTATATAGAAAGCCTGATTATTATACAATACGTCTTTTTAACAGGATTTTAAAGCTTAAAAAGCATAAAAAAATAATAGATATTTGGTATAGCGATCAATTTCTTTATATAAAACTTTTAAATATAAAGACTTTTCGTTTTAATTTTAAGTACAGAATATTTGGGCAGGATGACAAATAATGGCAGTAAAAGTTTCAATAATTGTTCCTGTAAAGGATATAGAAAATTACATCACTAAGTGTCTTGATACACTGGTTAATCAAACTTTGAAAGAAATAGAAATAATTTGCATAAATGACGGTTCAAAAGATTCTTCACTTGATATAATCAATGAATATGCCAAAGAAGACAATAGAATTGTTGTCCTAAGTAATAAAGGAAGCAAAGGGCAGGCTTTTGCAAGGAATCTCGGTTTAAATATTGCAAAAGGCGAATATATTGGATTTGTTGACGGCGATGACTGGGTCGAAGAAGAAATGTTTGAAAAACTTTATAATAGTGCAACTTCAAACAATACCGATATAACAATGTGCGCGAGCTGTATTTATGATGAATTTTCAAAAGTTAGCATAAAAGATAACGACTATTACAATCTGAAATCATTTGATTCTTCTTTTGAAAACAGAGTTTTTTCTCATAAAGATACAAAAGATTTTATTCTTAATATTAACGTTGTTATATGGAATAAGATTTATAAACGTGATTTTATGGAAAAAATCAAGGCTAGATTTATTGAGGGATATATATATGAGGACTTGCCGTTTTTCTTCCATACATATTTGAATGCTAAAAGAGTAACTCTTATAAGAGATATTCTTTACTACTACAGGACAAGGCGCTTAGGTGCTACTATGGCTGAATCAACAGGAAAAATTATTGATAGGATTGATATGGCTCTTTTATCCTGGTTTATGATATCTGAGGCAGATTATTACCCTGAAATTGCCCTCACGTTTAAAGAATGGTTTATAGAAGACATTTTTCACAGATATACTCTGACAGATTATAAATATCAAAAAGAATATTTTTTTAGAATGAAAAAAGTTTTTTCTTTAATCGATGCCTCTGACATAGATTTTGTGCGTAAATGTGGCATGTTCAGCTATTTAGACTATAATACGGTAAAAAATTATAAATATGATAAATGCATGAAGCTGTTTTTATCTAAATATAAGTTATCTGTAAAAAGGATTTTTACAGTACGTGAAATTTTAAATAAAAGAATTAACCAGTTAGCAAGACTGATTGTTCAAGATAAGAAAAATATTATAAATTACTATAAGAAAAATGAGAAAAATTATAAAGAATGGTTCACTAAAAAATGTAATGATGAAGTTGAGTTTCATAAAGCAATCCAGACATTCGCTCAAGAAAAAACCTTAAAGTCGCAAGAAGAATGGTTTATTCAGGAAATTGATAAAAAATTAATAGATCAAAAAAAAGCAATTGATGCATATTTTTTCGGTGAAATTTCTAACCAGAAAAAATGGTATGAGCACAGAATTAGTGAGTTAGAAGACCAAAAAAAACAATTGGAGAATCAAATAAAGGAACTTATTATACAAGAAAACCAGGTTCCTAATGAAGAATTGGACGATGCTGCAAAAATTATTCAGGCCAAAGACGATATCAAAGAAGAAATGGCTGAAAATGTTAATACAACCAAAGGTCCTAAAGTATCAGTGATTTTGCCGATATATAATGTCGGAAAATATTTAAGGCAGTCTTTAGACAGTTTGATTAATCAAACGCTTAAAGAAATAGAAATAATCTGCGTTAATGACGGTTCAACCGATGATAGCAGAGAAATTTTGGATGAATATAAACAAAAAGATTCCAGAATAAAAGTCATACATAAAGAAAATGCAGGAACAGGTGCTGCAAGGAATGACGGTTTAAAAATAGCTACAGGTGAGTGTATAGGTTTTGTTGACCCTGATGATTGGGTTAAAGAAGATATGTACCAAAAACTCTATAACCTTTTAAAAGAAAAAGACCTTGATATTGCAATGTGCATGCCTGATGGGTTTAACGAGGAAAAGCAGATTTTTGAAACATTCGGGTATTTTGTTGAGGATAACTTTCTTCCGGTTAAAGACAAAGGAGTTTTCAACTGGAGAGATGTTTCGCCGTTTGATTATCCGATGTGCATTTGGAACAAGTTGTATAAAAAAGAATTGTTTGATAAGTACAATATAGATTTTGCGGAAGGGCTTGACTTTGAAGACCATAAGGTAATATTTGGTTCTTTGATTAATGCGCAAAGAATTGCTTTTATACCTGATAAGCTTTATGTTTACAGGCACAATAGACCCGGCTCCATACTTACAGACAATAATCAAAGACTGATTGACCACATACAAATTTTTAATATTGTGGAGAATATTTTAAAAGAGACAAACACATATGAACAATTAAGAAGAGATTTTATAAAATACAAAGTCCATAATCTTTTATATTACTACGGGATGATTAAGGATGAGCACAAAAAAGAATATTACAATCAAATGCTAAAATCCGTTAAAGATACAAATTTAACTGAAGAGGAACTTGCTTTTCTATATGAAAAATATCCCGATTTAAAACAGGTTGTGGAAGATGTTAAATCTCGCTATCCTTAAGGAATGTATCAGTTTTATATCTTTTTTTCTTTTTATTTTTATTATTTTTCAATTCAATAGTTCTTTTTGCATTGTCTATTGAAATTTTTGCAAGTGGCTTTCTGTTTTGTCTGTCATAAAATATCAGCCAGTGCTTTCTGTTTGGGTTATCAACAGCAAATGCAAGCCGTCCGCCGATTCTGTCACCTGATTTAATTTGGGTGAAAGCAAGGGTATTGTCTTCAAAAATTGAAGGGTAAAATGTGTTATTCAAATCGTTTACAAGTGCTATATCAAAGCTCGAAAAATTTGTTGGAGAATGATTTTGTATTAAAAGAGATAAAAAAATTGTATTCTTATTTCCGAAAGGGTCTTTGCCCAGAGTTATATTATTAATTTTTACATCTAAACCCTGATATTGAATTTCTTTTTGTTTAAGCGCTTCTTGTGAAATAACAGGCAGCGCAAGGGAACTTTTAATCCTGACTTTTATTTCATCCCCCGGAGAAATTAAAAAGTCTTTTCCTTTTCTTACAAGGCTGATGCCAAGACCTACAGCAGCACCTATTCCAGCACCGCCCATAACAGTATAACCCTGACTTGCAACAGCACCCTCTATTCCGAACAAATTTAATGCAGCCATCCCTCCGACTAAACCGCCTGCCAGCGTGTAGCCCGTATCTGTGGCTATAGTTTTGGCTACTCCTTTGACGGGGTGAAGTTTAGTTGTCATTTTGCCTTCAATGGGGATTTCTCTGCCGTCAGGAGTTATCAAATAATCAAATGATAATGATACCCAGCCGTCTCTGCCTAATCTTTTAGATGATGCAACTTCCTGTATGGAGCCATGAGCAACGGTTCCTAGTGGCAATATAACTCCCTTGTCACCTACAACTTCATTTGTAATTTCTGCGAAAAACTCATCGCCTTGTTCACTGACTCCGGCGGTTAAAACCTGAGAAACCGTCATGTTAATAACGTCATTTGTTTCTATTTTACCTACTTCACCTGTAAAAATAGGGTTTTTATCGGGATTTTTTTGGTCTGTAACTTCGGCGTGTCCTTGAAATGTTGACCCTTCAGCAAAAACTTTTATACTGCATACATTAATCTGCATAAAAGATAATAGTATTAATATGGCTAAAGTTTTTTTCAATCCTCTCTCCCCGATTATAAAAACAGTGTATTATAATTAAATATAATACACTATTTTTTATATTAATTCATTAATTTGCGCTTTTTAAACAGTTACCGTTTCTTTTTCAGCTTCTTTTTTTGCTGTATATTGGGCAATAAATCCTGTGTTAAAATTACCGCTTATAAATATGTCATTTTCAATAATTTCCTGATGGAAAGGGATTGTTGTCTTAATTCCTGTTATAACATATTCCTTAAGTGCTCTATACATTCTTCTTCTTGCTTCTTCTCTGTCTTTGCCCCAGCAAATTAATTTTCCTATCATGGAATCATAATAAGGAGGGATTTTGTATCCCGGATACGAATGAGAGTCAACTCTTACGCCAAATCCTCCAGGAGCAATATAACCGTTTATTTCACCAGGACATGGCATAAAGTCTTTTTCAACATCTTCAGCATTTATTCTGCATTCTATTGCATGACCTTTTAAAGTAATATTTTCCTGATTAAACGATAATCTTTCGCCGGCTGCGACTTTTATTTGTTCTTTCACAAGGTCAACATTAGCAATCATTTCGCTTACACAATGTTCGACTTGAATCCTTGTGTTCATTTCCATAAAGTAATATTTGCCGTCCGTATCCAAAAGAAATTCTATTGTACCTGCGCCTTCATAATTTATGGCTTTAGCGGCAGTAACCGCAGCTTTTCCCATTGCATTTCTTGTTACTTCATTTATGGCGGGAGATGGTGCTTCTTCAATAAGTTTTTGGTGCCTTCTTTGAATAGAACAGTCTCTTTCTCCTAAGTGAACCACATTGCCGTAGCTGTCTCCTATAATTTGAACTTCAATATGGCGTGGATTCTCAAGGTATTTTTCAATATAAACACCGGCATTTCCAAAAGCATTTTGTGCTTCGGTTTTGCATAATTTCATATTTTCTTCGAGTTCATTTTCGTTTCTGACTATTCTCATTCCTTTACCGCCGCCGCCTGCTGTCGCTTTAATTATAACGGGATATCCCGCTTTTTTGGCGAATTCTTTTGCTTCGTATACGTCTTCAATTAAGTCGGTACCAGGGGTTGTGGGAACGTTATTATCTTGCATTGTTTTTCTGGCTGTGGCTTTATCACCCATTTTTCTCATGGCGCTTGATGAAGGGCCAATAAATTTAATCCCGTGTTCTTCACAGATATCAACGAAATCGGCTCTTTCCGCCATAAATCCGTATCCCGGGTGAATGGCATCTGCACCTGATGTTAAGGCTGCAGATATAATTGCCGGAATATTTAAATAGCTTTTGCTGCTTTGAGCAGGACCTATACAATAAGCTTCTGTTGCCAGACTGACATGCAATGAGTCTGCATCAGCCTGAGAATATATTGCAACTGTGGCTATTCCAAGTTCTCTACAGGCTCTTATTATTCTTACGGCTATTTCGCCTCTATTTGCTATTAATACTTTTTTAAACATAATTTTTCCTCTTGATAATGGTAGCAACATTTTACTCTTGGACTAATTAATATTCAATCCAATTCGTAAAAATTACTTTTTGTTATTAATTATTCAACGTACATAAGAACTTGTCCGTATTCAACAGGTTCTCCGTCACTTACGCATATTTGGGTGATTTTGCCTGATACTTCGGACTCTATTTCATTCATTAGTTTCATTGCTTCAATTATGCAGACAACCTGTCCGGGAGCTACTGTATCACCTACGGATGCAAACGGTTTGCTGTCAGGAGAAGGGGCTTTATAAAATGTTCCTATCATAGGAGATAAGATTGATTTTCCTTGAGCTTCAGGTTTTTTCTCAGTTTTTATTTCGGGAGATACAACTTGAGAGCTTACTGTTGAAGGAACAACAGATGCCGCAACAGGAGTTGCCTGAGGGATTATATTATGACTTACAACACCGCATTCTTTTTTAATAACCAATGCTTTATCAGACTCTTCAACAGTTAATTCAGTCAAGCCGTTTTGAGTAAAAAGCTCTAATAATTTTTCAATATAATCTACTTCTATTTTCATAACTTTTCCTTTTAAACTCTGTCTAAATATTCGTTTGTTCTGGTATCCACTCTTATAACGTCACCATTTGAAACGAAAAATGGAACTTGAACTACAGTACCAGTTTCAAGAGTTGCGGGTTTACTGCTTCCTTGTGCTGTATTGCCTCTTTCGGATGGAGGTGTATCTACGACTTCAAGTTCGACGTGATTGGGTATATCAACTCCTATAATTTTAGAATCATGGAGCAATATGGATATATTCATATTTTCTTTTAAATATTTTATACCATCGCCTATTTGAAATTCAGAAACGGAAAGCTGCTCATAAGTTTCCAAATCCATCATAATGAAGTCATTGCCCTCTTTATACAAATATTGCATGTCTCTTCTGTCTAAAGTAGCTTTTGCGACTTTTTCACCAGCCCTAAAGGTTCTTTCGATAACATTTCCTGTTTCTGCATTTTTAAGCTTTGTTCTCACGAATGCAGCGCCTTTCCCGGGTTTTACATGTAAAAATTCGATAACTGACCATAGATTTCCGTCAATTTCAATTGTTAATCCTGTTCTTAAGTCGTTTACTGAGATCATAGATGTTCCTTATTTATGGTATCTTTTGCAAATAATAACATAAAAACATGATTTTTGAGAGTTTGTAAAGATGAAAGTTTACCAAGGAAGTTTATTTGTTTTGGCAACTTATTTTTCATCTTATTTTATTAATTTAACGAATATAAGCAGTTAACATTACCTGAACTGTTAAGTTTTAACTTTCAAGTTGTTTTTCAAAATTATCTTTCATAACCCAGATACCGCAAGGGCATACGCCTTCACAGATTCCGCAGCCTATACATCTTTCATCATTAGAAACATATTTTATTTGTCCGTTTTCATCAATAATTTTCTCAATAGCGTTTTCAGGGCAAGCATTTAGGCAAAATTCGCAATCTCTGCACAATCCACAACTAAGACATCTGTCTTTTTCCTCTTCGACAGTGCTTTGTTGAACTTTTATTGCGCTGTAACCTTCATAGAATTCAGGTTTTACTTTGTCTCTCGGAAGCATAGGTGCTTTTTCGAACTTTTCAAGTGGGAGATTATTAAAAATATTATTGATATTCAATGCAATTTTTCTGCCGTCAGCCATAGAATTTACAAATAATCCTTGTTTTATCGCATCGCCGGAAAAGAAAACTTTTGAATTGATTTCAGATTGCATAAATTCATTAATTAAAGCGGAGCCTTTTTCTGTTAAATATCTGTTATCCAAAAACGAAAACTCAGGTCTGTCGCCGACTGATATAATGACACTGTCAGCTTCAATAAATCTTCCGTCTTTTAAAAATACACCCTCATCTGTAATTTTGTCTGTGTAGCAAGGGTATAAGATTTTTGCCCCGAGTTTTTTTGCATGTTCTATTTCTTTATCGAATGCCGCCGGTTTTTGTATATCAATTGCGGTGACCTCTTCAGCCCCACTTTTGTAAGCCCCTATGACAACATCCATAGCGGCATTTCCTGCTCCAATTATTACTACTTTTTTGCCTAATTTAACCTTTTCTCCGTTATTGATTTTTTTTAGGAAATCCAAACCTTTTATTAATTTTTCATGCCCTTCAAATGGTATAACAACAGGAACATGTGTTCCTACTGCAATAACGGTTGCATCAAATTCATTTATAATTTTTTCAAAATCGTCTTTTAAAATTTTATTATTTAGAGAAAATTTTATTCCTGCAGTTTTAATTCTTTGAATTTCAGAGTCTAGGATTTCTTTATCAAGCCTGTCATCAGGAATTACCTGTGATAATTTTCCGCCAATTTTATAGTCCTGCTCAAAGATTTTTACTTCAACCCCCAGCTTTCTTAATTGCCATGCGCAAGAAAGCCCTGCTGCTCCAGAGCCTATTATGGCAACCTTTTCTTTTCTGTTGATTGGAGCTGCTTCGATTTCAGTGTCTTTTGATAATAAACCCAACTCATTAACTTTAATTTTTTCATCAACGAGTTTTCTGTTGCACTCTTCCATACACAAATTCGGGCAAACATTTCCGCATACGGATGCAGGAAACGGCGTATATTCCAAAACTAATTCCAATGCTTCTTGCAAATCACCGTTTCTGAGAAGTTTAATTCTTTTTTGTGTCGGGATTCCTAGGGGGCAGCCGCTTTCACAAGGTGCTAAGTTAGCATGGTTTTTCCATTCGGGAGTTCTAAGCCTGCTTTTACCTTTTGAAACCAGCTCTGATACTTTAAACTCATCATTTACTATTTCCTGAAAGATGCCGCCTTCAACCCATACATTTTGTCTAAAGTCTTTTATTGGTATTAAAGTTTTTTCTTTTTCATGTCCATAAACTTTGGGTATAATTTTTTTCCATTGAGACCAATCAACGAGTTTTTCAAAAATATTTTTTTTATCTATTTTAGTTAAAAATTCACTTAAGCCGTTTTTCAAAAATTCTTTATCTTTTTCATCAATATCCACTATAAAAACTTCATTGGATGTGTCTGAAATTTTTCCTCTGATATATATTATTCCGCCTACCATGCCTACACAGGAGCGTTGCCCTAGAATAGAAGTTATATTCTCACAGTCCCAACCGCAAATAACAGCTGTTCCGCCGCTCATAAATTCAAAACTGAAAGAGCCTGTGTTTTTTAATACCCAGAATTCAGGAGCTTTATATTTTGGGTCATATTTCATTAATGCGCCTGAGCGTGTTCCAACTCTTCCGCCGATAAATATTTTTCCCCCGGCTGCACAATGAGCAGTGGTATCTCCACCGTCTCCTTTGACAACTATTTCAGCACCTGCATTCAACCAGCCTACATCAGCAGGAGCAGAGCCTTCGACTATTATTTTAGTTCCCGGCATTCCCATTGAACCGACCCTTTGTCCGGGGTTTTTAACTTTAAAAACAAGTTCTCTGTTATCTTTTGTCCATAAAGGACCACCGATATCATGTTGTCCGCAAGCTTCTATCTCAAATTCATCAAAGCCTTCTTCCATTTTTTGATAAATAATCTGGAGAAGTTCTTGTGTAGAAATTCTTTTTTCATCTATTAAAGTTTTGATTATTGTTTTTTGAGTCATTTAATTATTCCAAATTTAGCATACATGCTGTATCTGAAGTCTTGTAGCGACGTTTTTGTCAACAGTGATAAGCGCATCAGAACGTCCTGTAGGAAGTGAGCTGTTCCCAATTGGAGCCAGCAACTTTTTGAGTTCTGTATTTGTTGCAAGGAAATAATTTACAATGTTTTCTGCTGCTTTATCGACATCCAGCCTTTCGACAAGGACAGGGTTCTGCGTTGTTATCCCGACAGGACAAAAACCTGTATTACATGCATTACATTTACCAAAGTCATTTCCTATGCATCCTGCCATTTGAAGTATAAGTTTACCCGTGAATACGCCGTTTGCTCCGAGACACATCATCTTAAATGCATCAGCCGCAAGGGTTCCAAACATACCGAGCCCGCCGCCTGCCCATAGAGGAATTTGTCCTTGTTTTCCCTGGTGAATAGCTGCTAAATAGCAATCTCTAAGTCTTGATACGATAGGATGCCCCGTATGATCTAAAGAAATTTGATGTGCAGCCCCGGTTCCACCTGCAATTCCGTCTAAGAAAAAGCCTCCTACTATATTGTAAGGGTCTCTTAAAAGGTTGTTATATACAGATACGCTCGTAACAGAAGCTGCTACTTTGATTGCAACGGGAACTCTGAATTTAAATGCAGCATTCATTGAAAGGAACATTTTCTGGACACTTTCTTCAATCGAATACAATCCCTGATGATTAGGTGGTGAAAGTAAATCGGCTTTTGGGACACCTCTTATTTCCTGAATGTGCCTTGTAACTTTTTGTGCGAGCAAAAGCCCGCCATCCCCTGGTTTTGCACCTTGTCCTATTTTAATAAGAACTCCGGCAGGATCTTCTGTCATTTCAGGCATAGCGTTAATTATTCTGTTCCACCCGAAGTGTCCTGATGCTATCTGCAAAATCACATATTTAATATATTTTGATTTTAATAATTTTATCGGTACACCGCCTTCACCAGAGCACATTCTTACAGGAAGTCCCACAACCTCATTTAAGTAAGCGGTTGCAATAGCTACAGCTTCCCACATCCTGGTGGATAGTGCGCCAATTGACATATCACCGATTATGATAGGGTAAATCCAGTGTGTAGTTGGAATTTTTTTATCAATTTTTAAGTTATCCCCGTCTATACTGAATGGCAATTCTTCGGGCGGCATAACTCTTCCAAAGGGTGCTAAAATGTCAAAAGTGTGTCTTTGTGCATCTAAAGACGGGTCTGTCATTTGAGATATTCTACCGATTTTGATTTTATCTAAAGTCCTTCCCTCTGTATGAAGGTTTGTTCTTCCGCCTCTTTTAGGAGAATCGGCATTTTCTGCTCTGTATTTAACTTCTATCCTGTGATTTTTGTTATAAACGGGTTTTATAGCTTCATTAGGGCAAACTTTTGCGCAAACGCCGCATCCTACGCAGTTTTGATTTGTTTTAATAATTTGTTTTATAACCGGATTTGCAGTTATTTTACATTTTGGAGTCGGGATGCTGCCTTCACTGTAAACTTTTTTTCTTTTTTCAACGCTCGCTTTGATTGCTCCAAAGGTACAAGCAGCAGTGCATCTTCCGCATAATGTACATCGGTTTTCGTTATATTCGATTTGCCACATCAAATCGTCTTTAGCAATGTCGTTTGCTTTTACTGTTGCCATCTTTCAACCTTCAAATCATTTTTTATAACAACCATCTCTCTTTCATGTGGATAAATATCGCTTTCAATGTTCCTTTTGGGAAGAAGGTCATTTATGCCTGTTACCTCGGAGGTAATAATTACCGTATTTTTGTCAGAACCTATTACAATTGGTCTTAATTTTTTAGAATCACAGGCAGTAAATAAAGTTCCGTCCGGAGTCACCGCAATAACTGTATTAGGACCGTTTATTTCAAGGTTTGCAAGCGAAGCCTTTATTCTGAGCAAGATTTCTTTATCTTCTCTTTTGTTAAGTTCATCAAAAGCTAAGGGTGTAATTACGTGTTTATAATATTTTAATGGCCATTTTAGAATTTTATTTACATAATGAAGAGTGTACAAAAGGCATTGGGAATCACTTTCAAAACCAATATATCCTTTATAAAGGCTCTGTTGAAACAGTTTGTTTTTTTCATAAAAAGTATTTTCCCCGTTGACCAGAGCGCTGTAGCCTTGCAGAAAGAACGGATGTGCTGCATATCTTACGATATCATAGTTTGTGTTTTGACGGCACTGGGCTGTAATTATTTTTGAAGTAAAAGTATTGTCTTCTTTCCATAATCCGAAATATGTTCCTATGTCTTTAGGATCTCCTATTTCTTTTAACATAAGAGTATCCGGCCAGAATGAATATACATAACCGTCCTGGGTCGCTTCAAGTGCTTTTCTTAATTTTAACCTTGTATCAATTAAAAGTTCTTCTTTCTCTTTTTGAGGTGCGTATTTGTAAGACTTAGGATAATTAAAAACCTCAAAAAGGTAGTTTGGCATAGGTTCTATATTAAGCTCAGATGCCATTTCAACATTTACATCAGGAGCCCACTGCATTACCCTCACAAAACCAATAGTATGCAAAATATCTTCAGCTATATGCATTCCTTCGTTTGTACAAGCCATGGAAAGAGTCGGTAAATCCTTGTAATTTTCAAAAACTCCTCCTAAATCTTGCATTACAAACGCAAACCCTGAATTGTCATGCCCTTTTTGTTGAGAACGCATTAATTTCAGTGCCTTTGAAGGGTGAAAATATTTTTTGGACTTTATTGCTCCAATTCTACACATACCATGCCTCAAATTGCCCAAAAACTAGAATAGTTCTTTGAGATTTTGTTGTCAAGTTTAAAAGTGTAAAAGTTACAATTATTAAAGTTATTTGGTAAAAACTTAAAATTCATTAGCAAAATACTCAAAAATTTGTTTATTTTGCTCCCATAAATCATCATTGTCCAAATTTTCATCCAGTTCTAATGTGATTATCGGAATTTTTCTTTCAATCCCGCAATATGTTCCGAAACTTCCCGGAGTGGGATACCCTATATCTGCTTGGATAGGATATTCTGTAATCTCTGAAATTTTCTGAGCAATATTTTTTGCAGGTCCATCGAAATTTACAACTTTATATGGTGAATGAATAGTTAAAATGCAGTCGATTTTTTCTTCATTCAAAAGTTTTACAAGAAATTTTGTTTCAATTTCACTTTCAGGCTCATTACCGCCATAGTAGTCATTTTTGTTGATTTTTTCCCAGTTTTTGGTTGGAAAATTTCTGTTCAGGTCAATTTTATTGGCGTTTTGTCGAGTTTTGTTTTCTTTTCCATCTGGATTAAGGCAGGGGATTAAAAGCAATCTGTTTTTTTTAATTACGGTTGTTGATTTCAAAAACTTATTAATTAAAAATTCTCCCTGGATTTCGTCTCCATGGAAAACACCTATTATCAAAACAGTTTTATCAAATTTTCTTGCATTTTTCTCAATTAAAAATACATCATTTGCACATTTGGTTTCTATTACGGCTTTAACGCTCATCTCATTCGCCCATAACTTTTATCAGTACTCTTTTATTTCTTTGCCCGTCAAATTCTGCATAATAGACCTGTTGCCATGGACCTAAATCCAGTCGACCTTTTGTAACGGGAACTATCACTTCGTGTCCTATTAAAAGGCTTTTTAAATGGCTGTCGCCATTAGTTTCGCCTGTTCTGTGATGATTGTATTTTATATTGAAAGGAGCGACTTCTTCAAGCCATTTATCAATATCTGATATAAGGCCGCTTTCTGCATCATTTACATAAATCCCTGCAGTTATGTGCATTGCGCTGACCAGAATCATGCCTTCTTGAATTTTAGATTCTTCAAGTGCAAGTTGGACTTCATCTGTAATATTAATGTATTCTCTGTGTTTTTTTGTATTAAACCATAGATATTTTGTGTGAAATTTCATTAAAGTTCCCTCTTCTTTTACTTATCATAAATGTTATCAATTTTTTTTAAAAAAATAAACAGAAAAATATTTTTTAACCAAAAAGCACCCTTTTAGAGGTGCTTTTTGGCAAGAAGTTGTGACTAACATGTTTTAATTTATTTAAACATGCTTAGTCACAACATTCAGTTTTTGTTGGGCAACAATTGTTGCATCCGCATCCTGAGTTACAGCCACAACAACTTTTGTGGAAAATTCTGTAAAACCAAGATTTTTTCTTACAACAACCGTTTACATTACAATACTTGTCCGCATCACAACATTTTGGAGCACATTCACAAGGGCATGGTGCTGCACAACCTGTAACACAAGGTTTAGGGCAACAAGGTGTTGCGCATGCAGAAGGACAGCAAGCTTGAGGAAGTGGTACTATCGTTGAAATACCACAAGGGCAAGAGGCTTTTGCAGGCATGGCCCAAACAAATTCAGGACAAGGAGCTGCAGGTTGGATAGCGCAACCGCAACCACATTTTGCAAATGATTGGCCGATGTTTGCAGTGAATGCAATAGCCAAAGCAAGAGTCGTTAATAATAGTTTCTTCATATAAATTTCCTTTTCTAATACTGAAAGAACAGCCGAGACATCCTACATGAGGATATTATACTATTCTTTTTTACCATCAAGGGTATTATAGAAGTTAAAAAAATCTGTTTCATTGAACATAAGTATAATTTTTTTAAGAGTTTTATTACCCTTAACCTCTTATAAGTTAAGAATTGTTTAATCATGAAAATATTTTATAAAAGCTGATAAAATATTAGAGTCTAAGTAATTCAGGATAAACATGACAAAGATATTCTTAATATCAGACAACAAAAAGCAAATAAATTTAATAAATGAAATTATGCTCAAACATCAATTTGAGCTTATTTTCTCATCTGTAGAATCTGATATTTTAAAAACAGTAAAACAACAAGACATAGACCTTGTTTTGGTAGATTCAAAAGCTAAAAGCCTTGATATACATTCTCTTTTGAGAAAAATAAGACTTCAAATGCAGACGCAAAATATTCAGGTTATTTTACTTGTAGAACTTGGAAAGCAGGATAATGAAATTTTAAAACATGCAAATTTTTATCTGGCGGAACCTGTGGATGAAAATATTTTAATTGCGACTGTAAATTCAGCACTTCAATCAAGAAGTTCTTTAGAGGTTCTCTCTAAAAATAACCTTGAGCTTGCTAAAAGTCTTTATCAGCTAAATGTCTTATATAACACAAGTACCCAGCTTGCGGGTTCATTAGACAAGAGAAAGCTTATTGATATTATGATGGACGGGCTTGAAAAAAGTTTGAGTTTTTCTCTTTGTTATTCTCTGGTATTTAATGATGCTGATGATATAACTCTTATAATTAATTCTCTTTATCCGATATCTCAGCGTCTTGAAGATGCAATAAAACTTAGAGCAATATTAAGCTATAAGACTTTATTTTCAATTAATCCCGAGGATTCCGATATAAAAATTATAAAAAATATTAAACATCAATATGAAGAATATGATTTAAACGTTTTTTCTTTTGACAGCTTATTTGCACCGATAAATATCAAAGATAAATTTTTCGGAATAATTGAAGTGTTTAGGACAAATGACTTCGGGCAGGAAGATACAACATGTTTCCAAACGCTTGTAAAACAGGCGTCTTTGCCTTTAGAGAGTGCAATTTTATATGAAGAAATTAAAGATACAAATATAAAGCTGGAAAAACTCGAAAGGCTTAAATCAGAGTTTATTTCAATAGTTTCACATGAATTAAGGACTCCTCTAACAGCCATTAAAAACTCACTTGATATAGTATTAAGCGGTAAAACGGGTGAAATAAGTCAGAGCGCAGACAAATTTTTAAATATGGCAAAGCGAAATGTAACAAGACTTTCAGCAATTATCAATGATTTATTGGACTTGTCAAAAGTCGAAGCGGGCAAGATGGAATTTCGCTTTGAAAAAACCAATATTAACGCTCCTATAGAATTTGTTAAAAATACTTTTGAAAATCTTGCAAAAGAAAAAAATATTGAGTTTACTTTTCAACCTGCGGATGATTTAGAGCTTGTTTATATAGATTCTCAAAGAATGGAACAAGTTTTAACCAATATTGTTTCAAATGCAATCAAATTTACTCCTGAAAATGGTAAAATATCCATAATTACATCAAAAATTTCAAAAGAAAAAATGCTTAAAAATACTTCCCTTACAGAGTTTATATCGAGTTTGAGCAATGAATATATTAAAATCGAAATAAAAGACACCGGTATAGGTATTGCGAAAGAAGATATTGCGAAAGTTTTTGATAAATTCGGGCAAATCGAAAATTCTCTTAATAGAAATATTGGAGGTACAGGGCTTGGGCTTCCTATCGCAAAACAGCTTATGGAGGTACATAAAGGTTTAATATGGCTTGAGAGTGAACCTAATGCGGGTTCAAGCTTTTATCTTGCGCTTCCTGTTTTAAGTGAAGAAGAAATATTTGCAATGCAGCTTGCTCAGGATATTTCAAAAGCTAAACAAAGCCACAGCACTCTCGGGATGATAGCCATAAAGGAAAGAGTGGATTGCAAATGCTCTTTTATAAACAAAGTAATTTCTGATAATCTTATTCGCAAAACGTCTAACTCAAAAGATTTTAGTTTTGAAAATGAAGGCAAGAAATTTTACTTTTTTTACGGAATTGAAATAGATTCTTACGCTTTGGATTTTATGAAAAAAAAGCTCGAGGGTTATGTTAAGATTTCTGGAAATGAGTTTGAAGATTGTGCTATATTATATTCAACGGCTCTTTATCCTAATGATGCTTTAACAGCGGAAGAACTTATCAAAAAAACAAAATTATCTTTTAAAGAGGTGGATTATGAAGAAAATTTTAATCGTAGATGATGAACAGGATATAGTTGAAACGTTAAAATTTATGCTTGAAGCTCAAGGATATGAGTGCCATTGTGCTTACGATGGGGAGCAGGGGCTTAACATGGCAAAAGAATTAATCCCCGATTTAATCATACTTGATGTTATGATGCCCAAAATCAACGGTTATAAGATTAGCAGACTTTTAAAATATGATAACAAATACAAAGATATCCCCATAATAATGATAACAGCCAGATCCCAAGACGGCGATAAGCTTATCGGAGAAGAAACAGGCGTTAATGAATATATTACAAAACCTTTTGAAATCGATTTTGTCATAAGTCGAATTAATAGTTATTTGGGCGAATAATATGGAATTTGTAACCAATAAAACACTTGAAAAACTCAAATATGACCTCGTGAGAGACGGATTGATATCATATGATGATATTGAAAAAGCTCAGGAAATAGCACTTTCTCAGGCTATTAATGTAGGGCAGGTTTTGATAAATTCGCAACTTATAACAGAAGAAGAGCTCTTAAAATTTTTAGAATCCAAACTGCATATTCCATATGTAGATTTAAAAGACTATTCTTTGGATACCAAGTGTCTTGATTTGATAAATTTCAATGATGCACAGAAATATAAAATCATACCGCTTTTTAAAATAGAAAATGTTTTAACGGTTGCAATGGCTGATCCTCTGGATTTGTTTGCAATTGACAAAATAGTCGAAAAAACAGGTTGTGATATAGAGCCTGTAATTTCAGCAGAATCTTTGGTTTTGCAGAAGATTGAAGAGTATTATAAAAGTGACAATGCCGTAGGACAGATTTTTATCGACGAAAACCAGCCTAAATATGACTGGAGAGAAGAGTTAAATACAGAAAGCCTTTCAGATGAGCATATTCAGGTTTTAATCAGGGCAATTTTAAAACAAGCTGTTTCAGAAAATGTCCATGAACTGTTTTTTGAGCATGTACCTAACGGATTGAGCGTAAATTTCAGGCATCCTGCGCAAGTCGTTTCCACAGGGCAGATTCCAAATCTTTTAATAGCTCCTTTTATTTCGAAATTAAAAACACTGTCTAGCCTTGATCCTAATGTTTGCGAATTGCCACAGCTTGGAAAACTTGTGTTTAGGGTTGATGATATAACCCTGACTGCAAGTATATCTGCTTTTCCTACCATAAGAGGAGAGAGAATCTCTCTCAAAATCTATAAACCGCCCAAAAAATTACATGAGATAGGATTCAGTGATATTCAGATAAATACTATAAAAGGTGCACTCAATAAGCCGGGTATAATTCTTGTTTGCGGTTCTTCACTGAGTGGCAAAACACATGTAATTTATTCAATTTTATCTGATATAGCTTCTATCCATAAAAATGTTATGACTATAGAATCTATTTCTAAATATAATCTTGAAAATGTCCATCAGAGCGAACTTAACGAAAATATCGGTTTTAATATTGATAAAGCAATGCGCTTTATAGAGTTTCAGTCACCTGATTTAATCTATTTTGAAGGTATTACGACAAAAGAGGGTCTTGATTATTTTAGCTCTCTTGTTTTTAAAAACAGGACCTTAATTACGGAATTTTTAGCGGATAATATGGCGGATTTAAATAAAAAGCTTTCTTACAATGATTTTACAATGTTTAAACCGCTATTAAATTGTTTAATATTTATGCATGGCAAAGACAGTATTGAAGTTTTTGACCCAAATGATATGAAAAAATATATAATTTAACATTTTATCTGTAACGGTATGTTAATATTTGATGCTTTTACTGTTCAAAAATCTGAGAAATAAGACTTATATAAATAGTAGATTTGGCATGTTGAATAATTTATTTTACAGCTGAAAATAGTATGACGAGGCGAAATTATTACAATGAGAGTGTGTAAAGTTAATTCGGTGGAAAAGTATGAAAATTATACTTTTCCAAAATTAAATGATGTTAATTATGTATTTGTAGCGGCAAAAGGCAAGAAAGACAATGCTTTTAAAATTTTAGATTTGTCTTTGAATAACTACAATAAAAACAATATTTCGTTTAAAAGCAAAGATTTTGAGCAGACTTTAAAAGATAATTATTTTCATCTTCCAAAAGATTGTTTCCCTGACAAATATCAAGTGGCATCAGCAAAAGCATTGAATGATGGCAAAGATGTTTTAGTTGTTGCTCCCACTGGAACAGGCAAAACTGCTATTGCTCATTATGTTATGAGCAAAAATATGGCTCAAAAAAAGAAAACTTTTTATACAACTCCCCTGAAAGCGCTAAGCAACCAGAAATTCAGAGAATTTAAGAAAATATACGGGGATGAAAATGTTGGTATTTTAACAGGAGACAGGAGGATTAACTCTGAAGCTCCTATTGTACTTATGACTACAGAAGTATACAGAAATATGTGCGTAGGCAATTATTTTGGTGAAAGAAACAACCTTTTTGATAATCTTGCCACAGTTGTTTTTGATGAGTTTCATTATCTTGGCGATCCTGAAAGGGGGCCGGCCTGGGAAGAGTCTGTTATGTTTAACCCCAAGGATATTCAGACGCTCTGTCTCAGTGCAACAATAGGAAATCCTGAGGGTCTTAACCAATGGATAAGTAAATTGAAAGATAAACCTGCGGAATTAGTTTCAGTGCCTCCCGAGGAGAGAAATGTTCCGCTGGAATTTAAACATTTTTATACAAAATCATACGCTTCTCCTGAAGATGAAGAAAAAACCGATAAGATTAAAAATAGTAAGAATAATAAAAAAATTAAAAAAGTCAAAGACAAAGGTAAGCAAAAAGTAGAAAAGAAATTAACGAACGAAGACTATGCCAATCTTTTGAAATTATTGAGAAAAAAAGACCAGCTTCCCGCAATAGTATTTATTTTTAGCAGAAATAAAGGTGCTGAACTTCTGGCAAATTTAAATGAAAAAGATATTGATTTAACTACAAAAGCGGAAAAAGAACAGATTGAAATAATTCTCAATAAGTACAAAGAAAAAGGCTATTTAGGCAGTTCATTAAATCATGGAGCCTTGTTAAAAGGCATGGCAATCCATAATGCAGGTCTTCTTCCTCTTCAAAAAGAATTGGTTGAGGAATTATTCCAAAATAAATTATTAAAACTTGTCGTTTCGACAGAAACACTTGCCGCGGGTATTAATATGCCTGCAAGAACGGTTGTTATATCTTCAACACAAAAACCTAACAGAAGAGGAGCCGAAAAAAGAAGCAGATTGTTAAACGCTAATGAATTTTATCAAATGGCAGGAAGAGCCGGTAGAAGAGGTATTGACAAGCAGGGTTACGTTTACACAATGGCGATTAATGAAGAAGCAGAATCTCAATTCAATGATCTTTTAAACAGTAAAAGTGAGCCTATAAACAGTGCATTGACTTTTGATTTTGCATTTTTAGCATCTATTTCCAATTATTTTATTGATGATGACATATTAAAAAAAATAATAGATAAATCTTTTTATGTATTTGATAAGGCCCCAGGCAGTGATTCAAAAGCAAAGGAACTGCTAGAGAGTTGCATTGCAAAGAAAAATTTTCTTCTAAAAAGAGGGTTTTTGGATGAAAATACAATGGGTTTATGTTCCACAACTCAAAAAGGTAAATTATTATCTCAGTTAAAAGGATATGAGCAAATAGCTTTAACAGAATCTATTTATAACAAAGACTATAAAGATTTTACTCCGCAAATGCTTGCCATGGCTATATCATCGCTGGCTTGCGGTGATGAGTATTATGAAGATCCTGCCAAAAGTGATAATAATGGTGCTAATGGACAGCAAAAAGAGCATTTTTACAGCTATGAACATGTAGCAGCTTCTTTGCCTTTAGACATAGAAGGAGTTTATGATACACAGTATGGCAATGCCAAAAATCTTGTCGGCAAACTGGGTCTTGATTCTTCAGCTCTTGAAAATCTTGAGCAGACATATGATTCATTATCGGGTGCTGTAATATCTAATGATGAGATGGCTGACCTCAAGGAAACTTCTGATAATTTAAATCGTGAATGGTCTAAAATTAAAATGATAACAACAGGCTATGTGAAACTTTCAATAACTCAATTAGTTCAAAAACTTAAAGATGGTGAACCGGTTTCGATAGAAGTAATAAAAAAACATGCTCAATTAATTGAAGGCTTTAAGCAAAAAAATGATTTCTATAATAGTTCTTCTCCTAACAGCTTTGATAAACTCATAGAACAAAAAGAAAAACAGCTGTCAGAATTTGACGAAACAGAACTTGATTCTCAGGAGTATAAAATAATCTTGTCTGAAAAAAATAGGTTGGAAGATATGAAATATTTTGATGAGAATTATCAAAATATTCTTTCTGATTATATTGAATCTATTTCAACAACAAACAAAGATGAGCTTCAGCAACAAGCCAGAGAATATTCTAAAAAATATAGTGAAGCCAAGAGGATAAACAGTTTTCTAAAAGAAATTAAAACTTGTATTGATATCAAGAAAAATAAAGATACCTCGCTTGTAGGTGTTGATGGTGAAATAAAAGCGGTTAATCAATATTTTGTTAAATTACTTGATTATAAAAAACATTTTGATGAAGATTTATCGGCTTTTAATATAAATAACCAAAACTACTTATATGACGAAAGAACCCCGGAATTCATTTATAAATGGATTATGTTCAATAAAATTAATCCGGAATCTGTTGAAAATTGGAAATATTTAATAAATATAACTGCTGCGACAGGCGATGCGGTTGATGAAGGAATAATGCTGAGAAAAGTAATGCTGACAATTGACCTTTTAAGCCAGGTCGTAGAGGTTGCTGATTGCGCTTTAGAGGACAAAATCGACCCTGAGTCAAAGGTTTATTATGAGCAATTGAAAAAAAATGCACAGCAAGCAATTAAGCTTTTAGCTCACCCTCCTGTAGAATTTGGCATATAAGTTTTTATATTAAACTTTTATAAAGATTTTAAGTTCCGCAAATTTGTTTGCAGTACAATTTTACTATAGGTAATCATAAGGCAGTAATAATGAACACAAAAGACAAAATTATTAATAACGACAAAATTTTTGATTTAATCAATAAAAAAGTAGATAAGAAAATTGTTTTAGAAATTTTAGACAAATCTCTAAAATTAAAAGGCTTAACGCTTGAAGAATCCGCAGAGCTTTTAAATGTTGAAGATGATGAGACTTTAGGGTTAATTTTTAAAGCCGCCAAAGATTTAAAAGAACAAATTTATGGCAAAAGAATAGTTTTATTTACACCGCTATATGCAAGTAATTTTTGCTCAAACAATTGTGTTTATTGTGCTTTCAGAAGAGATAACAAAAAAATTCAAAGAAGGCATTTGACTCCTGAAGAAGTTGTTGAAGAAGCAAAAGCAATAATGAGACTAGGACATAAAAGAATTATTCTTTTAACAGGAGAAGATTATATTCATTCAGGTCTTGATTATCTGCAGGAAATCATGGATAGAATCTATAAAGAAAAGGTTTTTAACGGCGAAATCAGAAGAATAAACGTAAATATTGCACCTTTGAGTGTTGAAGATTTCAAAAGATTAAATACATTTGGGATAGGAACATATCAATTATTTCAGGAAACTTATGATAAAGATATTTACACTCAGGTCCATCCTTCAGGAAAAAAAGCTGACTATGACTGGCGTTTAGAAGCTATGGACAGAGCGCTTGAAGCAGGAATAAACGATGTCGGAATAGGACCTTTATTCGGCATGGCTGATTATAAATTTGAAACACTTGCAACTTTGATGCACTCTCACCATTTAGATAAAAAATATGGCATAGGACCTCATACAATCTCAGTTCCGAGAATAGAGCATGCAGAAGGTGTAGCTTTTTCTGACAATCCTCCGGCTCAAATGTCTGACAAAGATTTTAAAAAGCTTGTTGCAGTGTTGCGTTTGTCGGTTCCTTACACAGGATTGGTTTTATCTACGAGAGAAAAGCCGCAGTTGAGAAGAGAACTTTTAGAACTTGGAATTTCTCAAATAAGCGCCGGCTCTAAAACAAATCCGGGCGGATATTATGTATATAAAGATTCAACTGAACAGTTTGAGATGAGCGACAGCCGCTCTTTGGACGAAATAACAAGGGAATTAATGCTAAGCGGTTATCATCCAAGTTTTTGTACAAGTTGCTACAGAAAAGGCAGGACAGGGAAAGATTTTATGGATCTGGCTAAACCCGGATTGATAAAACGCTTTTGCGCCCCTAATGCAATTTCGACTTTAGCCGAATATCTTGAAGATTATGCAAGCGAAGAAACCAAAAAAGTCGGATATGATTGCCTAAAAAAAGAACTTGATGAAATCGAAGATGAAAAAATCAGAGAAATTACAAGAAGTAATCTTGAAAAAATCAAAAACGGTGAAAGAGATTTATATATTTAACTATCAAGGTTTACTTTTGATAATTTAATAATTTTGTTAAATTCATCATATTTTTCCGAGAGTTCAGTGAATGTTCCTACATCGATTAATTTTCCTTCATCAAGGTAAATTATTCTATCGCAGTGCTGTAACATACTGAATCTGTGAGAGATTGCGATGATAGTTTTTTCCCCTTTAAATTGATTAAGAATCTCAGTAAATTCATTTTCAATTTTTACGTCAAGAGATGAAGTAGGTTCATCGAGAATGAGTATTTCCGGATTTCTATATAATGCTCTTGCAATTCCTATTCTTTGTTTTTGTCCTTGAGATAGTCCTGTTCCATCTTGATTTAACTTGGTTTCAATCCCTCCAGGCATTTTCATTAACTGGTCATATAATCTTGCACTTTTGAGTGATTGAATTATTCTTTCTTTGTCAATTAAGTTTTCATCAATTCCCCAGGCAACATTTTTTGATATGGAACCTTTTACAGTGTTTATGTTTTGAGAAACATATCCTACAATGTTTTGAAATTTTCGGATGTTTTTATGATTAAGAATTTCATGGTCAACAATTATTTCACCTTTTCCTATCAAAAGTCCCATCAAAAGGTCGACCATAGTGGTTTTTCCAGCCCCTGAAAGACCTATTATTCCAATAAATTCTCCTTTATTTATTGTCAAATTAATATCTTTTAAAACATCAACTTTTTTGTCATAAGAGTAAGAAACATTTTTAAATATTATGCTGTTATAGAATGGAATTCTTTCATTGGTAGGGCTATCCAGATATTTATCATATTTTTTATACTGATTATAAATCTCTACAAGCTCTACGTAATATTCCTTGTAAATGTTGATATAGTTGATGCAGACCTGGCTTTTATATATTAAAGGTGCAATTCTGTATAAAGAAATTGCAACCACACCAAAGGCTGTTATTATGTGTGAAGGATTTCCGTTAAATTGTATAAATATACCCACACATAGTATTACCATCGTGAGAACGAATATTATTTCTATTATAAATTGGGGAATAATTGGAATCAGGTTTAGTTTTTCTGACAGAGGAATAAGCTTTTCTGATATTTTTTTATATGTATCATAAAAGAAATTTTCACAACCGTTTATTTTTATATCTTTTATACATGTTAAACTTGAGATTAATGTTTCATAAGAGCCTTTTGTAAGATTATATTTTTCATCGGCAATTTTTTTACCCATTCTCCTGAATGTCCTGTTTTGTATTGAACCTGAGACAACAAAAAATAATACAGAAATAATTGTTGCTCCGGGTAAAAGGAAAATTAGCCATAAAAATATCATTGCAACAACAATTGTATTTGAGATAAATGTTATTACTTTGAATACAAACAAATCAAATACCTGTTCTACGTTATTTGTAATCTGAAAAATTCTCTGAGAATTTGACTGGTTAAGATTTTCTTCATATGGTGCAAATAAAAAATATCTCATCAGCTTTTTATTAACATCTAAAGACCATTCTTTTATAATTTTATTTTGCCAGTACATGTTAAAAATCATATAGATATTTTTAACCAGTATAATTGCAATAAACGCAACGCCCAGAACCGTTATTACTTTTTGATCTCCGGAAATATGGAGATATTTGTTTATCATAACAAAATAAGGGTTAGTCTTAATCTGAGTGGGACTCATAATGAATAACAAGAACGGAACAATAAATGCAACACTTAAAAAATCAAGTAAACTTGCCATAAAAGCCAGAAATAGTATATTTAACAGTTTTAAATAATAACCTTTTCCAAAATATTTAATAAATTCTGCAAACTGTATTAAAAACATAAATTCGACTATCCTTACATGCTAAAAGTATAGCATAGTTATAAGAAATATCTTCTTACATAAAAGTTCTCATCATCACTGAGCTTTATTCTGAGTGGTTCAAAAAGTTTTGTATTATATAGTTTTACAATTTTTGCCGTTTTTTCTCTTATTGTGTAATCATTAAACTTTGATGAAATTTGTATTATTTCCAGCAATTCTTCATCAGGTTCTATTTTCTCTGTCAGCGCCGATATGGTTTCAAGGCACCAATATAAATTAAATGTTTTTTTATTAAGCAAATAATTTTTTACACTTATAAACTCCTTAAGTTCTTCAAGGATTGAGAATATTTTTTTATATAATTTTTCTTTTAAATAAGAAATATTTTCTATTTTATCAATAATTTCAATAATGCTTCTGGCGACAGTCGGATTTACGTCATTAATTGCATTTATGAAAATATCAATTATTTTTTCATCCTGAAAAAAGCACACGAATTTTTCACTCTTCATAAACTGGTTAATTTTAAAAGCGCAGGCTTCCCTAATCGGGGTAGACTGGTTAGTAAGAGTATTTGCTAATATTTCGGCTTCAGAGGATGCATTTATATTATCCAAATTGATTATACAAATCTGTTTTTTTATATCATCATTGCCTTTGAGCTCTAGTAAGATTTCTTCATGAGAAAAGTTTTTATGACAATTTTCATAGGCAAACTCGGCAATATCTATATTATCTGATATATTTACATCTGAAAAATATTTCATATAATAAATATAGCATAATCGGGGATTAAAAAATTCTAAAAAATAGTTTTAATAGTATTAACAAAAACAGTAAAGAAGAAAACAGTAGATCGAGAGAGAAAGGAATAATATGAAAGAAATTATAAATTTTATACAAGAAATTCTTATGATAAAAAAGCAAGACACTACTTTTATCGGACTTTCTCAATTCAAATACTCAAAAGCCCCTATTGTTGAAGAAAAAGCCCCCGTTAAAAAAAGGGAAGTGAAAATTTCTGATTTAATGAGAAAATCTGTTTGAAAGAATCAAGAATTTCTTATACAAAATTCTTGCAATAAAAACGTTAACCAAATAAATATATACTTGTTATAAAGGCATGATTGTCCTATAATTTAACTTAATCATCAGTTAAATTAAGGGAGAAGTGTTATGAATATTGCAAACATGATGAAACAGGCTCAGCAAATGCAAAAAAAGCTTCAGGACGCTCAGGCTGAACTTGCTGCTGCAGAAGTTTCGGCAGAATCAGGCAGTGGTGCAGTTAAGGTTATATGTGACGGGCAGGGTAAGTTTAAGTCAATTAAACTTTCAAAAGAAGCTATTAATCCTGAAAATCCTGAATCTGTTGATGAAGATACCATAGAAATGCTTGAAGATTTGATTACAACAGCGATGACTCAAGCGACAAAAGATGCTTCTTCCAGAATGGAAGCAAAAATGAAGTCTCTTACAGGCGGTATAAATATTCCCGGATTGTTCTAATGGAATATACAAAACCTTTAGCAAACCTTATAGAGTTCTTTCAAAAATTTCCAGGGGTTGGGCCAAAGTCTGCTCAGAGGATGGCTTTTCACTTGCTAAAAATGCCGTTAGGTGAGGTGGAAAAATTTTCAAATATTATTGTGGAATCAAAAAAAACAATTCACTATTGCGAAGTTTGTTTTAATATGTCAGCCTCAAATCCTTGTGAAATATGTACAAGCACAAAGCGTGATAACTCAACGATTTGTGTAGTGTCAGAGACCAAGGACTTAATTGCAATAGAAAAAACTCATGAATATCATGGGCTCTATCATGTGCTTCAGGGTTTGATTTCACCCATTGACGGGATAGGTGCTGACGATATAAGAATTAAAGAGTTACTGCAAAGAATTGCAAAAGACGATATTTCAGAGGTCATTTTGGCTTTAAACCCTTCTGTGGAAGGTGAAGCTACGAGTTTATATTTAAATAAACTTATCAAACCTTTTGGAATTAAAATAACAAGAATTGCTTTTGGGCTTCCCGTCGGGTCTGACCTTGAATATGCCGATGAGATTACCATTGCAAGGGCAATTGAAGGTAGAAGAGAATTAAATTAATAAAAATAAAAAGAGGTAAACTATGGATAAAATTACAATAAGATCAGATAGAGAAACAGATTATACTTTTAATTATAAAGGTGAAGAAGTAACCTTAAAGGCAGGCAGTATTTTGAGTATTGCAAATGGTTTAAATGATGTTGTACTGCCCACTTGCAAAATGAAAATTATGAATAATCTGATTGTAATTAAAGATTAGTTTTAAGAATTTGATTTTTTAATAGGATACATATTATCTACAATGCTTGAAGGAGCTTCATCTTCGCTTGAGTCTTTGTAGAATACGCTTAGACTGCTTGATTTAAATGAATTATATTTTGTATCAAGCTCTTGTCTGTCAGTTTCATAACCGAAAGCCGCTATCTCCTGGCTTGTTACTCTTCCGTCATTATTTTTATCTATTTTATTAAAATAGTTTAATACTGTAGTCATTAAAGAACTGTCTATTGCGGTGCTTCCTGAAGCGCAAAGTTGTGCTATTTCATTGTAAGTAAGACCTTTTTGCTGCATTGTGGTTGTGAGTTTGCTTATATCAGAAGCATTAATTTTACCGTCACCATCAGAGTCAAGGTTGCTGAAATTACTTGTTAAATATTGCAAGAAGTTTGTATTTGAGCCCAAGGCAGCTGTTGCTTCATCAGAAAGATTTGTAAGATCCTCAAGGCTTAAAGTTCCGTTTGTGGAGGATGAATATTTTGCAAGGGTCGAGTAAGTGCTTGTTAGTCCTGAGTATGCTGCTACAAACAATCCTTGTCCATTTAATAAAGTCATTACTTTCTCCTAAATTCTAACCATCTATTATCATTTTAATAATGTTTTAATAAAAGTAAACCGTTTATTTAAATTAATTTCATAAATAAAAAAGCCCTGCAAATCAGGGCTTTTATTTTTTAATTAATGTTTAATGACAACTTTTTTTCTTATTTTTTAAGCATTTTTTGTATATGGATGTTTCTGCTTTTTTAATTTTTTTGTAGCAGGCCTTTTGTTCTTTAGTTAAGATACATTCAAATTGAGCTTCATAATTATCACAAAAACATTTAAGATCTTTTTTTAATGCTTTTATTTTGTTTTTTTGAGCTTTTATTTCACATTTTGAGGCACATTTTTCTTTTAAAGTACACAATTTGTCTTTTTCGCATTGTAATTTTTCTCTTAGATCCTGAGTGTCACATTTTAGTTTGTCATATAAAGCCTCTGCTTTTTCCAGTTGGCATTCACTTAAACAAAGTTTCTTGTATAATTCTTCCTGCGTCATTTTTTTGCATAAACAGGGGCAAGGATGGCATGGACATGCCGGTTTACATCCTTCTTCGCAAGGGACTGCAGGACAGCTCTCGCAAACTGGTGCAGGAGTCGCTGCCGCTCCGCAAGGTTCATCGCAAGCCGGTTGTTGACATGGGCATGCGGCAAACGCTGCTATTGTTCCAAAAAAAACAAAAGTAAATAATAATGCTGATAATTTTTTCATAATTTTCTCCTTAATCTCTATGTTTATGTTTCAATCAAAGTTTTTAATATAATTTGAATTTTAATAATATTAAGTATCTAAAATTTTTATGAAATTTCATATAGCATTAGTGGCTAATTTTTTGTTAATAAATCAGGCAATAAAAAAGAGGTGAAAATGAATTTTCGCCTCTTTTTTTAGTTTTATAATTAAAAACTACTTGATTTCGACTGTAGCGCCGGCTTCTTCAAGTTTTTTCTTAATTTCTTCAGCTTCTTCTTTTTTGATACCTTCTTTGATTGCTTTTGGTGCGGCATCAACTAAATCTTTAGCTTCTTTTAAGCCAAGACCTGTAATAGTTCTAACTTCTTTAAGTACGTTGATTTTGTTAGCACCTGTTGAAGCTAATATAACAGATACTTCGTTTACTTCTTCAGCTGCTTCAGCTGCTGGAGCTGCTGCTGCGGCTACCGCTACAGGGGCTGCAGCAGATACGCCGAATTTTTCTTCCATAGCTTTTACAAGTTCAGCTGCTTCGATTAATGTTAATTTTTCAATTGATTCTAAAATTGATTGTACGCTCATTTTAAGTCTCCTTTTTATTTCTATGTTAGTAATTTTAGTAATATTGCTTTAAGCTGCTAATTAAGCAGATTTTTGTTTTGCAACCGCATCAATAGCTCTAACCAAGCTGCTCATGACAGCATTGACAGAACCAACGATACCTGTTGCAGGTGAATTTATGCAACCAAGCATTTTTGCATAAAGTTCTTCTCTTGAAGGAATGTCTGCAAGAGCTTTTGCGTCTTGTGCGTTTAAGAATTGACCGTCTAAAGCTGCTGCGATTATTTCACCTTTTTTAGCTTCTTTTATGAATTTTGTAAGAATTTTTGCAGGTGCAGCTTGATCTTCGTATCCGAATGCAATAGCCACAGGACCTTTGAATGCTTCATTTAATACTTCAAAATCTGTTCCTTTTACTGCAAGTTTAATTAAGGTGTTTTTTGTAACCATATAATCAGAGTTTTCTTTTTGAAGTTGTCTGCGAAGTTTTGTAATTTCTTCAACGCTAAAACCTCTATAATCAGTTACAACGGCGACTTTCGCATTACTTACTTTTGCTTTCATTGCTTCAATTTTTTCTTGTTTGAAGGCTTTTGTTGCCATTTTGTGCTCCTTTATTTTTTTGTTATCGACCTTTTTGTCTCAACGTAAAAAATTTTACGCTGGAACCGTAAAATCACAAATTTTTATATATTTTCTGCCGATTCGGGATTTTTATATCCGTTTTCTTTGCAGTTTTTAAAACTTTGATGATCCTAAGCTGGGTCATTTTTAAGGCTTTTAGTTCTACCTTCTGATAAGTGGATTCTAAATTTTGCCCCCAACCTTCTTCGGTTCAAGTATAAATATATTTAAAACATGTTTTAAAATCAACATGCATGTTTAATTTTGTTAAATAAATTATTCATAAAATTTATTTTATTCAATCGGAATATATATTTCAGATAACAAGTCTTCAGATGCAGTTGTTTCAATGTCTTTTAAATGAACAATAAATGCAGGTAAGTCTCTTCGGATATAGTTATTTTGCGGTATCCATTGGCTTTCAATTGCAAAAAACAAGCTGCCTATTGTTTCATAAGCCCCTTTGTGTCCAAATACCGCATATTTCCCGCCTCTTAGTGTTTGGATACTTACATTTCCTTCTATTGGTATATGTTTTGATAGAGTTATGCAATAATCATACTTACAGTTTTGAGTTGGAGTGATGCAGGGATTATTGTGTGGAATTCCATATACTTTAATATTTTTATTTACATTAGGAGTTTCAAGATTATGTTTTATTATAAATTCTTGCAGTTCGATATAAGCTTGCATCGCTGAAATATGGTAACTTCCGTATTTTCTTACATAATAGACAATTTCATCTTCAATTGTTCTGATTTCTAAGAAGTTTTTCAATATATTCTTTCTAATAATGCATTCAGCTTTGTTTAAATTATATAATTTTTTTGGACTTTTTCAAATTTAGGTTAAGAAATTTAATAAAAAGCAAAAAAAAAAGCCCCTTCCGGGCTAAAAAAACTTGTTATGGAGAAAAGGAGTGGAGGAAATAAGTAATAAAGAGAATTGGCTTACAATTATTTATTTCCCTTAAATAAATAATATATAACATATATATTATTTATATGTTAAATAATCTTAACAATTTTTTGTTAGCTGTTGTTTAAATACTACAAATGAACAACCTTTTTCTCTACAATTTTATCGTCAGATGCAAGAACTCTGCTTAAATCATTGCTTTTCATGTTTAAACTTATATATTTAAGATTTTTATCCATCATCATTCTTATAGTTTTTTTAGTAAATTCTGATTTAACAAGAATGGTTTCAAGATTTTCATTCAAAGCAAAGTTCTTTATCACGGACGCACTTTTAAGGTTATATAATTCAGAGTCTATAATAACTGTTGAAATATTTTTTGTATTTAAAAATCGGCTGATGTCACTAGTGGAAATAGTTGCAAAGATACAATTTTCATCTACTCCTGCTTCAATACATTTTTGTGAAAGGCTTACAATATTTTTCAAGTCTTTTTCCACTATTAAAATACAATTTTTATTTTTTTCACTCATCTCTCACCTCAATACTTTCTCTTAATATTTCTATCGAAATAGTTAGATTAAAATTAAATAAAACAAAATAAATTCATATATTGAGATGACAAAAAGACCCTGCAGTTTATGCAAGATCTTTAATGATTTTAAAAAATAATTATACTGCTGTTTTTGCAGTTTCAACGATTACAGAAAAAGCTTCAGGTTCATTAACTGCCATATCGGCAAGCATTTTTCTGTTAACTGTGATATTAGTCTTTTTAAGTGCATTCATGAATTTCGAATAGCTTAATCCATATTGTCTTACGGCAGCATTAATCCTGATAATCCAAAGACGACGCATATTTCTTTTAAGATGACGCCTGTCTCTATATTGGTATTTAAGTGCTTTCATCACGGCAGTGTTTGCAACTTTAAATATTCTGCTTCTTGCACCTTTAAAACCTTTAGCTAATTTTAGAATTTTTTTATGTCTTTTTCTTAAGACGTTTCCGCGTTTAATTCTCATTTTATTTTTCCTTTCTTCACTTAACTATCTTGAATATTTCAAGTATGGTAACTGTTTTGATACAAGGTCCAAATGTGTTTCAGACACTTCTACCGTTGAAGAAAGTCTTCTTTTTCTGCTTTGAGCTTTGTGTTGAAGCAAATGTTTTTTGCCTGCTTGCTCTCTAAGAATTTTGCCGCTGGCGGTAACTTTGTACCTTTTGGCGCCTGCGCGGTGTGTTTTCATTTTAGGCATAGTTTTTCTCCTTATTTATGTTAGTAACCAAACCTTTTAAAAAAGATTTAAAAACACCGACATTTATGACATGCCTCCATAGAATATCGGATTTATTATTTTATTGTAAATCAAACATGAGAAGGCGCAAGCATGAGAACAACATTCCTTCCTTCAAGAAGAGGTTTTTTCTCAATTATCATCTGCTCGTTCTCTAAATCTGTTAAAAATCTGTTTGCTAAATCGTATGCAAGCTTGCTATGTTGCATTTCACGACCTCTTAGCATTACCATAATTTTAACTTTGTTGCCGCCTGCCAAGAATTTTTTAATATTTTTAATTCTTACATTATAGTCATGCACGTCAATTTTATAGCGGATTTTAATTTCTTTTATTTCAACGGTATGTTGCTTTTTACGTGCTTCTTTGGCACGTTTTTCAACTTCATATTTATATTTACCGTAATCCAAAATTTTTGCTACAGGAGGTTCTTGATTGGGTGAAACAACTACTAAATCTAAATCTTTTTCTTCCGCCAGCTTTAAAGCTTTTATTGTTGGGATAACTCCATGATTATTGCCTTCGTCGTCGATTAAGCGAACTTCTTTTGACTGTATGTTGTTATTTAATAGCGGGTTTTTGTGGGTATAATCTTTACTGATACTTTTTTCCTCCTGATAATAAACAGTTTTATTTTGTATATTGTAACAAATAAAATAATATTTTGTAAATCTTTTTTTTGTTACATTAATTAAAAATAACTTTCAAGAGTCAATTTCCTGATTGAAAAATACTTTAAAGATATAGAAACTCTCTCTTCTTATTAAATGGTTGGGGCCGGTAACGGCCTTTTTTTTTATTTATTTAGTTGGATTTTTCGCACAAAAGATTAAGAGACTTTTATTTTTTGTTCAGATTCTTCAGTTTGATAATAAGTCGGGATAAATTCGTAATTTGCCATTCTGGCTACTTTTTCTCCCCACTCATTAATAATTTCTTCTGTTTCCTGGTTGTGAGAAACAATTTCACCTATCTCAACTATTATTTTTGCTCTAAAAGGAATCCAGTTATATTCTTCGCAGCCTGTGATGGCGATTGGCAATATATCTGTTTTTGAGGTTTTTGAGATAACCGCAGCGCCCTTATTAAGATCTTCGATAATATGATTTCTTTTTATACCGCCTTGTGGGAAAATACCTAAAAGCCAGTTAGTTTTCATTATATCTTTCACGGTTTTAATTGTAGAAACTTCCAATTTTTCCCTATTTACGGCAAATGCTGCAAGGTTGCTTAAAAGCTTTGCTAAAGCGGGATTTTCAAAAAGCTCTTGTTTTGCCATAAAGGCAAGGGGTTTTCTAAGTGCAATAGAGACTAAAAACGGGTCAAAGTAAGAAATATGGTTTGCGGCACAAATGAACTTCTTATTTTTTGGAATATTATGTCGGCCTCTTATTTCATATCGATAAAAAAACCAAAAAATCGGCATTAATAAGCAATAGACAGCCCAAAACTGCCATAAACGCTTCTTCCAGTTGAAATCTTTTATATATAGTCTCGAATAATTTTTACTCATTTCTGATTTTACCAATTTAACTGATTAATTCTTTTTAAACAGGTGCGTATTCACATCCGCTTAATTCGGAAATTGCATTTGCCCATTTTTCTACCATTTCATCAATATTATCGCTGTATGGTATTAATTGCCCTATTTTGACGGTTATTTTGCCGGTAAACGGAATTTTTACGTTTTTATCGGCTCCAATAATTGCAACAGGAAGAATATCTGTTTTTGTTGTTTTAGCAAGGGCTGCAAAACCTCTTGATATTTTTTCTATTTTGCCATTTACAGCTCTTGTTCCTTGAGGGAAAAGTCCTAATTTCCACTTGGTATCTTTGATTGCAAGTGCAGTTTTTATTGTTGAAACTTCAAGTTTTTCTCTGTTGACTGCAAAAGCACCGCACCAGTCCATTAATGTCCTTGAGAAAAATTTTTCGAATAATTCTTGTTTTGCCATAAAAGCTATGGGGGTACAAAGAGCCTGAACCACTATAAAAGGGTCTTTTGCCGAGATGTGGTTTCCTGCAACAATATAGGGCTTACTTTTGTCTATATTATGTTTACCTATAACCTCAAGTTTATACATAATTCTTACATAGAGTCCAAAGGTCCAGTTGCAAACGAGTCTTTGGAAAAAAGCTCTCCAGAGATTAAATTCTTTAGAACTTCTTTTGGAAAATTTTTTTGTCATAAAGCCTACTCTTTTATTAGGTGAATTTAATACTTTTTATATTATATCAAAAAGAAGTATAATTGTGTATAATTTATCTTGTAGTATTGGTTATACACCAGAGGAACAAGTGAGAAAACTGCCTTATTTAGCAACTTTATTAATTAGTGTCTCTATAATAGTCTTTTTATTTATTCTTTTATATAACAATATTGTTTGTTATGAAGATTTTTACCAGATTTTTTATACAAACGGTGACAGTTACCAAAAGATTTATACCCAGGCGGACCATGGTTGTCTTGTAAGCTGGGTATTTATGAAGATGATAGGTTCTTTTATTCCCCTTAAATTTAATGTTCATCCCAATGATAATTTATTTGGAAATATTGTTATCGGTATAAATTTTGCAATATACATATTTCTTGCCTCACGTTTTGCTATGCTTTTTTGTAAAAATAAAAAGTTTATGCCTGTCTGGTATTTAATAAGCTTTGCTTGTTTTTACCCATTATTTTTTTATCAGTTAAGCGGGTCTGTTTTTACGTACTGCCGTCATTACAGGTATGTTTTTGCAGTAATTTTTTATCTGTTATTTTGGAATGTTTACATCAAATCATTTGTTAAACAGAAAATTCCTGTTGAGAAGCTTGGGTTTTTAGGTTTTTTATCATTTTTTGTCGGTGTATCTGTAGAACCTGCAAATATTTCGGCAATGGCTTCTTTAATTTTTCTTGTACCTTTTCAGCTTATGCTTATGGCAAAAGAAAACAACCTGAAATTTAGTGAAGTTATCGAACAAATTAAATTGCGTGGGAAAAAGATTTATATCCCGTTTATATTTTTCTTTTTAGGATGTTTAACTTTTTATTTAAACCCTGAATTTTGGAATATTGCCAAAGACAGGGAAGTTTTATTCAACATACATAATTATGATAAATTAGTGTTCTTTTTATCAGAATTTATAAAAGAATGCTGCCAAAGTTTATTTTTATCCGATGGTTATTACCTGTTTCTAATGGCTTTAATCCTATTAAGCTGTTTAGTTTTAGCATTAAATAAAAATATTTTTGAAAAAGTAAGAGTTGTTGTTTCCGCTTGGGGGTTGTTTTTGGGTGTAATTTTATTTTATTTATTATTGATAATCCCGGGTAAAACATATTATGACGGAGTGCATTTTTGGGTTGTTTCTGCTGATTTAAGGTCTTTTGTTTTTTGTGTGTTTTTATGTTCAGTTTTTATATTGGCAGGCTATTTGGTAAACTATTTGATTGAAACTACAGGAAAAGAAAAACTTATATTAATTTTATTGTCAATAGTTGCGATAACAGCAATTGCTATTAATATCTATTTATTTAAACTTAATTTTAATTATTTTATTAAACTTAAAAAATCCCAAAGAGAGATGATGTACAAATTTGAGAAAATGTACGTATTTTACTCATTTAAAGGAGCAGATACGGCTGTTCTTCCTCAGTCATTAGCTGAAAATGAATGTTTTGGACATATAATACTTAAAATAGGAGCTTTTAAAAAACAAGAATCATGGTTTTTGACTCCTTATTTTACTACTATTTATAAGCGGGTTAATTATATTCCCATAAAACTGTTGCCGGATAAAGAAGCTATGAAGCTATTTTATTCCAGAGGGGGGAAGTTGAGTGCTGATGAAATTGAAACTGCTGATTTTACAAAGCTTTTGGATGAGAATTTTATACTTAATGACAAGAACTGAGGATAATATTTTATCTAAATAAAGCTTGATTATGGAATATGTTTAATTTATAACTAAGGCATGGTTTAGTTATATAGTTGTAAAAAGAAAGAGGAGCTAAAACTATGGTAAAAGTAGCAATAAACGGCTTCGGTAGAATTGGCCGTAACACATTAAGAGCTGCAATCAAAGAAGGTATTTTTAACCAACTTGATTATGTAGCAATTAACGACCCGGGTTTAACACCTGCCGCAGCAGCACATGTATTCAAATATGATTCTGTTATGGGCAGATTTGACGGTGATGTTAAAGCTGAAGATGACGGATTGGTTATCAATGGTAAGAAAATTCTTTTCTTTGCCGAAAAAGATCCTGCAGTATTACCTTGGGCAAAATTGGGCGTTGAAGTAGTTATTGAATCTACAGGATTCTTTACTGATGCTGAAAAAGCTAAAGCACATATAACTGCCGGTGCTAAAAAAGTTATTATCTCAGCACCTGCTAAAAATGAAGATATTACAATTGTTCTTGGCGTTAACGAAGACAAGTATGATTCTGCGGTACACAATGTAATTTCTATGGCATCTTGTACAACTAACTGTTTAGCACCTGTTGCTAAAGTAGTTGACGAAAAATTCGGAATCGTTAAAGGACTTATGACAACAACTCACTCTTATACAGGTGACCAAAGAATTCTTGATGCCGGACACAAAGATCCAAGAAGAGCAAGAGCAGGCGCTATAAATATTGTTCCTACAACAACAGGAGCAGCTAAAGCAGTTGCATTGGTTCTTCCACAATTAAAAGGAAAACTAAACGGTTTTGCTTTAAGAGTTCCAACTCCTGATGTTTCAGTTGTTGACGTTGTGTTTGAAACAGAAAAACCTGTTACAGCTGAAGCAGTTAATGCAGCATTAAAAGCGGCAGCTGACGGAAAAATCCTTGCATTTGAAGAAGAACCATTAGTTTCTTCAGATTTCATCGGATCATCTCAGTCTTCTACTGTTGATGCAGCTTTAACAATGACTATCGGTGAAAATATGGTTAAAGTTATTTCTTGGTACGATAACGAAATGGGTTATTCTACAAGATTGGCTGAAACTCTTAAATTTGTTGCTGACAGATTATAATTTGTTTTTAGCATAATTAATATTAAAGATAAGCCGGTTGTTTCAGCCGGCTTATTTTTTATTTGAATTTTAAGTAAAAAATTTGATTATAAGCTTTGCGGCTTTAGATATTTCTTACATATGTAAATATCAAGGTCAGAAAAAATTTTTAGGTTGGATAATTTATTATAAATAAATATTGCTATATAAATAGCAAAAATTGAGTTAATAAAGTGAAGAAATTTTTTGTAATTTTAAATAAAAAATATAATAATAATTATTATTATAAGCAGGATTTATCATATATACAGCGTTTTTTTTATTTAATAGTTTTAATTACAATTATGATTTAATTATACTTTATTTGGAAAATTAGAAAAAAGTGTTTTTTAAAAAACAACTTAACATTTACTAAATTTAATTTGAAAATTTTTTTGATTGATATAAAATTAGATGAGCTAGCTAACAAAAAAGATTGGATATTCAAGTTGGGATTAACATTTCAGGAATTAATACTAAATCTTTCTAAATTTTGGTCAGATTATGGCTGTATAATTCAGCAACCTTATGATATTGAAAAAGGTGCAAGTACAATGAATCCCGCAACTTTTTTGCGCTCATTAGGTCCTGAACCTTGGAATACTGCGATGGTAGAGCCATGCAGACGTCCTACTGACGCAAGATATGGAGAAAATCCTAACAGATTGGGACATTATTTTCAATATCAGGTTATCCTAAAACCTTCTCCCGACAATGCACAAGAATTATATTTAAGTAGTCTTGAGGCAATGGGTATTGATTTGTCAAAACATGATGTGCGTTTTGTTGAGGATAACTGGGAATCTCCAACGTTAGGGGCCGCAGGAGTCGGCTGGGAGGTGTGGCTTGACGGAATGGAAATTACTCAATTTACGTATTTCCAGCAAGTTGGAGGAATAGAAGTAAAACCTGTGGCACTTGAGCTTACTTATGGGCTTGAGAGAATTGCCATGTATTTGCAAAACGTAAATTCCGTATTTGATGTTTTGTGGAATAAAGAGATAAAATACGGCGAAATTTATATGCAAAATGAAATTGAACAATCAAAATATAATTTTGAATATTCAGATGCCCAGAGACTTTTTAAGATGTTTGATTTGTGTGAAGCAGAATCTCAGAGCTGCTGCGAAGCAAATATTGTATTACCGGCGTATGATTATGTTTTAAAGTGTTCACATACCTTTAATCTTCTTGATGCAAGAGGAGTTATAAGTAAAGACGAGAGAATTAATTATATAAACAGGGTAAGAAAAATGGCAGCTTCAGTTGCAAAACTTTATGTTGAGCAAAGAGAAGCGCTTGGTTTTCCCCTGTTAAAAAATTCTAAAGAAGCTAAAATAACTTTTTAGAATTAAAAAAATTACAATAATAAGGAAATAACCCAAAAATGAACAAAGATGTAACAGAAGCCGGACTAGTCGAAAATTTTGTATCAAAATTACTAAAAAAGAAGAACCCTGATGATTTAATAGCTCAATCCAAAGAAGATGGCGGATTAAATAAGACGCTGACGGCATTTGATTTAATTATACTTGGAATAAGCGCTGTTATAGGTTCAGGCATATTTGTAATGATAGGTTCAGCGGCTCTTGGAACATCCGACCACATAGGGGCCGGTCCTTCATTGGTTGTTTCTATTGTCTTAGCGGCAGTATCATGTATATTCCCTGCTTTATGTTATGCGGAATTTGCAGCGATGATACCTGTTGCAGGAAGCGCATATACTTATACTTTTGCAACTATGGGTGAGCTTGCGGCCTGGATGATAGGCTGGGTTTTGATGCTGGAATATGCAATAGGAAATATTACGGTCGCTTCAAGCTGGTCAGGATATTTATTTCAGTTTTTACAGGGATTTTCAAAATGGCTTCCCGAATGGGCGTATAATCCCCCATTATGGCTAAGATATGATTATCAGACAGCTACTGAAAAATATACTGCGATGGGGCTTGATCCTGTTAATGAAATCCCGAGGATATTCGGAAATGTTCCTTTTTGTTTAAATGTTCCTGCAATAGCTATAATATTAATTTTGGCTGTTATTTTAACCAGAGGGACTAAAGAATCTACAAAAATGGCTACCGTAATGGTGTTTACAAAGCTTGCAGTAATAGCGGTTTTTGTTTTAGTCGGTGCTTTTTATGTAAAACCTGAAAACTGGGTTCCTTTTGCCCCTAATGGATTTAGTGGAGTTGTTCTTGGTGCTTTTGTAATATTTTATGCATACATAGGCTTTGATGCCATTTCTACAGCATCGGAAGAAACAAAGAATCCACAAAGAGATTTGCCGATTGGCTTAATCGGGTCTTTAATAATATGTTCAATAATATATGGTATAGTTGCACTTATATTTACCGGTCTTGTTCCATATGGTTCAAATGTCGATATGCATGCTCCTATTGCTTTTGCCATGAGAGCAATTCACCAAGACGGTGTTGCAGGATTAATTTCAGTAGGTGCTTTAGCTGGTCTTACGTCGGTTTTACTTGTATTGCAATACGGTACGACAAGAATACTTTATGCTATGACAAGAGATAATTTCTTTCCAAGCGTTATGAAAAAAATTCACCCTAAATACCAAACTCCTCACATAATTACCTGGGTTACATCAATTTTGGTTATAATCGGTTCGTTATTTATGGATATGAACGTCGCTGCAGAATTATGTATATTTGGTACATTTACATCATTTATAATTGTCTGTGTAGGAGTAATAATTTTAAGAAAAACAGACCCAAAAAGACACAGACCATTTAGAGTTCCATTTTCACCATGGTTTCCAATTTTAGGTATAGTAATCTGCGGATATCTTATGATTTCAGCTATGAAAGATCTTAAAACATCAGCAATGCTTTTCCCTCTTTGGCTTTTGATTGGTGTTGTAATTTATTTCTCATACGGATATCAGAAAAACAGAAAAGTTGAAGCAATAGAAGAAAATAAACTTCAGGAACGGTTATCTGAAAAAGGTGAAGAAATTATACTTTAGTTAGACAATGTTCTACCTTAATTATAGTTAATTCAAATCCCTAATAACTTTATAATATATTTAACAGGGATATGGATTAATGTTTGATATCAAGGATGATAAGCAAAATATAATTATAAATCTTTTAAGAGACGATTTGTCAAGTGAAGTAGTTGATAAGCTGCGTTTTGAATTAAAAAGTTTCTCCGCGAAAAAGCAAATAGGAATAAATTTGAGGCATGTTAAAAAAGCAAGAAACGCATTTTTTTCTTTTTTAAAAGAATATTCTGACAATCAAAAAATAAGTTTATATAATATGACAGCTGACATTAATCTTTTATTGTTTCTTATGAATTATAATCAATATGCCCAATTATATGTTAATGAGACAGACTTTAAAGAAAGAAAAAGGAACCTGATTCATAGAAAATTCAAAATATGCCCAAGTTAATTTATTTTTGATGTGTTATGTTAAACTTAGAAATTACCGGATGCCTGTACTCTGTAAGATTAATTGACCTTGAATCCACAATAACCGATGGCGGGAGTATGTGCCATTTATAAATAGCGGTTTGTGATTTTGCATAGAACTTTTGGATCCATTCTTTTTTTTGTTCAAGGCTTATTCTATTTTTCTTTTCATAAATAAATTTATGCGCCACAAGTTTTTTATACCCGAAATTAAGGTTTTCAATGCACCAGATAATTTCATCCAAAAATTCATAAGGCATATTTTCTTCTTCAGCGCTTACGGTTTTTGTCCCTGTTTTATCAAGTTTAAGCTCAGCCCCGGGCGGTTTTTCAAGGATTGAATTTGGTATCGCATTTTTTTCTTTGCGGTTTTTGTTCATAAACCTTGCAAGGGCAAACAGCTTTGTTTTTGTAATATCCGCAATGGGTGCAAATCCTCCTGACATATCACCGTTTATGGTCGCATAACCTATGTATAGTTCAGACTTATCGCTGGTTGCAATAGGAAGCATATATCTATATTCATTTGAGATGCTCCATAGTATTGAAGCTCTTGTCCTTGCCTGAATATTTTCGATTGTGGTTGTTTTTTCGTATTTATCGCTATGAATTTTACTAAAAATATTATTTAACTCTTTTTTGAACAAAGCGACTTCTTCAATTATAGGAACTTCAAAGAAATTTATTCCGAGGTTCTCGGCTAATTGTTTTGCATCGTTCTTGCTTTCTGATGAAGTTATCGTTGTAGGCATGGAAATGCCGAATACATTTTCTTTCCCAAGTGCATCCGCGAGTAAAACAGCACAAACAGATGAATCCAGACCTCCTGACAATCCTAAAACCGCTTTTTTAAATCCTGTTTTTTTAAAATAGCCCCTTATTGCACAAATAACACTTTGATAACTTCTGTCTAAATCGCTTCCATAGTCAAGAGTAAAGCTTTTTTCTTCTTTTAAACTTTTATCGAGCCCTTTTGGGAGAGGGTTTATGATGCCTTTATAATTTTGGGCTAAAATGAAATCTTCTTCATAAAATTTAGCTCTAAGAGTGAGATTTCCTTTTTTATCATAAATTCTTGAAGCGCCTTCAAATGTTAGATTGTCGCCATAGCCTGCCTGATTTACATATATGTAATTAACGTTATATTTTTTTGCGATTGAGGAAAACAATCTGTGTTTAAGCTGTTCTTTTCTCGTTCTTGAAGGTGATGAGGAGCAGTTGATAATTGCTGTAGGGTTTTGTTTTATAATTTCTTCCACAGGATCTATGTGATAAAGGTTGTCATGGAAAAAATCCCTGTCATTGAAGCTATCTTCGCAGATTACTACGCCGTATCTTTCTCCTTTAATTTCAATGATATTAGCAGGTTTATCATAAGGTTCAAAATAACGGTTATCATTAAATTCGCTATAGCTTGGCAAAAGTCTTTTTCTTATATAATCTACAACCTGTCCGCCTTGCATAACTGCAACCGAGTTGTAATAAGGTTTTTTGTCATGCCTGTTGTTAGGTTCAACGAATCCGACAAGCGCAGTTATTGAATTCGTAAGTTTTGCTATCTCGTGCAGTTCATTTAATTGTTCTTCAATAATTTCTTTATGCCTTACGAATATATCGCCAAAAGGATAGCCGAATAGAGAAAGCTCTGGAAAGATAATTAAATCGGCATTCACCGAAATTGCCTTTAAAATATTATCTTTAATTTTTTTGGCGTTGTGCCTTATGTCTCCCGCTATAGGATCTATTTGCGCTAAAACTATTTTATTCATATAGTTATGATTACACTCTCAAAATTTTTAGTCAAAGAAATTATATTTTAAAAAATGTAAAATTGAATTTTTATCTAAAAAAAATTAATAAATTAATTTTTCATCATAAAATTTTAATTAAAATAATAGATAAAATACTGATATTTTAGGTGTAAAGTATAAGTTTTTGAAAATTTATCTACTTTTATCTAAGTTTACAATTCTTTATATTGGAGTTAATATTTGACTAGCAAAAGTCAAGAGGTATCATAGATAAAGGGAGAATGTTAGATTTTTCAATCTTAGTGAATCAAAAAGAAAAAGTACAACCGAAACTGCCGAAAATAACAAGTAAGCGAATAACTACGAAAGTGAGATAGTATGAGCGAATTAAAAAAAGATTTAACAAAAGAAGACATTAAAAAGATTGTCAAAGAAAAGAATATTGAATTTATAAGACTTCAATTCTGTGATATCAACGGCCACGTAAAAAATATGGCTGTTCCAAGTACTCAGATTGATAAGGTTTTAAACAATGAATGCATGTTAGATGGCTCATCTATCAAGGGTTTCAGAAATATTGAAACTTCAGATATGTATTTTTATCCTGATTTATCAACATTTGTGATTCTTCCCTGGAGAGAAGATAAAACAAATGAAGCTAACGTAGCAAGATTAATTTGTGATATACATAATCCTGACGGAACGCCTTTCGAAGGATGCCCAAGAGCTAACTTGAAAAGAGTTCTTAAAAGAGCTCAGGATATGGGAATTGTTATGAATGTTGGTCCTGAAGCGGAATTTTTCTTATTTAAAAAAGATGCTGACGGAAGACCTACAACAGAAACTCATGACCAAGCAGGTTATTATGACGTTGCGCCTGATGATTTGGGAGAAGAAATCAGAAGACAAATTGTAAGAGTTTTAACAAAAATGGGCTTTGATATTGAAGCGAGTCACCACGAAGTTGCAAGGGGGCAACACGAAATAGATTTTAAATACGCTGATGCCTTGACAACAGCGGATAACATACTTACATTCAAATATGCCGTAAAAGCAGTTGCTTCTCAGAATGGTTTACATGCAACATTTATGCCAAAGCCGATTTTCGGAATCAATGGTTCAGGTATGCACTGTAATATTTCATTATTCAAGGATGGCAAAAACGCTTTTTATGATAAAAACAGAGCATACGAGCTTACAGAAGCTGCTTTATATTCAATAGGCGGTCTTTTAACTCACGTTAAAGACTTTACGGCGATTACAAATCCTACAATCAATAGTTACAAGCGTTTAGTTCAAGGTTATGAAGCTCCTGTTTACCTTGCATGGTCATTGGCTAACAGGTCTGCTTTAATCAGAGTTCCCGCAAAAAGAGGAAACGCAACAAGAGTGGAGCTCCGCTCACCTGATCCGAGCTGTAATCCTTATTTGGCTTTGGCTGTAATATTGGAAGCTATTTTAGACGGACTTAACAAACAAATTAAACCACCGCTTCAAGTTGAAAACAATATCTACAAAATGGATGATAAAGAAAGAAAACGTGCTAAAATCGACTCTTTACCTGCAAGTTTAATCGAGGCATTAACATTGATGAAAAAGAGCGATGTAGTTAAGTCTGCTTTAGGCGAACATATATTTAATGAATTTATGACATCAAAATTAAGAGAATGGGAAAACTACCGTATATATGTTACTCCTTATGAATTGGACTTATATTTAGAAGCGTACTAAGAGAAATCAATTATGAAAATTACATTAGCCGATTATTTAGTAAAGAAACTTACTAGATTAGGGATTTCTGACTTTTTTGGACTTCCCGGAGATTTTAACTTTAATATTATAGAAGCTGTAGAGTCTTCACTAGATGCCAAATGGATAAACTGCACAAATGAACTTAATGCCGGATATGCTGCAGACGGTTATGCAAGGGTGAAAGGTTTTGGAGCTGTAGTAACAACTTTTGGCGTGGGTGAATTAAGTGCTATAAATGCAATTGCAGGTTCATACAGTGAGAACGTTCCTGTAATCAAAATAACAGGTGTGCCCAAAACAGATATGATTAAAAATAATACAATTTTGCATCATAACTTTCAAAAACCTGATTATTATGCTTTTGAAAGAGCGTATTCAAACGTTGTTGAAACGACAGCATTTTTGGACAAAGAAAACGCTAAAAGGGAAGTTGACAGAATAATCGATGTAATGGTTAAAACCAGAAAACCTGTATATGTTTCGATTCCTATGGATGTTTGCTATCTTGAAGTTGAAGATGATATCAAAGATTATACATTTACAAGCGATACAGAGATACTTGATAAAGCGGTTGAACATATTGTAAATGTTGTAAATTCTTCTCAAAAACCGGTTATTATAGCTGATTTTCCTGTTAAAAGATATAATTTAAAAGAAAAATTTATTGCATTTGCAAATTCTACAAAATTTCCACTTACACAGATGCTTATGGCAAAAGGTCTTGTAGATGAGACAAAAGATTCATTTATGGGGACATATCTTGGTGATCTTTCCAGAGGAAATGCACATCAAATTGTTCAGGATTCTGATTGTGTAATAACTGTTGGCGTTTTGTATTCTGATTTAAATACCGGAGGTTTTTCAGTAATGCCTGATGAGACTTTCAAAGTCGAAATACAGTCTGATAGCGTTGTTGTTGAAGGTATTAAATATAAAAATATTTGGATGGGAGATTTATTTGACAGGTTAATAGGGTTGATTGAAGAAAATCCGCATTCTTATATTAATGATTTTGCTTATGAAAAAACACAAATTACTGCTGAAGAACCTTTAAAAGTTGAATGGCTGATAAAAAGACTTCAAGAATTCTTAAAAGAAAATGATATGTTATTTGTTGAAACAGGCATTATAAGTTATGCTTCAGGATTGATGAAGCTTCCTGAAAATTGCTTGTATAACAACCAAGTGTTATGGGGTTCAATAGGTTGGGCAACTCCCGCAGTATTTGGCGGAGCTATTGCAGATAAAACCAGAAGACCGATTTTATTTACGGGTGAAGGCTCTCACCAGCTCACTGTACAAGAAGTTGCAAATATGATTCATCATAATATAAAACCTGTTATTATTGTCTTGAACAATGCAGGTTATACAATAGAGAGAATATTATCAAAAGATCCTATGGACAATTTCAATGATATTACAAATTGGAATTACTCAAAACTTCCTGAATTGTTTAATGGCGGCGAGTTCTATACGGCACAGGCAAAAACAAATAAGGAATTTGAATATGCACTTATGAATGCTGCTGAATTCCAGAAAGATAAATTATGCTACATTGAGGCATTCACTGACAAAATGGATGTTCCTCAAGTGTCTTTAAATCTTGTCCAAAACATAAAAAAAAATATCAAGAACAAAGTTCTTTGTGATTTATAATCCGGTAAAATTTTTCATTTTAATTTTAAATTTAATAAATAAAAAAATGACCTTCCTTACTGAATTAGTAGGGAATATCATCAGAGAGAAGTCTGAATTTAAACTTCTGTTTTAACTTGGGTTTTAAATTCATCCAAGCTTTTTTGTCCAAAGTTCAAATTGAAATTTTGCTTCATTTTTTGCATATCTTTGTTATATCTGTATTGCGTAAATTTTCTTGACATTCCTGCAACGAATAACCCCATAAACCCTATACTGAATAGGAATGGAATACCTGTAATTATAGCTTTTTGTTTAAACAATTTTTTGTACATTTCTTCAGCAGTTGTGTGATTTTCTGAAGCCAGATTTTTTGCAAGCTTAGGAAGAGCTTTCAGATTATATGTTTCTAAGCTGTTTTTCTTAAATATTTCGGTGAAAATACCTTTTTTCTTTAGAATTGACTTAAAGCCTTTTTCTAATAGTTCGCTTCCTGTTACAACATAAAATCCTACAAGTGGGTATCTGAATAGGACTTCAAGGAAGTTTTGTTTACCCCTGTCTTTAGCGGCGCCTAGATATCCGACCGCACCTGCCAAAACGCAAGAAGTCAATTGTCCTCTTGAGAGCCCGAGAACTCCTTTGTTGTCGCTGAAATCAAGGCTAAAATATTTATTGAATGTTGCTGCTTTTTTTGCGTCTTTACGGAATATTTTGTTACCCGGAGTAAGCACTGCTTCACTTATATTTTTAATTATCTTGGAGTTTGGATTTCCTTTAACAAGAAGTGTTGAGAGGGCAAGGCATCCTCCAAATATTCCTGCTGCAATTTTCAAGTGTTTAATCGCACTCTTTTTGACATGTTTTTGTTTTTCGTCTTCTTCTTTTTTGTTCTGATTAAGATTTGCAATATTATTAAAATCAGCCTGCCTGAACATTTTTAAAGTAAAAAGATTTTTAACATAATTTAGAGAATATTCTGCTATTGGAATTGCAAGTCCTGATATTGAAATAGCTGCTTTTACAGCCATAAGCTTTTTCGCATCTTCAGGGTTAATTTTCTTATCTTTTAATATCTTCGGGGCAGTTTTTGATACAAGGTCTTTAAGATTTGCAGGCAATTTACGGGAATATGCTTTTCTAAAAACTTTTTCTCCTAAAAGTTTTGGGAAAAAATACACTAAAATACTCTCAGAGAACTCAAGCAGAGACATCTCTGAAAAATCTGCAAGACTTCTTGAAAATATTGCTTTAGGAAACCAGTTTACGGTAGTGTCCTGAATGAATCTTGAAGCAGACATTCCGCTGTCGCCTTCTTGCATTTTTATTAGTCTTGTAAGTTGTTTGTTTATGAAATTTTGGGGTTGTGCTTTAAAAGCAATACTTGAGGTTTTCATTTTTAAATCCTTTGGTGCTAAATAACGATAAAAAATAGCCTGTTTTATAAAAAGCAGGCTATTTTTATTTGTTAAAACTTATTATTTAACGCCAACAAAATGTGCCTGCCAACTGCAAGCTCCACCAGCTAAGATTTAATTTAATGTTTCGCTTTTGGATTTCCATTTAATATTCTTTCTTTTTCTATTTAATATTAAAAGCAAATATTTTGTCAATTGCTAATTTTGGGAATTTCTCAAGAAAAAATTTACTAAAGTTAATAAATATAATGATTTCAGATGTTTATAAAGTTTTGCAAAATAACTTTACCATACTCTGTCAAAATTGCCTCGGGATGAAATTGCAAACCATAAACGTTGTATCGCTTGTGTTTTATACTCATAATAGTGTTATTTTCACAAGTTGCAATTTCTGAAATATTTTCAGGCAATGATTTTTTTTCAATAATAAGAGAATGATATCTTGTTGCTGAAAAGTTTTGCTTAACATTTTTAAAAAGAGGTGAATTCTCATCAAATGATATTTTAGATACTTTTCCATGTGTGGGGTTTTTATCTTTTATGATTTTTGCTCCGAAAAATTGCCCTATGCATTGGTGCCCGAGGCAGATTCCCAGTATTTTTTTTATTTTGTAAAATTCTTTAATTACATCAAGTGAAACTCCGGCTTCATTAGGGTTTTTGGGACCAGGCGATATAATTATACTTTTAAAATCTTTTTTCTTGATTTCTTCAACGGTTATTTCATCATTTTTATAAATTAAAGGTGAGACCCCAAGTTCTTTTAAGTATTGAACAATGTTATAAGTAAATGAATCATAATTATCTATTAAAATCATTTGAGTGTAACCTTTTTGATACCTCTGACGGAACTTATGCAGTAAATTTCATCTGCATTTTGAAGTTCTTTTATTGATATGGTTTTTTCTTTGAGCTTACCTTCATCTATCAATTTTTGCCTCATAATCCCTCTTAAAACCCCTGATTTTATTGGGGGGGTGAACATTTTACCGTTTTTTTTAATGATAATATTAGTTCTCGTACCTTCAGTGATTTCACCTTTTTCATTAAAAAATATTTCATCATAAATTAAATCATTTTTAATTTTTTCATAACTTGTTTTATACCAGGGGCGGTGGGTTGTTTTATGCTTTAAAAAAGGGTTTGAGCTTTGAATACTTTTAGAGGACAGAGCTATTTTATCTGATTTTATCTCATTAAGAGGCAGATATTCTGTTTTATAGCCGCCGTTTTTATTCAGCAAAATCCTTAAAATACCGTCCTTCTCGGGTTTTATATTTAAAATCTGAGGATTAAATCTAAAGTCGAGTTGTTTAGCTGAATTTTTAAGCCTTTTAAAGTGAAGATGTTTATAAACGAGTTTTTTGTTCGCTACCTTAATTGTTTCAACGAGTTCAAAATCTGTATTGCTTGAGAGAAATTTTGTCTTGATTAAAGTTTCTTCCCACTCGTCTTTTATTGTAGAGTCCCAGACTATCGCTCCTCCTACATAGTATTTATAATATTTTTTATTATTTTGTTTTTGCAGAATTCTGATAGGGACGCTAAATACCGTTTCTTCAGGCGAGATGAATCCTATTGCACCGCAGTATACTTCTCTTTTATTATTCTCCAGTTCTTCAATTATTTTCATAGTGTTAATTTTGGGCGCTCCTGTTATTGAGCCGCAGGGGAAAATTGCATTGAATATTTCAAATAAAGTTGTTTTTTCATCCAATTCTGCCTCGATTTCAGATGTCATTTGATGAACACTCGGGTGTGTCTCTATCTCAAATAATTTTGTGACATTTACTGTGCCTGTTTTTGCGATTTTGCCGAGGTCATTTCTTAAAAGGTCAACTATCATAATATTTTCGGCACGATTTTTGATGTCACTTCTTAGAAATTCAATATTTTTTTTGTCCTGATGCTTATTTTCACCTCTTTTTACGGTGCCTTTCATAGGTTTTGTTGTGATAATATTATTTTTTAAAGTAAAAAACAATTCAGGTGAAAATGAGAGTATTTTCTCATATTTGTTTTGAAAAAAAGCATTATACGGTGTTTTTTGTTTTGTTAAAAGATAATTGTATAAAACTTTGCTGTCGCCTTGATAGCCTACATTACAGTCATAAGTGTAGTTTACCTGATAGGTTTCACCGTTTGCTATATAGTCTTTTATCTTAAGGATATTTTCTTTATATTTTTTGGCGGAAATACAAGGTTTTATACTTAAAAAAATTTCTTGTTCAGCTTTTTGGGGTATGAAATTTTCATACTTTTCAAAAACTTCAAAATATAAAAGAGGAAGCTTAGAAACAATTTTTTTATTAAGAAAAATATCCTTGGCTTCATAGCGGATATAGCCTGTTAAATAGTGAGTTCCCCTGTAGCATTCAATTTTTTTGAAAGCTTCTAAAAAGTCTTCATTATTAAAAGCTTCAATTATTTTAATCGGATTTTTAAACAGTTTATCAGCGTATATTTGCATAAGGTCGCCTTATTTATAAGAATTGCCTATAACTCAATGTTATAAGCAATTTTACCATAAATAGGTTGGTTAATTAAAGCTTTTAAATACCCGGCAGTTATTTTTGGTTTTTATAAAGCAAGCGTAAACTTCCTGTAAATTTTTAGGTTGTCCATGGGTTTTGTCATATCTTTTTTGAGTCCAGAATCTGTTTATTCCAGACAACAAGAAACCCATAAACGCCATGCTGAATATAAATGGAACAGCCTGAACTATTGCACTTTGTTTAATAAGTTTTTTGCCGTTTGGTTTGAGTTTTAGTTCTGAGAGTTTAGGTATTTGTATAAAGCCTTTTACTCCCGATTTAATATCTGAATTTTTCTTGATTAAATCGGGGAATATATTATTTTTGTAAAGAATTGATTTAAATGCTTTTTCAAATATGGAGCTTCCGAATATTGTATAGAAAGCAACAAGCGGGACTCTTGAGAGCATTTCAAGTTCATCTAAACGACCTCTGTCTTTAGCTGCTTTATGGTAACCGAATACTCCTGATATAACGGTTGCTGCAAGTTGCCCTTTGCTCAGTCCCCATTTGCCTCCGCTAAAATCGAAATCAAAATTTAAATATGTTTTTAAAAAATCATGAATGCCGCTATTTGCTTTTACTCCAAGCTTTTTAAGGCCGTTAGAGGCTTTTTCGCCAGGGGAGAGTATAAATTCACTTGCTTTTTGAATTCCTTTTGATTTAGGTCCTATTGCAGCAAATAGTAATCCTATTCCAAGTGCTGCGGCTGAAACAATAGCCGCTTTTTTAATGTGACTTTTGGCACTTTTTTCAACCTTATCCTGGAATGCTTTGTCCTCATTGTGTTCCTTATTAAGATTCACAACATTGTTAAAATCCGCTTTTTTAAACACTTTAAGCGTAAATAGATTTTTTGCAAAGCTCAAAGCATATTCGGCAGCAGGAATTCCCACACATCCAAGAACAATAGCAGCTTTAACCGGCAATAATCTTTTGGGTAAGTTTGCATCGTTTAAAAATTTTCCTGCTTCAGAAACCGCCTTTTTGTTGCCAAGCAATTCTTTAACTCTTTTTTCAAGGTTTTGATGTCTATTTTTTACAATAACCTTTTTAACCCCGTTCTTTATGACTTCTTTTTTAGGGACTATATCTGATAACGTTGAGAGGCTTTTTGAAAGGAATTTGTTATTTGTGAGCTCGTTAGAATTTTGTGCAAGACCTCTTTTTAACTGTAATTTAATAATTTCGTTAGCAGGAGTTTTCGCTTTTCCTGCAAGTTTTGCGGCGAATTTAGGAAAAATCAGCCCTCCTAACACTCCTCCAAGGATTGTCGGCGCAAAGTAGAAGAGTGCAGATTCAATAAACTCCAAAAAACTCATCTCTGATAAATCTTCTTTACTTCTAGTAAAGACAGCCTTAGGAACCCAGTTAGTTATTGTATCCTGAGCGAATCTTGTGTATGAAAGGTTTTCCTGCATTTTTAGAAAACTTTCCGGAAGTGATTTAAAAGATTGTCTTTTTGATTTTAAATAATTATTGCTATTAACGTTTGTGATTTGCATTTATATTTCCTCTTTGCCTAAGCCCTTAAAATTCTACAAAAAAACCGCCTGCTTATTAGGCAGGCGGTAAATCATTTATTTTGTAAAATTTACATTTCAAACGAAGTACAAAACCTGCCTTTATAAGGCATCATCATGCACATCATCATCATTTGAGCTGTAAATTGTCTGTTAATCATTTTTTTCCTGTTTTTTCTTATTAAATATATTAATAGTCAAAATTTTAAAACTTGTCAAGCGAAACTTTTGCTATTTTTACTTTATTTCTTTAATAATTCTTAGTATTAAGCCCGAAAATCTAACTATCAGCTATTTTAAAAAATTTAATGTGCTACAATATTTTTGTAAATTTAAACTTTAGGAGGAATCGTAAATGAAATTCGAAACAAAAGTTATACATGTAGGTCAAGAACCCGAAAAAGCTGCAGGATCTATTATTCCTCCGATTTATCCTTCTTCTGTTTATACGATTGATGATATCGGTCAGGAAAAATCTTATATGTACTCAAGATACGCTAATCCGACAAGAGATATACTGGAAGAGTGTTTGGCTGCTGCCGAAAATGCAAAATATTGCATGACATTTGCGTCAGGAGTGAGTGCTGCATCGGCTGTCCTTTCCCTTTTGAAGCCTGATGACCATATTGTAGCGACAAGAGATTTGTATGGCGGGACTTACAAGCTCTTTGAAGAAATTTACTCAAAACAGAATATAACAGCATCTTATGTTTGCGGCAATGATTGTTGTAATTTTGAGGATGCAATAAATGAAAATACAAAGCTTGTATGGATTGAAAGTCCTACTAACCCTTTATTAAAGTTGATTGATATTAAAAAAACCGCACAACTTTGTAAAGAAAAAGGCATTTTGCTTTGCGTAGACAATACTTTTGCAACTCCATACCTGCAAAATCCTCTTGAACTTGGCGCAGATGTTATTATTCACAGTACAACAAAATATATAAACGGGCATTCCGATGTAGTGGGCGGTGCAGTTTTGACTAATGATGACGAGCTTTATGAAAAAATTAACCAGTATCAAATCGTAGTAGGTGCTGTCCCGAGCGCTTTTGATTCCTGGCTTATCCTAAGAGGTTTAAAAACATTAAATCTCAGAATGGAGCGTCATTGTAGAAATGCCCAGAGAGTTGCGGAATTTTTAGTTAATAATCCTGAAGTAGAGCAGGTATTCTACCCCGGTTTAAAATCAAATCCTTACTATAATATAGCTCTCAGTCAGATGAGAGATTTTGGCGGCATGGTATCTTTTAAAATCAAAGGCGGAAAACAGCAGGTTGATGATTTTATTTCAGCTTTGAAGCTGATTAAAAGGACAGTAAGTCTTGGCGGGATTGAAAGTTTAATCTGTTCGCCATTTTCAACTACCCATGCCTCACTTCCTCTTGAAATGAAAGATGAGCTTGGCATAACGGAGAATTTAGTCAGAATTTCAATCGGAGTCGAGCACATAGATGATATTCTGGAAGATATAGAGAATGCATTTTCTTATATGAAAAAAATGCAGCTTACGAGGAGTTAAGATGACTCAAATAACGGTCACAATTAACGGAAATGAACAAATACTTGATGAAAATTCCACTATTCAGGATTTATTGGATATAAGGAATGTTACGGGTAAAATGTTTGTTGTTGAAAAAAATATGGAAATAGTGCCAAAAGACAAATACGATTTAAAAACTCAAAATGGTGATGTTTACGAAGTCGTAGGCTTTTTCGGCGGAGGCTAAAGATGAAAATAATGGTTGGAATGTCAGGCGGTGTTGATTCATCCGTTGCAGCGTTGCTTTTAAAGGAAGAAGGGCATGAAGTTATAGGGGCGACTATGTCCATTTGGGATAAAAATAAAAAACTCCCGTCATTAGCGTCAGGAACGTGTAAAGATGCTTGCTATGGTCCTAATGAGGCTGAGGATATTGAAGCCGCAAGACATATATGCAGTGAAATAGGTATTGAATACTATGTTTTTGACTGTGTTGAGCAGTATGAAAAAATTGTTCTTGATAATTTTAAGAAAGAATATTTATCAGGAAGAACCCCAAATCCTTGTATTTGGTGCAATAGCCTGATTAAATTCGATGTATTGCCCTTTATTGCTAAAAAATCAGGGCTTGAATTCGATAAATTTGCTACAGGACACTATGCAAGGGTTATTTTTGATGAAAAAATCCAAAGATTTACTTTGAGAAAAGGAATAAACCCTAAAAAAGACCAGTCTTACTTTATTTACAGGCTACGTCAGGATCAGCTTGCAAATATTATAATGCCTTTGGGCTCTTATACAAAAGAACAAATCCGTAAAATTGCTAAAGATAAAGGTCTTACAGTTCATGATAAACCCGATAGTCAGGATTTTTACGGAGGAGACTACAATGAACTTTTGGGAATAAGCCCTAAGGAAGGCAATATCGTGGATTTGAAAGGTAATATCCTTGGAAAGCATCAGGGGGTTTGGAATTATACAATCGGACAGAGAAAAGGCATTGGTATAGCGCATGAATCACCGCTTTATGTTATAAAATTAGACAGCGAAAAAAATGAGCTCGTTGTCGGTGAAATTGATAATACATTTAAAAAATCCTTGACGGCTATTGATATAAATTGGGTTTCTGTCGATAAAATTACAGAAGAAAAAGAAGTCAGCGTTAAATACCGCTCTGCTCAAACTCCTGTTGAAGCTGTTATAAAGCCATTTAATGGGGATGTTATAGTAGAATTTAAAGAGTACCAAAAATCAATAGCACCGGGACAATCTGTTGTTTTTTATGATGATGACCTGTTATTAGGCGGCGGAATTATCGAAAAAGTTAATTAGAAAGGTTGTTTGATGTCTGTAACACTTGATGAACAAAAGATTTTAGAGCGTTTTAACAGAAATATTCTTATAGAAAAAGTTTCTGAAGAAGGGCAGTTTAAATTATTGAATTCAAAAGTCCTTGTAGCGGGTGCGGGAGGGCTGGGTTCTACTGTTTTAGCGAATCTTGCCGCTATCGGCATCGGGACTATAGGAATTATAGACAATGACAGGCTCGAGCTTTCTAATTTAAACAGGCAATATATCCATAAATATTCTAATTTAGGCAAAGCAAAAGTTGAAAGCGCTCAAAGCTGGCTCAGAGAGTTTAATCCTGATATTAATGTTAATACCCACGAGCTGCGTCTTGATGAAAATAATTATAATGCTATAGTTGAAGACTATGATTTGATTGTAGATTGTTTCGACAGCTACAAGTCAAAATTTTTGCTTAACGAAATTGCAGTAAAAACAGGTAAAACATTAATCCATGGCGGTGTGACAGAGTTTTTCGGGCAGGTTACGGTTATTGTGCCCGGTAAAACCGCTTGTTTAAGGTGTATTTTGGGTGATATTGATACAAGTGCTTATGTTATAAAAGGGGTGTTAAGTCCTGCTGTTGCAACAATTGCGGCGATTGAATCTATGGAAGTTTTAAAAAATATTCTAGGTATAGGCGAAACTCTTGAAAACAGGCTATTAAGCTATGACGGATTAAATATGAAATTTAAAACAATGAATATTGATAAAAATCCAAAATGTTCATTATGTGGTTGAGACTGTTTTGCCTAGTGATTTAACAAGGTTTTTGTCGTATTCAGGTGTGGTGCCTGTAGTTGTCAGGTAATTCCCTACAAGAAGAGCATTAATACCTGCTTTTAGACCTAATTTTTGATATTCTTCAGAAAATCTTGTTGTTCTTCCGCCTGCGTATCTTAAAAGTGCTCTAGGCATTGCAATTCTGAATATACAGATAGTTCTCAAAACTTCTTCTTCATCAATTTCTGATTTAGCGTTTTCTAAAGGTGTTCCTTCAATAGGGTTTAAAATATTAATAGGCACTGATTTCGGGTTGAGTTCAGACAATTCCAAAGCCATTTCAACTCTCTGTTCTCTTGTTTCTCCCATGCCTAAAATAACACCGCAGCAGGCTTCAATGCCGTATTTTTGCAATAGTTTAACGGTATTTATTCTTTCCTTAAAGTCATGTGTAGTACAGATTTCTCTGTGGTAAGATTCTGCGGTATTTATATTATGGTTAAATCTTTCAACACCGGCTTCTTTAAGCTTTTTGACCTGTTCTTCAGATAAAATCCCCAGAGAACAGCAAGAGTGAAGTCCTTCAATGTTTGTAACTTTTTTAATCATATTTAATATAACTTTAAATTCTTCATCTGTAGGGGCTTTTCCTGATGTTACTATGCAAAACCTTGTCGCGCCGTTTTCTTTTGCGCTTAATGCCGCTTTTTCCACTTCTTCAACAGGCAACAGCGGATGTATTTCTATTTTGGCTTTGTTATGTGCGCTTTGAGAGCAGTATTTACAGTTTTCATTGCATTTTCCTGTTTTTGCACTGATAATGCTGCAAAATTCGATTTCATTTTCAAAATTTTCTTCAGTTATTTTAGCCGATATTTCGATTAATTCTTCTATTGGCTTTTTGTATAATTCCAGCAACTGTGCCCTTTTATCATTGTTTGTCATATTATTTATGCTCTCCTGAGTGCTATTTTAGTTTAGCAAAAAGACGGTTAAATTGAAAATTTTAAAATATTTTTATAATCCCATTGACTTTTTAAAATATAAATGGTATATTAGTACCAGTTAGTTAATTAAAGAAAAATTATGTCAGGAACAATTTTAAAAATATCAGAAGCTGCTTCATTGGCATTGCATTCAATGATAATTCTGGCTAAGAATCAGAACAGACTTGTTTCTGTTAAAGAAATAGCACAGGAGCTTGATGTAAGCGCTAATCATCTTTCAAAAGTTATGCAAAGACTCAATAAAGCAGGTTTAATAGATTCAATCAAAGGCTACAACGGTGGATTTAAGCTTATTGAAAAGCCCGAAAACATTAATTTTCTAAAGATTTATGAGCTAATTGACGGAAAGTTGTCCGATTGCAGTTGTCTATTGTCAAAACATCATTGTAAGGGTGATTGCATTCTCTCTGACCTTGTTGTTTCAGTCAATAAACAGGTTAGAGATAAATTTGAAAAAACAAAATTATCAGAGTTTGTAAAGTAAAATTTTTTGCCTGGTAATAAGTAAATAAGTACCAATTTATTAAAAGGAGAACAAATATGAAAAGAGATATTATAACAATAGATGAAGATAAATGTAATGGTTGTGGGGATTGTGTACCCGGATGTCCTGAGGGGGCACTTCAAATTATTGACGGGAAAGCAAGGCTTGTTAGTGATTTATTTTGTGACGGACTTGGAGCCTGTATCGGTGAATGCCCTACAGGTGCTTTAAAAATTGAAAAAAAAGAGGCTGAGCCATATGATGAATTCAAGGCGATGGAAAATGTTGTAAAGGGCGGTGAAAATGTAATTAAAGCGCACTTAAAGCATTTAAAAGATCATGGTGAAAAGACTTTTTTGTCGCAGGCAATGGAGTATTTGGAAAAGAATAATATTTCAGTTCCGGATTTTGATGAAAAAACAGCATGTAATTGTCCGAGTACAATGAATAAAGCAATTAAAAGAGAGGCGAAAACTTCTGAAACCGCTATCTTGACGCCTGAGCTCAATAACTGGCCTATTCAACTTGCTCTTATGAATCCTGATTCTGATTATTTATACAATGCAGATTTAGTGATTTCAGCTGATTGTGCGCCGTTTAGCTACCCTAATTTCCATCAGAAATTTTTAAAAGGCAAAGTGCTAATGATGCTTTGCCCGAAGCTTGATAAGAATATAGATGCTTATATAGACAAGCTGAGTTATATCTTTGAGAGTAAAAATATTCAGTCGATTACAATTGTCCATATGGAAGTTCCATGTTGCTCTGGAATAGAAATAATAGTTAAAAGGGCTTTAGAAAAAGCTCAAAAAATAATAACCATTAAAGATTACACAATATCTATTTCGGGTGAATTAATATAGAAAAGGAGAAATTTATGAAAATGTTTTGTTTTCAATGTGAACAAACAGCAAAAGGCGAAGGGTGCCAGATTGCGGGAGTTTGCGGCAAACAGCCTTCAAGTGCGGGTTTGCAGGATGAGATTCTTGCAAGAATTAAAGAAATTGCTTTTTATTTAAATGCAGCAGGTTATGAAAATTATCATGATAAAAACATTGATAAAGCTATGATAGAGGCACTTTTTACGACAGTCACAAATGTTAACTTTGATGATAAAAGCCTTTCGGAGGTTAAGAATAAATTGCAGCTATATGCGGATACTTTAAAAAATAAAGTAAATGTGCCATATTCTCCTCTTCCTGTTTCTGTCGATGAAAGAAAGCAGATTTTGGGCGAGGATAAACATTCTTTACAGGAAATAATTATGTACGGATTAAAAGGAGTGGCGGCATATTATGACCATTCTTTAATTTTGGGTTTTGAAGAGGAAGACGTTGTAAAAGGTTTTTGGGATTTGCTAAATGTATTAAACAATCCTGATTTATCTTTGGAAGAGCTTTTTTCTTACGTTCTTAAAACAGGAGAGCTTAATTACAAGGTAATGGAACTCTTGGATAAGGCTAATACAAGTACTTATGGTCATCCAATACCGACAAAAGTCAGAATTACACCTGTTAAAGGGAAAGCAATACTTGTCTCGGGACATGATTTAAAAGATTTAGAAGAAATATTAAAACAGACTGAAGGTAAAGGTATTAACGTCTATACGCATGGGGAGATGCTTCCTTGTAATGCTTATCCGGGGCTCAAGAAGTACAAGCACCTTATTGGAAATTATGGTTCTGCGTGGCAAAACCAGCTAAAAGAATTTAAAGAATTTCCCGGAGCTATTATCATGACGACAAATTGCATTCAAAATCCTGGTGGATACATCGATAGGATATTCACAAATGGGCTTGTAGGTTGGCCGAATGTTGTCCATATTAAAAATAATGATTTTTCTCCTGCAATTGAAAAAGCACTTGAATTAGAAGGGTTTAAGGAAGATGAGCCCGAAAGATATATTACTATCGGGTATGCAAGGAACAGCGTACTTTCTGCTGCCCCTCAAATAGTTGAAGCTGTTAAAAGCGGAAAAATAAAGCACTTCTTTCTTATAGGAGGCTGTGACGGTGCAAGATTAGGTAGAGATTATTATACTGTCTTTGCGGAAAAATTGCCGAAAGATTGTGTTATTTTAACTCTTGCATGTGGAAAATACAGATTTAATAAAATCGATTTTGGAGAAATAGAAGATATCCCCAGACTTTTAGATGTAGGGCAGTGTAATGATACTTATTCTGCAATTAAAATAGCGATGGGATTGGCTGAAGTTTTCCAAACCGACATTAACAGTTTGCCTTTATCTATGATCTTATCCTGGTATGAGCAGAAAGCTGTAGCAGTTTTACTTACTTTGTTATATCTTGGCGTGGAAAACATAAGGCTTGGACCTTCTCTTCCAGCCTTTGTATCTCCAAATGTTTTAAATCTCCTGGTAGAGAAATATAAAATAAAACCTATAACTACGCCTGATAACGATATAAAAGATATTTTGGGCTAAGTGCAATCTTCTAAATATTAGTTAACTTAAACAGGTTGTTTTAAATAAAAACAACCTGTTTGAATGTGGTATGATTAATAAAAATGGAATATTTAATTTTTTCTGAAATTATTTAATGAAAGGCAATTCATGCAAAATACTCCAAAAGGAATGAGGCTTCATATAGGAATTTTTGGCAAAAGAAATGTAGGTAAGTCAAATATTTTAAATGCTTTGACTAAACAAAACATTTCTATAGTATCTGAAATCGCAGGTACCACTACAGATCCTGTTGAAAAATCTATGGAACTTTTACCTCTAGGTCCTGTAGTTTTTGTTGATACTGCTGGAATCGATGACGAGGGAAAATTAGGTGAGCTTCGTGTTCAAAAAACAGCGAAAATATTTGACAGGACAGATTTGGCTTTGATTATTTCAGAGCAATCAGGATGGAGCAGTTTTGAGAAAGAACTTTTTGAGGAGTTTAAAAAAAGAAAAATTCCTGTAATTGCTGTTTGTAATAAATCGGATTTGGGCATGATTTCTGAAGAGAAATTAAATGAAATTAAGGATTTAAAGGTTGAATATGTTATTACATCAGCCCAAACAGGCTTTGGCATTGATATTTTGAAACAAAAGCTTATTGATAATGCCCCTGAAGATTTTATTAATTCTTCTTCTATAGCAGCAGATTTAATTCCGGCAGGTGAACTTGCGGTTTTGGTAGTCCCGATTGATTTAGAAGCACCCAAAGGCAGGCTGATTCTGCCTCAGGTCCAAACAATCAGGGATTTGCTTGATAATGATTCTATGGTTATGGTTGTTAAAGAGAGGGAATTGAAAGCGGCCTTAGATAGATTGAATAAGCCTCCTCACATTGTTATTACTGACTCTCAGGCATTTTTGAAAGTGTCTGCGGATGTGCCTAAAAATGTCAAGCTTACCTCTTTTTCAATCCTTTTTGCAAGATTCAAGGGAGAATTGAATGAATTTGTAAGAGGAGCTGTTGCGATTGAAAATTTAAAACCCGGTGATAAAGTTTTGGTTTGTGAATCCTGCACCCACCATGCCATAGGTGATGACATAGGGAGAGTCAAAATACCTCGCTGGTTAACCCAATATGTCGGAGGAAAGCTTGAATTTATACATTATGCGGGGCATGATTTTCCTGAAAACATTTCAGATTATAAGCTTATAATACATTGTGGCGCCTGCATGACTAACAGACGGGAGATTTTATCAAGGATTATACGCTCTAAAAAGGCCAAGGTTCCTATTACAAATTACGGGCTTGCAATTGCCTATTCATTGGGAATTTTTGAAAGAGCATTAGAGCCTTTTCCTTTGGCTAAACAAATTTATGATGAATGTAAAAGGCAGTGAAAATAATGACTTTTAGAGAAGAAAAAGACTTTTTAGGCGCAAAAAATATTCCTTCAGATGCATTTTGGGGGATTAACAGTTTAAGGTCACTTGAGAATTTTTCTTTGTCAGGATATAAGACTCATAACTGCTTCATAAAAGCGTTAGGATATGTCAAAAAAGCCTGCATTTTAACTGTGAAAGACCTTGAGATTTGGGATAATAAAAAAACTGATGCAATAATATCAGCTTGCGACGTTTTAATTGAGGGTAAGCTTGATGAGCAGATAATCGTTGACCCGATGCAGGGAGGTGCCGGGACTTCATTAAATATGAATATCAATGAAGTCATTGCTAATTATGCACTTGGGCTTTTGGGTTATAAAAAAGGTCAGTATGAGATTATTGACCCTATTGAAGATGTTAATATTTATCAGTCTACTAATGACGTTTATCCTACAGCCTTAAAAATTGCTTCAATAATGCTTTTAAAAGAGCTTGAAAAAAAAGTTGTTTCTCTTCAGGAAAGCTTTGAGGACAAAGAAAAAGAGTTTGCTGGTATTGTAAAAATCGCAAGAACACAGCTTATTGATGCCGTTCTTGTTACTTTGGGTAAAGAATTTTCGGCTTATGCTGAAGCGATATCGAGAGACAGGTGGCGGATATATAAGTGTGAAGAGCGCTTAAGAGTCGTGAATATAGGTGGGACAGCTGTAGGTACAGGTATAAGCGCTCCTCGAAAATTTATTTTCGGTGTAATTGAGCATTTAAGAGATTTAACGGGTATTGGGCTTGCAAGAGCAGAAAATCTGGTCGAAAATACCCAGAATTGGGATGCTTTTGCAGAAGTTTCAGGTATTTTAAAAGCCCATGCAACAAACATCATAAAAATATCTAATGATTTGAGGCTTTTAAACTCTGGTCCTGATGCGGGTTTGTCTGAGATAATTCTTCCATCAAGGCAAGTCGGTTCATCTATTATGCCGGGGAAAGTGAATCCGGTAATCCCTGAAGCTGCTGCTCAGGTCGGGATAAAGGTACTTGGCAATGATGTTATTATTAATCAATGTATTTCTATGGGGCAACTTGAGCTTAATCAATTTGCGCCTTTGATTGCTTTTTCTTTTCTGGAGACATTGGAGCTCCTTATAAACGCAAATGAAATGCTTGTTGCAAACTGCATAAAAGGTATAAAAGCAAATGAAGATAAAATTAAATCCACTTTGGATAAAAGTTATGCAACATTGACGGCTCTTATCCCGAGATTGGGTTATAAAAAAGTTACTGAAATTGTTTCAAAAGCTAGGGAAAGTTCTTTAAATGTTAAAGAATTTATTGTTAAAAATAATATACTTACGGAAGAAGATTATGACTATTTGACTTCTCCGGAAGCGGTTTTGTCATTAGGTCAGAAAGACTTGAGTTTATAATTTTTTTATTACAAATTGTAAAATTTATCCGAAAAGGGGTATTTTTAATTCTTTACCGCTATTTTATAGGTATGAAAATAAATCCTGTACAATTTAATTTTAATCTGAAAGAAATTGATAAAAATAAAAAATCAGAACTTTACAGCCATTTTGTAAGTTTTTCTTCTGATGGTGACAGTTTTTCCTATAGAAATAATCTGGAAAGACGTAAAGAAGCTGTAAGACTACAAAAACAGCATAAAAAAGAAGAAGCTCAGAAAGTATTTGAAGAACAAACACGGCTGCATCCGGCAACTGCCTTTATGTATAATCCTGAATTGAAGCTATCTGAAAAATTCGAACTTATAAGTCAAAATCCTAACATAAAAAGTTCTTTTGATTTAGCAAAGGAGCTTGGTGCTCGTTGTGAAGTTATAAATGCATGGGATAAAGCGCAAGCTCTCCACGTTGAGCGTCCGAGCCACATTGATCTTGTTAGGGAACAATATATTGATGTTGATTTTGAAAAAAATAAAGTTTTTCTTGAAATGATTAAGAAAAAACTTCCTACAAGCATGCCTGCGGGTAAATTCATTAATATGCACAATATTAAAGAAAATCAATTCAGACAATATCTTATAAAGGGAGAATTTGTACCGTTGGGTACTGAATTTATGCCAGGGCTCGGCATTGATAATCTTTTGATTGATACTTCTAATCCTCAAAACCGGCAAACTCTCGAAAAAGTCCATAAAATGAGACCTGTACCTTCTGTTTTATATGAAAAAAGGCATGACTATAGCGGGGTACATATTCCTATAACAGTTCCGATTTCATATTTGACAAAACTCGGATTCGGAGATCCTAAACAACTTGCTGAGATGGTTGTTGCCGGAAAATTGCCGGGAGAAACCAAAAAAGTTAGGAAAGACGGAAAAGAAAAATATTCCGTAAAAGTTGATATTGAGCCTTATATTGCATCTGAAGAAGTTTTGAAAAGACTAAGAGCAAAAAATCCTGACGTTTCTGAAGTTAAAGATTTAGCTAAAAAATTGGGTGTTAAACTCTCAGATATCCGCTATTGGATGCAAAATGGCGATGTTGACATAATTAATGAATATATATTTTACGATGATTATGACAAGGTATTTATAAACACACAAACTCCCAAAAATAAAGCATTTCTTGAAGAAACGGCGCTAAGGCTTGAGCTTGAAAGAGAACTTGAGCTTGAAGCATTAACTATCCAAAAAGCAAAAAAATCCGCAGAAACCCTTGAATCAAGAAAGATTAATGACAGTGAAACTTCTTTGAGAATGAAAATTGCCTGGCATCTATGCCCCTATACAAGAGCCATTTTAAAGGAGGAAGCTAAAGGTGATAAGCATCTTGGTCTGATTATATCAAAAGATGAAAATGATAAAAATTTGACTTCGTATGAACAACAAATTTTAGGTTCTTACCGTAAAAAATCCTGGAGTAAAGAACAGGCAAAAGAGGCTTTTAGTAAGGCAGTGAATGAAGCTGTAGCTATTATGGAACAAATAAAACAAGAAGGTATAGAATCTGTTGAAGATGCTGAAATAGTAAGGATTTTCAAAAACCATCAGTTGGCATACGAGCAGGAATAAAATTCTATTTTTTAACTGATAAAAAAATTGCCTTTAAGTTTTAAAGGCAGCTTTTATTAGTTATTTTTTATTGTGCTTACTTAAGAGGATATCTTTTTTCTGCGTTTTCGATTTTGCCTGGAGGATAATATAAATCTCCTGCAATCTGCTCTATCTCATCTTTAAGTTCAATGTGGGCTCTCCATTCAGTAGGTATGGCTTCAATTCCAAGATATGTCCCAAGGATGTTGCCTACGACGGCACCTGTGGAGTCGCTGTCTCCATCGTGATTTACCGCCATAATTAAGGCTTTTTTGAAGTTGTTTGGAGATTTTAATACACAGTAAGTTGCTATTGCAATCGCTTCATCTCCGTTCCAGCCTTCGCCTAATATACTTATGGCGTCTTCAGGATGGATATCAGAATTTGCCATTTTTTTAGCTTGAGCCATTAATCCTTGTAATTTTTCACTTCCTTGATAGGTTTTAAGAACTTCTATTGAGTTATCTACAGCTTTTCTAATATTTTTACCGTTAACCAAATTTGCAATTATGCAAGAATGGATCCCCGCAGCAAGATAAGCGTTCGGGCTGCCGTGTGTTAATGCGGCGCATCTTGCTCCTACTTCAAAGGCAAGTTTGGGGTTTTTATAATACATTAAACCGACAGGTGCAACTCTCATAACTCCGCCGCAGCCTTCACTATCATTAGTCGGACGTTCAATGCTTCCGGGGATTCCGCTTACAAGGGAACCTATACATGTATTCCCGGGGGCACGCCTAACTTGCAGTTCGTCCAGTTTACTTATCCAGCCACCTTTTGATGTGGGTCTTAAGCTCCCGTAGCCTTGAGTTTTAAGCCAATCTTGATATGAATTATAGATTGTTTTCATGTCAGGGATTTTGTTTTCATCAAAAGACGTTAGAGCTGATTTTAGAAGTCCGTCAGCAGTAAACATTGTCATTTGTGTATCATCTGTGATTATGGCTTGACCTTTATCAAGTTTTAGATTTGTAATACCGTTTGAACCGTATGTCTCTTTTATTCTTTCTAATCTTGAAAATTCAACAGGATAGCCTAAAGAGTCTCCTATTGCTCCTCCAATAAGGCAGGCTTTATAGTTTTGAAGTTTATGCTTTTCAGCATTATGATGGACTTTACTTACGCCTGTGAACATAATCCTATTATAATAAGAATTCGGATTATCTTTCAATTTTTGCGTATCAGAATTAAAAGTTATATTATTTTGTGTTTTAACAGGTGCAGTTTCATTTTCTTTAATTAACGAGTAACCTTTAAAACTTAGCTTGTCTATCATTTTTATATCTTTCGAAATACTTACGTAGAAATAAAAAAGGAACACAAAAAAAAATGCCATTTGTCTTAAAGAAACTTTATATTAAATTAAAAATCTTTAACTTTAATTTTATTTTTAAAAATCTTGCAGAATTATTTTTTTGACAACTTGAATCACTATCGTATAATTGAGTTGTCTTTATATTTCAGGGGGCGTAAGAATGGCACATTCTGATTGTACAGATAATCACCATCATCATAATCATCATAATTCTAAAAGTCTTTTTTGGGTTCTTTGCATAACGGCATTTTATATGGTTGCAGAATTCTTGGGCGGAATATATACAAACAGTCTTGCCTTGACTGCTGATGCGGGCCATATGCTTGGAGATGTCGCTTCTTTGGCCTTAGCGTATTTTGCGCTATGGCTTTCATCTCAAAAAGCACCTTTGGAAAAAACATACGGATATTACCGTGCAGAAATTCTTGCTGCTCTTATAAACGGCGTTACATTAATATTTATTGCCTTTGCTATAATATTTGAGGCTTATCACAGAATTAACATGCTGCAAAAAATTGATGCATTGACTATGATGACAATTGCCTCAGGCGGGTTGATTGTCAATATTGTCGGTGCTGTTATTTTGCATGGAGGCAGTAAAGAAAATTTAAATATAAAAGGCGCATTTCTCCACGTCTTGGGAGATTTATTGGGTTCTATCGGGGCTATTATTGCAGGTATCTTGGCTTATGGCTGGGGCTTTTATATTGCAGACCCTATAGTAAGTGTTATTATTGCTTTTTTGGTTCTTTATAGTTCAATAAATATAACAAACGCAGCCGTCCAGATTTTAATGGAGGCGGCTCCAAAACATATTAATGTTCAAAAAATTAAGGATGAAATTTCTAAAATCGAAGGCATAAAAAATGTACATGACCTTCATGTGTGGAGTATAGGTTCAAATACCGTTTCTTTAAGTGTTCATATTGTAGCTGAGGTCTGTGACAGTGAAAAAATTTTGTGCAAGGCGAATGATTTGTTAAAAGATAAATTTCATATTATTCATTCTACTATTCAAATAGAGCCTGAGAATTTTCATGACAAAGGCTGCCAGCTTAAACTTCACTAAAATAAAAATTAAAGACCCGCTTTAATATACACTTTAAAGTTATCATAATCATATAGATTATAATTTTTGAGATTATTCTTATTTTGTTTTAAGAACAATGGATAAATATTTTTAAATATAATAATTGCATTAGTATTGTTGTCGAAGGTTAATTGAAGTTTGTCCTGATTTTCTTTCTGAAATTGCGTAATTAAATACAATTCAAAAGGACTCATTGCAAAGGGAGTTTTTGAGAAAATCGGCTGATACCAAATATTTGTTTTTGCATCTTTTTGTAATTCTAAATAATTCCTAAATGCTTGTGTTTGTTCAAAGTTTTTTGTAACATCCCCTACTATAACAATTTTTTTATCAGGTTTAATTTTTTCATCAATTAAATTTAAAACTTTATGGGCATTAATTCCCTTATTTGCATACAAAATTGCTGATATAAAAGTTTCTTTAAATATTGAAAGAATTGAAATTGTCAGCAACAAATAAACAATAAATTTTTTGAGTTTGGATTTTACATTTTCCCGGAAAAATTTCAAACAGTAAATTAATAAATAAGAATACCCTACAGATGCAGGCGTAAGATACCTTGCAAAAAATCCGCTTTTAGCGTAAATAATGCATTGGGGTATTATTATTAACAGAAATACTACAAAGATGTGCAGATTTTCTTTAATAAATTTTATAAATATATTTTTGTTTTCTTTTTCATATAAGCAAGATAAAATTATTGCGATTATTATGTAAGGTATTCCGAAAGAAGCGTTAGATAAATCAATCAGGGATTGAATATAGCTAAAAGGTTCAAATTCAGATATTCCGCAGTATCCGAGGCTAAGATCTTTGATTCCAAATATTAAATACAAAAGACTTGAAATAAATAACAGCAATAATAAAACTATTGTTTTGTAATCATTTTTTATGGATTTAACTATCGAAATATTTGTCTTTTGGGAAATTATTTGATGTTTCATGTAAATTAATGCAGGAATTAATAGTATAAAAGGTTCTTTGCACATTATTGTTAAGAATATGAAAATGACAAACAGCCAGTTGTAAATTTTATTATATTTTTCACTGTAAATTTCAAGGGCAAGAAATAAAAAGCCGAATGATAAAAATATTATTCCCAGAGTTTCGTTATAACCAAGGTGAAACCATATTATAGATTGATATCCGAGCATAGAATAAATTGTAAATAAAATTGATTCTGAGATTGGGAATTTTATGATTCTTGCAAATAAATAAAATAAAAACGAAGAAATTGTTGCCGAAAGTAAAAGATGCATTGACCATAAAATATAATGGCTTCCGAATAAATATGTTCTTAGAATTAAAAAAGAAAGATAAAAAGGTCTGAGTCTTCCTGTCATTTCAGGCTTCATATATTCGGTGAAAGTCGGTATTAATCCTATTTTATCTATAGAATTTTTTATTTGCAAAATAATATAATCATCTGTCAGATGGAAGCCAGAAAACATTGTTTTTGTTAATACAGCTATTCCAAACCAAAAAAATGCAAAAAGAACAAATATTAAGACATATTCTTTTTTTATGCCACTCTCTCTCATCAAGTCTCTTTATAGCTTTTAATATTTGATAATTATAATATAAAATTCTCTTAGAAGAAAAGATATTGTTGTAAAAATTTATTTAATAAAAATAATTAAAATCCTGTTAAATCTTTAATTATTTCACCAGCCATAATCAGACCGGCTATAGGAGGAACAAATGCATTGCTGCCCGGGATTTGATTCCTGTGAGTACATTTTCTTGTTGTACCTGGGGGGCAGACACATTGTGTCCTACAGCTTTTTGACATATCTTCAGAGGGTTTTATGGCAGTTTCTTCAGAGTAGACAACTTTTAATTTTTTAATATTTCTTTTTTTTAGCTCTTGCCTCATAACTCTCGCCAAAGGGCAGACTTTTGTGTCGTAAATGTCCGCTACTTTGAAGGCCGTCGGGTTAATTTTATTCCCGGCACCCATGGAACTTATTATCGGCGTATTTGTTTCATTTGCTCTTACAACAAGCTCCAGTTTGCCTTTTACTGTGTCAATTGCATCTACAATGTAGTCGTAGTCAGCAAAATTAAACTGATTTGATGTTTCTGGCAGATAAAAAGTTTTGTAAGTGTTTATACAAACATTCGGATTGATTTCTTGAAGCCTCTCTTTTGCTACATCAACTTTATATTTTCCTATTGTTTTGGTTGTTGCAAAAAGCTGCCTGTTTATGTTGGTTATACAAACTTTGTCATCATCAATTAAGTCAAGTATTCCGATGGAGCTTCTTACAAGAGCTTCTGCCGTATAGCTTCCGACGCCTCCTATTCCGAATATTGCTATTCTTGAATTCTTAAGTTTTTCTATTGCTTCTTTTCCAAATATAAGCTCTGTTCTCGAAAACTGGTTAAGCATTTGCTTGTCCTTATGAATGTATAGGTCTATTTATATTATTGTTTTTTATTGATAATAAGTCTACAGCGTACATTTTAAAATTAAAAGTTTTATATTGCAATTTTATTCGGCTAAAAAATTTAAATATGTTGTACATATTACTCATTTGGTCTCTCTTTATAGGTATTTAACAAAATATTAAAATATGTTTTTTTGAGATTGAGGGTTTATGAATCAAAAAAATTATTTAAAAATATTTTTTATATTACTGTTGTTACTCATTATCAGGTCTGTTTTTGCCCAGAACAAGGCTTCCGTTCCTGCTTTTGTCAAGCTGGATAATCAAAAAGTACTTGTCTTAAAAAATTCAGTAGGCTCTATTGATTCACAGTTAAGGGCTCAAATTGTTTCCAAAAGAATTAAAGAAATAGCCGATGATAAATCATTTGACCCGGAAAACATTTATGTAGAACCGCATTTGGACTTTGATAATATAAATATAAAAGATAAAATAATAATTTCAGTAACGGATAAAGATGCCAAAGTTGAAGAAAAATTACGGGAAGAGCTTACTAATGAATATGTGTCAAAAATTAAAAAATCCATAAAAATATATAGAAATAACCACAAGATGAAATTTTGGCTGAAGGCAATTGCAAAAACGATAGCCGCAACATTATTTATTATAATTTTTATTTATTTCTTGCATTTGCTTTTTGAAAAGCTTAGAAAGTCAATGCGATTAAAAGCTCTTACAGGTCTTAAAATTCAAAAAACACAATTATTTTCAAGAAGTAAGGTTATTTTTGCTATAACTATAATGTCAAAGATTGCTGCAACATTAATTGCGGTTTTTGCATTATATTTTTATTTTGTACTGATATTTAGCTTCTATCCCTCAACAATTAATTTATCAAGTGTCCTTTTTCGCAATTTTACTGATATTCTGGGCGGATTTATATTTGGGTTTGCAGCCTACATCCCCAAGCTGTTTTTTATTACTTTATGTATTGTCATAGCTTACTATATAAGTATGTTTATAAAATTTCTCTTTTCAGAGATGGAAAAAGGAAAAATTGCTATTAAAGGTTTTTATCCGGAATGGTCAAATATTACTTCAAGAATTTGTAGAGGTGTAGTTTATCTGATTACTCTGGCTGTTATTTTACCTTATTTCCCGGGAGCTAATACTGATGCATTTAAGATTATTTCAATTTTCTTTGGTGTCTTGATTTCACTCGGTTCATCATCGGCGCTTTCAAACATGATTACCGGTATAATTTTAACTTATACAAGGGCTTTTAAGGTAGGTGACAGGCTTAAGATAGACAATACCGTTGGTGATGTGTTTGAAAATACACTTCTGGTTACGAGAATTAAAACTATTAAAAACGAAATCATATCTGTTCCTAATTCTGTTGTAATAGCAAGTCACATTATAAATTACAGTTTTTCTGCCAAAGAATCGGGATTGATTTTGAATACTACAATTTCTCTTGGCTATGAGATACCATGGCAAAAAGCTCATGAAATACTTATTAAGGCTGCTCTTGCGACAGAAAATATCTTGGTTGAGCCTGAACCTTTTGTTTTGCAACTTGAACTTTCGGATTTCTATATCAAGTACCAGATTAATGCTTATACAAATCACCCTGAGCTGATGCAAAGTATTTATTCAGAGCTGCACAAAAATATACATGAAAAATTCAATGAAGAGAAAATTGAAATTCTATCACCCCATTATTTCTCATTAAGACGTGAAAACAGGTCATCATTTTCTAAAGATTAAGCTTTAGAGTTTTAAGTTTAACCTTATATGGCAAATAAAAAATTGCATAAGAATTAAATATGGAAGAGCTGAGTTTTAAAAGTATTCAGGTCTTTTTTGATATTTCTTTATCGAAAATAAGAGATTTGATAAAAGAAAGACAGAATATTTTAAGAATCATGCCTGAGAATTTTTTTCAATATATTATAAGAATAGGTTATACAAATAAGATTGAAACTAACGAAAGAGAGTGAGTAATATGAGAATCTCAAATATAATTCCCTTATATCCAAATAACAGATATAGGTTGAATAACAGCATTAACAAACGGGGATACTCTAATTTAAAGCCTTTGGGTGCTGATATTGTTTCTTTTGGTATGTGCTCTAAAACCTTGGCGGAAAAGACTGTTATATATTCTGGTCGTGCCAATACTTCTTTGGCTAAGTCTATTGCTGAGCAGTTGGGGCTAACAACAGGCGAAAGAACTCTGAAGAATTTTTTGGATGGAGAAATTTCCGTGAATATGCAAGGAAATATGAAGGGTAAAGATGTTTACATTATTCAGCCATCTGCAAGCCCCGTTAATGATAGTATGATGGAACTTTTTTTAATGAGTGATGCTGCTAAACGTGCTGATGCAAAAAGAGTAATTGCCGTTATTCCTTATATGGGATATGAAAGACAGGATAGAAAAGCTGTAAAAGGTGAACCGATTGCAGCTAAATTACATGCAATATTGCTTGAAGCTTCAGGTGTTGACAAAGTTATAGCAGTGGATTTGCATGCTGCTCAAATAGAGGGATTTTTTGAAAATAGCACGAATGTCGTTCATATTTCTGCTGTCCCTGAACTTGCAAAGTATATTAAAAGCAAAAAACTTAAAGACATTGTAGTCGTCAGTCCCGATGCAGGCGGAACTAAAAGGGCAGAACTTTTAGCTGAAAAATTGGATTCTAATTATGCGGTTATTCATAAAAAGAGAGAACAACATAATGAGGCAAAAGCCGTAAATTTATACGGGGACGTTGAGGGTAAGAACTGCGTTTTATGTGATGATATGATTGATACTGCAGGAACAATAGTTGAAGCTGTTCAAATGCTAAAAGATAGAGGTGCTAAGGACATTTATGTGTGTGCGACACATGGAATATTTAGCGGTTCTGCTTATGACAGGCTGGAAAAGGCTCCAATAAAAGAAGTTATAGTTACTAATACTTTGCCTCTTAAAGCGAATGCGCCTTCTAAAATAACACAAGTTGACATTTCACCCTTGATAGCGGACGCAATCAAAGAATTGTCTGAAAATTAAAATTTAAAACAGCTTAAAATTATGAGCCGAAAAGATAAATCGGCAGATTTCTTTTTCTTATGAATTCAAGATAATTTGAAGGAATGTCTTCAATCTTATCGACTTTTGCCATAAATCCTGTCGGTTTTGAGTTAAATGCTACAACTTCACTGTGTTCATAACCGTAAGGCTGTGATAGAAGTAAATCCTGTGTGTTTTTTATAGCTTTTTTAATGTCAGCTCCGCTAAGGGTATGTTGACCTACATTGAAGAGTTCATTGTCTGAGATTTGAGATTTATAATTGAAAGATCCTATTTGTCTGTATAATTCGGCGTATTCATCTTTTGTTATTCCTAAGCTTTCCATGATTTTTTCAGGCATGAAGCTTCTGAATTTTTTGTAAGAGCCTACATGGGAATTTTCTTGTTCTGAAGTTTTCAATTTTATGAATTGTTCAAAATCCTTGCCATATCCGGAATGCTGATTATATGGTGTTGCTGTTGCTATATTGTTGTTTTGGTTGCTTAAAATCAGCCCGAAACGTCTGTTATAATATGTTCTTTTATTTTTTGGAGATATCGAAGACTGACTTATGATGCCTGAATTTGAAATTCTTGATAAGGCATAAATTGTTTCAAGATTCTCAGGCGAGCTGTCATTTACATGTACGTTAAACCTTAAATCTTCTTTTTTTGTTCCAGGGAGAAAGCCCATGTATGACAGATCTTCTCCATCTTTCACTTTTGTAAAATCTAAAATTCTGTATTTATTACCTTTGTATTCGGTAACCGGAATTTTAGCAAGAAGCTTATCTATAACGATTTCATCGGTAAATATAATATTTGATTCACCATATAATTTTTTAAGAGCTTCAGCTAATTTTTGCTGGCTTTCTTTGGAGAGTTTGCCGCCATGTTTAGCGAAGTAACTGTCATTTACTCCTTTTAAATCGCTTGCTGCCATTATTTTTGAGATAGTATAATCATCATAAAATCTAAATTTAACCGCCTGTGGATTAACATTAGCCATCATAGGGTCATAGTCTTTCAGCCAGTGGTGGTTTTTAACCAGCTCAAAGATTCTGTCTTTTAAATTTTCCGCTAAAGTAAATTTATCGAGGATTCCTCTTGCATATAGTGCCGATATTTCAGGATGGTCATTGTCAATTATATTGTCAGCTTTCATAATATCATGCAGAATTGCTGTTATTTTAAGTTTGGTTTTATCGACAGCTGATAGCTTTGAATAGTCTTCATCTTTTAAACATTCGTTCAAAACTTTTAAAATATGTATATCTAAAGAATATTGATGAGTAGAGTGTTGTTGTTTGCCTATTGTGTTAACAAATTCAGGGAAACCCCCGATTAGACTGTCAAGGATATCTGCGAGTTTGTCATTGCCAAGACTTGTTCTGTTTATTTTGTTCTCAAACAAAAATTTATTTACAAGGTCATAAATTTGTTTTTCATCAGGGTTATTAAGATCAAGTTTGGAAATTCTTAAAAGACCGTCATATGATTTTCCGCTAGTTGTTAGTGTTATATTTAATTTCCCTAATATATCTTTTTTGGCTGCTGGTTTTAAAGTGTTTAATTTTAAGGTCAAATCTTTTGTGAAAATTTCTCTCGGATATGTGAGAGGAAGCCCTGGCTTTATGCCGTCAGGCAGAGCTTTGAACTGTGAAAAATCAATATTTTTAAGTGTTTCATCAATATCAGGCCTGTTATTTGCAAAAACATTTTTAAACAGATTTATCTGGGCAGCTCTTTCCGCTTTAGCATCAGCCCTTACTACAGGTTTAATAGAACCGTTGACTAAATCTCTTAATTCATTAACGTAGCTGTCAATGTCAAAGCCCAGTAATTCTTTTTCCTTTGCGCTCCATGTCGTAAATTCATCGAATTGTTTTATGGCTGCCAGTTTTTCTTTGAATGATTTAGCTTCAATCTTTTTGATTGATGTTATTAACTCAGAGGCCAGTTCATCTAAGTTAACGGTTTGCCCTGAGTGTTTAACGAATAATTTGTTAATTAAATCTTTATCTTCCGGTGATTTGGCTCTAAGGCTGTTAATATATGCCAAAAAGTTAATTTTTTCGTTAAATGACATATCTGAAGGGATTGCGTTGCCTTTATCCACGCATTTACCTAAGAGTTTAGCATTACTGTGGATTGTAGCGGCATAATCATTGTAAAGACCTGAATAGGAATAGGTTTCTGAAGGCAATAATTTTACTTTGTATTCGGGGATAAGTATGGCGTTTTCGCTGTTGAATTTTTCCAGTAACGACATTACTTCATTTGTTGCAAGATAGTCATTTTCATTATTTATGTCCCTGATATTTAACAGTCTTTGCAGTAAACTTTGGTCAAAGTTTTGGTTTTCTATGAGATTTTGTATAGATTTTATTTCACTAATACTGTTAAATCTGTATTCTGTTTTATTTCCGTTTGTAGCTGTCATTGCAAGGATTTTTTTAAGTGTATCATGGTTTACATAAGGATTTGCAAGCATGTTAGAGAGTTCAATTACATCTGCAAGGCTGTTAAATCTGTAATCTGTTTCATCAAGATTCATCATTTTTAAGACCGAACTGATATTGGCGGTATTAATTTGGCTTGAATTTTCTGTCAGAGATAATTTTGTAAATCTAAAGTTTTTGCCGTCAATAGATTTTAAGTTAAGTAGTTCTATTATTTGTGAAGAATTTTTTGCACTCGGGTTAGCTTTATATAAATCCACTAAGTTTTTGATATTTTGTACGGTCAATCTGTATGTATCGTTATCACCCATCATTTCGGAGAGCGTTTCTAAAAACTCTCTTTCCTGCTTTGTTTTACATGAATCAAATAATTGCCCTAATACTTTTAATCCTGATTTTGTATCTTCAAAATGATGGTCAGGACGTTTTGTTTTGGAAGTAAAATGCTTTAAGATAAAATCTTTATTATTAGTTGTTATGCTTGATAATATTTCCGGTATTTCATCTGAATAAGAGCCGTTATTTAATTTAAGTAATTCTTTGAAGGTCTCTAAGGAACCCGGTTTTGCATCTTTTAATATTTTGGCGATTTCGTTTCCATCGTAAATATACTTGTTGTAACTGTTTTTTGCCTGTTGGGATAATAAGTAGCTGATAATATCGTAATTATCTTTGTCGGCAAACTCCAAGAGTTCACTCACTTCTTTTGAAGCTACTCTTGGTGAATATACATTGTCACCTTGATTCTTTAAAATCAGCTTTAATGCATCCAGCTTTATATCCAGTTTGTCTTTAGGCAGGTCTAAAAGTGCCAAATTAGGACCTGTTGATGTGAAATATTTGTCAGAAGAGGGAGATATATTCAATACCCCGCTAAAGTTTGATTTACCTGCGGGAGAGGCTTCATCCAATGCTTCAAAGACTTTTGCTATAACATCAAAACGCCCTTTTTTTTGGGCTTCCAGTAAAAATAACACTGCGTTTGTGTCATTAGCAATATGATTTATATTATTTTTCATTTGCTGCATTACTTTAGAAGAGATAGTTCCTTTTTGTTTAGTATTTGTCAACAATGACAAAACTCCTGCCGTATTTTTATTTGAATTGGAATACAATCCTGTGATATCGGCTTCGCTTAAATCAGGTGTTTTTAAGAGAGAATCAAGGAGAGGCTTTTTGTCTTCACTTGCCGCAAAAAACATTTTAGACATATCTTCTGTTGAAAATTTTCTTTTTCCGAGCTTGTTTTCATCTACAATTTGTCTTAATAAATGCATTCCCTGAGTATTATTTTTGATTGTGTCTGTAATTTTATATTCAAACATGTTTGAATAGAAGCTTTGTATATCCTGGGTTGAGAAAATATCTACTAAAGGTGCAATCAAATCTTTATTATCATCATTAATATGTTTCAGTATATCTGCAAGTGAATATTTACCTATTTTGTGCTGTTTTGTCTTGTCTTGCGCTTTTAAAAGTGCTATAGCTGCCTCTAAATTATTTTTATTGACATTTTGAAACATATTGTCAAAATCCCAGCTTGTTATGAGGTCGAATCTCTCTGTGTCTATAATTGCTCTCATAAAATCTGAATTTTCGCTATTGAGTTTTGACATATGGTCTCTGATAACATCCAGCTTAATTAAATATTCACCGTTTTCAGGAGATTTTCTGGTTATCAGTTGTTTTACAATATCAATATTTTCTTTACCGGTCGACTTCAAAATCGGTTCAATACTATAACTTGCAAATGTTCCGGCCCTGTCTAAAATAGGATCTATAATTTCAATGTTCTGCGAATTAATACTGCCTATCATTCCTGAAATTTCATAACCGTAAAATAAATAGCCGTTATTATCTAAAGGATTCACAGATTTTTTATTTAATATTTTGCTTAAAACAGTTATGTTATCATCATTTAATTCTTTTAAAATGAAGCCTATGTAGTGTGTTTCGATTCTGGGTGAGTCTGTATTAATTGCCGCTGCTTCAAGAACTGTTTTTAAATGGCTGTAATTATTGTCATTTAAAGACTTTGTAATATATTTAATATCCCATTTAGTTAGTTTTTTGGTTAAATCGGGATTATCTTTTATAAATTGTTTAAATAATTTCTTATAATTTTTACTGATTTTAACAGAAGGTTTTGAAGGAGTATTATCTATATCGAGGCTGTTTTTAGATACCTTTTTGCCGATTTTTTTACCAAGCTTGCCTGCAACTCTAAAACCGCCTCCTATTACAGGAGCCATTATTAATCCGCCCAAGAACCCTTGTAATCCTGCCTGCGCTATGCCTTTTGCATCTTGTTTTTCAAGTGCCGCTCTTGTTACATTATCTGCTGTTCCGCCTAAAGCACCGTCAATCGCCATACCTGCTCCAAGCGCCAAGGCTCTTTTACCTACAGACCCGCCCACAACATCAATACTTTGATTGACGATGAGTGATTTCAGGGTTTGTTTAGCTCCTTGTTCAACGAGATCGCCTGTTACCTCAAGACCCAATTTACAGCCGATAGTTTTCGTCAGACTTGAACCGAGACCATTTGTAACAGGTGCAAATATACCGTTTATTCCGCCTGTAATTAAATCATATGTAAGGTTTTTATGGTTATATTCTCTGCCGTGCCTTTTGGCATCGATTCCTTTTATTCCTGTTTTTATGCCTGCGCCTAGCAGTGTTGAAAGTCCGAGTCCTATGGCAAGAGATGTTCCTCCTGTGGGGACTGCAATTGAAAATGCTCCGACGGCTATTATACCTGAAACCATATCTGCAACAACATCTAAGCAGGTTTTTTGACCATCCTGATATTTTGCTAAAATTTCTTGCGCTTCTTCTTTTTTTATTTTGCCGTTTTGAAGGTTTTTAATTGCATTTTCGACAGTATTTGAACCTGCCTTCATTTTGAGAGTATTTTTTATTCCGTCCCATGCTTTTCCAATTAGTCCTTGCTGGGATTTGGTTTTGACAAGTTCATTTTTTATTTCTTCAGCTTCAGGTTTTAACCGTGTATATAAAACAGCACTGTCTGAAGCAGTTTTACGGCTGAAAAAACTGTTAGTTTTTTCAGCGGTTGCCTTAATGCTTGAGATTGCTTTAAAGGTGTTTCTCTTTGTATTGTAGGTAGAATAATTATTTATGTCCATGACACACTGTTTTTATTGAATTTTATATAATATATTAAATACAAAGAGCTGAAAAATTGTTTTCTTTTGCCGGATTATTAAATATATTTTACAATCTGCCTTTTAAAGGCTTTCTTGATAATTAAAATTTTTAAAATAAATATTAATTTTTTATATAAATTTAATTATTCTTCTTTCATTTTTATGCTTTCTCCAAGAAGTGAAAATCCTCCTTTTGAAACAACAGTTTCGCCTTTTTTCAAGCCGGATTTGACTTCTGTATGATAATCGTTGCATCTGCCGGTTTCAACCTTTCTTTCTTCATAAACGTGAGGTTTTACCATGACATAAGCAAATGTGTAATCTCCATACTTCACCAAGGCGCTGTTTGGCACTGATAATGCATTGATTGCTCCTACGTTAACTGTCATTTCCGCATAAATATTCGGCTTGATTGAAAAATCAGGGTTTGGTATATCTGCCCTTACTTCAAGCGTTTTCTTGTCTTCATCAAGCAGAGATGCAACGTAAGATATTTTTCCGTAAACGTTTTGATTAGGATATTCTTGCATCATTCCTTTAACATTTTGCCCTATTTTAAGATGAGGAACATCTTTTTCAAAAGCATAACCGACAAGCCAGATTGTAGATAAATCTGCTATGTTGAATAATTCTTTGTTTTTGTCGATTATTTCACCCGGATTGACCTTTCTTGTAAGGACAACGCCGTTTTTGTTAGAATAAAGGGTTACAAAAGGATAGATTGTTTTTGTTGAAATTGCTTTTCTGATACTGCTTTCATCGCCCCCGTAGAGCGCAACTCTTTGAGAATAGACCTTTATTAAAGCGCTTCTTTGGGTTTTTAATGAATCCAGATTGGCTTTATCTTTAAGAAATTGAGCATAAGCAATTTGGTATTCCGCCTGTGAAGCGATGCCTTCGTTATAGAGAATTTTTTCCCTTTGATAAGTTTGCTTTGACAGATTATATTGTGCGCTCATTTGTTTTACATTAGAATCAACGATAATGTATTCATCCAGAAACGAGAGCTGGATTTGTCCTATCTCATCAGATTTAATCATAACTAAAGGCTCGCCTCTTTTTACAATTCTACCCGGTTCTACAAGTACGTTTATGATTTTACCGTATATTGGTGCATAAATTCTGTCCAGATATTTGCTTATAGGTTTAAATTGTGCGGGGATTGTAATTTGGAGTGGTATGTTTCTGTATTCTACGCTTTCTGTTTCAATTTTGGCATTCACTTCTTCTTCTGAATTCAGAAATATTTGATTTTCATTTACAGATTTTACATTACTGATATTTTTAAAATTGCAGCCCGAGAGTAATCCTGCCAAAAGTAGGAAGAGCATAATGTTTATTAATTTTTTGCATTTATTAAACATTTTATGCACTCCTAAACCTTAACTTGTTGTCATATTTTAATAACTTAAACAAAACAGGAATTAAAAAAATTCTAAAAGCAGTTCCAAAGGCAATCCCTCCGATAATTGTTATTGCAAAAGGTTTTTGGCTTTGTGCGCCAATCCCGTTAGAAACAGCTGCAGGCAGTAATCCTAATGTAACTATACTTGCGGTAATTAAGACCGGTCTTAATTTTTGTACGGAACCTTTCAGTAATGAATTTATATTTTTACCGCATGTTTTGCTGTGTTTAATTAATGATGAAAGTATAATTGTACCGTTTTGTATTGATACTCCGATTGCAGCTATAAATCCTACGCCGGCTGATATTGAGAAATATGTACCCGTTAAAAAAAGCGAAAATATACATCCCGTAAAAGCAACAATTATTGAAGACATAGCAATCAGTACATATTCCCAATCTTTGTATTCGATATATAAAATAGCAGAAATTATTATTATTGTTATTGGTAAAATTATTGCCAGACGAGCATTTGCGCTCTTTTGATTTTCTGATTGTCCTGTCCATTTCAAGTTGTAACCGGAGGGTAATTCCAGTTTTTTGTTTAATATTTTTTGAGCTTCTTTAACGGTAGAACCTAAATCTCTTCCTCTTATATTAAACCTTACAATTGCAACTCTTGAGTTTTCGCTTCTTGAAATAACCATTGCTCCATTGCTCGGCACAACTTCTGTTAAGTTAGATAAGGGTATTGATATCCCGGAAGGCGTTTTTATAATTACATTTGCGAGTTTATTTGAAGAGTCTCTGTCATGTTGTTCGAGCCTTACAAACACATTAAATCTCTTTTCACCTTCAATAACCTGAGTTGCATTTTTACCCCCTATAGCAATTTCTATTACTTTTTGAATATCATCACTTGTAAGCCCGTATCGTCCGGCTTTTACACGATCCACCCTTATCTGATACTGGGGTTGTCCTATAATCTGGTCACAGGTTAAGTCAACTATTCCTTTGACGTGTTTTAAAAGATCCATACTCTTATCGAGAAGATTTTGCAGTTCATACAAATCATCACCATATATCTTAAGAACAACTTGTCCTTTAGAACCTGCAATGGACTCTTCTACGTTATCTTGAATATATTGTGTGAAATATGTAGTAATGCCTGGGATTTCTGCCAGTTTTTGTGACATGTCTTCGATTAATTTTACTTTGTTTTTGTGCCATTTGGGCCGCCAGTCTTTGGCAAGTTTTAAGTCCACAAGGTTTTCTATATTGCTTAATAAATTGGGATCGGTTCCGTCATCTGCGGTTCCTATTTGGGAAATTACATTTTTAACTTCAGGGTATTCAAGGAGTTTCACTCTTACCTGTCTTGCAACTTCAACAGAGTGAGAAATAGTTGTATTTCTGGGCAATATTGTTACTCTTAGCCATATGTTTCCTTCATCAAGATTTGGCAGAAACTCTGAACCCATGTTCAAAAATATAAATATACTTAAAATGAATAAGGCAAGAACAGAAACGAGAAGATTAAAAGGACGATCCAAAATTCTTCTTAGCTTCGCTCTATACCATAGTTTTAATAAAATAAATATTTTATTTTTATTTTCAACTATCTTACCGTTAGCCATCCACAAAGAGGAAAGGCCCGTAAGAAGTAATAATGAAGCTAAAACTGCGCCCAGTAAAGAAAATCCCATTGTAAAAGCCAGAGGATGGAATAATTTTCCTGCTACCCCGTCAAATGCAAAAAGCGGAAGAAAACAACAAAAAATGATAAAAGTTGAAAAAGTAATAACCCCGCCTACTTCCAGAGTTGCTTTATATACCAATGCATTTTTCTTTTTTGGAGTGAGCGGATTTTTATATTCTGTAAAGTATCTGAATATGTTTTCTAATAGTATAATTGAACAGTCAACTAATATTCCAAAGTCAACTGCTCCAAGGCTTAAAAGGTTTGCCGAGATGTGAAACACACTGAACATCATAAAAGCGAAGCAAATTGCCAGAGGAATTACCAAAGAAGCAATCAATGTTACTCTTAGATTTAATATGTAAGCATATAAAATTATCACAACGAATATTATTCCAAGGGCAATGTTGTGCCCGATTGTGTGTAATGTTTCATTTATTAGATGTTCTCTTTCATAAATGGGTTTGATGTAGATTCCTTTAGGGAGTTTTTTTTCTATTGTAGAAAGGTGATTTTTTAAAGCTGCAATTGCTTTTGTGGGGTTTTCACCTTTTCTCATAAGAACAATTCCTTCGATAGCATCGTCTTGATAATTTAAGCCAACCTGTCCTATTTTTATTGCAGGCTGTATAGAAACAGTTGCAACATCTTCTACTCTTATTGGTATACCACTTGAAGAAGTTATTTCCGTATTGGCAATACTGTCGGCATCAGTATATAGACCTATTCCTCGAACAATAAAAGACTGGTTGTTCACACCTATATAATGCCCGCCTCCGGTTGAATTTGATCGTGCTATTGAGTCGTAAATCTGCCGTATATCAAGGTTGTAAAATCTTATTCTTTCCTGATCCAGAGCTATTTTATAAGTTTTAACAGGTCCTCCGAAACTTGTTACATCAATGATTCCGGGTATTTGTTTAAATAATTTTACAAGCTGCCAGTCTTGAATAGCCTTTAAACTCATAGGTTTATAGAAATCAGACACTAATGAATAACGATATATTTCACCGATTGCAGATGTATCTGGACCAAGCTCCGGTTTGACATTATCAGGAATATCCGCTTTGTAAATTCTTTCCATAGCCTGCTGCCTTATTAAAGGCGAAGTTATTCCCCAAATATCATCAAAGACAACATGTATGATGCCTAGCCCGAAAATACTTGTGGAATAAAGTTTTTGTTCATTAGGAATTCCGTTTAATTCTTTTTCAAGAGGTATAGTTACCAATCGTTCGATGTCTTCCGCACTTTTACCGGGCATTTTAGTAACTATGTGAACCAAGGGATTTGTGAAATCAGGATAAGCTTCTATATCAATGTTCCTGAAGCCGATAATTCCAAGAAGCAGAAATATTATTATACCTACGATTGACAGGTATTTATTTATAATAAAATATTTTATTATTTTTTTAAATAACTTATTCATACAGCTTAAATTCCTCATCTTGGACGTCTCTGAGGACATTTATCCAGGAGCTGTAATAATCACAAAGCGCTTTTGTATAGCTAATCATAATATTCCTGTAAGACTGTTCTATAAAAATATAATCAGTAATACTTGCTTTTCCTATTAAATAACTTTGCCTCGCCATTTGTAAAAATTGCTTTGACTCAGTTAATAAAATATCGTTGTAATAATTTAAATTTGCCTGAGCAGTTATAAAGGCATCGTAGCTGGCATGCAAATCCATTAGCGCTTTATGCTTAACGTTTTCGTAGTTGATTTGTTTTTGGTTTAACAAAATCTTTGCATTTTTAATCTCCGGATTATGAAGATATAAAAGAGGAATTTCTGTTATGTTCAGAGCAGCAAAAACACCCATTGTGACTTGGTCTCTTGTAGACAATTCACTCGGTACAAAAAGATATCCTCCTCCTATATCTATATCAGGAATGCGCTTACGGGCGATATTTATGAGGTTTTTTTTTGCAACATCGATTTCTTGCTTTGCGTTTTTTATATCAATTCTCTTAGACATCGCAAGTTCTGCCACATGTTCAAAATCAGGCATTATTCCTGAGGGATTTGGGGTTAACATAAAGATAAAATCTTTTTCTTCGGGGAGGTAATCCTCAATTGAATCAAAATCAATTGACGCCAGTAAAAAGTTAAATTTGTGTCTTTCCACAAGCACATTTGTTCTTGCGGAATTCTCCAGTAAAAGCAATTGATTAAGCGTCATTTTAGAGTGAATTACATCCATCCCGGGAGCTGCTCCCGCTTTATATTTTTTTTGAGAAATATTAACAAGGTCTTGAAGTAGAAGTCTTTGGTCGTTTAAGATTTTTAAGGTTGATTTTGCCGCAACTAAATTAACATAAGCTTGTCTTACATTAAGTCTTAGGCTTAACTCTGCAAGGGCAACGCTCCCCTTTGTCAATTCAAGTGAGGATTTAGCCAGATTTTTTCTGGCGGAGCGTTTTGCAATTTCTACAGGAACTATTAATCCAACGGAGTTTGGGTTGTCAGTGGCTGCTGTCCCGGTATTGAAAAATGATTGAATGTAAGGATTCTTTAATCTGTTTGCACTTTTTATGTCATTTTTTGCAACATTTATGTTTAGGCGAATATTTTTTATATCACGATTATTCTCAAGTGCATATTCAATTGCCATGGACAATGGTATTTTTTTATAATTGATTACATCAGCTGATGTTGAAAGTTTAAGCGGCGGATCGTTACCCAGTTGGGTTTTGGCATCATATTTGATTTTAGGACTAAAAGGCGACTTTTTATCATCTCTGATATATGAATGAGTGTATATAGGAGTTATATTTTCAATATTTTGCAGATTTTCAAACTCCAAAGGCGTTTGATTATCCAAAGCTTTTTCTTTCTGCGGTATCTGCGCTTTTGCCGCAAGTATAAAACTATTGAACATCAAAAATAATATGCTAAATACAAGAAATTTGTTCCTCATTTATATTAAATTACCCAATGATTGTTTCTGTATTATTCAAAAAGCCGTCCTTGTTTCCTGAATAATACAAAAACCGACTTTGAAGTTGTTATACTTATATTAAGAGCTTTAAAAGTCTACCCTGTTTGATTTCCCCTGAAATTTGCTGTAATCTAACCATTGACTGGTATATTTTGTACCCAAGTAAATTTTATTACTTTCGTGATTTAACTGTCCATTCTCGACCTTGGCTATCGAAATGACCTATGAATCTTTGTAATTTTATTTGTAATCGATATTTAGGCTAACCGGGCTTAATATAAGAATTGACTATTAATAACTAATAGATGATAATGACTTCTGAGAGCTTTGTTCAGAAAGATTTTTAAGATATTATGAACCGTAAAGCAAATATATTTGCAAAAACGTTATTTTTTCATAATCAGATAGCTAAATACTTCTGTTATGGCTGCGAATTAGGTTTGATTTCTCCAATTAAAAAAGGAATAAAAAATAGTAAGTATTTTATTGAGTATGCAAGAAACAGGACTTTTGAACTTTGTGCAAATGAAATTTTAAATAATAATTTAAAAGGAGATGTAGCCGAAGCAGGAGTTGCTTTTGGGGATTTTGCCTCTATAATTAATGCGTATTTTCCCGATAAAAATTTGTATTTATATGATACCTTCAAAGAATTTAATCTTGCAGAAATGGAATACGAAATCTCAAATTCTTTTATAACAAAACAAAATATGAAAAGATTGTCCAAAATATTTAAACAGTCAGGCACAAGTGAAATTACAGACAAAATAAAGAAAAAAATGAAAGCACCCGATAAATGTGTTTTTAGAATAGGTTATTTCCCCGAAACTGCACAGGTAGATGGGGATAAGATTTTCTCATTTGTTTCAATAGATTTGGATTTATATAAACCGATTTATAATGCAATTATGTTTTTTTATCCGAGGTTAGAGCAGGGCGGATACATTTTTATTCATGATTATAATTCTCTTGATGGTCTTGACGGTGTAAAACGAGCTGTCACTGATGCGGAAAAAATACTGGGGCATTTTTCTAAAGTCCCTGTTCCTGATAATGGGGGAACTTTAGTTATTACTAAACCTCTTTAGTAAAATAATTTACAGAAGAGGAATTGATTTTTTATAAGCTTTTATGCTCTGGTAAATGTTTGTGTCAAGCGGATTTTGCATAGAATGTAAATGTTTTTTAACATTTGAGACTTTTAGGTTATTTTCAAAATTTACCGTATTTATTATAAATGCGTGAAAGAAAGAAGCAAACTATGAGTTTGAACACTGCTCTAATAAAATATATACCATTAGCATCCATAAAATCGGAACAAGTACAACCAAAAAAATTGAAAGCGGCTTGTCAAAATGAAGCAAAGTCTTTTGACCTTAATAATTCTCCTACATCTTTATATAACAGAGTAAATTTCAAGGGGCTTGAAATTAAAGGCAAAGAAACAAAAGCTGTAGTATTTACTGATAATTTGGACTATAAAGCATACAGGCAGATACAGGAACTATGTAACCACCCTGCATTTAGAGATGCTAACATAAGGATAATGCCCGATGTTCATACCGGGAAAGCCAGTATAACAGGATTAAGTGCTACCGTAGATGAGGCTAACGGTGTTATACCAAATATCATAGGCGGGGATATGGGGTGCGGAATGCTTTGTATTAAGCTTGATATTAAGGATGATTCTATTGATTTTGAAGCCTTAGATGAAGTTGTAAAAGAATGTACCAGTGACAAGCACATCAGAACTCCAAGGCAAGTTAATGTTCCTGATTCTTTTATCAAAGCCTCAGAGACTCTTTGTAAGAAAGTTTTAAAAGAAAGCACAGATTCTTGCATAGGAAGACTTGGAACTCTTGGCGGAGGAAACCATTTCGTAGAAATTGATAAAGATGATGCAGGAGATTACTACTTATTGATACATTCAGGTTCAAGAAACTTTGGCCAAAAAATCGCAAGGCATTATCAGGAAATAGCAAATCAGCAAAACCCATATAAAATAAAAGATATGTCCTATCTCACAGGCAGTGAGCTTAAAGAATATCTCGCCGCCATGAAAATTGCAAGGGACTATTCCCGTATAAACAGAAGAATAATTGCGGATGATATTATGCAGAAAATGGGATGGAAGGAAGTTTCAAGCTTTGAAAGCGTACATAACTACATTTCTGATGACAAAATTATGAGAAAAGGTGCAATATCAGCTGCAGAAGGAGAAAAAGTTATTATTCCTTTAAATATGAAAGATGGCGCCTTAATCGCAACGGGGAAAGGTAATTCTGAATGGAATAAAACATCACCTCATGGTGCAGGACGTAAATTCTCAAGAAGTGAAGCAGGGCGTATTCTTGATATGAATGAATATGCAGAAAGTATGGAAGGAATTTATTCAAGCTGTGTAACTCCATCTAAAATACAGGAATCTCCGCAAGCATATAAAGATCCTTCAGAGATAATCAATAACATAAGTGACACAGTAGAAATCCAAGGTACAATAAAACCTATATATAACTATAAAGTATGATGAAATAGTTATATTATTGAAAAGGTAATTTTAAAAGAATATAATGGAGCAATATAATGATAAGTTTTTTATCCAATATTTCAAATAAATATAAGAATAATACAACCACTACCAATAAATACAATCATGCAATAAAATTAAGGAGCCTTATGTCAGAAGGAGATAAAGTAAGTTTTTCAGGAAATATCGGCTCTATTATCCAAAGATATCAGGAGAAGACAAAAAACCTTCCGCTTATTATGGATGGTATTTGTGAAAGAATCGGTTTGTATGCATCAGATAATATGCAACCGGAGCATTTTGTCGGTCTTCATAATTCAGGTACTCTTAATCTGGCTAAAAGGATGAGCCTTGGTAAAGAAGGAGCAAGATATTCAAAAACATATAAAAATGAGCTTTCTCTTATCAGTGAGGTGAATTCTGCCGTAAAAGAATATACGGAGAAAAAAGGTGATGAAGCCGCTCGTAAATTATTGAATGAAAAAGTTCAAACAGCAGTGCTAAACTATATTAATGCTCCTGCAGCAGAAGGCAAAAAATTCATTGTCTGAAAATAATAAGATTTGTTCTAGCAGATTGAATCTATTATTATACTGCCGTTCTTGTTGTGTCTGGTCATGAATCTTAATTCTTCACCTTCAAATTTAAATCCTTCAAGGTTAAAATCGTTTTTTGAGCATCTTGAGATTGAATCGAATATTTTATTCTTTGCCAAATAGTCCATAAACGATGTAAAAGAATAAATCTTAACTTCTCCGTTAGCTTCCAGTCTGGCTATACTCAATAAATCTCTGTCAAGAAAGCGCATTAAGGCATGGTCGCTGATTTGAACTTTATTTTTAGAATAGCGACTTACTATTTCTCTCATTTTTTTAACTTTTCCTGCCAGCATATTTATTTTTCCTAGCTCAAGCTGTTTTGTCAGTTCTTTTTTGAATATAGGGAAATCTAATGATCTTTCAAAGAAAACGGTAAGGGCATGGATTTCTTCTGAGCTTAAACTTTCAATATTCTTCCTTGCTTTATCAATAAGTGTTTTAAATGAAATATTAATATCACCTTCCGGATATTTGACTTTTACGGTAGGTCTAAGTTTGCTCAGAAACATTTTTGCTTCTTGTGTTCCTGCTGCCTCAAGTGCCGAATAACTATCCAGAAGTTCTGATGTAACTAAATTACTTTTAACTAAATCCCTTACAAATTCAAATTTCATATTTCCGGGGAGAGTATATGCCGGTGTACTAGTGATTTCTTTGTCGGGGCAAGCTATGTATTTTTCTTTACCGTTTATTTTGCCTAAATATAACAGGTTATCGGCTTCAAAAGTACTGTAGGCGAGTTGGGTTTCTATTGAGTTATGAAGGTGAAAAGCCTCGTCAGGGCTTAGGCATTCCAGGTATTCGGAAAAAGATGATAAATGCTGTATTTTAGCCGGATTAAAGTTGTTGTTTACCATGTCACTTAATTCTCTTCTAATATAAATGCAATCTTCAAGTGCAAGATCCATTCCGTTAAAATAGTAGCTATTTTTGATAGGGTTAATTAGTTCCATTCCTTTGAATGCGGTTTCTATACCATGGGTTTTAGCCGCAGCAAAGAAATCGTCTTCAGAAACACTATATCGGCCCAAATATGATTTGAATTTTTCAACTGTAATATCAAGCTGATCTAAAGTATTTATAAATTCACCTTTTTCGATGCCATATTTTCTATAATCTATAGTGTCGGCTATGTTTCTGCCTTTAAACGTTTCTTCGTCAATATTTCTTGTGATGTTGGGCAAATTATTTGTTTTGGAAATGCTTCCTCCATCTATACTTAATCCAAGTGATTTTGCTTCATCATAAGTTAATGTTATTTTCTTGCTTGTATCAAAAGGGCTTGTTAGAGAAATGGTTTTGCTGTCAGTATCAATATTCTTGATTGTAAAATAATGCTTTGAAGTTCCTGATGTGCTTATAGCACCTTCCGAGTCTATATTTGCACCGAGAGAAAGAATTAGGTTATCCTGCTGTTTTGCAATATTATCCAAAAGTTCATCGGATAAGCTGTCTTTAGGGATATGAACCGGATTTAAACCAAAGTTTTTAGCTACTGTCTCAGCAAAATCACCGTCTAGGCTCCCTGAAATTTGTTTGTATGCCTGCTCAAAAACCTTTATACCGGTTTTGTCTGAGAGCATTTCATCTGTGATTGAAGATTTTGCTATTTTAACGATTTTATTTCCGATTTTTACATTGTAATTGCCGCCTAAATCTTTTGTTATTGATTTTTTAATTAATTTTGCGGCAGAAGGGCGGTTCATCATTCCGTCAATAACTGATAGGAGAGCGCAGTCGCCTGCTTGCCCTTGTTTAAATGTTGTATTTAGCCCGTCAGGGAGAAGTTTTCTCATGGTGATTTCGTTATTTAACGACCTGCCTGCTTTACCTGCTGCCCTAAATCCGCCACCTATTACAGGTGACATTATTGCTCCTCCGATTGCACCTTGGATGCCTGCTTCTATAACATTTTCTCCGTTCAATGCGGCTCTTACCATGTTATCAGATGCGCCGCCTAAAGCTCCGTCAATGGCCATTCCTGCACCCAGTGCCAATGTTCTTTTTGCGATTGTTCCACCTGCGACATCTATACCTTGGGTTGTTATAACGGATTTTATACCCTGAGCCACTGTTTGTTTAACGCCTTGTTCTACTGTTGTCTCGACTCCTTCTTTAATAACTGTGAGCCCCAGTTTTGTGCCTACAGTTTTCGTGAGGGATGCTCCTATTCCGTTAGTTACAGGCGACAAAAGACCGTTAACCGCACCTGTCAAAGTGTCATACAAAAGTTCTTTGGAGCCGTATTTTTTACCTGTTGTAATCGCATCAGTTGCTTTTATTGCAATTTTGGTTCCTGCGCCAACAGCAGTTGCAAGGCTTAAACCTACAGCAAGAGAAGCTCCTCCAGTCGGTACTGCAAAAGCAAATGCTCCTACAGCAAGTATTCCCGAGGCTATATCTGCAGCTACATCAACGCACATAGTCTGGCCGGCCTTATATCCTTCAAGCGCTTTTATTGCTTCTTCTTCGGTTATTTTGCCTTTTTCAAATTTTTCGATAGCATTTTTAGCTTTATTGGAGCCTGCACCTATTTTTGTTATATTTTTAAATCCGTTCCAAAGCTTTCCAATGAATCCCTGCTGCTTTTTTATGCTGTTAAGTTCTTCTTTTAAAGAAGCGGCTTTATCTGAATTTTCATAATTTGCAAAACTAAAACTATCAGATTGATTTTGTTTTAATTTAGATGAAAAAGAGGGAGCAGAAGCATTATTAGTGCTTATACCGTAGTTTCGGTATAAGCTTTCAGTTTGATTTGGCCTATATCTGTAGATCTCAGGATCTGAATTTCCAATACTCATTTAACTAATTTTCTTGCCCTATACTTTAATAAAGTCATTTTGGATAAAAATATTAACCATTTTAGAGCATGTATAAATAAATATTAATTTTTACGACTTAGTTCTACATATATCCTAAAATACCAAGCAAGGATGCAAAAAATATCAGAAATATTGGATTAACTTTGTATTTTATAAGTAATATTGCAGAAATAATAAAAACGGCAAATGAAAACCATCCTGTAATTACATTTTTTCCTATGTTAAATGAGGTATTTATTAAAAGTCCTACTATAGCAGGAATAGTTGTGTTTAGCACTTTTCTTGCAGTAACAGAGTTTTTTATTTTTTCATATTTTGTAGATATAAAAAACATTAAAACACTGCCGGGAAGGAACATTGCAAAAGTTCCTACGATAGCACCAGCCACTCCGGCAATGCTGAATCCCGCAAAAGTTGCAAGCATCGCGATGGGACCCGGAGTTAATTGGCTTATTGCGGTCCCGTCAATAAATTCCTGATCAGTTATCAAATGCAGGTTTGTAACCAGTTCTCTATGGATAACCGGTATTACTATGTAGCCGCCTCCGAAAAAAATGAAGCCGATTTTTAAAAATATAAAAAATACTAATGCCAAAGGCGGTATTAAAAGTAGGCTAAACTTCATTTTTCCCTTCTTTATTAAATAATTTCTCTTTTAAAACTCCATAAAGCAATGCAAGAATTAAAATATTGAAAACTTGCATTTTGAAAACTAGTGCAAAAAGAATTGTCAGAGACAAAATAACAACAGATTCTATTGATTTAAAGCTGCCTTTTCCTATTCTGAAGCCTGCCGCAAGAATCAAAGCTATAACAACAGGTCCTACTCCTTTTAAGGCTGATTGAAGTGAGGGAAGTGAATGGTACTTATAGTAAAGGGCTGATAGCAGAATAACAAGAATGCTTGATGGAAGAAGGAAGCAAATGACTGAAACGATGCCGCCTTTGTAGCCTCTTAGTCTGTATCCCACAAAAATAGCAGCATTAACTGAAAAAGGACCTAAAAATTGTCCGAGAGCAATTCCATGCGCAAATTCTTCATTTGAAAGCCATTTTTTTCTGTTTACGCAATAATCCTGCATAAGAGCAATTATTGCCATTCCTTCGCCAAAGCCGATTGTTCCTATTGTCAAAAACAATTTTGCTATTTCAAATAAAGAAACATTTTTCTTCATACAACAAAATGGTATCACAAACCTCCCGGCAAGTAAAAACAGATAGAGATTTAACTAAGGTTGCATTTAGTCCTGGCTTTTTTTAATTTTTCTTTGACATTTTGCTGAAATTTGTAGAATGGAATAAAAATAACAATATGAACATAATTAATCCGTTAATTAAAAGGGTATAGGGAACTCCGATATGTTCCGCAATTGTTCCCTGAAATAAGCTGCCGAGAGGCGCCATTCCTATAAATGCAACTGTATAAAGACTCATGACTCTTCCCCGTTTGTCTTCGTCAACATTTTTCTGGATTATAGTGTTGCTTGCCGCCATAATCGTAACCATCCCAAATCCTGTTAATAATAGTAGAATCAGAGAGCTCCAGAAGTTGTGGATGAAAGAAAGGGCTGTAAGGGAAAATCCGAATAGTACAGCCGATTTCAATATAATTTTGTCGAGGTCGTGAAATGTGACTTTAGATGCAAGCCTTAAAGCACCCAGCAGTGCTCCTATGCCGGAAGCGCTCATTAAAAATCCCAGTGTTTTTGCGTTTCCATGCAGGATTTCTTTTGCAAAAATGGGCATTAATACCTGAAAAGACATACCTACAAAACTCGAAACAGCTAAATATAAAAGAGCTTTTTTGATTATTGGATGCCCGAATGCGTATTTTATGCCTTCAGTCAATTCGGAAAGCACATTTTTAACTTTATCTATATGTTTTATTTCGGGTTTTATGTTCATGGCTAACAGGGCTGTTATCACAGCAATATAGCTGAAAGCATCAATTAGGAAACAGAATCCTTCTCCCACAAGAGAAATTAGAATTCCTGCAATTGCAGGTCCTATCATTCTGGCAAGGTTAAACATTGAAGAATTAAGAGAAATTGCATTGCCTAAATCATTGTGGTCATCGACCAGCTGTATCACAAAAGATTGTCTTAAAGGCATATCAACTGCATTTGCCGCACCTATAACCATTATTATGATAACAAGCTGCCAGGTTTGGATAGTGCCAGCTAAGGTCATAATAGCCAGAATAAAAGCATTTATCATAAATACGGACTGAACGATTATTAAGGTTTTATGTTTATTGATTCTGTCAATGAATACTCCTGCAAACGGAGAGATAATTAATGAAGGAAAAGTCCCTGAAAATGTTATCAGCCCCATAATTAAAGCGGAATTTGTTAATCTGTATACGAGCCAGCTCACTGCTATCTGTTGAATCCATGTTCCTATTAAAGAGATACATTGCCCGATAAAAAATAACAGATAATTTCTGTGCCGTAGTGCCCTAAATGTTATATATAAGTTTTTTTTCATTAATTTGCCGGTCTATAAAAATTATTTTGAGTTTCAGCTGTAATTATTATTTTAAAATTTTTAAATCAATCTCAATATTACAAGATTAAATCATTTTTTTATTTCGTCAATAAGCTAAATGTTTGTAAATATATTTGATTTTTAATGAGACATAATAAATGAACAAATTAGCTCAAATAATCGTTATAACAATTGAGGCTGTTTATAAAACAGAAATACAAGAAATTATTATTTAAGAATAAATAATCCAAATCACTGAAAGGTATTTTGCAGCTCAGTGCTATAATATTTTTAGCAAAAAGGAAGAACTTTATTGAAATTTATAAATAAAATTATTTTTTTTATTGTTTTGGTCTTTTACATAAATGTTTTTACGCAAAACGCCTCTTTTTCAGCTACGGGAAGCGCCGTTATCACAAAAGTTTCAGAGCCTGCTTTTTCCATGGAAGATTGCATAGACTATGCACTCAAACATAATCCCAATATAAAAATCTTTAAGAAAAAGAAAGAGGCACAAAAAAGTTCTGTAGGGATTGAAAAGTCAAGTTATTTCCCCAGTTTGTCAGGAAACAGCGGCTATAACATAAATAAAATGGATAGTTCCGGTAATCAGGGGATGTGGACAAACAACAATAATTATTATCAGTTGAACCTTAGTGTAAATCAATTGATATGGGATTTCGGGCGCACAAATGCCAGGATAAATATGCAGAAATATAATTATGAAGCGGCAGGCTATGACCTTGATTACCAAATTCTTGACACAATTTATAATGTAAAAATAAATTATGCGGCGGTTCTTGCCGCAAGGGCTAATGAGGATATTCAAAGAAGAGCGGTTCAAATTAACCAATTGAATTACGAGAGAACAAAATCGCTTTATGAAGAAGGTTTAAAGTCAAGAATTGATGTTGTCAATGCGGAAGTTTATCTTACCGATTCAAAAATTAATCTTGTTGAGGCGCAAAATACTTATCAAAGCGCATTAATAACATTAAATAATTCCATGTATTATGTGGATGCTCCTGCCTATAATCTTAAAAGCATTGAAAATTTTAATTTTCAAAATGATTTTACTGCCAGAAACGAAATAGAAGTTTCTTATGTAAAACCTAAAGCAGATAAGAATTCAGATGATGATGCTATTTTAACTTCAGGAATTGAAAAAACAGATATCATAAAAAATTATAAATTTTCTCCATCAAGTATTTTGCTTCAAAGCGCCATAGAAAAAGCATACGAAAACAGGCCTGATATTAAATCCTTGATTTTAGTGGAAAAAGCTGCAGGGGAATCACTAAAGGCTGTTAAAAGAACTTATATGCCCAGCATAAATGCATCTGCCGGATATTCGCTCCAAAATAATAATGATTTTAATAGAAACGGATATACGCTTTATGCGGGAGTCGCTTTGCCCACAATAAATGCTATGAGTATAAAAAACCAGATTGATCAGGCTCAATCGTATAGAGATATAGCCGTTGATAACATTGATTTGTTGAAAAAGAATATTTATTTTCAGATTCAATCTGACTGTGTCAATATGAAACAGCTTGAAAAAAGAATTCCGCTGCTGAATGCAAAAGTCAGTCAGACTTTTGAGAATTTTCAACTGGCTGACGGCAGGTATACAGTTGGCCTCGGTAATTTTATCGAACTTCAGCAGGCTCAAATAAACTATAATAATGCACAGTTGGAATTTGTACAGGCAGTTTTTAATTATAATAAAGCAAAATTTTACTTAGAGCGTGATATGGGCATTAATGAATATGAAAAACCTGTATCTGAAATTTTGAAAAATAAAACCTTGCCTAAAACTAAAAGCATTAAAAAAACTGATGAAAAGAAACAAAAAGATGTAAAGGGGTCAAAATGGATACCGGCTTTTTTAAGAAAAAAATAATTATAATATTAGTTGTTTTAATTGTTATTGCGGTTGTGTTTACAGGTATATTGAAAAATAACTCTCAGCCTAAATATAAAACCGTAAAAATTGAGCGCCAGACAATTATACAAACGGTCGAGGCGTCAGGAGTTATAAATCCCGTAAAAACAGTAAATATCGGCTCTCAAGTCTCAGGTATTATTAAAGATATTTATGTTGACTATAATTCAAAAGTTCAAAAAGGTCAGCTATTGGCTCAAATTGACCCTTCTTTGTTTCAGGCTCAGGTTAATAAAGCTCAGGGTGATTTGAGTGCAGCAAGAGCAAATTATCAAAAAGCAAAAAGTATGCTGGTTTATGATGAAAAGAATTATCAAAGGTATAAAAAACTGTATCAAAAAAAATACGTATCAAAAAACGACGTGGATCTTGCTGAAGCGACATACAAGTCGGATTTAGGGCAGCTAAATGCGACACAAGGGCAGATTGAGCAGGCAAATGCAACATTACAGAACAATTTGACCAATCTTAAATATACAAAAATAATCTCTCCTGTTGACGGAGTTGTTGTTTCAAGAGCCGTTGATGTTGGGCAGACAGTTGCAGCAAGTTTTCAGACTCCTACGTTATTTATGGTGGCTCAAGATTTGACCAAAATGCAGATTGAAGTCAGTGTTTCAGAGGCTGATATAGGCAAGGTTAAAGTTGGACAAAGCGTTGAATATAGTCTTGACGGGTATCCCGATGAGATTTTTAGAGGGACTGTTTCTCAGGTGAGGCTCTCTCCCACAACAGTTTCAAACGTTGTTACATATACTGTTATAGTTCTGGTTAACAATGATGAAGACAAGCTAAAACCGGGAATGAGCGCCAATGTTTCAGTTATCACAAATAAAAAAGATAATATTCTTTGTGTTAAAAATGCTGCATTAAGGTTTAATCCTGTGGATATTACGGAAGGGAAAAAATTTAAACAGCAGGGGATTTGGGTTCTCAGAAAGAATAAACCTGAAAGGATTAATATTATGGCAGGTATTTCTGATAGTGATTGTACAGAAATAATTTCTCCTGAAATTAAAGAAGGTGATAGTGTCATAATCGAAAGCTTGGATAAAAAAACGGGTGGTAAAGATAAGATGCGCTCTCCAAGGATGTTCTAAGATGAGTCTGATAAAAGTAAAAAATCTTGTTAAAACATACATAACCGGAGATACAAGTTTTCGGGCGTTAGATAATGTTTCTTTAACAATCGAAAATGGAGAGTTTGTCTCTATAATGGGCGCCTCAGGTTCAGGCAAGTCAACATTTATGAATATGCTAGGATGTCTTGATAAACCTACATCAGGTAAATATTTTCTTGATGGGGTTGATGTTTCTAAGCTGGACTCAGATGCTCTTTCAGAATTGAGAAACTTGAAATTAGGATTTGTTTTTCAAGGTTTTAATCTTATATCGAGAACTTCTGCGCTTGAGAATGTAGAAATGCCCATGGTATATAAGGGAATTTCTCATGAAGAGAGGATTAAAAAGGCGAAATATGCTCTTAAAATAGTAGGGCTTGAAGATAGGGAAAATCATTTGCCTAACCAGATGTCAGGAGGTCAGCAGCAGAGAGTTGCTATTGCAAGAGCCATAGTTAATGATGCTCCTGTAATTTTAGCGGATGAACCTACGGGAAATCTTGATACCAAAACAAGTATTGAGGTTATGAAGTTTTTTGTTGAGTTGAATCAAAAATCCAATAAAACAATAATTTTAGTTACTCATGAACCTGATATTGCACAATACAGTAAACGAATAGTTAAGTTTAAAGACGGCAAAATTATAAGTGATGAGGTTAAAAGTAAATGATAGATTTTTCTTCAACATTTAAAATTGCCTTACGTTCCTTGAAAGTTAACAAGATGCGGTCTATCTTAACAAGTCTGGGGATAATAATAGGTGTAAGTGCTGTGATAATAATGCTTTCAGTAGGAGAAGGAGCTAAGCAGAAAATTTCTAAAGACATTGAGTCCATTGGCTCTAATCTTTTAATGGTAATGTCAGGCTCTACAACAGCGGGCGGAGTCCGCATGGGGGGAGGAACACAGCCTACGCTGAAAGTGAAAGACGCTGATGCAATAAAAGAAGAATGCCCTTCTGTCGCTGAAGTTGCTCCTGTTGTTGCAGAGGTGAAACAACTTGTATATTCAAACCAGAACTGGTCTACATCCATATATGGCATCACTCCGAGTTATCTTTTGGTAAATAATTGGGAAATACAATATGGAAGAGGTATTTCAGAAGAAGACAACAAAAATGCCACAAAAGTTGTTGTTTTAGGAAATACGGTTGTAACAAACCTATTTGGTGATATGGATCCGATTGGGAAAACAATAAGGATTGCAGGCAGCCCTTTTAAAGTCGTAGGCGTTTTAAAAGTAAAAGGGCAATCAGGTATGGGGCAGGATAGAGATGATACGGCATGGATTCCTCTAAGTACTGCCCAGAAGAAGCTCTTTGGTACACAATTCCCCGGAATGGTTAAATTTATAAATGTACAGGCAAAATCTACGGATGAGCTTTCAAGTGCGGAAAATGAAATAAAAATTCTTTTAAGAGAAAGACATCATATCGGCAAAAATGATGATGATGATTTTACTGTAAGAAACTTTACTCAAATGATGGAAACAATAAAACAGGCAACAGCTACAATGACTGTTTTGCTGGGGGCAATTGCATCTGTATCATTGCTTGTAGGGGGAATAGGGATTATGAATATAATGCTTGTTTCCGTAACTGAAAGGACAAAAGAAATAGGTATCAGAATGGCTATCGGCGCTAAAGCAAAAGATATAAGAGTCCAATTTTTGATAGAGGCACTTTTATTATCTTTAATCGGAGGTCTTTTGGGTGTAATCATCGGTATATTAATAGCCAAATCCCTTGAGGTTTTTGCGGGGATGAATATTGTTATTTCTTTGCTTTCTATTATTTTGTCGTTTGGTTTTTCAGGGATTGTCGGGGTTGCATTCGGTTTTTATCCTGCATATAAGGCTTCTTTATTAAATCCTATAGATGCTTTGAGATATGAGTGATATTGTTTTAATTTTCAGTATTAAATACTTTTAACGTAATATCTATCATTTTCTTTTTGCAAGTTAATTTTTATTCCAAAGATTTCAGACAGGTTTTCTGAAGTAAGGATATTTTCTTTTTCCCCTTGCTTGAAGATGGTTTTGTTATACATCAATGCGGCATGAGTTATTTCAGGGAAAATTTCTTCTATATCGTGCGTAATTAATATAATAGAGGCTTTTCGGGATAACTTTTGTAAAATTTTCATAAAGCTGTTTTGTGCCTTTAGGTCAAGCCCTACTGTAGGTTCATCAAGTATAAATGCTTTTGGGGAATGAATCATTGCTCTTCCTATAATGCAACGCCTTAGTTGTCCTGTGCTCATTTGGTTTACTTTTTTATCTTTTATATCAATGATTTCCAGAAATTCTAAAACCTCCAGAGCCTTTTTTTCTTGTTTTTTTGTAATATTGTGATGTTTAAAGATTCCAATGGCACTAAAATACCCGCTGAGGACAACTTCATTGGCCGTTAAGAAGCTGCCTTGAGTTTCAAATTTATTATGCAAATCATTTGTTATAATTCCAAGATTTTTCTTTAATTCAAAAATATCCCATCTTTCTTTGCCAAATATATTTTTATTGAAAGGATATTTTGTGTTTGGATATAAATCATTTGAAAAGAGCTTTATTAAAGTGGATTTTCCGCTTCCGTTTGCTCCTAAAATCACCCAATTTTCATTTGTGTTTATTCTAAGGTTAATATTCTCAAGCACAGGTGATATTTCATAGCTTACATAGACATTTTTAAAATCTATTATATTTTCATGATGTTTTTGCTGTTTCAATAATGTAAATCCTTTTAAATAACAATCAGTATAGCACGTTAAGTATAAGCGCAGCTTATTGTTTTAAAAATGCAAATGCTTGATAACTGAATATTTTATCTTAATATTTTGCGGTATAAAGTATTCAATTGTCCGAAAAGATTAATCTTTTTGGGTTTAATTTATTGGAAAAAATATTGTAAATTTATTTTATGTTGGCAAAAACTAACAAAGGAGATACATGCATAAAACAGTAATTTTTTATACAATTATGATTTTTGTAATTGCTGGATTAGCGGTGATATGTAATATTCAAATTGAAGCATTTTCTTCTATCAGATTTTCCCACGAAGCGCATATATTAATAGAAACTTTTATCTCAATAATATTAATACTTATATGTTTAAAGCTCAAAAAGTTATATTCTGAGACAAAAGACGAAAGATTTTTAATTCTATTGTATGGTTTTTTAGTTGGTATAGTTTTTAATCTGGTGCATATTTTTACGGTTAAATCTATGCCATACGATAATTTGTTTTTTAATAACCTGGTTAAAAAACCTACTTTGATTTATCTTTTTTATACTAATTTAATTCTTCCTTTATCTATTTTTGCTGCTATTATTCATAAAACACATTTTATAAAGCCAAAAGGTGATAATACGAAAGCGGTTATTACCAATATTTATCTTTACGGGTTTATATTATTAGCACTGTTTCCGATTGTAATCTACTTTTTTTTACCACAACTTTTATACAGGACATACCTTATAATACATACTTTGCAATACATTAATTATGCATTGTATCTAATAACTGTTGCAATATTAATAGATATTAAACTGGCTTCTAATCAATATCCGTTTAACTCTTTTATAACGGGTTTATTGGTTTTAGGATTTGCAGGATTATTTTATATATCCTTGTCTACCTGGGGATTAAATGGTATGTTTGGCCATATCTTTCAGCTAGTAGGTTTTACTCTGGTTTTATTGGGCCTTTCGGATTTCCAGAATTTAGCATTTTCTTTGAGGGTTAAAGATAATATCGTTGCATGTTTGTCTTTATTAATGATTGCGTTTTATATTATTTTTATTCCTGTTATTTCTTCTTTATACGGAGTCTTAATACCTAAAGAAACAGGATATATGTTTATTATAAGTTTATTAATTTTTCAGCTTGTGCTTTACGGGTTTACAGAAGTTTCCTGGGAGAAAGTTATGAAGGTCTATGCGGCTGCAGAAAGGGATAAGAGCCTGGTAAGGGTTTTAGAGTCAATGCGCAGAGTGCCAAGTCGCAGTATCATTAAAAACACAATATTACATGAGATAAATAAATATTTTAAGCCTGATAAATCTTATATAGTGCTTTATAATCCTCAAGACAATTCCTTTAATTATGATACATATGCAAAAAATTTACCTTCAAGAACATTGGAAAATAATGAGGACCTCAAAAAAGAAATCATGGAATTTAAAGAATTTAAAGAAATTTTTAATAACATAGAAATTAATTTTGCTGATGTTAATGAATATATTGATAAATGCTCTCTAAAAGATACCCCTCAGGAAGCATGGCTTAAAGATTCAAATATTCAATCTATGTTTACTGTTCCTATAGATTATCCGGATAAATTACTGGGATATTTAATACTCCAGTATAAAAATGACCCGAAAATTTTCAACAGAGAAGAAATAGCATTTTTAAACAAAATGGCATCTCAAATCGCAGTTGCAATAACGGATGAAACTATTTCATAAGCCCAAATTTGCTTGTTGGATTATTTTAAATATTAACTGCCGTATTTATTTTAGCATTGAATATGCATATTCAATACCCATTCCGTATGCACCGCCGTGCTCTTTTATAATCTTGCATATTTCGTCATAAGTTTCTTTTCTGGCCCAATCCCTTTGAAATTCTAATAACATCTGCATTGAAGTTACCGGAACAGCTCCTGCCTGTATCATTCTTTTCATAGCTGCTTTATGTACCATTTTTGATACTCCGCCGCAGGCATCTTCAACAACGAAAATATTATATCCTTCATCAATCATGGAAAGTGTAGGCCAGCAAACACAAACTTCCGTCCATAGTCCGCTTATTAATACATTTTTTTTGCCTGTAGCTATAATGGCTTTTCTAAATTCTTCAAAATCCCAAGAGTTCATTCCGGTTCTTTCTATTGGAGTTTTTTCAGGAAAGATTTTAAGCAAAGCTTCCCACATATAACCGCTAAAACTTTTTGATTCCACAGTTGTTAATACTGTCGGGATATTAAATAATTTTGCGCCTTTAGCAAGCATCAGTACATTATTAATTAATAATTCACGTTGTATACTTCCCACTCCAAATACCATTTGAGGTTGGTGGTCAATAAATGCAACCGCACAATTATCTTTTGTTATAAGTCCTTTATCAGTATGTTTTAAAATCATAATAAATGCTCCATTTTATATGCAAATAAAGTATTGCAAAAACCACTGCAGTTAACATTACCAATTCATATAATATTATTTGTTACAGTGACCTTATTTTTTAAAGAATAGAAATAGTTAAAATGGTTTTGTCTTTGTGGTGGATAAATAAAGGATTTATTAATTACTAAAATGCAATGTTCGAATAGCTTAGGGATTTTTAAATGGGTAAAATTATTGAAAACATTAAAAACAAAAATATAAACAAGTTTATTTTTGATTCAAATATATTGATGGAAAAATATTTGCGAGTTAAAGATTTGCCGGAAGATTGGGAAGATAACCTTGGGGACAATCTTTACCTGAAAAAGAATTTTCTTTCACTTATTGAAAAAACAGACAATTCGGAAAAATCTTATTACGTATTTAGAAACATCAATGGCAAAATAGATACTCAATTTATAATAAGTATAACCGCAGATAACGATATTGCAATGTTTACGCCTTTTAAATTACCTGTAGTGATGCATTCTGTTTATTTTCCTTTTACTCTTTCAAAACCGGGAGGAGTATTCGGGGATGAAGCAAAACAGGAAGTAGCAAGCTTTCTAAAGAGCTTAAAAGGCTATAAAATGATTTTAAATGTTGATAAGAGCTGTAAATTTGATGGTTTTGCTTGTGGGTTAATCTGCCCCAGATGTGTGCTCAAAATAAAATGGAATTCGTTTGATGAGTATATGGCTTCTTTAAGGACAGGTTACAGAAGAAGATATAATATTGCTCTTGATAAGTCAAAAAACCTTAAATTTCGCATTTTGAAAGATAATAAACTAGAATTTACAGATGATATGTATAATTTGTACCTCAATGTTTATAACAATGCGTCTTATAAACTCGGAAAAGTTTCAATAGATTTTTTTAGACAAGATTTTTTTGTTATCCTGGCACTTGATGATGAAGAAGGCACACAGGGATTTGCGCATTTGCATGAAAATGATGAAGAACTTATATTTGAATTTGTCGGTTTTAATAGAAAAAATATTTTGAAATATGATACCTATATAAGGCTGCTTGTTGAAATTGTCCGCTATGGCATTAGAAAAGGTTTTAAAAGTATAGATTTCGGGCAAACTGCAGATGATGCGAAACTAAAACTGGGATGTAAATATGAAAATCTTTATGCCCTGATTAATCATTCAAATCCAATAATAAATTTTCTTTGCAAAAAACTTGTGCCACATATTCAATACAAGTCGCTGGAAGAAAGTAAATTTCATGTTTTTAAAGAAAGTAAAAATTAGCCTGTAAACTTTTGGTTTTTATAAACTGCGGAGCATTGCAAATTGATTTGCTTTTTTCTTTGGTAAAGTGTCCACGCTTTTTAATGAAAAGCCAAAATGGTTATACATATTTACATTGCAAGCTTTTTGGGTCTCAAGATAGCAGGTGATTTTTTGAGAATCCAGCCAGTTTAAAAAAGGTCTAATCGTTCTGGAGCCCAAACCGCATCCCTGTTTTGAAGGGCAAACCCCAAACTGAAAAACGTACCAGGCATCTGAAGATGCAATTTTTTTCCGTACTTTTATACAATTTTTCTCATATTCCAATGACCTCAATACAACACCTAACCCTAGTGATAATATTGATTTTAATCCTCCTGTTATGACACAGTCCCAAAAAGATAATTCTGCATTTTTAATTGGTGCAATAATAATAAACCCGTCGATATTCTTGCTTTCCGCAAACATATGCATTTTGTTGTATGCAGCATTGTGGATTGCTAAGTAGTAATTATATAAGGAATTATATGTTAAATTGGAAGATAATAGGAATTTGCTGCTTTCATCATCTAAGAAAGCTTGTGCAGCTACATCAGCGCATCTTTTCAGATCTTCTTTTTTTATTTTATATAATCCGTCGATGTTGATTTCTTCTTTTTTCATACCCCGCTCCTTGCTCGGTTTGACCCAATTTTTAATATTGAAAGGTCTAAAACACGCTAGTGGAATTTATAACATTATTGCCTATGTTTTTAAAAAGAACACTTTTATGGAAGAATTAATACTTTTTTGCAGCTGAATAAGTTAGTAAAAATGTCTTATATGCGCACTTCTACTATAAAATGAATGATGTAAACTCTAAGGATTTCGGCAGATTATTAGTAATGTCCTGTTTCCATCATGGTTACGAAAAATTCAAAAGCTTTAAGTGATAGACCTAATTCCCCTGCTTTATTTTTGGCATAATCATATAATTCATAGTATTTTTTGGGAAGAGGTTCACCCGCTTTTTCTACCGGAGCATTGTGGTATTCTATAGACAATACGGTTTTTTTAATCCCAAGGTCTTTGCACAGGTATAGCCACCTATCAATTTCTTCGGTTGTATCATTTATATCATCCAGAATAATATATTTTAATTCCAAGTTGTTTGATGCCTGTTCTGAAGATTTTAAATATTTTTTGATATTATCAACAACGGTATTAAATTTATCACGTCTTTTTATTTTTTTATATGTTTCACTTGAACCTGAATCTATTGAGATACAGCCCCATCCTGTTTCAGAGCTTAATATTTTTTCGATATCTTCACTATATCTGATTCCTGATGTTAGAACGGTTATTTTTCTAATATTGTTAGACAATAACAAGTTCACAATATTGGGAAATTCCTCCAGGACGGTGGGTTCACCGCCTGAAAAATAAATTTCTGCATTCTGCGAAATAAGATTCTTTTCTATCAGATAGGATGCTACAGGAAAAAGTTCGACGTAGTCACTTTTTCTGATTTCAACGCAGTGGTTTTTTGGATTTTTAATCATGCTTGAACAATATATGCAATAGCAATTGCAGTTTGTCCAATGATTAAATTCTAAAATTTCAATTTTATCTGAAGTAATCCACTCTTTTTCTTCCAGGCATTCACAGTGTTTGCAGGCTTCATCAAAAATTCCGCTTTTGCAGCTTTTGATTATGTCATCTCTCATAGACCGGATTTTTTCAATGAATGCCGGTAAATCATTAAAATCCTGGGGAAATACCGGTCCTGTATTTTTTAATCTGTTGCAAAATTTGATTTCATTTCTGTGGAAATTTAACCCTGACTGCATGAATCTACAACATTTATATTTCACAATAGAATAACTCCATAATTCTTTAAGTATTTATGTCAATGTATTCTTTGTTTTGTGCGTCTGTGGCATTAAGAATATATGGATACATTGGTATAAATATAATTTTTCCTATATATGTGGAATTGTTATTTTTTTAATTCCGTAAAATTTCAGACTTATTTAATCTTTATCATTAAATATTATATGACTAGTTTATAGCCTGGGCAATGTTTGTCATTTTATTTTTTTGATTTTGGACTTGATTTTACTCAAAATTTTAGAAATTTTTAGTATTGTTGAATATAATAAAGCATATTTCACAGGATACCTGTCTATTGATAGTAGAATCATCTGGTTGATTGCACCAATTACTTCAAAATGAGGCTCTTTTAAAAGGGTCTGTTGAGCATTTTTAATAAGTTCTTTTTTTTCATTTATTTCAATCCCAAGCTTATCAGCACTGCAAAACCAAAATTCTTTGTTATCTGCCAATTTTTGATCTATTCCAAATTCTTCCAAGTTGGAATGTATATAGGTATTCTTAATAAGAATAAAATTATTAAAGAAGAACGAATGTATATATTTTTTGTTTAAACGTAAGAAGTCCGCTGTTTCTTTGAAATCTTCATATGTTTCTCCGGGGAAATCTACAATTAGGTACAAATGATTATAAAAACCTATTTTATAAGCTGTTTTTAAAATTTTATGAGCCGCATCTTTTTTAATTCCTTTATTCATTTTATCAAGTATTTTTTGACAGCCGGATTCTAATCCCCATTGGGCGATTCTCATCCCTGATTTATAAATTTGTTTGAGCAGCCTTTTGTTAAACTCTTTTTCAAATCTAAGATTTGAATAGTAGCGTATTTTTAGATTTTTTTTAATAATTTTATCTGAAAATTCCCCAAGAAATTTTGGAGAAAGAGCCGCATCCTGGAAATAAAAATACCTTATATTACTCTTTTTAACTAAGTCTTCAATTTCTGAAATTACATCATCAACAGTGCGGGGAGAATAGATTTTATTATAGTTATAATCACAAAAAGTGCATTTCCCCCAGTAGCAACCATGAGAAACCCTTATAGGAATGACAGGTTCAGGTACAAAGTATTGTTCAAATTTATATCCGCTATAATCTGAATGATGAATTTTATCAAATGAACAATCGGGTTGTTCATTTTCACAAATAATGTTGTTTTGCACATAAATCAAACCGGATACTTCTTCAATAGGTCTTTTATTCTCAATATATTCGGCTAACTGTATAATTGATATTTCCCCGAGACCTCTTATGCAAGAGTCCGCAAAAGAATTGAAAAGCTCCTTATCTTGTTTTATTTTTTTATGCTCTGCTTCAACCCATGTTCCGCCGATTATTATATGTGCATTGCAGCGTTCTTTTAGCATTTTTGCAAAGGTAAGCCCTGCAAGCATTTGGTCGTTTGAATTTATGGATATGCCAATCAATTCAGGTTTTTCTTTCAATATTTCATCTATTTTTTGTTCAAAATATTCGATAAACATATTTGCTTTTTTATCACAAGCAAGCTGTTTGCAATTATAATTGAAAAGACCCATTTCTTTTTCTATATTGACAAAATTGTCTATCCCCAAAGAATAAGGGTAATAAGGTAATGAAACAGCCAATAACGTTTTATATATAATTTTTAGACTATTATCCCTCAAAATCGGATTATAAAAATATTTTTTACTTCTGAGATTTGCTTTGCATTTTTCTATATTTTTAATAAACAAGTCAAAGGCTTCTCCTTGTTCAAGAAGTATTTTTTTTATATATTCAAATTTTATCTTTTCATCAGCGGAAAGAGGTTCTTTAAGGGTATTTTTGATAATATTTTTTGCTTTTTCAAGAGAACTTTGAGCATAAGAGGCACTTAGTATGTAATCATAAAAATCAATATTTAAATCATAGGCAATTGTTTGATGCCCATGAGCTTTTAGAGCGCCCATCAGTTCAGGAATTCCTGTACTTGGAGAAAATATATTCCATTGCGGAGGAAATATAAAAACAGTTTTCATATGAAACCTTATCTTAATTTCAAGCTATCTGTCGGCTTTGAGAATTGCGTTTTAAACTTACATTTTTCAAAATGGCTTAAGTACAATAGCAAGTTTTCACGAATATACAAAGGAGTATAATAATTGAACTTTTCTTGACGGATTTGCATAGATAATTCTGATATCTCGTCTTTATCATTTTGGGAAAGGCAATTGCCTTTAAAAGAATAACTGTTTGAAAAATCAGGCCGCTGTTCTTTATTAATGATTTTTATTTCAAAGCGCTCAGGATTGTTGGCAATTACAGAGTCCATAGATAAAACAAAAAAAGCATTTGTTACAAAGGAGCCTATTAGGGAGTGGTTTTCATTAATAAATTGAAGCGTTTCTTTTTCTTCTTCAAGCTTCGCTGTGGGAAAACCATGGAAGACAAATAAATGATTAAATATATTATTCTCTGCTGCTGCTTTTAAAATATTTTGCCTGTTGGCAAAACATACGTCTTTATTCATTAAGGTGTGTATTCTTTCATTTCCTGTTTCAAACCCCCAGAGGATAAACCTTAACCCTGAACGATATGCTTTTTTGAATAGTTCGCTGTTGAAACCATTTTCAAATCTGGCATCAATCATGTATTTTATATCCAAATTATTTTTGATTAATGCATCTGCGAAACTATCAAGCAAGTGTGGAGATACTGCTTCATCTACAATCGTAAATTTAGTAATGCCGTTAGCTCTAAGCGATTTTAATTCTTCTATGACAAAATCCAAATTTTTTATACTATATTTTTTTTCAAGAGTGTGTGTGCAAAATGTGCATTTGCCCCAATAACAACCTTTACTTAATTGGAGAGGTGCTACAATTTCAGGGGAAAAATATTCGTTTAAGTTAATTCCTTTTAAACTTATCGGTTTTACTTCATTTGCATATAGTATTGTTGTGTATGTATTGGTTATGATTTTATTATTATCATCTTTATAAATAAGGTTAGAAACTTGTTCGGGAGAAATTTTGCCTTCTAAATATTGGCATAATTCTACTATTGCCCTTTCACCGTTCCCCTGAATTATAAAGTCACAGTATTTTTCGAACATTAAATTTTTATTTGGGAGTTTTTCAATTATTCTTGAGATATGACTTCCTCCCAATAAAACTTTTGTTTTCGTATGTTTTTTTAATAAATAAGCCAGTTTTAAAGATGGAATTACCTGCTCTTCATAAGAGATGGAAATTCCTGTTAATTCAGGTTTTTTTCTTTTTATTTCATTAATGATTTTTTTATAATATTCAGAGAATGCGAATTCCGAATCAATATATTTGTCAAGATATTCAAGATTCATTAATTTTTCATCAAAGCCGACAGTCCCATGAAGACTGAACCTAAAGTTGTCATAGCGATGGCTTATTATATTTGTTGCTAAATTTAGAAGATTGAATGTTCTATTTAAAATTTTGATATCATAAAATTTCTTTTTATCTCTTAAAACATTTAATGCTGACTTAATATATTTATGAGAATTATTAACAAGTTCCGTATCTTCTTCTGATTTGTATAAATCCATAAGTTTTTTGTAAAAACGATATTTTTCTATTTCTACGGGATTAACCAGTTTTGATTCATCTGAAATATTTTTAAATTTTTTATATAAATTTTTATATTGATTGCCTAAGTACTTTGTGCAATTTTTAATGTTTTTTGGGGTTAAAACATTATTAAAAAACCCTATATTGGCATCAAGGCAAAATGCCTCATACCCTGCAGTTTCTAATTGTCCTGCCAGAAGAGGTCCTGCTAAATGATACTGATTAGGAAGAGAGATCGGCGGTATTATCAAAAGTATTTTCATACTTAAATGATAGCATGTGACGATGTTAAATAAAAGGAAATTTCTCTCTAAAAATAACCGTGATTTATATCACAATAATTGACTAAAGTCCCAAAAAATGATATAATAGAATTGTTATTTTTGTATTTTTATACGTAGCCGTGTAATTAGAAATTAAGAAAGATAAGGAAAATGGATTTTTTTAAGAATCTTGTTTCAATGTTTGAAAATAATCAAGACAGCAATCTTGATATAACAGACCTCGACAGTTATTTATTGGATCATGATGCCGGCCCTTTAATAGCTGCTGTGCAATGTAAAGGCAATATGTGTAACTGCTAAATTAAGTTATGAATGAACAAACAAAAATAGTAGCTGAGCATTTATTCCAAACAAAACTGAGAAAATATTTTAACTTTTTTGTAAAAAAATTAAAAACACAAAAAGTTATTCTATACGGGGCAGCAGAGATGCTATCCCGAATGAATGAGCTTTGTGATTTAAGTGAGTTGAATATCATTGCTATTTGTGATGAAAAATTCAGTAAATCTTCTAATGAGAATATAAAAGAGTTATACGGATATAAAACATGTAAGATTGAAGAAATTGAAAGTTTGAATCCGGACTACATTTTGGTTTCATTATTCAATCCAACTCCTATTCTTAAATATCTTGGGAAAAAATTTCCAAGGATAAAGGTCAGACCTGTTATACGGAATTCTTTTATTGAAAATATAAAATTGTTGTTTAATGCTCCAAGTATTTATATAAACTATTACATCCCCGTTTTTTTGGCCTCTGATGACAATTATGCTCCTTTTGTTGCAACAACGGCATTTTCTATATTAAAACATACTAAATCCCAAATCCAATTCTTTATAATAGATGACGGGATAAGCCTCGAAAATAAAAAATTAATTCAAATTTCCCTTAAAAAATTTGATAATTACACTATTGAATTTATTCCGTTTCCTGATTTCCCAGGCCACAGCAATATTTTAAAGCATTCATATTACAATAAAATAGCATTTGCGAGATTTTTAATTCCAAATTTAAAGCCTAACTTAATTAAGGCTATATATTTAGATGTGGATATTATCGTCCGTTCTGATATTACAAAGTTGTTTATGCAGAGTTTGGATAATTATGCGATTGGGGCAGTGCCGGAAGATTTTCAACCTTATCCATATCCGGGTATAGGTATGCTGAAAAAAGATTGCCCCGAGTATAAATATCTTTCTGATTATTTTAATGATGGGGTTTTGTTAATAGATGTTCAGGAATTCATTAGAAATAATTATACCGAAAAGCTGATTGAAACAACTGCTAAATATATAGATATAGCACCATTTGCTGACCAATGTATATTAAATATTTTATTTGAGAATAATTATAAAAAACTTGATTATTCAATGAATTATATGCCAATGTTGAGTAAGTTCTACAAAAATCATCTTCAAAAAGATTTCAGGAAAATTCAACACAATGCAATGATATATCATTATACAAATCAATATTGTTTGGAAGCGCCGCTATTTTCTCGTGATTTTTGGAATATTGCTAAAAAACTTCCTTTCTATAAGGAATTAAAATCTCGTGCAAATAAAATATTTTTAGATAAAATTAAAACTTTGTTTAAAATAGGTTAATATTTTTGTAATTTTTGGGCAAGTTTAGGCACTAGTAAATCCCATACTTGGGAGTTCGGGTGCCAGCCATCACATTTGTATTTATTTTCCCACAGTTGTTTTTTGCTTAATTCCGTTGCATCAAGCACAATAAAGCCGGCATCTGTCAATTCTTCCCAGCGTTTTGTTTCATACAAACCATCATAAGCATTAATAGGGTATTTTAAGATAACAAATTTTGTATTAGGCCAATGTTTTTTCATCGCAGATTTACTTTGTAAAAAGTATAACTTCATTATGTCAAACATCTGGTTGGTATTATTATATGGGTTGTATTTGTCCCTGTAATCCCACATATATTTTTCAATAATCCAGGATGCATGCCAAAAATGAGGTTTTTCTTCAACCAACTTTCCATCTAAAATCTTATATTTAGGCTGAAAATCTCTGCAATTCGGCATCATTTTAAATTTGTCAATTCTGTATAGATGCCGAGTAATAAATATGTATATTAGATATTCAGGTTCATCAATGCTTTGATAAAAATCTTTCCTCTGAAGCAAGTAAAGCATATGATCTAATCCCCATCCTTTTCCTGCTCTGTTGTAGACAGTGTGATTGGTTATTTTGGCATATTTGTATGAAACAGTTTCATTATGCTTTAAGCCGTCACCCCATGTGAAAGAGCATCCCATAAATAAAACGGGCTTAGCTTTTTTACCGGTTAAATCTGCCCTGAAATGATTGGTAGAAGTCAAAGGGATATATTCTTTATTTAATAACCTTGAAATATAGTCATCAACAGAAATAGAATGCAAAAATATTCTCTTGGGGCTCCATCTCCCTGTAAGATAGACTCTGAAAGATATTTCAAATAATATAATTATTGAACAAATTGCTAAAACATTACATAAGAAGATTATAAAAATTTTACGATATTTATCAATCATAATTCAATAAGCTCGCCCCATTCATAATCAATTTTTTCAGGAGCGAAATTCATAAAACCGCTGCTTGGCGTGAAGGTCATTTCTGCAAAATAAAGCTCATTTGCTTTTTGGAAAAAATCACATCTTACGTATTTAAAATTATTAGCAAGTTTACGTGCAAATTTAAACATTAGTTCAAGATTTTTAGGTTTTGCAATAAGATTTGAGTCATACAAAGGAACTGTGTGCGATATTTTTATTTGTTTCCAGTTCTCATCTGCTATGAAGATTTTTGGCATATTTTCACAATCAATTAGATGTTCAATAAATTTTGGTATCCCGTTGAAACAGTGGATTTTATAATCTTCATCCGTTAATGAATTATTCGACAATTCGATTAATTCTTCTGCAAATATTTTCGGTTCAATGTCTTTATATTGAAGCTCAAAACCGGAACAGAATCCAAAGTTAATATTTAAATGATATTCATAAAACTTTTTTAACTGTCCAAGTAGATTTTTAGATTTTAGCAGTTTTGATTTTTTAAATATTTTTACATTTGTCTTACAGGAATGATTTGTTTTTAGGATGAAAGTTTCAGGGAGTTTTGCAAAGTCAATTTCATCAAAATTGCTCCAAGAACCATATAATTCTGCAACTTTTAGTTCCGGAATATTTTCCTGAATATATTTTTTTACCTTAATTTTATCTGTCATTAGGGTTTTGAAGGGATCTTTGTCATTTAATTTTAACCATTGTATTTTTTCAGTAAACCGTTTGGGGTTATCAATGTTAAGTTCAGAACCTATATGAGATTTGTAAATTTTTTTAAGATATTTTACATATTCATTTTCTGGAAGTGTTTTACAAAACTTTTCGTTATAAATATTAGGGAACCCGACGTTTTCGTTATATTGAATGTCTTTCATTTCAATATGTTCCAATTCATTATAAATGTTTGCAAACGGATATAATGAAGTTTGAGCAATAATAATACGTTTTTTTTGTTTAAATTTTTCTTTCAAATTAAAATATACTTTTAGTTCTTTTTTTATTAATAATTTTATATTTTCTTCAGAGAAATCTCCATATATTGCAATTACTCCTGTAAATTTATCTTCAAAATCAGGCAAAGGGTTTTCGCTTATTGCATCAGATTTGTAGAAAAAATCAAGTATATCCCCTTTTAACTGTGAAAATATATAAGAGAAAACAGCAATTCCGGAACAAATGGATTTTTCTACTCCAAAATAAATAACGTTTTTATTCTTTGAAAAAGATGAACATATAATTCCTTTAAAATTTGCTTTTTCAGCTATTAAAGCATTTTCCATTTGTCTGTTATATTTTTGGATCATTTTAAATTTATTAGTTTGGATTTTTGAAGGATAATATGCCCCAATTTCATTTTCTGAGTTATCTTCCGGCAATTCATTTCGATAATTTTCTACTGTTGCTGTATAGATTATTTTTTTCCCATTCCATAAAGAAATAATATCAAATTCATCATCAACATCTATTTTAGGAACTTTTTTCCTTATAGAATCGGCTTTTTCAGTTAAAAATTTTTCGCCAACCCCGATTACTTTAATTTTATTTTTTCTTAAAATATCTACACAAGAGGAAGAAAGCGTATTCGTAAGGTTTATAACTAAATTAATTTTGTTCGTTTCTATGTATGTTAACAAATTCTGGTATTCTAAATCATCTTTTAGTAAAAAAATTTTCGGATTGTATTTTGATTTAACCAATTCCTGTTTTAGCAGGGATTCAAATTCAGAATTTCCTATCAATAAAATATTATTATGTTTCTTAAAAAAATTCACCTGGCAAAAACCTCAAAATTTATATATTTTCTTTTTCAATTATATTGATTAACTTAAATAAAATATTAGAAAACGATGCAAATTTAACATATTTTGCAAAAAAATCAACTTTCTAATTTTACTTTATTTAATGAATCTCAGACTTTTAAAAAGTAGTAACAAGAATTTATATTATAATTTCTAATATAATACAATATAAAACTTGTTATTATTTTTTAAGTTTATGTACAATAAGTATAGAAATATTTCTTTAGTCATTAAGCTCTAACAAAAATATTATAGCACATAAAAAAACCGATTTACTACATGTTTACTGTGTCTTGTACCCTTAATATTTTTGATTACCTGAAATAAGTTCACATATTGTAAAATTTATTTTATGATACTTCAAATTCATTTTAGTCGGGCATTAAATGTTGTTTCGTTATAAAAGAGATAAATATAATTTTTAGGATTCCAGTCCAATTAACTTTAACAGCTCTAAAGGTGAATCTATGATATATTTAGCGCCTGAATTAACAAGAAATTCTCGGTTTCTAAAACCCCATGTTACACTTATACAGGTCAGATTAGAGTTTTTTGCTGTTTCAATATCGACTTCTGAATCACCAACATATAATGTTTCTTCTTTCTTTGCGTCTAATTGTTTTATCACTTCCAAGACACTTTCAGGAGAGGGTTTTTTCTTTATACTTGCAGATTCACCGATAACAATATTAATTTTGCCGTTAAAATATTTTTTACATAATTCTTTTGCTGCTTTATCAAATTTGTTTGAAACGACCGCAACTTTGACATTACGCCTGTTTAATTCGTCAAGCATATCAATAATGCCAACATATGGTTTTGTTTTATTATACATATTTTTAGAATAATGGTCTTTAAGCCTTTCTACACATGCATAAAAGTTCGGATTATCAGCTCCATTCGGGATAGCACGCTCAATAAGTTTTTCTACCCCGTTTCCTACAAAATTTCTAACTTCTTCCAATGTTTTTGTAGGATAATTATAATAACTTAAAGCAAAATTTGTACTATCTTTAAGATCTTCAAGCGTATTTAAAAGAGTACCGTCTAAATCAAAAATTATTGTATCAATCATATTCGATATCATAACATGGATCAATTAGTATAATTTTTCTGGCAAAAGTTTTTATTATTGCTTAAATAATTATATTTACATAAATAGGCAAAATTGGCAGATATATTATTTGTTTTTTTGTTAATCTAATTTTGCTATGATTTATCCATTTACAATTTCTCCCCCGTTAGGATGCAATATTTGGCCTGAAATATAAGAAGCATCATCTGAAGCAAGGAAAACGAAACAAGATGCTACTTCAACAGGTTGCCCGGCTCTTTCCATCGGGGTATCACTTCCAAAATACGGAATTTCTTCCTCGGGGAGATATGATGGTATAAACGGTGTCCAAATCGGCCCGGGAGCGACTCCGTTAACTCTTATGCCTTTAGTTATAAGATTTCCTGATAATGCACGCGTAAAACTTACTACAGCACCTTTGCTTGAACTGTAATCCAATAAAGAAGCGCTGCTATGATAGGCTGTTACGGAAGCTGTATTAATAATGCTGCTTCCTGATTTTAAATATTTTATTGCTGCTTTTGTCATATAGAACATGGAAAAGACATTAGTTCTAAAAGTTTTTTCTAATTGTTGTTTTGTTATGTTTTCAATATTTTTTTCAGAATGTATTTCTCCTGCATTATTGACTAGAATATCAAGATGAGAGAACTCTTTAACGGTTTTTTCGATGGCATCTATGCAAAACTTTTCATTCCCTACATCACCGCTTATTAGTATACATTTTCTGCCATTCTCTTCTACTTGTTTTTTGGTATATTTTGCATCTTCATGTTCATTAAGATAAACAATACTTATATCTGCTCCTTCTTGAGCAAAAGCGACGGCAACAGCTCTTCCTATGCCGCTATCCCCTCCGGTTATTATGGCTGTTTTATTTTTTAATTTTCCACAGCCTACTCTTTCTTCTTTTTTAAATATAGGAAACGGATTCATTTCGCTTTCTATTCCAGGTTGATGGTTTTGGTGCTGAGGAGGAAATAGTTTTTTGCCGGATTCTGACATTTTTATACTCCTTTTTATAGAAGTAAACTATTATAGCTTAATAAAAAAAGGGATATTAACATTCACTAATAAGATAAACTTTGTAATTAATATATCTTTTATGTTGATATATGGATAGTTCATTCAGTATTATTGTCCAGTCGGGTATTTAGTTTTAGTAAAATTTGAATTATAAATATAAAGTATGGTTTAAAAAGCGTAAAATGCTAAGAAAAATTTTTTTTTATAATTTCAATTCTTTTTTTTAGTCCGTTTGACATTACAAAGGCGGAAGAGTTTTTAAGTTATTGTCCTTCAATCTCGAAAAAGGATTTTATAACTGAGAAAAACAATTGCTCTTCTGAAATAATTGTCTCAAAAGATTCTCCATCTGCGGATTTAATTGAGCCTGTCTATATAGAAATGGATAAAACCAATGAATTAACATATCCTGCTAAAAACAATGAGGATGTGGCATTTGACTTGGATAAAATGCGGATTGCTGCGGCAACAACAACAGTTACGTTAGGTATTTTTTCTCCTTTACTTACTAAAGTTGAAAAAGGAGGTATATGGTTTAGGCCATATTCAGCATTTGAAAATATTCCTTTAAAAAACGGTCCTACAGTAAAAAGTATCTCGTATGGTTCATTGATTGGTGTTGATTCGGATTTAAAAGATTTGAAAAATAAATGGCAGGTAATTAATAGTGCTTATTTGGGTTATACAGGTTCAAGACAGTCCTATGATTCTGTTAAACAAACTCATATTAGTGGTTTCGGCGGTGCTTACTCAACTTTTTATAGAAATAACTTTTTCTCTGCTGCAGTCCTGACTGCGGGTGCAAATATAGCAAAGTCAAGTGATAGTAAAGATATTACGGGTATAAATGCAGGAGTAATCACAAGAACAGGCTATAACCTTAAATTACCTCATCATATTGTTTTTCAACCGAATTATATAATGTCTTATACTTTTGATAATATTTTTGATTATAGAAATAATAAAGGAGAGCTAGTACAAGAATCGCCCTTGAATCTTATCCATATTGTTCCTAGTGCCAGATTCTTTGCAGAGCTTAAAGATGGTTGGCAACCATTCATTATTGTCAATATGTCTTTTAATATATTGTGTTCGGGAAAGGTTACCGTTGATAATGCCGCATTACCGGCAACTTCAGTCAAGCCTTATATTGAATATGGAGCTGGTGTTCAAAAGCTTTCAGAAGGGAAATATTCAACTTTTATTCAGGCCCTTGTAAGAAACGGCGGCAGAAACGGGCTTACACTTTTGGCAGGATTTAGATGGATACTTGGTAATTGACAAGCCAGACCCCCAAATTTAAAATTCTTAGGATTGATAAATTCAAATCCATAGTTTATACTGAAAATATAAAGAAAGGTGACTGTCTTACGGATATTGTCAGATAATTTTATTAAAGTAAGTTCTTGAATGAACGTTTTACAGGCAAAGCATTTTGTCTGGATGTTACTTTTGAATTTTTACAAATTATCAGACAATAAAGTTTAACTAAAATTTTGTGATGTTTTTTGTAAAAACCAGTATTATTACAAAAAAGGAGAAAACAATGAAATTTATAAAAAGCAATAAATATAACAAAAAATTTGTAGATGAAAATTTGATGGGACCCAACAGCATGAAAATGCTTGAAGAACTCTTACAATCCGTTAAATTTGAAAAAGGTATGCGGGTTTTGGATTTGGGATGCGGAAAAGGTTTAACTTCAATACTGCTTGCCAAAGAATTTGGCGTACAAGTTTTTGCAACAGATTTGTGGATTAGTGCAACCAAAAATTATGAAACCTTTGAATCAATGGGATTAAAAAATCAAATTATTCCCATACACTCAGATGCAAGGGATTTGCCTTATGCGGATGAATATTTTGATGCAATTGTAAGTATAGATTCGTATTATTACTTCGGAACCGAACCTGATTATATGGATAAATTAGCACCGCTTGTCAAAAAAGGCGGAACGATTGCATTGGCATTTCCCGGGGTAAAAAAAGAACTTAATGGCGTCCTTCCTGATGAAATGATGCTATCTTGGGCTGAGGTAAAAGATGAGATTTTAAAAACTTTTCATTCTATACCTTGGTGGAAAGAACTTTTGGAAAAATCAAAAGAAATTGAAATTAAATCAATTCAAGAAATGCAATGTAATGATGAAGCTTGGCAGGATTGGCTCTATTCTGATAATGAATATACTAAAAATGTAATAAATGACAGGCTTTCAATGGAAGCAGGAGCTGGTAAATATATGAACCTTATTGCGATAATTGCTGAAAGAAAGCAAAATGTATAATACATTGAATTAGCAAAATTTATCCGTTGAATTATTGATTTTGCTCTGAAAGCAACCTCATTGAGGTTGCTTTTTATTAGTTTAGCAAAGCTTATGGGATTTGAATTATAGGCTAATCCCTCAAATCATATGAATCAGAATACTCAAAATAGTTCTTCTAAACAGTTAAAAGAAACTTTGCTTTAGTTATTTTTTAATTCAAGATTTTAAGATAGTTGCTAATTTTATTGCCAGGAAGTATTTCTGCAGGTTATTTTGTGGAATCTAAAATATTAATTACGTCTTTTGTTATGTCCACTCCACCTGATACAAGACTCTCTTTTGTAAATACCAAAGATAATTGTTTTTCTTCTTGAATCTGAGTAATAGCTGTTTTTATTTTCTGCTGAACTATAACAAAGCTTTCTTTATATTGTTTATCAAGATCTTGTTTTTTAGCGGAAACTTTTTCAATTAACTCTTTTTCAATATTGTCTTTATCATACAGGGTTTTGGAGTTAATCATTTTTTCTTTTTCTGTTATTCCATATTTCTGAAGCTCGACAACTAATGAATCCTGCTTGGCTTTTAGCGCCTGGGTTGTTTTGCTGTTGTTAATAACATAACTTACATCAATAAATCCTACATTTTTTCCTGTGAATTCAACAGCATCAGATTTTTGTATGGTTATGATGGAAATAGTCAATGTAGCAATAAAGGTCACCGCTGCTAAAATTATTTGTTTTTTTGTGTTTTGGTTTTTCATTTTTTCCTCCTTAACTTTATAGAACAGGTTCTTTCAATTTTCTATTGTATTTCTGGCACCATAAATTATGAATGTTAGATGTTATGGAAAAGGTAAGTCTACCCCCTTGACTTATCAGAGCCCTATCTCCTATCGGAACTCCGAAATCGATATTTGCCATAAAGAGCTTCCCTACAGGAAAATGCAGTCCAAAGCCAACACTTTGTAGAAAATTAACAGATTTCCCGGTCAAATAGTTTTGGGTTCCATGTGAATCTCTTGTTCCTCCCCAATCATAAAAAAAGCCCAGTTTTGTCTGTTCTTCAAATTCTTTACCTTTTTCTTTAAGCATTTTCTTCAAAAAGGGGACTGGAGTTCTGAGTTCAACTGTACCATATAGTCCTGCATCGCCAAGAAGCGTTGCTGTTTCATAGCCTCTTGCATTGTAGCCTCCTAGCATAAGTTTTTCTGATGAAAATAAATTGTCCGGAGAATACTGTCCATTAACATTGAATAATAAATAGCATCTTTTGGGCATCATTTGCAAACGGTTAATACCCCCATTCAAAGAAATAAAGTTAGTATAATCGTATTTGCCTGAACGGCTCATAAACGGCAAACTTTTATTTACAACGAAATTAGTAAGCCAAATTCCTCTATCATCTTCTCTTTTCCCATATATTCCGGAGCGCAGGACGGTCAAATGAACATTATTTAATTCTCCTATTGTGTTCATGGTTTGTCTTATATGTCCGAAGTCAAGATTTACACCTGAATCCACCGTCCACTTTTTCCCCTGATAAACCTGCTGGCTTATCCCTACGGTAAAATTTTGTGCTTTCCCGTTTAAGCCCAGAGCTTTGTAGCTGCCGCCATATTTTGTATCAGAAAAAGAATGACCGAGATTTAATTTTGTTCCCTTTGAGCCAATAGGAATAATGTAGTTTTCAAATGTACCTATTGTACCTTTACTAAAAAACCCACTTAAGGAAAGAGAGTCGCCGTTACCTGTAAGATTATTTTGCGCAACTGTTAGGATACTTCTTTGTCTTCCAGCCAGCTCTTGTCCCGAATTGTTCCAATCTACATTAAAATCAAGCGGATATCTGTCTTTGATATGTAATACTATATCATTTTTGTTTTTTTGTTTGGAATCTTCAATAGAAAAATCGCCTTTCATATAAGTAGAATTATTTAATGTCGTTATACAGTTTTTAAGGTCATAAATATTTAAAATATTATTGTCTTTAATGTTATATGCTTTTAACATTCTTTTTAAATATGATGTTCGCACCCATTTATTTTCTTTAACAATAATATCGCCGTATAGTCCTTCCTTGATTGTAATAATGATACTTTCTTTCTCTATTTTTTGTTGTAATAATATTGCTTTAGAAGTTATATAGCCTTTGTCCAGATACTCGACACTAATTTGGTCGCATAAATTTAATAAATCGTTAACTGTAATTTCTTTTTCTTCATACTTTGAAGTAAGTTTTTCGATATCTTTATTTCTTATTGCTTTATTTCCTGTAAATAGTATTTTTTTGACAATAAATTTAGGATTTTCTGACGGTATCAGGGGGGCTTCTTTTTCGATAGTTCCCATTAACATATTTAATTTCTTATCCAACATCGAGCTGTTATTATAATCATTTTTTATCTTCTCGGCTTTATTTTGAAATGATTCAATATTACTGTTTCTGACAACTCCGGGATTCAGTGTGTTTGGGATTTGTGCGTTTTCTGCAAGGCAGCTATTATTAAAAAATAAAAAGCAGCATAACGCCAATAAATTTAATATTTTATTAAGGTTAACTTTCATAAAATTTTTTGTTATACATTTTTACCTAGTATTATTTTCTATTCAAATTAACTTTAAAATCTGAATAAAAACAATTATCCGACCGACTATCTTTTTTGTCTTAAATTGGCAAAAAATTATAGTCTCTTATTATATTCTTTTTACAATTTTTAATAATCATTTGGTGAATTTATTAAATAGAAAAAAAAACTATTCTATAAGCAAATTTTAAAAATTAAGCGATTAGAGGATAAAATTATGAGAAAACAAGCTTTCCTTAAAAAGGCTTTATCAATATTTATTTGTATATTATTTACATTTGATAATGCATTTGCCTTAAATGCAACAACAGACATTTTAAGTCACACTTCAAGTGTAAACCCGACTACAAGCGGAAATACAACTAAAATAACAACAACCCATAATATAGACATGTTTCACTGGTCATCATTTAATTTAGGGGCAAAAGAAACTGCGAATTATATTTTTAATACAAACGGTCAAACTGCAGTAAACTATCTTACTCCCGGGGCAAATCCTTCCTCTATATACGGTTCTATTGTAAGTTCAGGCGCTAAGGGCAATATTTTTCTCTTTAATCCCAATGGTATTATGATGGGACAAGGCTCATCAGTTACAGGCGCAAATACCTTTTTCGCTTCTACGAATAAATTTAATGGAATAGTTGATGGAAAAGTAACCTTCTCTGAAGCTGATATAAATAACTCATTAAATATAGGTAATGTTCGCTTGAATAATGTTAACAATGCGATTTTTGTTGCGCCAAATGTGATTTTAAAAGCAGACAGCATCAAAACTGCGGATTCCGTTTCTGTCAAAGCAATAGGCGGAGGCAAATATGATGTCAGTTCGAATATATTTACCAACGTAATAAGTGTCAAAACTCCAATTCCGGACTCAAAAATGATTAATATAGATGCTAAAGTTGAATCAAATAAAATAGATATTGAAGCTAAAGCCGATGCAAATACCTACGCAACGGCTTTAATTTTAGGTGAAATTAAGGCCAATAAGGCCGTTACGGGAGATAACGGTGAGATTTATATTGTTGCATCTAATGATAATACATCTTCAGAAGCAGGAGCAAGAATTATACAGAATGCTTTTATAAAAGGTGATAGTGCTCAGGTTAATATAAATACCCAAAATTTTATACAAAATGGAGATATTGATGTTTCAGGCTCAACAGGGGGTTCTGTAGATATAAAAGCCAACTCTTATGACCAATACGCAAATATTGCAGCAAAAGGTGCAAATGGGGCGGGCGGCAATATAGATATAATGGCAACAGAATCTTATATTGCTACAGAAGGCACTTCTTTAAATGTATCAGGCAAAACTCAAGGAGGTGATATATCTCTTCAAGGTGATTATCAGATATTATCTTCAGGAAATTATAATTCTTCATCAGCTGGAGGAAAAGGCGGTGATATTAAAATATCAGCACCTTTGACTAAGCTTTATGGTGTGAATATTGATGTATCAGGGAATACACAGGGTGGGGATGTTTATATAGGTGGAGCAGGAACTTCCGGCATAGAAATAAACGATAGTTATATATCAATAATAAATGACGGCTCCACCATAAATGCCAGCTCTTCAAACGGCAAAGGCGGTAATGTATATATAGATTCCATAGGAGATACCTATGCATTTGGAACAATTAACACTTCAGGTAAAGGGCTTAATGGCGGATATATAGAATTATGCGGAAAAGAATCTCTAAAGATAGGCAAAAATATCAGCGCAGGTTTAGGCGGGACTATATACATTGACCCTAAAAATATAATCATAACAGACTCCGAGATAGGAAATATCTGTTATAATCTGCTATTTACAGATAGCACCCCAATAAATATATCTCTTGATTTGTCAAAAGGTTCAAATTTCGGAAGCTCAATAGCTCTATACAATAATTTGCTTGCAGTCGGTGCTGAAGGTTCAGGTTCTACTCACAAAGGTGCAGCATACTTATTTTATTTTGATGAAGGTACAAGATTCAACGACCTTAGTTTATTTAAAACTCTGGCGGATGGAGTAAATGTGGGCGATACGCAATTATCACTGTCTGATAACGCAAATTTTGGGAGCTCAATTGCTTTAACAAATAAATTTCTTGCAATAGGAGCAAGCGGTGAAAATAGTGGGGATGGCAAAGTCTTCTTGTTTGATTTTACACCCGACACAGATTACTCCAATCTAAAATATGATATCAGTAAAACAGGAGATACAGGACAAAAAGCATTTGGAAGCTCATTAGCTCTATATGAATATACTGCTGATGAAACTTACAATTTACTTGCAGTTGGTGCTGAAGGTGGTTCCGGTAATCTTACGGGGAAAGAATATATTTATAGGTTCACTTATGATTCATCGACAAATCCCTATAATGGAATGTCTCAAATAGCAACCCTTAGCGGACCTTCCGGTATATTAGATAACGACTATTTTGGCAGTGGTTCTGCATTAAGTACATTTACTTCAGGCGCAACAACTTATGGCTTGCTTGCTGTAGGTGCCAGTGGAGAGGCTCCGGTTGAAGGAGGAACCGTTTATTTATATCAATTTGATTTAGAAAACCCTTCTGATTTAACTCCGAAATTAGAATTAAATAACGACACAGTGGGCCTCGTAATAAGTCCCGGCGATGCTTTTGGCAGCTCAATTGCGCTAATGCCAATCACGTTGTTAGAATTGCCTTATAATTTAATTGCGGTAGGCTCAGAAAATTGTCATTTAACTGACACGGTAAATTCGGGAGGGGTTCATTATTTATCTATAGATAGTGATTACTCTTTAGAAACCAATGGAGCTATCCGTTCAGGAACATCAGGGCAACATTTGGGGAGTGGTGTTGCTTTTGGGCAAACTCCTATTGGAAGCCCTACATATGCTTTATTGGCAATGGGACTATCAGGAAACAGCTCAGTCACCGCATATTCTGAAGCAGGGAAAATTTATTTATTCACATTTACTCCTAATACTAAATACTCAAATTTAAATTTTTATAATGAATATTATGCTGATTCGATTGTCAAAGGCACTCAAAGCTTATCAGCAGGTGATCTTTTCGGATCTTCTGTTGCCTTGTATGAAAATTTATTAGCAATAGGAGCAAGAGGCGATGCAACGGGGGGTACAGGGACAGGAGCGGTTTATTTATACAATTTTACCTTAGGATCCCTGTATCAAAATTTAACTCTAAATTCAAAACTTGCATATGGAAGTAACGTACTTGATACATCAGGTGATGCATATACATTGAATCTGGCTGCAGGCTCGAATTTTGGATTTTCGGTTGCCCTGCAAGACGGATTGCTTGCCGTAGGCGCAACTGGGGCTGATTCTGGTAAGGGTGCTGTTTATTTGTTTAGTTTTAATTCAGGTACAAATTATTACCCGCTAACTATAAACGAGGTAGTCGATGATACTTATCCCGATGTTGACCTGGTCGCAGGAGACCATTTTGGCAGTGGAGTAGCTATAAGTGACAGCTTGCTGGCTGTGGGTGCTGAATATAAGGATGAGGGTCTTGATGACAAAGCAGGTGCTGTTTATTTATTTACTTATAACAGCGGTACTCCGTTTGTTAATCTTGTTTTGGCAAAAGAATTGCAGTCTATCTCAGGTTCTTATGAACTGGAGGCGGATGATAATTTTGGAAATGCAGTGTCATTATATGAGAATTATCTTGCGGTCGGGGCTTATCAAGGATCAAGCCAGACACCGGCAACTCATACCGGCTCTGTTTATTTGTTTGACGTATCTTCACCAAGTAATCCTTCTCGTATAACAACAATTTCATCTGTTCCCGGCAACACTTTGACTAATTTCGGAAGTTCTGTATCGTTATACGATAACAAGCTGGGAGTTGGTGATATGACATCTGATTCATATAAAGGTTCTGTCTATTTATTTTATATAAATAATGACGATTATGCTAACCCTGTTTTTAGTAAAAAACTTAAAAACAGAACAGAGTTAATTAATAACTCAGGAGGAACATACACTTTAAATTTAGAAGGATATAACCAATTCGGGTGTTCAATTTCTATATATGAAAACTTACTAGCCATAGGTGCGCAGTTATATAGTAAAAATAATTCATCTACCCATGAGGGAACAGTCTATTTGTTAAATATACTGGACACAACCATCTCTGATTATACATTTGGGGCATATCCGTCAGCCACTCTTTATATACCCACATCTTTACTTTCAAGCTGGCTTAATTCAGGTAATGTTACTCTTCAGGCGAATAATGATATTGAATTTCAAAGCCCGGTAACTATTTCGGATGGAGCAGGGAATACCCTTATCTTGCAAGCCGGAGGAAGTATCACTATAGATGATAATTTGGCAATAGATTTGGGAAATGCAGACCTAGATGCCACAGCAAATGAAAATGCAACAGGAACAGCTCTTGTAGATGATGACCATGAATCTGTTATGGCTGAATTTAAAATGTATATAAATTCTTCAATTACAACTGACGGAAATGTAACTATAACTATGAATACAGGGGAAGGAAAGACATTTTTAGAAAGCGGAGATATCACGTTGGAATCTATTTCAGCAAAAAATATTTTTGTTTATAACAATGGTACAACAATAGGTTCTGACATAATTCTAAACGATATTTTAACAACAATAGCAACAACTGCTAATCCATTAATATTATCTTCTGATAAAGGAAATATAATAAACAATCATGGTGAAGGAGCACTTGTCGTAGATTCCGATCAAAGATGGTTAATCTATACAGGTAGCCCTAATCAGACAAACCTAAACGGACTTACATGTGTAAACACATACTATTCTGCAAATATTTCCACAGTTCCTCCATCATCAGTATGCTTCGGGGATAGTGTTCTATATAGAAGTTCCGCTCCTAGCTCGCACGGAGGTAGCTCTGTAGGAGGTATTATTGCAGGCGGCACAGTAGGTGGTGTAGCAGCAGGTGGAGCTGCAGCAGGTGCAGCAGGGTTAGGTTTCTTGCCGGGATTGTTGCTCGGACTTGCCTCTCCAATACAATTTGATGAAACAATGATTGATATCATAGATAAAAATGTGCAATCATATCCCCTATTAGTTAGAGATATTCAATACGTTTATCAAACAGATGATATAAGCAAACTTACCCCTGATGATATAGGAATGGCAAGGTTCATCCCTGATCAGGATATAACCAATGGCTCTTATGAAATGCTTAAATTTAAGGTTCCGAATGAACTTATGAATTCACCAAAAGGTGTTAGAGTAGTTATAACTCAAAAAAGCTTACCTTTCGCAATTCATAAAAATATACCCGATATGAATTTCAACGTATTCAACTCAATACCAGACAATCAGCTCAGTAGTATCTACAGAACAAGACGTTTCTTGAAACCAAAATACATGTCAGATAAAACCATTACTACGGCTACAAATATAATGAGTCCTAACGACGGTATAGTCCAAAAAACTATATATATAAGCCCTTCTCAGACCAAAAATGGCCTGTCGGTTGTTGTAAATAATCTGAAAAATGGGCACTTCCCAAGAAAAAGCAATCTTGATGAACTTACAAAACAAGCTTATGCTCTTGTAGTTCAGTTTTCAGCGCTCGAATAGTAACTTTAGCCTTGTCGAATAATGTAAAAATCAGCAAAAGTCTCATTAATAATAATGTGAAAAGAATTTTGCTTAACTTTCGGACTTTTATTTTTGAATTTAGTATAAAACTATATATAAAAATTGGCAGGGTTTTAAAATGTTATTCAAAAATACCTTAAAACTACGAAAAAACTTGATTTCCGTTAATTTTTATTAAATTTACATATCCAAAATAGCAAAAATAATAATTATAAACTTACTATATTAGGAGATAATTTTAAAACTTATATAATTAAATTAAGTATAGAAAGTTCGTTGAATTATGTTGGTTAAGTTCGGTTCAAATAATTTGCAATTATTAACAACTCCTAACTTATTAAATATTCAAGATACTAATAAAAAAAATACAAATTCAACTTATAAAATAAAATATTTAAACAAACCTAAAACTCCATTATTGGATAATTGGCAAGCATATTTAATTTCATTTACAAGCAGAGTAAATCATATAGAGCCATACAATGCCCCTCTCACTGAAGAAGCTAAAGATTTCATAGATAAATTTGAAGAAGTTGGCGATAGTGAAAGAACCAAAAAATTAAATTGCAAATATCTGGGGGAAGGAGTATATTCTAAAGCCTATTTTGTTCCGAATTTAAACTTTGTAATTAAAGAAAATAAAAGAAAACCAATAATTCCCCCAAAAAGACCTGATCAAATGGGTAGTTTGTCTCATGAAAACAGCATATTATATGGAATCAATGAACATGTAGACCATTCACAAAAAGGGATAGCTTATGTTGAAACAGAAAATGGGGGGCAATTCCTAATATCATCATTTGTTGCCGGAAAAAAAATGGATCCTAAGACAAATCCTATTGATGAAAAAACTATGGATCGATTGTTGAGAACATTATATCGTCTCGATAAAAGTAATATTTTAAATTCTGACTTAAGTGGCTCTAATATTCTTATTACAGAAGATAAATACGCAAATTTAATTGATTTTCAATGGGGAGAAAAAACCAATCCAAGTTATTCCAATTCTTATTATAAAAACTTTTCGTTTCCTGAATTTGAAGCGCCTAATAATATGACATCATACGAAGGAGCTTCTTTGTCCGGATATTTGAATCGTCTTGATAATGGAAGAGAGTTTTTAGAAAAATACCTGTTTTTAAAATCTCATTATTGTGAAAAAAAAGCAAAAAAACTTCAAGAGTTATATTCAGAGACAAGAAGCTCTTATTTGCCCGAAAGAATAGAGTTCGAAAATTTAAAAGCATATGCCTATACGCACCCTACCGATAATGTAATCAATGCCGAATTGCTAAAAATGAATATAATAAAGAATCATAGAAATCAGTATACTTTTTATGACGAAAATGTTGTTGAATCAAGAAATATGCTAGTTGCTATAAACCATTGCATAAAAGCGAAATACAGTGCCGATAAACTTGCTCAATTAAAAAGCGATTCTGAAGACCCTTTTATAAACAAATATTTTAAATATATGAATAAATATGGGGTGTTTTGGCAAACAAATTGCAGAAATTGGTATCCCGAAACTCTCAAATGGATTTATAGAGTTGTAGCCGGAGACGAATATGCAATTCCGACAATCTATTTCCCTGAAGAAATAACTCCAGTGACTTTTTCAAAAGATTTAAGAAGGTTTTGTGTTGATAATAAAGATGACAAATTAACAGACTATTCTAAAATAAGCTTATTAACTAAAGAATTAGAAAGTAAATTCTTACAAGCACATCAATATGGTTCTTCTTATGAGAGTTATAATCAGGTATCAAGTCTTATTGACAATTATTTCAAAAACGACTAAGAAAGTTATATATGCAAGTTAACAAAGATTTATTCAAAGATTTTCAATTAATAAAGAACAATAGTAGCATTAGTTCTGTTAATAACAGCGTAAATAATATTAAAACAGATACAACTCCCAAAGAGATTCAAAAAAACTCTAAATCCGCAATATATGTTTTATCCGGAATTGTTGCTTTTGGAGCTATTATTGGCGGTATTGCCTATTCAGCAAAAAAAGGCAGAAAAATTAAAAATTCACCTATAGAAAAAGTTATTCCTGATAATTTAAAAATAATTGACAAAGATTTTAAAGACTCAATAATTCGAGGACTAAGAGAAAAATTTGGAATAAAAACGGTTAAAATTGCTGATTTAAATTCCATAGTAGGCCCTGAAGAATTTTTAGATTTAGTAAAAAAATACTCAATTAACGATTACCGAATATCTTCTGATTTTGTTGTTGATATGCAAGGAGCAGCTGACAGAAAATTATATGAAAGATCTTTAAAAAACTGGCCTCTTGATAAATTAGAAACTTACTATAAACCGATAAAAAATGGAAAATTTAGAATATCATTACATACACATTCAAATTTCTCGGACGGTAAAGCTACATCTTTTGAATTCATTGAAAGTGCAAGAAAATATGCGGATAAAGTTGCAAGATTAAATCCTGATGACGGGAAACCACCTTTTTTAGTAGCTCTTACTGACCATGATAATGTAGACGGCTGTCAGGAGATTATAAAAATAATCTCTCAAAATCCTGAAAAATATAAAAATCTTAAATTTGTATCAGGTTGTGAGTTTAGTGTCAAAAATAAAGTTTATAGAAAAACTTCAAACTCAATGTTCCAAGAATATATTATTAACCATGATTTAACGGGCCTTGCGCTAAACCCGTTTGATGAAAAACTAATAAAAATGCTAAATGACTTAAAAAATGCAAGAGAAAAAACATTACGTGACTTTCTGAAAACATTTCAAAATCCCTTAGATAAACATCAATACACACTTGAAGAATTGGTAGAAGAACAAAGCAAAGAAAATGGTTTCAAATCTGATAAAAGAACTCTTCAAACAAGGTCCGGGGTTGTTTATGTAAGGCATGCAATAGAATGTTTGCAAAATAAAATTAAACAGTCTTATAACCAAAATAACAGACCTTACGAAGATATAATAAATTATTTAAGAAATAAGATTGATGAACTTGATAAAACAGATATTCCTGATATTGAAAAAGTAATTAATACTGTAAAAGAGAACAAAGGTTTTACTTCTCTTACTCACCCTATGAAAAGTTTTTGGGGAGATCTTGATGCAGTGAATCTGACAGAATTGAAAAGAAAAGGAGTAGACGGCATTGAGGCTTACCAGCAGTATAGTCCTTCAAAATACTATGAGCTGAAAGAATACCACCAAAATAATACCAGTCCGTTTTATGCACAATCCCCTAATGAAATTGCAAAAAAATTGATGAATTATTATGAAAGTTTTGCCAAGAAAAATGATATGTTTATATCAGGTGGCACAGATTGCCATGAAAAGACTCAGATTTTTAGCAGAGAACCGGCTATTAGCCAAGAATTATTAGACTTACTGTTAAATTCAGACTGATATTATTTATTGATTAATGATAAATTACTGAAAATTTTTGGCCCATTATGATTTTGAAAAGTATAAAAATTATTTGTATTTATAAAATTTTCCTTGTTTGAATTTCTTGATTGTATTAATTTTAAAGCACTTATAATGCCTGCAGAAAGAGCTAGTGCCGCTATTATTAATTTGTTTTTATTTGTTTTTACTGATTTATCGGATATATTAACGAGACTAAGTTCTTTATTTATCTGAGGATTAAGACCTTCCGCAAGCTTTGCAGCAAAAACTTGATTTTGTGATGCATAATTTTTAATTGCCGTCTTTATTCCATCCAATAATCCTGAAGGATTTTCACATGTTTCACTTTTTATATTGATAAACTTTACTATCCCATCATGATTAAATAAAGGGAAAAATTCCTTAAAACAAGCCAGTTTATCATATTTTGTATCACTTGCATTATCAACAATAATTGCTGTTAAAGGAAGATTATCCATTTCCTTTTGCATAGCCGGTGAGTGTTTTAGATATTCAAAGGCTTGCCTGATTTGTTCTTGCAAAACATCAGAAGAACCGTCCCAACTTTTTACAGGAAAATCTCCATATTTTGATACATCAATATATCGAAACAGATTCAACATTTCTTTGTCATTACCGGAGTCACCGGCTATAATAACTAAATCGTTATCTTTAAGCGCTTTTGAGACAGCTTTTTTAGTATCAAATAATTTTGTAAGAGTTTCATCTTTAATTTTTGGAGTAATATTAATGATTTTATAGCCGCCGTTATAATCGCCTTTACAATCAATGTTTATAGCCGTATTAATATTATGAAAAGACAATTTTTTAGTTATTTCATCAACAATTTCAGATATTTGCTCGTCAGAAGTTTTATCAGAAAATGCAAGGTTGAAATGCAAATGCTCGTTAGTTCTTATTGATGCAAAATTATCAATATTTGTCTTATTTAAAGCTTGTAATTCATCCTCTATTGATAATCCGGGATATTCTTTTTTTGTGTTATTTACCTTCGATTCTATAACTTCAAAACCTTTATTCTGCAATATTTTATTGGTAAACTTTTTTATTTTAGTAATATTCCACCCTGATAAAGTTTCGATTTCGGATTCTTTTTCTTTTGCTAAATCTGCAAATACATACTTGATACCATTACCTTTTTTTTCTAAAACATCGGCTCCATTTGATGTAATCAAAAATTTTGGCATCGGAAAATCTAATTCTTTTGGGATATTTCCAATATTATGTTTAAACTCATAATAATTCCTTCCGGAAGTTATTATCAGCTCTAATTTTTCTTTCATCTGCCTTAAAAAATCAGAAAAAGGAGCAAAAACTTTTTTAAATAATTCTTCATCAAAAGGCTTTTCTTTAGTCCCTAAAACTTTGTGGTTAAACTCTCTTGGCATAAAAGTGTTATCGTAGTCAAAATATAATTGGCAATTTCCTGCTCCAAATGAAACCTTATGATTATATTTTGGCAGTCGGCTTATGCTGTTTTCTGACTTAATTTTTATATTCAAAAGCAAATAACCCCTTTTTTATCATAAGCATAAAAACTTATACTCAATTTTTTTTGCCAATTTAGGTAAATATTTCTAGAAAAATTAAAACGTATGAATCTAATAGAAATTACAAAATTAATTATATTATAAGATGCCAAAAGATTTAAAAGAATTTATGCTGGCTAAATTCAACTATCAGGGTTTGATGTTGATTAATGTAAAAAGAAAGTTTATATATTCTTTTGCTGATATTTTAAGAGAAAAACTTTAGGAATAATCTTTTAATAAGACATGATTCCTATTTATAGTAACCCAACACCCATCACCTGAAGAAGAAGCAGAATTGTTATTTGAATTTAGAAGTTTTTAAAGGATTACTATTAATATAGGTTTTTAATGCTGTGGCTCTATTGTTCCAGCCTTTTAAAAATACTTTTTGAGATGGTTTTGCTTCTGCGAACTCTTTATATTTTTGCAGTCTTAAATAGAGATATTTGTTAACATCTCCATTGCTTTGATTTAAGAGGGTTTGAGCTCTGCTAAAAGATGCTCTAATCTAAAATTCTTATCATCAGATTTAACAGAACAAATCTTGGACGGAACGCAGCTTAAAAATTTGAGTGTAAAAAAGTTATTGAGTAAAGCTTAAACATAAACTTAATAGAAATAAAAGATGACAAGAATATTGGAATTATTATGTGGGAATTTACAATCCGGTCATTATGCTGGCTTAGTAAGTTAAGTATGTAGTTTCGAGAAAATATTTTACTCTATACCTTTTTCAAATAAAGTGCAATTATATTTGCAAATGATTCAAGCAACCTTTGTTGGTCGGGTGATAAGAATTTATCTTGTTCAATGGTTGTGAACCCACATACGCCAAGAGTAATTTCCTCGGCTTTTAAAGGCATATAGTGCCATTTAGCAGATGAAAGAGTTTGAGTGTTTTTGCCAGCAGGTAACCCGTTTTTATAAACCCAAGCTGCAACGGCTTGTTCTTTTTCATTAAATTCGAGTTCACCTTGTTTTTGTTCAATTTTCAATTGATTATTTTCATCTGGCAAAAGAATTACAACATTACATTTAAAAGTGTCTGCCATATGTTCTGAAGCTTTTTCAATAATCTCAGAGGTATTTTTTAAAGTCATTATTTCTCTACTAAATGAATAGAGCGCAGATATAAAGTTCTCTCTATGCCTTGTGGTTTCTGTTTGCCACCTTATGCCTTTAGATAAAAGGCTTATGATAAGTGAAATAGTTATAAATACAAAAAAGCTTGGAAGATATTTTATATCACCGACTGCAAATGTCAAATATGGAGGAATTAAAAAGAAATCAAAGCAGGCAACCGCAACAAAAGCGGTAAAAAGCCCGACCCTTGTTTCCCAAAAAATACTACTAATCACTACTGGAAGCAAAAGCAACATACCAATATTAAAAGGTTCAAGCCAATGACGCATATAGTAACCGATTGCGACTATTACAGCTACACTTAAAAAGCTGATTAAATAGGGCTTGTAATCTTCTTTATGAATTTTAAGTTTTTGAAATGCAGGTTTTTGTTTATCACCACCGACTACAAGTAAATTAATATTACTTGTTTTTTTAGCTAATTCATTCAAGACAGAGCCTTTGAAAATTTCATCAATTCTTGAACGGTGAGAATGCCCTGTAACGATGAGAGTAACGTTGTTTTCTTTTGCAAAGTTAATTATTTCATCAGCAATTATATTTCCGCTTAAAGATACAACTTTAGCGCCGAGTTCTTCTGCAAGCCTGATATTTTTATTAAGCTGTGTTCTTGCCTGTTGTGAAATTTCAACCTGTTGGCGGGTTGATTCAACATAAACCGCATACCACTCTGCGTCCAGGTCTAAAGCCATTCTATGGGCGACTCTTAAAAGGTTTTCAGATGTAGGACTTGCACTGAAACCAACAAGCAACCTTGAACCGACTGGCCAAGGGGTTGTTATGGCATATTTTTTCTTATAAGAAACTATATCTTCATCAACTCTTTTTGCGGTGTATCTTAATGATAATTCTCTTAAAGCAAGCAGATTGCCTTTTTTAAAGAAATTTTGCATAGCCTGTTTTGCTTTTTGAGGGATATAAACTTTGCCTTCTTTAAGTCTTTCAAGCAGCTTTTCAGGGGTAAGGTCAATAAGTTCAATTTCATCAGCCAGTTCTAATATAGTATCAGGAACTGTTTCGTGGATCTTAACCGTAGAAACCTGCTGAACTACATCAATCAAACTTTCTATATGCTGAATATTCAACGTCGTAAAAACATTAATCCCTGCGTTTAATAGCTCTTCAACGTCCTGATAGCGTTTTTTGTGCCTTGAGCCTGAAATATTAGTATGAGCAAGTTCATCCACTATAACGAGTTGCGGTTTTAGTTCAAGGATCTTGTCTAAATCCATTTCTTCAAGCTTTATCCCGTTATATTCAATGACTTTTTTGGGCATAACGGTGAGTCCTTCTAGTAAAGCTTGCGTTTCAGCTCTGCCATGGGTTTCAACAACTCCGATGACAGCATTTATTCCGCTTTTAGCTGCAACCCTTGTTTCTTGAAGCATATGATAAGTCTTGCCGACACCCGCGCAAAAACCCAAAAAGATTTTTAAATGACCTCTGGTGTCAGTTTTTTCAGCTTCTTCATCCGCTTTAATTCTTCTTAAGAATTCCTCTGGATTCGGGCGATTATCGTCTGTCATAAGCACTGCCTTTGTAGTTATACATTCTATTTAAGGAATATCCGACAAAATTGTCTATAGGTTTAACAGCTACAGCAAGGGTTAAAAGCCCTACCCCTGATAAACCCAGTTGTCTGTATTTGATTGATTTTTGTCTGTTTAATAAACTCAAAATATTTATATTATCTAAAGAATTTTTTATATTCTGTTTTATTTTTTCAGGGATTATATTTATAAGTTTATTTGATGTCTTTCGTGCTGCCCTAACAAGTAAGTCAGGCAACAAAAAATTTGCAAGTACTTGAGAAATAAATTCTTTTGACACATTATGTTGTTTTTCCTGTTCGTTTTTAGCAGTAAAAGCACTAAACAAAACAGAAATTATTGTATAAATAACAGATGGTATCAATGACAATTTAACAAGTAATGCACTTAAGATAGGTCTTAAGGCTTCACCTACGTTACTTGTATAAGCAAATGCTTTTAAAGGTATTTTGTCTGTTTTCTTGAACCCATCATTTTTTGCTTGTTGATTTTGGTTAAAGGTTACTTTGTCTTCTTCAAGCTGCCTATAAAGGTTCTTATAGATACCTTTTCTTTGCCTTGAACATTTAATTGCACTTTCCGCCTGTCTATCTGAATCAAGCGTTCTGTATAAATCCTTATAAATACCTTTTTTATCTGAATATATTGAATTTGCCATTTTGTTTACCTTTTCTTGTATTACGTCACCCTGAACTCGTTTCAGGGTCGCATAGTCATTCACTTATGAGATGCTGAAACAAGTTCAGCATGACGTTTAGGTTGTTTGCTTTTATTATCAAGAGCAATATTTAATTTGAGAACATTTACACCTTTTTGTCCCCATAACCCTAAAAAATCATCATCAATATTTTTGCTGATTAATGTATTAACCTGTTCAATTTTTAGGCGCCTGATTTTAGCAATTCTATCAGCTTGAATTTTTGCGTTTTCTATACTTATATGTGGGTCTAATCCGCTTGCTGAAGCTAAAACCATATCGGCAGGGATTTTAGTGTTATTATTTATATTATTATTTTGCTTTGATTCGTTAATTCTATTTTGTGTTTGTTCTATTAACTTTTTACTGGTAGGTCCTAAATTACTTGCCCCAGAAGATGAAGCGTTATAATCAACAGCAGAAGGGCGACTATTAAAATATTCAGGGGTATCAAACTTCTGCCCAATAAGAATTGAACCTATAACTTTACCGTCTTTTTCTATAAGGCTACCGTTTGCTTTGTCTTTCATTGTAAGCTGAGCAATTCCTGTAACACATAGCGGATAAATTATCCCTAAGATTACTGCAAAACCTATAAATACCTTTATTGCTGTTATTAATTCTTTTTTTATATTCATAATTCCGTCCTACGCTAAATGTAAAAATACGATTAAAATATCTATTAATTTTATTGCAACAAACGGCAATATCAATCCGCCAAAGCCATATATCAAAATATTTTTTGTAAGCATAGCTTCAGCTGTTGTTTGTTTATATTCAACGCCTCTTAAGGAAAGCGGTATAAGGCAAGGAATAATTATAGCGTTAAATATAACTGCAGCTAATATTGCACTCTGAGGACTTGTAAGGTGCATTATATTGATTAACCCAAGTTCAGGATGTTTAATCGCAAACAAAGCAGGGATTATAGCAAAATACTTAGCTACATCATTTGCCACACTGAATGTTGTTAAAGACCCTCTTGTTATAAGAATTTGTTTACCGATTTCAACTATATCAAGAAGTTTTGTGGGGCTAGAGTCGAGGTCAATCATATTTGCGGCTTCTCTTGCAGCCTGAGTACCTGCGTTCATAGCAACAGCAACATCTGCTTGAGCTAGTGCAGGAGCGTCATTTGTACCATCTCCAATCATAGCTACCATATATCCGTGGCTCTGGTAATCTCTTATTTTAGCAAGTTTCATTTCGGGTTTTGCCTGAGCAACAAAATCGCTTACACCCGCTTCAGCTGCTATAGCAGCTGCTGTCATAGGGTTATCACCAGTAATCATAACCGATTTTATCCCCATCATGTGAAGCTGATTAAGTCTTTCCTTAATACCTTGCTTTAAAACATCTTTTAATCGTATAACACCTAAAACTTTTCCTTTACTTGCAACAACTAAAGGAGTTCCGCCTTCTGTTGCAACTTTTTCCACTGCGGCTTTAACTTCTCTAGGGAATTCAAACCCATGTGATTTTGCAAGTTCTTCAATTGAATCAGCAGCACCTTTTCTGATTTTTATCTCACCAATATCAACACCGCTCATTCTTGTATCGGCGCTGAATTCAATAAATTTTGAATCTTTAGGCGGTTTAATTTCGCTTCCTTTTAAATGCAATATTTCCTTAGCAAGTATTACAACGCTTCTACCTTCAGGCGTTTCATCAGCTATTGAAGAAAGCATTGCAGCTTTGGCTAATTCATTTTTATCAATGCCGTCAGCAGGGATAAATTCTGTTGCGAGCCTGTTACCGAGAGTAATAGTACCTGTTTTATCAAGTAATACAACATTCACGTCCCCTGAAGCCTCAACGGCTCTGCCGCTCATAGCAATTACATTGTGGCTTATTAACCTGTCCATACCTGCAATACCTATAGCAGGAAGAAGTCCGCCTATAGTTGTCGGCATAAGACAGACAAGTAATGTTATTAGTACAGGAACGGCAATTGCAACCGCCATATATGAAGCAAAGAATTTCAAGGTTATTACAACAACCAAAAATAATACGGTCAAACCTATAAGCAATATTTCAAGTGCAATTTCATTCGGTGTTTTTTGCCTCTTGGCACTTTCAACCATCTTAATCATTTGGTCTAAAAAGGTTTCCCCGGGATTTGCGGTGATTCTTATTTTCACGCTGCCTGAAAGAACTTTTGTACCGCCCGTAACACCGCTTTTATCACCACCTGCTTCTCTAACAACAGGAGCAGATTCACCTGTAATTGCAGATTCATCCACTAAAGCGACACCTTCAATCATTTCACCGTCACAAGGGATGATTTCATTATCTTTAACCAAAACTATATCACCCTTAACTAGAGATAATGCAGAGATATTTTCTAAACCATCATTATCTAAAACCTTGTTAGCAAAGGTTTCGCTTCTTGATTTCTTTAAAGTTTCAGCCTGAGCCTTGCCTTTACCTTCAGCAAGTGCTTCAGCAAAATTCGCAAAAATAACCGTAAACCACAACCACAAACTGATTTGCAAATTAAAGATATAAGCCTGGTTGTGCAACATATTATAAATAGTTATTATAGTTGTTATTATTGAGCCCAATTCAACCACAAACATCACTGGATTTCGAAGCATTGTTACAGGATTTAGTCTTATAATAGAGAGTTTTAAAGCTTCTATCATAAATTTTGGCTGAAATACACTTGTTTTATTACTCATAATTTATTTTCCTTAAAATAATTTCCCTGATACTAAAAACAGTTTTTCAAGAATTGGACCAAGTACCCACACAGGGAAGAACGTCAAAGCACCTACTATTATTACAACACTGACAAGCATTACAACAAATAAAGGTGTCGCTGTCGGAAACTTTGCTTCATCTGGCAGAAATTTCTTGTTCACTAAAGACCCTGCTATTGCAAGAGAAGGAAGAATTGTAGCAAATCTACCAACTAACATCGCAAAAGCTATTGTCAAATTATAAAAAGGCGTATTGGCGTTTAACCCTGCAAAAGCAGAACCGTTATTGCCTGCGCCTGAAGCAAATGCGTATATGATTTCTGATAACCCATGTGCTCCTGCATTATTTAAACTGCTTAACCCTAAATTTGAAGATACAGCCACAGCCACAAATATAAGCTGTATGACAGATGGTAAAACTATAGCAATAACAGCCATAACCATTTCATAAGGCTCTAATCTTTTGCCGAAGATTTCAGGGGTTCTGCCTATCATCAACCCTACTAAAAACATTGTTAATATAGCGTAAAGAATCATTCCTACTAAGCCTGTTCCTACCCCACCAAAAATCACTTCCCCTATCATCATATTAAACATTAATACGAGACCTGTTATAGGCATAAAACTATCATGCATGGAATTCACGGCACCACAGGATGTAGATGTCGTTGATTGGGCAAATACAGTAGAACTTAATACTCCAAACCTAACTTCTTTACCTTCCATATTTATTCCGTGTTCAATGCCTATTTTTGAAAGTATAGGATTTCCATGGGTTTCAGAATATACTGCTATACTTAATCCTATAAGATAAAGTATCATCATCGCCATAAATATTGTCCAGCCTTGTTTTCTGTTGTTCACCAACGCACCGAACGTAAAAGGCAGGGAAGCTGCTATAATTAATAAGCTCAAAATCTCCATGTAATCAGTTACGGGAGTTGGATTTTCATAGGGGTGAGAAGAATTAGTGTTAAAAAACCCGCCGCCATTTGTACCCAGATGCTTTATGGCAACTTGTGATGCGACAGGCCCTTGAGCTATAACCTGCTCCTGTCCTTGTAATGTCTGGGCTTTAACATAAGGGTTAAAATTCTGGATCATGCCTTGAGATACAAAAATTAAAGAAAATAATATAGATAAAGGCAACAATACATAAACTATAGAACGTGTTAAATCCACCCAAAAATTGCCCAAAGAATGTATAATTTCAGGGTTCTCTGACTTTTTATTGATAAACGCTCTTATAAAAGCAAAAGCTACAGCAATTCCACAAGCTGCCGACAAGAAATTCTGCAAAGCCATCCCTAGCATTTGAGTCAAATAACTGATTGTACTCTCACCGCCATAAGTCTGCCAATTAGTATTAGTAACAAATGATACGGCTGTATTTAAAGCAGTATCCCATCTTACAATCTCAAATCCTTGAGGATTTAACGGCAAAAATTGCTGAATCTGCTGCAAAATAAAAAGAAAAACAATTCCAATAACATTAAAAATAATAAAACTGAAAGAATATGTCTTCCAGTTCATTTTTTGTGATTCATTAACACCAAATAATTTATATAAAAAATTCTCGATAGGTTTTAAAATAAAAGATAACAAAGTTTTATCACCTTTAAAAACCTTTGCAATATATTCTCCCAGAATAAAAGCAACAAATACTAAAATCCCTAAAAAAACCGCTAATCTTATAATTATAGCGCCTGTATTTATCTCCATTTACTATCCTTTTTATTACTAAAAAATCATTACTCTCGATTCCTGCAAGATACTCTACTGCGTAGTTGAAAAAATGTCAATACGCAGAAAACATGGTTAAATAACCTGCTTTAATAATGAATATAAGGTCCTAAATTCTTCTTGGTTTTCCTCATAAAAAGTTCTGATTCCATCCATTAGGGGCAGATAATCATCTAAAAGCCCTTATATAAGGGCTTTTCCTGTATATTCTTAATTTTAATTAACTAATACAATCGTATTGTTGGTAATAGCTATATTAAAAAAACTTTCTTTTAAACCACAATGATAAATCAACCAAACTTATTAATACAGGCACTTCTATTAATGGTTCAATAACTGCTGCAAATGCTACACCTGAACTTATCCCAAAAACTGCAATTGCAACTGCAATAGCTATCTCAAAATTATTTCCTGCTCCTGTAAAAGTAAGTGCCGCTGACTTTTCATAGTTTGCACCTAGTTTTTTGCTCGTAAAAAAGCTGAACAAGAACATTATTGCAAAATAGATTGAAAGCGGAATAGCTATTCTTATTACATCCATAGGAATTTGCACAATAAGATTGCCTTTTAAACTGAACATAACAACGATAGTGAACAACAATGCTATAAGAGTGATGTGCCCTATATTATGTACAAAGCCGTTGTGATAACAGTCATATCTTTTTTATAAGAATAGTTCTAGTCAAAAAGCCCAAGATAAAAGGAATACCAAGGTAAATAAAGACACTTTGTGCAATCATCCATATATTAACATCTAAGCCCGATTGCAATAGGAATTACCTGGCTGCCAGTTGAAGAATATAACAATAACAGCGGTAAAAATGAAGGTTCTAGTTACTTAAGCAGCCTTTTAGACAAACTGGTCAGATATAGTCAAGATTGGGCAGTAAATTTCTTACGAGATGTTTAACACAATTGGTTATCTTCAATATGTTGATAATATTTTGCAATCAGATTAACTGGGGGCTAGTAAAAATGAGAAAAGAGAATTTATTTTGTAAAAGAGTGAAAAATATCAAAATTTCTTCAAATAAAAATTCTCTTCAAAAAACTAACACTTGAAATGCCCCGTAAATTGGGGTTTTTTCTTATAAAAAAGGGGGGCTATTCTCCAGTCCCGTTTTTCAAAACTGGTGGATTTAGTGTTGACAGCAAAAGTCTCTGAACAAATTTCCTAATAACTCTTATTTGCTGGGGAATTTAAAATTTACAGGGGAAGGTGGATTTTTCAGCAAATTTCACGTAGGTACCACAAGGGTTTTTAACTTAATTCCCTAAGTGTATTAACAGGGAATATGTAAATTAAAATGTAAAAAATAAAAGCTACAAAGTAACTTGTTTATATTACAAATCAGATTGTTACTTATATTTTTTCATCAATAGCGGTAATAGAAGGCTGAGTTAAATATTTCTGTGCCGCAGCTTGTATATCAGCCGGAGTTACTTTCTCTAGCTCTTTTGAGTATTCATTGATGTAATTATTGTCTCCCGGTCTGTTATTTACAAGCTCCCAAGTTCTTAAATGTTGTTCATTTCCTGTGCTAGCCAAATCCTCTTCTAACTCATATTTTGCTAAAAATAACTCATTTTCTGATATAGGTTCTGATATGATTCTTTTTATAACCTTATTAAGCATATTTTCGTATTCAGAAGTATTATCCGACTTATTTTGTATCTTATCAAATACGCCATTATATGTTTTATAATCAGCAGTTATAGATAAAAGTCCCTTTAAGTGATCACATCCGCCATGTAATTCCGATTCATCAGAAAGAGCATATTGGAGTACGTTCCAAATTGCTTTTGTTAACATATCGTTTACAGCTTCTTCTTTTGTTGATTTTAGATTTGGTAAAACAAATATTCTTTCATAATTTGTTCTGCCTATATCTGTATCTGCATGGGCTTTTTTTGTTTGCTTATATACAACATCTTTTTCAATTGGTTTTAAATCTTCAGTATAATTTTTGCCTGTGTATGGCTTTAATGTTGGTATTTCTGTTGAGAGTATATTAAATATATTAGCTTTTTGTTGTTTATAAACAGGTTTTGGAAGTGAGATAAAAATTTTGCCTTCCGAATTGGCTAGAATTTGATTATATAAATTCTTTACATTATCTAAATCAATAGAATCTATATTTTTCATTTTTTCTTCATAACTGCCATTTAATAATTCTTGTTCTGCTTTATATCCAATATCTTCTGATGCATATTTAAAATGATTTTTAAATTTATTTTTTGCTTTGGCAAGATTTTCTTCTGTAAAAGTTGGAGAGAAAATAAATTGTTTTAATCTTTCAATACCTTCTAATGTTCTTGTATGATCACCATGCATATAACCTTCTATTTTTTTGTTAGATATATTGCAAGCTAAATATAAAGGTAGTTCATTGTCAGAATTATTTCTAACCTTATCAGAAAATTTATCAGATTCTTCCGCTAACATATAATTTAATAAGTCATATGTACCTGATTTCGCTTCTGTTTCTTTAGTAGGCGTCAATAAGCATCTGATATTTGTTTCTGTATTTGTACGATGAGTATCGAAAACGAGTCTAATATTATTATCTAAGTTGTAACTTTCTATTGAATTTAAATCAATTACAGGATTATCCGTACTTGAACTTTTAAATGGTATAAAGTATTGTTTATAAGCATTAAAACCTTTTAAATCAACATTATTATTTGTACTAATTTGGCTTTTGCTCTTTGTGTTTTTGTTGATATTACTAGCTAAGTTATACTTTCTAATATTTACTATATTTGTAACTTTTTCCATAAATACTTTCTAACTTTCTATATACTTTAAAATTAATAGTATATATTTTTTGTTAAATAATTTATTTATTTTGTCTTAATCTTCTAAGCTTATCCGCTTTTTTCTTTGCTTCCAGGGCTTTTTTAGCTATTTCTTCTTCTCCAGCTTTAACTTCAGCAGGTAAGCTATATTTTTTTATAAAATTTTTAACATCATCGCTGTTAGCATCTGCTGATAATTGTGTAAGATAATACTCGCCATTACCTTTCCCAGCTTTAAGTTTTTCTTCTATATCTCTATATTGCCATCCTTTTATCCCAAAAGAAGTGTTAGTACTTGACGATGTATCATACATGTTTAAAAATCTTAACAATACATCTTAAATAAGAATAATTAAAAATTTGCTAGTTTTTTGCTTATATTGCATAATTTGTTACAAATAACTAAAATTAATTTTTTCTATTAAAATCTTGATCAAAAAATGAGGACCAATAAAAATACTAATATTATTATTAAAACTTGTATACAAAAGTGGATAATTAGTTGAAAAAAGTTTTCGAAATGTTATAATTATAGTAATGGAAAACAGTCATGCGAGTACATTATCCCTGCAATTGGGCAGAGGAGAGAGCATTAATGTCAATAGGTCATCTTGACATACGTTCATATACTCACTATCGATATTGAGAATATGAACTCCAGCGAATAGTTGGGTCAATCTGATTATTGTTGAGGTTAATATTGATAATAGCATAGTAATCTCCTTGTAGGTTATTATAACATTATTCACAGTTAATATAGGGCGAGGTCCTTTGACAAAAGAGCTTAGGAGATTTCCATTTGGCTAGACCAGATCTGGGGAACCGAGGAGAGAGTTAGTTGGTGCGCCTAAACCAATGAGCTATTTGCACTCTCTCCAAAGGAGAAAAGCTTGAAAAAAACAAAACCAAAATGGTTAGAAAAAGTTTCTTCTAAATTCAAAGTACATTTTGATAAGAATAAACCTGAACATAAGGTTCTTGAGCTCATTAAACCTGAAAGAGTAGTAGAGCATAGATTTTTTCCTTTTCTTGGGTTTGAAATATGGGCGTTTCAATATGCAAAGCTAAAACAACTAAGGCAAGAAGGAAAAACTAGTTATAAATATGAGGATTTGTTTAAAGTAAGACCTATTAGGTATGCTTGCTACGGTGATTCTTATATTTTTTCCTATTATAATTCGATATTAGTTGATAAATATGAAAATTTTTTGAAATCAAATGAGCTTGAAGATGTTCCAATTGCTTGAAAGATGTGTTAAAGGCAGAGAAGTGACCACCGACTATAGACTAAAAAATAACCAAGTCAAATTACCTCAAAAACAACTTTTAATGGAACGTTGATAAGAAGTGATATGTTTTGAAGCTTGGCATCTTAACTGGGGGCTAATAAAAATGAGAAAAGAGAATTTATTTTAAAAAGAGCAGGAAATCTCAGAATTTTCCCGATTAAAAATTCTCTTCAAAAAGCTGATGTCTGAAAAGCCCAGCCAATTGGGGCTTTTTCTCATAAAAAAGAGGGCTATTCTCTAGACCCTTTTTTCTAAACTGGAGCGTAGGGGATTCGAACCCCTGACCCCAACACTGCCAGTGTTGTGCGCTACCAACTGCGCTAACGCCCCATATTAAAAAGTATTCAATTTCCAATTTTGTTTTAACTCAGTTGACTAAATCTTAATCGGTTTTTTAAACTTACCCTTGCAGTATTTTCGTTGTTTGATTATTTCTCAAATTATAGCATAAAATATAAATAGGTTTTTTCTGATTTTCAGTCATATATTTAAATTTGTAAAAATTTAGTGTTAGAAGTAGCAAATATATCACAATTTGAAGTTAATGTTAATATGTTAAGATTGTCTGGCAATGCATCTAAAATAACTTTTACCTCAGACCCTAAAAGGGCAGCTTGGCGTATTATGAATGGTATCCCAAGTCATGTTAGTGCTGAATATTTAGGTTATACAGGTCCTAAAAATTTTCTTTTTCCGACAAATCCGAACTTGGAAAAACATTTTTATCCTGATATAACAAAGAATTATGATAACTTAGTTTCCAAAATAATTGAAGAAGTAAACGGAAAGCTGGGTAAGAATAGATTTTTCAATTTTTGTAAAAAATGCAACATTTTTTTGAAAAACTTTAAAACAGCCGATCCTTGGGATACGAAGTTTTTAGAAGATTTCCCGGGTAGGGCAAAAGACGGTAAAGTCCAATATGCAGTTCTTCGGGATCGGGTAGTAAATACAAATTTTGTCTCGAATTATTTATATGGTGAAGTTTGCAGTAAGCTTGGAATTAAAAAACGCTTTGCGTCTTTTGCTGCGAAAATGGATGCACACGGTATGAGCAATCTTTTTTTGGAAAGGCGGCTCCCAAGGCTCAAAAATATAAGATTTAAAGATACGCCTCAGGATCAACAAACAATAAAACTTGTTTATGAAGAATTCGCTAATTTTAATCGGATATTGACTCAATAAAAATAATATGTCTTAAACTGGTATGCATCCCAAGATAATTCTCAGTTGTATTGATGTCTTATTTTATGTTTTAATAATTGTTATAAAAGTATAAACCAAGGGATGTTCTATGAAGGTTGTAAATATTGGGTTAATCGGGCTTGGCGTAGTGGGTTCAGGTGTTTATAAAACGCTTCAGTCATTTGAACAGATAAAGATTAAAAAGATTGCTGTTAGAGATATTAATAAGAAAAGGGATATTCCTAATCTTGATACATCAATAATAACAGGTGATGCATATTCAATAGTAAATGACTCTGAAATCGAAATAGTAGTTGAGGTCGTAGGCGGAATTGAACCGACTTTTGACATTTTGAAAACTGCAATTAAAAACGGAAAACACATTGTAACTGCTAATAAGGAGCTTTTGGCAAAGCATGGCGAAGAATTATTTAACCTTGCAAAAGAAAACAATGTCGTGATTTTATACGAAGCGGCAATTGCAGGTGGAATCCCGATTATAATGCCGATTAAAACGATTTTGGCAGCCAACAGGATAACAAAAATTGCAGCTATTTTAAATGGTACAACAAACTATATTTTGACAAAAATGGCTGAATCTCAAGTGTCTTATGAAGAAGTTTTGAAAGATGCCCAAAAACTGGGTTATGCCGAAGCAGACCCTACAGGTGATGTCGAAGGCTATGATGCGGCATATAAGCTTGCAACCCTTGCTACAATTGCTTTTAATAAACGTGTTGATATAAATAAAATCTATCGTGAAGGCATAACTAAAATAAGTGCTCATGATATAGATTTTGCAAGAGAATTCGGTTATACAATAAAATTAATTGCTTTAGCACAAGATTTTGAAAACGGCAAGGTTGATGTAAGAGTCCATCCTATGTTTGTTCCAAACAAAAATGTGCTTGCAAACATAAATAATGCTATGAATGCAGTACTTTTATACGGGCATCCCGTAGGAGAAGTGATGTTTACAGGTTCAGGTGCGGGTGAAATGCCAACAGCCAGCTCTGTTGCAGGAGATATATTGGCTTTAGCGACAGAACTTGAGGAGTCTTGCTATCCGCTTCCTATGATGAGATGCCACCACGAAGCGCAGGCACAGCAATTAGCTATAGATGAGACATACAATCAGTATTATATTTCGATTAATGCAGCAAATACCCCGGGTGTAATCGGTCTTGTAGGAACGGTTTGCGGTAAACATAATATTAACCTTGCAAGTTTGCTTCAAAAAGGGGTAAATGAGAATAATACCGCTGAAATTGTCGTAATCACAGCTTCAAGTAAAGAATCAGATGTGCAAAATGCACTTGATGAGTTGCTTGATGCTATTGAAATTAATAAAATAAACAATTTGATAAGAGTTATGAATTAAGGAAACACTATGTCTAAGAATCATTATCAGGGATTAATAAATAAATACAGGGAGTTTTTACCCGTTACGGACAAAACACCGATTGTTACTTTGAATGAGGGCAATACGCCATTAATTAAGGCTGATAATCTGGCGAAAAAAATCGGTTTAAATGCTGATATTTATCTTAAATTTGAAGGAACAAATCCCACAGGAAGTTTTAAGGACAGAGGGATGACAATGGCTGTTTCAAAAGCCGCAGAAGCAGACTCAAAAGCTATAATTTGTGCCTCTACCGGTAATACTAGTGCAGCCGCAGCAGCCTATGGCGCAAAAGCAGGCATGAAGACTTTTGTGCTTATTCCTGACGGATACATAGCACTTGGAAAATTGTCTCAAGCTATGATGTACGGTGCTCAAATCATTGCAATAAAAGGCAATTTTGATGAGGCTTTGGAGATGGTTATCAAAATTTCTGAAAATTATCCTATAACTCTTGTTAATTCAGTAAATCCTTTCAGAATAGAAGGTCAAAAAACAGGTGCTTTTGAAATTATTGAAGCATTGGGGGATGCTCCTGATTACCATTTTATTCCTGTCGGTAATGCAGGTAATATTACGGCTTATTTTAAAGGATATGAAGAATTTTTGGCTCTTAAAAAATCCTCTAAACTTCCTAAAATGATGGGATTTGAAGCTGAGGGCTCTGCTGCGATTGTTAAAGGTGAAAGGATTTTAAAACCTGAAACAATAGCAACCGCAATAAGAATTGGTAACCCTGCAAGCTGGAAACAGGCAGAAAGAGCGAGAGATCTTTCAAAAGGTATTATAAACTTTGTAACTGACGAAGAGATTATTGAAGCATATCAGCTTTTAGCTTCTAAAGAGGGAATTTTAGCAGAACCGGCTTCGGCAGCTTCAGTTGCAGGTGTGATTAAAGCACATAAAATGGGTCTTGTTGAAGAAAATACCAAGGTCGTTTGTATTTTAACAGGCAACGGTTTAAAAGATCCTGATTGCGCAATAAAATATGCCTCAACCGATGTCAAAAAGACCTCCGCAAATCTTGACGACATTTTGAAAGTTATGAATATGTAAGTCTTTATGTAATTACTTTTAAAATGTCAATTTTTTCTAATTGGAATGTTTCTTGACCTTTTTCTCTTCGCCAATATTCTAAGATGCTAGCAGAATAAGTCTTATCTTTGTTTAAGGGGTTTTCTAGAAGTTCTTTAATATTTGAAAAAAATTTTTCATCTTTCATTTCCGCATTAATTACTTGCTGGTTTGGTAATAGAATTTTCCAAGCTTTTTTATTTGTTGCATCGATTCTTGTGAATTTTATTTCTTGGTTTGCCTCAACAAATTTTTTATTTACTAATTCAACATCGAAGTCTAATGAATTATTTTCATTTAATTCTTTTAAAGGGGTTCCATTTTTTATTATTGAAATACTTTTTGCCTGTCTTTGTTTTATAGGTTTAATAAATTTTTGATAGTCATCAAAGGTAGAGTCGATAACTTTATAAAAAGATACAGGAATTTGATAATTTTCGTTTATACAAGAATTATCACTTAAATATGTACCTTGGTTTATTTTCTCATTTATTTCTTTTTTGAATTCTTCAAATTCTTTTTCAACGGTTGTCTTTTCATTTATTTTATTGATTTTTATATAAATATCTAATAACTGGTTTGTGGCAAATAATATAGCTCCTACGCCCAGTAAAACAGTACTAGCAATTATTACTCTTTGTTGATGTTTTTTGGGAGTTAATTTTATTATAAAATCAAAAACATCGGAACCTTTATAATATTTATCAATTATTATAGAGATTAGAGGAGAATTTTCTTCAAAATTTTCAGTGTAATCTCCAGTTAATAATAAGGAAGTTTTGAGTAAAAGCTTTTTATAGGCAAGAATTGACTGCAGAACAGTTTCAACATCGTTATTAACAATAGTATCATATTTTAATGTGATTACATCCGTAGTTTCAAAATATATTGGGTGGTAAAAACTCATTTTACTCCTAAACTTTGCAAATATTTTTTATATTATCATATATTGGAAAATTTTTGAAAGTGTTGTAATAAAACTATTTTTTTATTCATCAAAACAAAACTGTTTTTAAGTTAAGATTTTATTTTCTGATTTTAACGTAGGTTTTTAGATTCACTTGCATTAACAATGATTCGACTTGTCTGTTTGAACAAAGTGAGTTAGGAGCCTTAAGTCAATGCTAGTGAAAATTGAACCTAAGCCACAGGTCAAAAGTTTTTGGGTACTTTTACGTTAAAGGTACCTCCAGCCGAAGGCAAAATACAAATATTTTTTATAAACTTTTATTGTCATGCTGAACTTGCATCTCTTCTTGCGAAAATTATAAGGATGGATACTATTTAGAGGATTTCAGTATCTTATAAATTCGTAAACCCTGAAATAAATTCAGGCAAGTTATCTTCATTTACTTTTTCTCAAACACTATTTCATCGCCGTCGGCATTGATTAAAATCTTATCTTTTGGCTTAATTTCTTGAAGCAAGATTTTTTTGGATAGCGGGTTTTCAATGAGCTGTCTAATTGTTCTTTTTAATGGTCTTGCACCGTAAAGAGGATTAAAACCTTTTGTAGCAAGAAGTTCTCTGGCATCAGATGAAATTTCAATTTCAATTTCTTTTTCATTAAGAAGTTTTTGCAAATATTCCATCTGGATATCAACAATTTGCGACAATTCTTGCATTGTAAGAGCTTTAAAGAAAACTGTTTCATCAATTCTGTTTAAGAATTCCGGCTTGAATTTTTGTTTCATCAAATCCATAACCTGCTCTTTGGTATTATCGAATTCCGTCTGTGAAATCATTGATTTTAAGGTATTTTCGAGGATAATATCACTTCCGATGTTGCTTGTTAAAATTATGAGAGTATTTTTAAAATCAACTGTTTTTCCCTTAGAATCAGTTAGTCTGCCGTCATCAAATATCTGAAGCATTATATTGAAAACATCGGGGTGAGCTTTTTCGATTTCATCAAAAAGCACAACAGAATATGGTTTTCGTCTTACTTTTTCGGTAAGTTGTCCGCTCTCATCATAACCGATGTATCCGGGGGGTGCGCCTATAAGCCTTGCTACAGTGTGTTTTTCCATATATTCAGACATATCAATTCTTATAAGAGCTTCTTCATCGTTAAACATAAATTCAGCAAGTGCTTTTGCAAGTTCTGTTTTACCTACACCTGTGGGGCCTAAGAAAATAAATGTTCCAACAGGGCGTTTAGGGTCTTTTAAGCCTGAGCGGGCTCTTCTTATTGCATCCGATACGACTTCTACGGCTTCATCTTGCCCGATTACACGCTTATGCAGGTAGTCTTCCATTTTAATAAGTTTTTGCATTTCACTTTCAACAAGCTTTGTAACAGCAATGCCTGTCCATTTGCTTACGATTTGAGTTATATCATCGTCGTCTATTTCTTCTTTAAGGAGCCGGTTTTTTTCTTTTTTCTCTTTTTGACCTGCTTCCCTAAGTTGTTTTTCAAGTTCAATCAGCTTGCCGAATTTAAGCTCCGCTGCTTTTTGCAAGTCAGCCTGTCTTTCTGCTTCTTCAATTTGAAGTTTGACCTTTTCGATTTCTTCTTTAATTGCAACTTCACCTTTAATGGATTTTTTTTCAAGCTCCCATTGAGTTTTTATTGTGTTAATTTTGCCGTCAAGGTCATTTAGCATAGAGTTAATATTATCTATTTTTTGACTATTTTCAGGGCTTAATTCTTTTTTTAAGGCTTCTCTTTCGATTTCAAGCTGCATTTTTTGCCTTACCATAGAATCTAATTCTTCAGGCATAGAGTCAATTTCTATCCTTAGAGATGATGCCGCTTCATCGATTAAATCTATTGCTTTATCGGGCAAAAATCTGTCTGTAATGTATCTGTCAGACAATTTTGCCGCAGCAATCAGGGCGGAATCTTTTATTTTAACCCCATGGTGAACTTCATATCTTTCTTTTAACCCTCTTAAAATACTTATAGTATCTTCGACAGAAGGTTCATCAACCATAACGGGCTGAAATCTTCTCTCCAATGCAGGGTCTTTTTCAATATATTTTCTGTATTCATTAATTGTTGTAGCGCCTATGCAGCGAAGGATTCCTCTTGCCAGCATTGGTTTTAAGAGGTTGCCTGCATCCATTGAGCCTTCTGTTGCGCCTGCTCCTACTACTGTGTGAAGTTCATCGATGAACATTATAATTTCACCTTCAGATGCTTCAACTTCTTTTAAGACGGCTTTAAGCCTTTCTTCAAATTCTCCTCTGAATTTAGCACCTGCAACAAGTGCCCCTAAATCAAGCGATACCAATCTGGTTTCTTTCAGGCTTTCAGGGACATCTCCTCTTATAATCCTTTGGGCAAGTCCTTCAACAATTGCTGTTTTCCCTACTCCTGCTTCGCCTATTAAAACAGGGTTATTTTTGGTTTTTCTGTTTAAAACTTGAATGATTCTTCTTATTTCGTCATCTCTGCCTATAACAGGGTCGAGTTTGCCTTTTCTTGCCATGGCAGTAAGGTCTGTAGAATATTTTTCTAAAGCCTGATATGCATCTTCTGCATTTTTAGAGTCCACTTTATTAACACCTCGTATTTTTTTCATTAACTTCAATACTGATTCTTTTGTGATTTTGTGTTGAGCCAGTATATTTTGTATAGCAGAACCTTGCAGTTCTGTCATTGCCATTAGGATGTGTTCTATACTAATAAAAGAGTCTTTAAGCATTTCAGCTTGCTGTTGTGCCGAGTCAAAAAGCTGAATGGTGCCTGATGACAGATATAGCTGTTGAGTGGGAGTGATGGTTTCTATTTGTGGTATTTTTGATATTTCTGCAACAAGAGTGTTTTTAAAAACATCGTTGTCAATTTTTAATTCGCTCGCATAGTCTTTTGCAATGCCTTCTTTTTCTTCAACTATAGCAAGCATAATATGTACAGGTTCCATCTGGGTATTGTGGTATTTATACATTAATTGCTGTGCGAAAAAAATTATTTGCTGTGTATAATCTGTCAATCTGTTAAAATCAATCATAATAATACCTCTTTTGTCTTCTTTTTCAGTTGAATTAATTTGATGCGAAAAATATTCTCGCAGTCAAATAGTATATTTAGGGTCAATTCTCATATGTAAATAATGAGAACATGAGAATATCATATTTGTATTTTAATAGTGTTTTTTTGAAAATCATTAAAAATTTATAATTAATTAAGATTTTGTTTAAGTTTAGTTTTGTAAAAAAATAAACCACTTCAAATACTTTAGTAGCAAAAAATACAAAAACTTTCTTTTAAAATAACATAATCAAATTTTAGATTTTTAGAATCTGAGAGAGCGTGTGTTAAGAGAAAGGAATCGTTATGAATATTACTTCAGTAGCCTCAACCCCTGTACAAAGGTCTATTTCATCAAAGAGATTAATAAATTATTTACAGGTGAAAAAGGGTCTTCAATCTAGTGAAATTCCTGCTGTGATTGTGGATGGATTAGATGCAGGCTCCAAATTGCCTAATAAATTTCTTCGTTCCCTCTCAAAACAATTAGATGCAACTCAGGTTCTTGATCCTGATGGTTTAAAGTCGCTGCTTATTTCTGTTGACCCTAAAAAAGCAGTGGTGGTTGCAAAAAGGGCTTTCAAATCTACTTTTCACTAATAAATATGTTAATAAATATTAACAAACATAAAGAATATATAACTTAAAAACGCAAATATTTATTAAATATATTCTTTATATATATAAGAGGATAAGAGAGAGAATAAAAAACAAAAGCCCATATGGGCATTTTTTTTGCACGATTAATTAATTGGAGCTGTAGTTTTGCTTAAAGGAAGAGTGAATGTAAAAGTACTGCCTCGTCCTTCTTTGCTTTTAACAAATATTTCTCCGTTATGTTTTTCAATAATTTTTTTACTTATATAAAGTCCCAGACCCGAGCCGACTTTTCTGAATTTTTTAGCGCTGGAAATATACTCATCAAATATTTTATCGATATTTTCATCAGGAATCCCCCAGCCGTTATCTATAACAGAGACTTGAATATAATCTTTAATTTCTTCAACTTTAATTATGATTTCTCCGTCTTCCTGTGTATATTCGGAGGCATTGATAATAAGGTTATTTAATACTCTTTTTATTTCATAAGCGTCAAATTCAAGTTCTTTTATATCGGTGTTATAAACAATTTTTAAATTTTGTTTTTTCTGTTCAATTAAATATCTTAAATTCTCACATCTTTTTTTAATGAGTTCATAAAGAGAATTTTTTTCTTTTAAAATTGCCAGCTGACCGTTTTCGCTTTTATACTTGGTAAGCAGGTTATCTGTCATATATTGCATAAATTTGCATGAGTTCAAGACTTCACATAAAATATCTTGAAGGTTATTATCAATTAATCCGAATTTATTATCTAAAATAAGTTCCAAAGCTCTTATTTGAGCTCTTATAGGAGTTTTTAAGTCATGAGTCAGTGTAGCGATAAAAGTTTCTTTTTGATTTTGTATGCTGATTTCTTGCGAGATATCTCTTATCATAATCAAGTAGCCGTTAATTATGTTATTTTTAGTAAATATTTTTGAAATATTTATGTTTGCGGGTATTTCTTTTTCAAGCATGGATTTTGTGTATTGAAGTTTCATAGAAAGATTTTTTTCATTCATGCTTTCAAAATCCAGAATGTAATTAACAATTTTTTCAGGATTAATTTTGTTTATAAGGTCGATAAAATTTTTACTTTGTTCTGATGAATTAATATGGTAATGATTGCTGCTTGAAATAATTTTAAAATTTCTGTCGGTAAGTATAATTTCATTATCAGAAAACTTAAAAATATTATCGAGTTTTTCTTTTTCATTAAAAAGAGAATCCTGAAGCTTTTTAATTTTTAGAATATTATAAATTTGCACCCTTATTGTCTGAACATCAAAAGGTTTTTCTATATAAGCATAGGAACCCAGATTGTACCCCTTAAGCTTGTCTTCTTTTTCATCGAGGGCGCTTACAAAGATAATAGGAGTATTTTGGTTATGTTTTGAATCTTTTAATTTTTCTGCGAATTCAAATCCTGTAATCTTCGGCATCATAATATCAAGAATAATAAGGTCGAATTTTCTCAAAGTTGCAGCCTCAAGAGCCTTTTCAGAATCGGTATAACAAGTAGGTGTCATCCCGAAAGGCTTTAATACTTCTTTTAGGAGTTCAATATTTAACTCAACGTCATCTACTATTAAAATATGGGTATTATTAAAATCTGAAAAATTTATTTTTATAGGAGAATAATTCGGGTCAATATTTTTTTCATTCAATTTTATAGTGTTAATAAGAATTTCTTTTTCAAAAGGATATTTAATAAAATTTTTCAAACCGATTTCATAAGCTTTTAGTATATCGTTTCGGGAACATTGTTCATTTGTAGCCCAAAATTCTATTGTCTGATTATTGGATATTATTTCTTTGATTTTTTCTATGTATTTTTTGTCATTGGATTTGAATTCCAGAATGCACAAATCATAACCCGAGATTTTATTTGTAAGATATTTATAGTTAATTCTTTCAATGGAAATATCGTGATTATTGAGATCACTAAAATCGTTTGATGAACTATTTTTTTCAATAAACAATATTTTATGCATGAATCCTAATTCCATTGTTTAGACTTTAATATTAATCTTAAAAACGATTTTATACATTATCCTACAGGGTAACTTTTCTAAAGATATTTTACTTAAGAATTACTCTTTTAGGCTACCATTTAAAATATCATTAATGAAATATTTTCTGCCGATAAGGAAAAGCGTTATTACAGGGATTATACAGACTACACAGTAAGCTGTGAGCTCTCCCCACATGGTTATTTCTCTGAAGCTCCCTTTGAAATTTGCAAGCCCTAAGGGGAGTGTTCTCATGGCATCTGAGTTTGTAATTATTAACGGCCACATAAAACTGTTCCAACTTGTTATAAATGTGAAGATTGCAAGTGTAATAACAGCTGGCATAGCCAAAGGAAGTGCAATTTTTGAAAATGTTACAAATATATTGCAGCCATCTATTTTAGCGGAATCCTCAAGCTCTTTCGGCAGTGACTTAAACCACTGTCTCATCATAAAAACTCCGAATCCCCCGAATAAACCAGGTACAATTAAACCCTGATAGGTATCAATCCAGTTTAGTTCTCTCATTACAAAAAATAAAGGAATTATATTCACTTGAGGTGGCACCATCATTGTTATAAGAAGCATAATAAAAAGAGGCTCTTTAAACTTGAATTCGAGTCTTGCGAATGCATAACCCGCAAATGCCGAGATTAAAACCTGTCCTATAGTAGTTAGTGTTGAGACAAAAAAGCTGTTAAAAAAATATCTTTTTAGTGCTATTGAATTGAATACATTTATATAGTTATCAAATATCAGGGGTTTGGGGATTAAAGAAGGCGGGTAGCTGAATATTTGTTCATTTGACATCAAAGAAAGCATAACCATCCATAGAAACGGCATAATCATTGATAATGCCCCGAGTATTAAAATTATATAACCTGCTATTTTTAAAAAGTTTTTCATAATTTTTAATTTTTTTTATAATAACATATAATAATTTAAAGCATATAATTGTTAAAACGCTTCTGTTATGTGATAATAGACTTGTTAAAATAAGGGTGTATCCGTTATGCAAAAAAGGCTTCTGGTAGTAGATGACGATGATGAAATCAGAGAACTTTTAGAATTTGACCTCTCCCAGAGCGGCTATCTCGTAGATACTGCAAGTGACGGGTATGAAGGTTTAAATAAAGCTTTGAACTTTCCTTATGACTTGATTTTACTGGACATTATGATGCCAAAGATGAACGGTTTTGATGTTTGTAAAAATATCAGAAAATCAAAGCCTGATTTACCGGTTTTACTTTTAACAGCAAAAGGGACTATGGCGGACAAGACAGAAGGTTTTGATATGGGAGCTGATGATTATATTGTAAAGCCTTTTGATATACAAGAGGTGCTTTTAAGAGTCAGGGCTCTTTTGAGAAGGAACCCGAGCAGCCCTCAAGGTCCTCTTTCTCAGGAAATTTTAAAAGTCGGTGATATAGAACTTTTCCCTGATTCTCTTGAAGCTCAGGTAAAAGATAACAGAATAAAGCTTACTCCGACAGAATTTGAGATACTATACTGTCTGATGCAGCATTTTAACAATTCTGTAACCCTTGCCGTTTTATTAAATGAAGTATGGGGTTATGACAGTGATGAAGATGTTAGGATGCTAAGAGTTCATGTGGGCGGATTAAGACAAAAAATAGAAGAAGACCCTAAGCACCCCGTTTATCTTCATACGGTTACTAATGTAGGTTACAAATTAACACCTTTTAACGAAGAGTCAGAATGAAAAGATTAAAGAGATTACAAAGGTTAAAAATAGTAGAACAAATCACAATCGTCCTTCTTCTGGCGGTTCTGATACCTATGATAATTGCAGGTTTTATAGTAAATAACGTCAATCAGCATGCAATAAGAAAAGAACTTAATTATTCTGCCATGATGATTGCGGAGACAATTGACAATAACATATATTCTATTCTTGAATCAGACGAGGGAAAGCTCAAAGAAATTACTCTTGCAATGAAATATATGCCCTCTCCCTACATTGAATCTGTTTACTTGAAAGACGTTTTAATAAATTCAAACCTGTTTGAAAACCTGGAGGTTGTACATCCTTCTAAGACAAATTTTAAATTTTCAGGCCCAGATAGATTAAACTATGATACCAACACCAAACAACTCGTAATTACGTCAAAAATCCACGATGACAAATACCTTGTGGCGACTGTCAACATTGATTTATTCAAAAAGAAAATATTTAATAATATAAAAAACGACAAAAGAAGAATTTATATAATTGATGATAAATCTAATCTTGTTTTTGCCCACAATTATGATGAAAAAGACTTTGAAAATGTGATTAAGCTGCTTCCTAAAAAGCAGGAAACAGGGATTGCAAAAATATTCAGCAAAATCAAAAACCAACCGCTTGCCTATTTGAAAATGGAAGGGAATAATCTTTCGATAATTGTTAATACAACGGAAGAGATTACCGAAAAAACAATTAATACGGCAAGGGGTAAAATCATTTTTTCAATTCTTGCCGCAACTGCATTTATAATTTTTGTTGTCGGTCTTTACACATATTACCTTTATATTAATATCAGGCAGCTCTTTAAGGGTATTATGGCACTGTCAAAAGGTAATTATAAAAGGAAAATCAGACTTCTTGTTCATTCTTTTACCCCTTATGAGATAGTTTTTCTGGCATCTGAATTTAATAAAATGGCAAATGAAATAAATATTTCATACAGGAAATTAAAGCAGAAAAACAGGGAATTAAAGACATTGGATGAATTTCGCTCTAACTTAATTGACACTGTAAGTCATGAGTTCAGAACTCCCCTGACAAGCATAAAAGGCTATACCTCAAGGCTTTTAAGGCAGGATATTGATATTGACAATGAAACAAAACACAAATCTTTAATGGTAATAAAGCAGCAAACAGAAAGACTAAGCAGGATGGTAGAGGACTTATTGGTTGTACCTGATATAGAAGGTGCGAACTTAAATATTCAACTTGAGGCAGTCAATCTCAACAATATAATAGAATCTTCTCTTCTTTCCATCAGAAAAATCGAGAAAAGACAGATTATTAACAATATCGAATCAGATTTTCCTTATGTTCTTGCAGATAAAGACAGGGTTGAACAGGTTTTTATAAATCTTCTTGAAAATGCCAATAAATATGCATATGAGAACACACCGATTACAATTGATGCAAAAAAAGAAAATAAAAAAGCCGTAATTACAATTTCTAACAAGGCGGATTATATAGAAAAACAGGTTCTTGATAGATTATTTGAGAAATTTACAAGAGTGGATTATGAAACAACAAGAACCACAAGAGGAACAGGGCTCGGGCTTTTTATTGTAAAAGGTATAATTGAAGCCATGAACGGTACTATTCAGTTGATGTCTTCTATGGAGAATGAATTTTCAGTTAAAGTCACAATTCCTTTGGCAGGAAAAAAAGCATGAATATCGAATTTATGCAGACTGCAATATCTCTTGCAAAGCGCTCCGGTAAAGATATTCCTGTGGGTGCTGTTATTGTAAGAGAAGGAGAGATTATTGCACAGTCTTTTAATGAAAAGGAAAAAAGCAAAAATCCTGTTAAACATGCGGAGATAATTGCAATTGAAAAAGCATGTGAAAAATTAAAAAACTGGCGGTTAAATGGTTGCGAAATGTATGTTACATTGGAACCTTGCCCTATGTGCAGCTGGGCATTAATCCAGTCAAGAATTTCAAAAGTATACTTTGGTGCCTATGACAATTTATATGGGGCTTTGGGGTCAAAAATTGATTTAAGAACCCTTTTAGACTCTAATCTTAAAGTCAAAGGCGGAATTTTGGAAGATGAATGTAATAATATTATAAAGACATACTTTGAGGCGTTAAGATGATTTTGAAAACAAAACTTGATGAATATGTTGAAAAATATGAGACAAAAGACTTTATAAAAGATGACCCGATACAATTCCCTTATCGTTTCAAAAATATTGAAGATATTGAGATTGCAGGTTTTTTGGCTTCAATTTTTGCCTACGGGAAAAGAGAAGTTTTTATTGAAAAACTTAATGTATTATTTAACATAATGGATAATAAACCTTTAGAATTTGTTAAAAATTTTGATAAAAATGTTTATATTCCTGAAAATTATTGCTATCGTTTTGCTAAAAGTTGTGATTTCATTGATATATTCAAGATTTTAAATGCTCTTTACGCTGAAAATGAAACTTTAGGCAGTTTATTTAAATATTCTTATCAACAAACGAACGACATAAAGGGTATGTTTCAGAGTGTTGTAAATTATTTCTATCATAAAGTCTCAAAAGATGCGGGCGCAGGGTTTTATCATCTTTTGCCAAATCCTGAAAACGGCAGTGCAGTTAAAAGATTAAATATGCTTTTGAGATGGTTCGTTAGAGATGGTGAAGTCGATTTGGGGATATGGAAATTTATTGATAAATCCGAACTTTTAATTCCTCTTGATATCCATGTGTCAAGAATTTCAAGAGAGCTCGGGCTTCTAAAGAGGAATCAGAATGACTTTAAAAGTGTAATTGAACTTACAAACGCACTTAAAAAAATGGATTCAAAAGATCCCGTAAAATACGATTTCGCACTATTCGGTTATGGTGTCAACAATAAAAACTAAACTGTCTATTTGGTTTTATCTGTAAGAATGAAAAGGCTTATCAAATCGTTAATCTGAGCCATTTGTCTTTGATAATCCTGAGCGTGTCTTTCAAGCTGCATAATATTTGTTTTATATTCTTGAACTTTAGACATACAGTCTTTAACAGAATCGTTTAAATTTTCCTGAACTTGCTGAGCTTCTTGAAGAACATTGTTCATGGAAATTCCAAGAGCCTCGATTGTTTGTCTTATGATTTGAGCACCTGTTTGTTTGGTGACGCCTGATGGCAATTGGGAAATTAATCTTCTAAGTACAGCAACGTTTGCAGGAATATCAAAACTCTTTTGCTGCGGCATAGTTGGTGTTTGCATAATATTATCTTCTATTGTCTGATAACTAGTTGTATTTATTTTAAGTTGTTCACTATTAGAAGGTTGTATAGGTGTTTCATATCCGAAATCAAATTTTGGAACCTCAGGTTCTCTCACTGTTGATTCTTGTGAAAAAGATTGAACTTCAGAGACTTGTTCTTCAGCAATGTTTTCAGTAATTTCGTCAGAGATTATTGACTCATAATACTCAAGATTTGCACTGCCTGCTTCAGGTATAGATTCAATATCATCCATAACCGGATTAACTGTAGCTTCTGATTGTTTTTTTAGTGCTTCGACGATTTTTTTACCAACCCCTTCGGGCAATTGATTTTTTGACATAAAAAACATTTCCCTTCTTTGTAGTTGATTATATATAAAATAGGTTTTTTTTTCAAGTAAAGCGAAAACAGGCTTTTTGGCTGTATTTAGTCTTGAATTTATATATCTTATTTTAACTAATTATAAAAAACGGCATGGATTTATATCATGATTTTTTCAATCTCTGTTTTGTCCAAAAAAGGATACATATTTTCCAGTGATGATGAAATCATAGTTCCGTCTTCAAGACATTTTGAGGCTAATTTCGGTCTAAAACCGTAGTCAGTTTTTAGCATAACTTCACATAAAACAGCTTCATCAGCTTCTAATGTTTTAATGATTCTTGCTTTTATCTCGTTTTCATTCTCTATTTTCATTGTCTTAATTCCGAATGCCTTTGATAAATCAGTAAAAGAAGGGATGCTGACACCGCTTTGTGGGCAACAGGCTGTTTTTCTGCCGTTAAAAAAAGCATTTTGGGTTTGTCTTATTGAAACATAACCGCTATTGTTCAATAAAAATATTTTAATAGGTAGGTTATAATGCTTTATTGTTTGGAGTTCCTGAAGATTCATCATCATAGAACCGTCACCCGCAATGCATACAATCCGCTTGCCGCCTGAGGCAATGCAGGCGCCGATTGCAGCAGGCAAATCGTAACCCATGGATGCATCACCCGAGTTCCAGATATATCTTTGATTTTTCTTAACTTCTCCGGCTTGAAAATATACGACAAATGCCGAACCGTTTGCTGTTATTACAATTTCATTTTCTGATAATTCTTTTGAAAGTTTGTTCATAAAATTATAAGGCTCAATTCCTTTATCAGAAATGTTTTCTATTTCAATATTCGGGTACTTTTCTTTAATTTCAACACACCAATTGAGCCAGCCAGACTTTTTTGAAGATAAATTTTTTAAATTATTTAATTTTTCTATAAAGATTTTACAGTCAGAATGTATCTTCAAATAAGGATTTAAGGTCGGTTTATCAAGTTCTGATTTGTCAATATCTATTAGAACAAGTTTGGCTTTTTTTGCAAAATTTTCCCAGTTGTAGCTTATTTGCCTTATGTTATTTCTTGAGCCCATTGATATTACCAAATCTGAATTCTGGAGGGCAAAATTTGCGCACCTGTTGCCTACAGTGCCTATCCGGCCTATAAATAAAGGGTTGTCATGCGAGACTAAATCGAATCCATTCATTGTGGTTACAACAGGGATGTTTAGTTTTTTAATTAAATTCAAAAATTCATCTTTTGCCCCTGCAAGTCTTATCCCATGACCTGCAATAATTAAAGGTTTTTTAGCGTTTTTAATAAGCCCTGACAACCCATCCATCTGTTTTTCAAGCTTATTATTGTCAAAGACCATTGTGTCTTCTGTCTCATCATACTCTTTAAGATTATTTTCATCTATCATAGTTGATTGGATGTCAATCGGAATATCAATCCAAACAGGACCTTTTCGCCCTTGAAGTGCCAGAAATATTGCCTTATCAAGAATATACCTGATTTCCTCAGGATTCGTTACTGTTTTAGCATACTTAACAATTGGTTTTACAATATTAACAATGTCAACTTCCTGATCCCCAAGTTGTCTTAGGGATTTATCTTCTGTCTTTGCCATCATAGTTGAGCATTTAACCTGTCCTGAAATATATAAAACAGGTACACTGTCTGTCCACTGTCCAAATACTCCGTTCAGGCAATTTAATCCTCCCGGACCTGTTGTCACATTTACTACAGCAAGTTTTTGACCTACTCTTGAATAACCCTCGGCAGCTATGGCACTTGCTTGTTCGTTGTGGTTGCAGATATAGTTCAAATATCTGCCGAAACTGTCATTTAAATGCATTGCTCCGCCACCTGAAATCATAAAAATATCTCGGATGTCATATACTTCTTTTAGCCTTTTTGCAATATAATCTGACAGTTTAATCATCGAAAAGCCTTTAATTATAAGCCTATAAATCCACCGACACTGGTGATTGAGTCTTTGTACCTTGATTCAAGGATTTCTATTCTTTTTTCATCTTCTTTGTGAATCATGCCGTAAAAATCCCGTTTGTTTTTAATCCACATAAGCTCAAACCCTACAGCTTTAAGTATCCCGTTAGGAGCTTGGTCATCTTTTAAAGCGCTTTGGGCATCAAATATTACTTTTCTTGTTTCAAATCTGGTTAAAGAATTTTTGGGAAGTTTTTTAAAAAATGGCAGGGACATTGCGCTTACTCCACCTCCGATTACAAATTCTTTATTATATTTTAGCGCAGCTTCAGCTATTTTTTGAGAATAATTTAATATTTCATCAGAGTTTATATCTTCTCTGGTTATACCAAGAGAGCCGCACATGTCAACTCTGCCAAATGTAATGCCTGTAAGAGATTTTGAGACTTCACTTTCGAGCATTTCTTCAAGATAGTTGAATCCGTAAATTGTTTCCAGATTCATCATAAACTTTATTCCATTTCGCTCATCCTCGGGAAATACAAATTTTGTTGCTTCAATATATTTTTTCAAGGCGTACGGAGATTCAATCATAGGTGCAACTATTGCGTTAATTCCTATTACTCTTGCATCGTACATGTCTTTAATCGCTTCACAGCCGCCGATTTTAATTGTAAGATTGAGTCCTGCTGTGGTTACGACTTCTTTTAAACGAAGGGCCTCTTCCATTCTTGTTCCTTCGGCTTCAAATTCAGCTTTTATTCCGACCACATGGTGATTCTCTTTTAAATCTTCAAGTGCCAGTATCATTTTTTTTTCGAGGCTGTTCATCTTTTCTCCTATTTGTCAGTCAACAATAAATTTACATCCAGTGAATTTTTATTGTCTTTATACCAATTATACAACCTTTCGGCTGAATTTTTTATATCCGTAAACTTAACTTCTTTATATTCTTGCTTTAATCTTTTGTTAGAACCTGTGTAATCAAGTCCCATAGCATCTTTTTTTATTATTATGTCAATGTTTTTCCCGGATAATATTTTTATATATTCTGCTATTTCCAGAAGTCTGATTTTTTCATCGGGAACAATATTGTAGGACTTGTATTCAGTAGTATTTTCAATAAAAAATTCCAAAATTGGCATTAAGTCTTCAATGAATAAATAGCTGAAATTTCTATCCTGTTTTAATGTTATCGGCAGGTCAAATAATGTTTTACATATTGCATTTGAGATAAATCTAATCGAGTAGTCTTCATATCTTCCAAAAATTCCGAAAATATTTAAATCAATAAATCCTTCTAATTCAATAATTTTTTTATACATATTAAACTTTAACAGGCTGAATTCATCTTTGGGAGGTGCTTTCAAAATGTCTTTTTCCTCAGAATCAGTGATATTTTTTGACAAATCATAAATTGCTCCTGAGCCCAGATTTATAAATTTTCCGTATTTATTTTTATATTTAGCAAGGTTTTCAAATATTTCCATATTTATTTCGCAGGCATTTTTTGTACAATCAGCGTTTCTGTGCCCCGGTTTTGCGGCGCTGTGAATCAGTGCATAAAATTCTTTATTTTTAAAAAATTCTTTGACGGAATTTTCCTCAGCAAGATTTAGCTCTGTTCTTTTAGGGGCAACAATTTCATACTTTTGTGCAAGATAAGACTCTAAAATATTTTTCCCGATAAATCCACTTGAGCCTGTTAAAAGTATTTTTTTCAATTTATAATACCAGTACTTAATTACCTTAAAACTTATTAAATCACAAAAGGTATATATAATTAATTAATTTTAAAAAGTTAAAATAAAACATTAATTTTTTGTTAATATTCTAAGGTTAGTTAAAAAAATTATATAAAGTTAGTATTAGATAGAAAATAAAAAAGCATTTAACATAAGGAGGAAAATTTATGGCAATCAGACCTTTATCAGACAGAATTGTGATTAAAGTCGTAGAAGAAAATGAACAAACATCAGGCGGAATTTTTATACCTGACAGTGCAAAAGAAAAACCTCAAAAAGGTGAAGTAATAGCCGTCGGACCCGGAAAATGCCTTGATGACGGTAAAAGAGAAGAAATGGATGTTAAAGTAGGAGAAGTAGTTCTTTATGCTAAATATTCAGGAACTGATGTTAAAATTAATGACGAAATGTTCAAAATTCTTTCCGTAAAAGATGTTTTAGGCGTAATTGAATAGAATTTATAAGGAGATAATAAAATGGCTAAAAAAATAGTTTTTGACGAACAAGCCCGCAAAAGCCTTCTAATAGGTATCGATGCTGTGGCTGACGCTGTTAAAGTTACTTTAGGCCCAAAAGGTCGTAATGTTATATTGGAAAAGAAATTTGGTTCACCTCAGATAGTTAATGACGGTGTTACCATTGCAAAAGAAATAGAGCTTGAAGATGGTCTTGAAAACGCAGGAGCACAACTTTTAAAAGAAGTTTCATCTAAAACAAACGATGTTGCAGGTGACGGTACAACAACAGCTTCTGTTTTGGCGCAGGCTATAGTAAGAGAAGGCTTGAAAAACCTTACCGCAGGTGCAAATCCAATGTGCATGAAAAGAGGTATTGATAAGGGTGTTGTTTTATCAATAGAGAAAATTAAATCATTATCCAAAAAGGTTGTTACCAAAGAAGAGATAGCGCAAGTTGCTACAATTTCTGCTGGAAACAGCAAGGAAATTGGTGAATATATAGCAGAAGCTATGGAAAAAGTAGGACATGACGGTGTAATCACTGTTGAAGAATCAAAATCAACAGGGACAAACCTTAAAGTTGTCGAAGGTATGCAGTTTGATAAAGGCTATATCTCTCCATACTTCGTTACTGACGCTGAGAGAATGGAAGCGGTATTAGAGGATGCTTACGTTCTTTGCGTTAACAAAAAAATAAACTTAATCGCTGATTTGGTTCCTGTATTGGAACAAGTTGCACGTGACGGACGCTCACTTCTTATCATTGCTGAAGACGTTGAAGGTGAGGCTTTAGCTACACTTGTTGTTAACACAATGAGAAAAGTTTTAAGAGCGGTTGCTGTTAAGGCTCCAGGCTTTGGTGACAGAAGAAAAGCTATGCTGGAAGATATTTCTGTTTTGACAGGCGGTCAATTGTTCACTGAAGAACTTGGCATTAAACTTGAAAATGTTACCGTTCAAATGCTCGGCTTGGCGAAAAGAGTTACCGTAACTAAAGATGAAACTACAATAGTTGTCGGTGATGAAACAAAAAGAGCTGTTGAAGAGCGTATTAAACTAATTAAACGTCAAATAGAAGCTTCTGACAGCGAATATGATAAAGAAAAACTTCAAGAAAGACTTGCTAAACTCTCTGGAGGTGTTGCTGTCATTGAAGTCGGTGCTGCTTCTGAAGTCGAACTTAAAGAAAGAAAATTAAGAATTGAAGATGCTCTTAATGCTACAAGAGCCGCTAATGAAGAAGGTATTGTTCCGGGCGGCGGAGTCGCTTTAGTAAGAGTTCAGCAAGAACTTGAAGATAAGCTCCCTTCAATAGATTTTCAGACTGATGATGAAAAAATCGGTTTTAAAATCCTGCTTTCATCGCTTGATGTTCCATTAAAGCTTATTGCTAACAATGCGGGTGCTAAAAGTGATGTTGTAATCGATAAAGTCAAGGCAGAAAAAGGCTCATTCGGATATGATGCATTGAAAAATGAATTTACCGACATGATTAAAGCCGGGATTGTTGACCCTGCAAAAGTTGCACGTTCTGCTCTTGAAAATGCGGCATCAGTTGCTTCTATGTTGTTAACAACAGAAGCTGCTGTTATTGACATTCCTGAGAAAAAATCAGCTATGCCTGCAATGCCCGATATGGGCGGCATGGGTGGCATGGGCGGTATGATGTAATCACTCATCTTTCTTCCCTATATATCTTTAAAGGAGGCATTTTATTGCCTCCTTTATTTTTATTTTACTTATCTTTAAAATATTGTAAAATAGCCTTATGTATTATCAGTTTTTAAATACGGATATTGTTCATCTTATTAAAAATAATGCGTTGGATTTAGCATCAATCCAAAAATATCAGATTGATGATAAGAATGCAGTTCTTCTGCCAAATAATTTTAATATATTTTCTGATATTTTAGGATTTTTAAATGATGATAAAAATGTTTTTATCCTAAATGGGTTTATCGGGAGCGGTAAATCTTATTTTTTGAACTTTACGCAAAACTTTTTATATTCTAAAGTACTTGTATTTAAATTCAACTGTTATGAAGCCACGACTCTGGATGATATTTTATTATCCTTTTATACTGACTTTATTGATTATCACAACAAGCATAAAATTACTTTGCCAAAAGTCTCTTCGCAGGTTTTTTCGGATAAAATCAATGCTTATATCAAAAGCTGTATAAATCCGATATTAATTATCGTTGATTCTTTTGAAAATTTAAGTGATAAGAACAAGATAGATGTAATTAATTTTATAAATTATCTTACAAAATTTGATAAGATAAAAATTTTTATCGGTGCAAGGAATTTTGATGAAAGCTTTCTCTCCAAGGATGTTAAGTTTTCGGAAGACATTATGAAAATCATTGATAAAGGTTTTTTAAACGAACTTCTTGCCCAAAATGAAATTAACATTAATTTTTTTAAGTCGGAAGAAATTTATAAATATTCTAAAGGACATTATATATATATATCAATAATAATTATTATACTGTCTGTTTTGAAAATTTCTGTTGATAACCTATTTGATGAGTTTTCCAGGAAAAATACCGTCTTTTTTGATTTTTTGATATCAAAACTCTTATCACTTGCACCTGACAGTTTTTTAAAGCCGCTATGGTTTCTCTCTGTCATAAGGCATGGTGTAAGCGAGAAATTTTTGATTGAAAACAATTTTATTTCAAAAGAAGATATTTATTATCTTGAGCAAAAAATGATTTTGTATAGAGAGTTTGACCTTTTATACCTTAAAGATTATATAAAAAACGTTCTTTCAAAGACGCTGGAACCTGTTACCAAAGTTAAAATTCATAATTTTTATATTCATATTTATGAGTCTCAATTGCCTAAAAAACCCTCAGAAAGAGATTTGCTTATTTCAAGAGATACTATGAGGAAAGAGCTTGAGTACCATAAGAAATTTATTGAAAATTCAAAACTTATTAATCCTCAAGTTCATAAATCGCAAGTTAAGGAAGTCGATTTCAGCTACCTCAGTTATTCTAAAACGGTAGGGCATGATTGGACTTTCCCTAAAAATGAATTTGAAATTAAAAATATACCCGTAGTTAAGATTAAAAATACTTCAGGTGAAAAATTTGAACTTTCAAAAGAAGAATTGGCTCTTTTGAATTCTTCTTCAGAAAATCCGGATGAGGCTTCTTATGAGAATATTGAACCTTCGTTTATTGAACAGGCAATAGAGAAAAAAGTCTTGAATCCTGAAATTTCAGAATCGGATATGAAAGAGTCTTTAGATGAGTTAATCAAACAGGCCCAACTTTTGGAAAAGAATTTTGAATTTGAAGCAGCGGCAGCTTTATATGAAAAGGCTCTTTTATGCAAAGATGATAAAATGTTTGAAGTTAAAAAGCCCCTTATTTTAACGAAATTGGCTATTTGTCACAAGAAGCTTCACAATTATGATAATTCATTAAGATATTTTGAGCAGGTTTATGAAATTTATATTGCTAAAGAACCTGCTAAAGCTAATTATATTTTACTGAGCATTGCACAGATCTACAGCGAAACCTACAAATATTCGTTGGCAAAATCAACTTATGAGAAAATTCTTGCCTCACAAGTTGAAAAATCACCTTCGGTTTTAATAAGGGTTTATCTCGATATTGCTGACATTGAAGATAATAATGCAAATGTCGAAAAAGCTCTTTTATATTGCAAAAAAGCCCTTGATGAACTTAATAAAACATACGATAAAAAACTTGCGGGAGAAGTTTATTTTAAATATGCTCTTTTGCTCGATGACGGAGGTAGAATTGATGAAGCAGTCGAGTTTTACCAAAAATGCATAAATGTTTCAACAGATGTTGCGTTAAATCGTTTCGTTTCTTCTGCGTATTCAAATCTTGCCAGCATTTATTCAGAGAAAAATAATTCTGAACTTGCGATAAAGTATTTTAACCTTGCACTCGAAGCCGATAAAATATTAAATAATTTTGAGGGGTTGTATTTTGGCAACTCAAAACTTGCAAATATTTATCAATCCAAAAAACCTGAAAAAGCCCTCGAATACCTTCTAAAAGCGCTTAGTGCAGCCAGAAGGCTTAATGATAATTTCTATTGTGCATCGGCTTATCTGGATCTTGGTGATTTCTATTACAACAGAAAAATAGATGCTAAAGCCCTAAAGGCTTATTTTATGGCAAGAAAACTTGTTATGAAACAACCTAACTCCGAGAATATCAGGCAGGTTAACGTAAGAATAAATGATATAAAGGTCAGAATGGGCGAAACCAGATTCTCCCAGCTTATTAACGAGTTTAAAAAACAATGAAACATAAATTTTTAAAAGAAATACTTGATATAAATTTTAATAACAAAAATATTGCAGACGTAAGACGCTTTATGGAGCTTTTTACAGAGTATAACTTGCATACAAACTTGATGAGCAAAAATGATATCCCTTTTTTGTTTGAAAAACACGTGTTTGATTCTTTGGCTTTTAATCTTTTTTACCGAAAATATAAATTAAAAAATAATCTTAACCTTATGGATATAGGCTCAGGCGGCGGATTCCCTTCTTTATTGATAGCAATGTTTTATAAAAATATCAATGTTTTTGCGGTGGATTCTGTTAATAAAAAGGTTAACTTTTTGAGGAAAATAAAAGAAGATCTGTTACTTAAAAACTTTATTCCTAAGAATCTTAGAATTGAAGATATTGCCGAGGATAAAAAAAATTCCTTTGATATAGTTACAGCTAGGGCATTTTCTTCTTTAAACGTGGCTCTTGAATATGCCATACCTTATCTTGTAAAAGGCGGATATTTCGTTGCTTATAAATCAATTGCCGTTGAGGATGAAATTGAGCATGCCCAAAATGCTTTAAAAGTTTTGGGGGCTGAAATAATAGAAAAAATAGAATACAAATTGCCTTTGGCGGAAGATTTTTACAGGTTATTATTAATCATAAGAAAAAAAGGTCAAACCCCTGATGTTTATCCCAGAAACCCGGCAATAATAAAGAAAAATCCTCTTTAGCATTAAGCCTGCATTGATTCTCCAATATTATTGTATTTGTAAGATTGAGTTTGAGAAACTTGATAAAAAAAAGCCGTCCATAAAGGCGGCTACTAGACTTGGGGAGGAGGTTTGGTATTGGGCTTTCGCCCTCACATTTTTTATATCGGCATATTGCATAGTAAACTTTAGCCATATCAATCATTCGTATGAGACGTCTAAAATCCGGTAGGTATTTTAAAACTCTATGCCTTTTCTCGCTCCAACACCCTTATCCCAGTAGTGCTTTACGGGCTTTATTTCCGATACCAGATCGGCTATATCTATAATTTCTTTTCTTGCGTTTCTTCCTGTTAAGACAATTTCTACGTTGTCAGGTTTATTTTTTAAAACGTCAATCATCTCTTTTAAGTCAATTAAATTCAGGTCGATGGCAATGTTTGCCTCATCAAGGACAATAAGCTGGTATTCTCCTGATTTAATAGCACTTTTTGCAATATCCCAGCCATTTTTAATGGTTTTTTCATCGTCTTTTGTGACGTTGTTTTTATATACAATTCTGTCTAAACCTGCCTGAACGATTTTTAATTTATTTGTAAGAATATTTGTCAAATCGGCAAACGAGTATAACTCTCCATAGTCATCTCCGCCTTTTGTAAACATGACAATAAGAACACTCCAACCTCTTCCTAGGGCTCTCATTGTAAGACCTAATGAGGCTGTTGTTTTTCCTTTACCGTTTCCTGTGTAAACCTGAATATACCCATGCTCTTTAAAGCTTGGATTTACAAGGTTTTTAGAGTTTTTCATAGTGGGATTTTAAATTTCTAACTTTCCTTTAAGAATCCCATGATAGCACAAGAAATAGCTTTTTGTAACTTAGGAGGTGCCTGTTTTGCCATATTATAGGCTTCTGATAATAAAGCATCTTCAGGGTATCCTCTAAAATCTAAGCTTCCTTCATCAGGTTCAAAAAACCATTGAATTCTCTTCGAATAAAGTTTTGCCATTAATTCCAACTCTAATACGTCAACCTTTCTTGTTCCGGCTTCTATTGCAGATACGGCTGATGTGGGAACTTTTAATCTTTTTGCCACGGTTTCCTGTTTTAGGTTTGCGTGGACTCTGGCTAGTCTGAGCTTTTTGCAGAATTCTGCTCTGTCCATTTCCTTCTCCTCTAAAATATGATTTGACAATATAATAATTCTTTTAATTTATAAAATCCAATAACTTTTTTTCTATTTATTAGAAATCAGCGCTAAAAAGTGAGTAGCTAAATTTGTATCTAATTATTGATTTCAAAAGGTTCAAATAATTTTATATTTTCGCATATTAAGTTTTGTAAAGAATAAATTTTCAGAAACAATTTTCGAAAAGTAGAACTTATATATATTGTTTGTTTTAAATTTTATGCATTTTTGATAGCTTTAATATGCTAAATCTTCAAATATATTTTTTCAAGTATTCAAACAGAGTTTTAAAAAGTTGTTATTTAATAATAAATAGATATAAATCTAATTTTTTTGTTAATAAATTATGTATCTTTATAAAATCTGATAATGTCAAACAAAAAAAGGTCTTTTATATATTTTCTTGAATCATCTGTTCAGTGTTCAGTTTTATTTGGAAAATCAATCATGGTGCATGATTACAAATGTTAACTTTTGTAAAAATAAAATTATTTTAAAAAGAAATTAAGCAATCCGACCCTAAAAAAATTTTTTCATGTGATAGATACATATTTACGAAAAATTAAGAAGAGGGAAAAAAGATGTCGGGGATAGACGGATTTAATTACGATTATTATTACTATTCTAATGGTACTCGTTATTGTAACGATGGCGATACATTTACGATGAATCCAGTTTGGGAAAGTTCATTTGACTCTTATAGAGAATTAAATGAACAAATGTTTCCTTATGACGAAAGCTGTGACACTTTTCAACATGAGTCAGAAGATGATACAACAACGGGTGGTTGTGAACATGGGCAAGGGGTGCATGATTCACAAGGATGCTATCAAGACGGACAAGTCGGCAATGAAGGACAAGGCACTGTTCCAGGCTCTGATGATGGGTCAGGAAGTGAAATAGATGAAAAACAAGAAATTACCAATAAATTGTTAAACCTTAAATTTATGTCAGGTTTCAGTTTTGAAGTAGATGGTAAAACTTATACAGATATTTCTGAATTAATAACAAGTGATGTATTGGAAAATGCAACAACAGATTCACTTGAAGCATTGTATGCTCAGCTTGGAAACCAATCAACAACATCTCAAGGTTATATTACAAGTTTGGACGGATCAGCAATTAATGCGTTAACCCAAACTGTTGCGCAGGCACAAACAAGAGAAGCTGCAATCAGCTACATTGAAGAGCAAAGAGCTAATGGAAATACTGCTCCTGAACTCAATGATTACTTGGATAGCCTTAAATCCGATGATTTAAAAGGTAAAGATCTTGATACATATATTTCTGAACTTGAAGAGTTCTATGGATTTGTAAATCCTGCCAAGAAAACGGATGGAGCTCAAGGTGGCGATCCTGTTGGTGAACAAAACCCTGAATCTGAAACTACAATAGATGATGCTCAGGCAAGAGATATAGCTATCCAATTGTATTCAGCAACTGCAGGTCGTTGGGGCGGTACTGATAATGCTAAAGTGGATGAAATATTCTCAAGAGAATTAACAGATGCTGACTGGGTTGCTATTATGAAAGCTTACAAAACAGCTTATCCTAATTCTGATTTGATTACAGATATAAATAAAGAATGGTGGATTAGCGACAAAGCTGACAGAACTGCAAAATTAACAAATATCCTTGTAAATGCAACTGCTGATAATTATACAGATGAGGAACTCGATTCAAATACCAGCGCAGAAAAAATCTATACTTACAAAAATAGTACATTCGAGCAATATAAGGTTATTAGTGAACTAAATAATTTAAGCGGGGACGAGTTAATGAAAGCTATCCAAGCATATAACAAAAGATTTGGCGGAGATCTTATAGCAGAGCTTACAGAATCAAGCCAATATGACCAATATGGAACATACATATATACACTACAACATATAAGAGAAGAAGCTCTTAAAGTTGAACAACAACAACAACCATAAGAAAATAATATTTATCTAAAATTAAAAAAGTCCGAAAAGCTAATCTTCGGACTTTTTAATTTGTTTTGGTATTTATTTTTTAATTCCTGGAATGAAAGTTTTTTATTTTTCTGAAAAATTTTTGAAATTATCGATTTTATAAAAAGCTGACAGATTAAGCTTATTAGCAAGTTAATTAGAAATCGAGATAAATACGGCCGTGATATATATCAGGTCTGTATTTTATTTTTATAGTACAATTTTATTATGAAAAAGCCCGAGTTATTATTGCCTGCAGGCAGCATGGAAAAATTGGAATATGCCGTTAAGTACGGTGCCGATGCCGTTTATCTTGGCATGGTGGATTTTAGTTTGCGCTCAATGCGAAAAGGCGAACTCATTACTGCCGAAAATTTAAAACAAGCTGTTGATTTAGCTCATATACTGGGGGCTAAGGCTTATCTTACGTTAAATATTTTTGCTTTTAACAATGATATTGAAAAATTAATTGAGCATATAGATATCATACGAGATGCAAGTCCTGATGCAATAATACTTTCAGACTTCGGAATTTATAATGTTATAAGTAAATACCTGCCCAGGAGCGAAATTCATATTAGTACCCAAACAAATATTCTTAATTATGAAGCAGTTAAGTTTTGGAGAGATTCAGGTGCAAAAAGGGTTATACTTGCAAGAGAGCTTTCTATTGAAGAGATAGCCCAAATAAAGAAAAAAGTTCCTGATATAGAAATTGAAGTATTTGTCCATGGTGCGCAGTGCGTTTCATTTTCAGGGAGATGTCTAATTAGTGATTATATGACTGAAGGTGAGAGAAAAGCCAACCATGGCGGCTGCGCTCAGCCTTGCAGGTGGAGTTACAAGCTTGTTGAAGAAACGCGTCCGGGCGAATATTTTGAAATTAACCAAAATGAAAGGGGCACACATATTTTAAGCCCTAAAGACTTGGCTTTAATAAATTATCTGCCAAAACTGATAGATGCAGGCGTAGATTCTTTTAAAATTGAAGGCAGGACTAAAAGCCTCTATTACGTATCGGCTGTTGCAAAAGCTTATAGAAATGCTATCGATGAATATATTAAAACAGGCAAAATATCAGAAGAAGAAAATTACAATGAAATTATAAAAATCGGCAACAGGGGATATACGACAGGATTCTTCTTAAATCCGGCAGGATCTGACGGTTATAGCTATGATATTTCAAAGGGACTTGCGGGTGCTGATTTTCTCTGCGTTTTCCTTGAAAAAAAAGAAAACTTGTATAAAATTATTACTAAGAACAAAATTAATCTTAATGATGAGATTGAAATTATTTCGCCAAAAGAAAAATTTACGACAAAAGTTGTGAAGATTCTTGATATTAAAACAGGTGAGGAAAAGCCTCTTGCTAATACAAATGATGAAGCATTTATAGAACTTGAGAAAAGTCCTGAAGATTATAAATATGCCCTAGCCAGAACAATTGGAGTTAAGAATTTAAGATGATATTAAAACCCGACTATAATGTTGATACACTTTTTGACATTGATTATAAAGAACTCAAATTACAAGGCATAAGCGTAATATTATTTGACCTTGACAGTACTGTAATGCCGTCTAAAAGCGGTATATATCCGCCTGCTGTTGTGAATCTTTTGGATGAGCTCAAGCTGAACTTTATTATAGCTGTTGTAAGTAACAATAAAAATAAAACCTATATAAATAAAGTGCAGTCTATATCTGATTTTCAAATAATCGGGCATGCAAATAAGCCTTCACCTAGGATTATGAAAGAATATCTTTGCGTAATTAATAAAACTCCTCAAGAAACTGTTGTTATAGGTGATAGACCATTAACAGATATTTTGGCAGGGAAACTCCTCGGTGCAAAAACCATACTTGTGGATTCGATTACCAAAGATACGGAAGGCTTGCCGACAAGATTTGTCAGAAGACTTGAGAGAATTGCAATTAAAAGATAATTTTATATCTGTTCTTTATTTTTTATCAATCTGTAATCGTGCAATTTGTAACGATAGTGCTGAAAGTCGGTATTTTATTTAATCTGGAAAAATAATTTTATGTAAATTAAAGTTTGTTTATAGTATCATAGTAACGTTGAAATATAAGCATCGGAGGATATAGTAATTATGGCAGGAAAAACCATAACAGTTGACGGTAATTACGCTGCAGCGCATATTGCGTATGCGTTAAGCGAAGTATCAGCAATTTACCCTATCACACCTTCATCTACAATGGGTGAATGGGTTGATGAATGGGCATCACAAGGCAAGAAAAACATATGGGGCAAGAAAGTGAGTGTTTCTGAAATGCAATCAGAAGCAGGTGCAGCAGGTGCTGTCCACGGTTCTCTTGCGGCAGGTTGTTTGACTTCTACATATACGGCATCTCAGGGGCTATTATTAATGATTCCTGTTATGCATAAGGCAGCAGGTGAGCTATTGCCGCATGTTATCCACGTTACTGCCCGTGCTTTAGCTGCTCAATCATTAGCGATTTTTGGTGATCACTCAGATGTTATGGGTTGTCGTAACACGGGTTATGCTATGCTCGCTGCGAATTCTGTTCAGGAAGAAATGGATTTAGCTTTAGTTGCGCACTTATCGACTTATAAGTCAAAAGTTCCTTTCTTACAATTCTTTGACGGCTTTAGAACTTCTCATGAAATACATAAAATTGAAGAAATCTCTTATGATGATATAGCCAAACTTGTTGAACCTGAATATATTGAGGAATTCAAAAAAAGAGCTCTAAGACCTGAAGCTCCAATAACAAAAGTCGGCGCTCAAAACCCTGACGTTTATTTCCAGGGCAGAGAAACAGTTAATAAATTCTACGATGCAGTTCCTGATATCGTTCAAGAATATATGGACAAAGTTGCAAAAGTCACCGGCAGACAGTATCATCCGTTTGATTACGTCGGAGCGCCTGACGCTACAGATGTAATCGTCGCTATAGGTTCAGGATGTGAAACAATTGAAGAAACAATTGAATACTTAAATGAAAAACGTGGCAAAAAATATGGTCTGGTAAAAGTCAGACTATATAGACCTTTTGATGTTAAAAGATTTAATGAAGCTCTTCCAAAATCAGCTAAACGAATTACTGTTTTAGACAGGACAAAAGAACCCGGCGCAATCGGCGAACCATTGTATATGGACGTTGTTGCAGCCCTTGCAGGTAAAGATATAAGAATTATCGGCGGACGTTACGGCCTATCTTCGAAAGAATTTACTCCGTCAATGGTTCTTGCTGTTTATAAACATACAGAAAACAACGGATTCCACGGATTTACAGTGGGTATTGAAGATGATGTTACTAATCTTTCATTAAAAGTAGATGAGCACATCGTTACAGAACCTGATGGAACTACAAATTGTACCTTCTGGGGATTAGGTTCAGACGGTACTGTTGGTGCTAACAAAAGTTCAATTAAAATTATCGGTCAATATACAAACAAAGATGCTCAGGCATACTTTGCTTATGACTCTAAAAAATCATACGGTGTAACAGTTTCTCACTTGAGATTTGGCGACAAACCGATTAAATCCACTTATTTGATTACGGCTCCTGACTTTGTTTCTTGTTCGGCTCATGCGTATATCGGAAGATATGATCTTTTAAAGGGTATTAAAGAAGGCGGTACTTTCCTTCTAAACAGCCCTTATTCAAAGGAAGAAGCATTTGCTCATTTAACAAGAGATATGCAGGAAACTATCATTAATAAAAAAATTAAATTCTATAACGTTGATGCAGAATCATTAATAAAACAGCAGCCAGGGTTGCGCGGCAAAGGTGCAAACACTGTTATGATGGTTGCATACTTTAAAGTTTCAGGAATCATACCTTTTGATCAAGCTTATGAAGGTATGAGAGAAATGACAAAGAAAACCTTTAAAACAAAAGGCGATGATGTTATAAATATGAACCTTGCCTTAATAGATGCTGCAATCAATGCTTGTGAAGAAGTAACTATACCTTCATCATTAGAAGGTGTTTGCAGTCTTCCTGAAGTTAAATTGCTTCCTGATAATGCGGATGAATTTGCTAAATTAATCATTGAGCCTTCAATGAAACAAAAAGGCGACGACATCCCTGTTTCAGCGATGTCAGTGGATGGTGTTATTCCGACTTCAACAGCGAAATTGGAAAAACGTCGTATAGCACCAAGAGTCCCAAAATGGCATTCAGACACTTGTATTCAGTGCGGTATCTGTGCTTCTGCATGTCCTCATGCGGTTATCAGAACCAAGTTAATAGAACCTGAGAACTTAAAAGATGCACCTGAATCATTTGTAACAATAGATGCAAAACCAAATGATCATGGTGAAAAATTTAAAGTACAAGTTTATTGTGAAGATTGTACAGGTTGCGGAGTTTGTGTGGACCAGTGTCCTGTAAATTCTATGAAACCTGATACTCCAGCTTTATCATGGTCTACTGTTGAAGTTGAAGAAGAAGCTTGCGAAATCGTAAATGCCAAGTTCTTCGATGAATTGCCTGATAATGTTATGGGTAAAAATACCACAAAAACAATTAAAGGCGCTATGCTAAGAAAGCCGTTATTCGAATTCTCAGGTGCATGCGGCGGTTGTGGCGAAACTCCATACGTCAAGCTTGTTTCACAGCTATTCGGTGAAAACATGATTGTTGCTAACGCAACAGGATGCTCTTCTATATACTCAGGTACATTCCCTACAATTCCTTATACTAAAACTAAAGAAGGAAGAGGTCCTGCCTGGGCGAATTCACTGTTCGAAGACAATGCTGAATTCGGCTTTGGTATGAGACTGGCGGTTGACCAAAACAGAAATACCCTAAAACTATACGTAGGTAAAGTTTTAGAGAACGATAAAACTCCTGCTGACCTTAAAGAAGCGATTGAAGGCGCTATGGCTCTCTGGGATAATTCAAAAACAGATGAAGCAATCCAAGCTCAGAACAATGTAAAAGCAGTTCTTGCTAAATATGCTGATGTTGATTGTTCTGATTTAGCCAAAGTAAGAGAGCTTGAAGATTACTTTACTGATAAGTCAGTCTGGATTATAGGCGGTGACGGTTGGGCGAATGACATTGGATACGGCGGTATTGACCATGTATTAGCACAGGGCAAAAATGTAAATATTTTAGTTCTTGATACGGAAGTATACTCTAATACAGGCGGTCAGGCTTCTAAATCAACTCCTACAGGTGCTGTTGCGAAATTTGCTACAGGCGGCAAGCCAACTTATAAGAAAAATATGGGCTTAATGAGCATGTCTTATGGTTATGTCTATGTTGCATCTGTTTCACTTGGTGCTGACAGAGCTCAAACTCTTAAAGCATTCCATGAAGCAGAAGCTTACGATGGACCGTCAATAATATTTGCTTATGCCCCTTGTATCGCACATGGTATCGATATGAGCAAGACTCAAACCGAAGAAAAACGTGCTGTTGAAGCAGGATACTTTCCGTTATACAGATACAATCCTGCTAACGAGCAACCGTTTACCTGGGATGCTAAAGATCCGAAAGGAAGCTATCAGGAATTTATTAAGGGTGAAGGACGTTATAAGTCACTTCTCAAGACAAATCCTGACGCAGCAGAAGCTCTTTATAAACAGGCAGAAGAAGATGCAGCTAAAAGAATGTCAGTTTATAAGGCTGTAGGCGAATTAATGAAATAACAAACGTTATTCTTTATAATTTAAAAGCGGATGCCAAATGGTATTCGCTTTTTATTATATTAAGTAAATTATTAGTGAAATATTTTAATTTAGAATATAATATTGATATTACAAAAATAGAATACGTATGCTTAACGGAAAAAAAATAGTTGTTATAATGCCTGCATACAATGCAGAAAAAACCCTAGAAAAAACTTATCATGATATTTACCATGATATAGTTGATGAAGTTATTTTAACGGATGATAATTCTTTTGACAGAACAAAAGATTTATCAAAAGAACTAAATATAACAACGATTGTTCATAAAAATAATAAAGGTTACGGTGGTAATCAGAAATCCTGCTATATTGCCGCACTTAAATCCGGTGCTGATATAGTAATAATGCTTCATCCTGATTATCAATATACTCCGAAGCTCATTCCCGCAATGGCTTCGATGATGGCTTTTGAACAGTATGATGCAGTTATTGCATCAAGAATGCTGACAGGCAGCGCCTTAAGGGGAGGAATGCCTTTATACAAGTGGGTTGCAAATAAAGCTTTGACTACTTTTCAAAATATTTTAATGGGAAAGAATTTGTCAGAATACCATACAGGTTTTAGAGGTTTTACAAAAGAAATATTAGAAAAACTGCCGCTTGAGGAATGTGATGATGATTTTATTTTTGACAATGAAATGATGGCATTAATATTCTATTATCGTTTTAAAGTCGGTGAAATAAGTTGCCCGACAAAATATTTTCCAGAAGCTTCATCAATTAATTTTTCACGCTCCGTTAAATACGGCTTAGGCGTAATTTCTGTAAGCATGCAATATTTGCTGGCAAGACTTGGAATTTATAAATCAAGAATATTTCGTTCTGAGGCAAAGAAGCTTGATAAAAATAAAGAGCTGGATTATTATTTCAAGCCAAACAAGTCTATTTGCTAAATCATTGTTCCCAAAGATGGAGCAAGGGCGATAAAATGTCTTACAAGTTCTTCATCCCATTGAACGCCTGCACCTACTTGCAATATTTCACAGGCTTTTTCGATGGTTAATCCCTTTCTGTAAGGTCTGTCACTGATTAGGGCATGATAAGCATCAGCTATTGCAACAATTCTTGCCGCAAGCGGGATTGCAACACCTTTAAGCCCTCTTGGGTATCCGCTTCCATCCCAGTGTTCATGGTGATATTTTACTATAGGTATTAAATCATGTAATGAAGGATTTGGATGGAGTACTTTTTCCGCACCTATAGTAGGGTGCTGTTTCATTACTTCCCATTCTTCATCACTTAATTTATTAGGCTTTTTAAGTACATTTTCCGGAATTCCTATTTTTCCTACATCATGTAAGAGAGCCCCCAGTTTAATTCTTTCAACTTCTTTTTCAGGAAGATTAATCGCTCTTGCAAGAGCAACAGAGTATCTTGAAACGGAAGTCGAATGACCTTTTGTATATTCATCTTTAGCATCAATTGCACTTGCAAGTGATGTTACGACATCAATTAAATGATTTTGGGAGATTATTTCTTCATTTTGGAATTTATTAACAAGTTCTTCCTCAAAATTGATACCGATTTGGGCATGTCTTTTAGTCAATACAGAGGCAAATGAGCTTAATGCCATATCATCCCAGAAATTGTAATCTTCAGAACTTACAATAGTTGAAATTCCGTTTTGATATCCTTTACTCTTAGAAATACACATTGCCTGTTCGGCCAGAATCAAAAGTTTTTCCTGTTCAACAGAAGATTTAGGATAAGTAGCTACCCCTACTGATACTTTGATGGGTCCGACATTGTCTATCAGACAGCAAGAAAGAGTATATGTAAGGTATTCTGCAAGATATTTGGCTTCATCTGTACTCATTCCGGGGAATATTACGGCTATTTCGTCACCGCCGTATCTGCCTGCTACGTCTTGCTTTTTGATATTTTGACTTATTTTGTCTGCTACAATTCTTATAATCTCGTCGCCCTTAGCATGCCCGAATTCTTTATTAATCTGGGAAATATTATTTATATCAAATATTACAATAGATACATTTTTATTATTTTTTTCGGCTTTTTGAATTTCTTTTGCAAGCAATTCCTGAAATTTTCTGTGCGAACATAAATTTGTCAGACTGTCTATATGTGAATTTTGAGAAACCTTGTCCTTTAAGTCACAATTATAAATAAACATTCCGTAATAATGTGACACCATATTGTAAATGTCGATGTGGCTGTCTATGTCATAATCTCCTAAGATTGTTACCCCTATGATTTTTCCGAATGATTTGATAGGAATAATTATTGCGGGGGAAGAACTTAAATATGGTATTTTTAAAAATGAATTGTTGTTATGGAATGAAACTTTATCTTCATCTATTGAATTTATAATTTCATTTGTTTTGTCATTTAGGAATACTCTGGACGAATATATACTGCCGATTTTGTCTATAAGCTTAATGTTCATGCAGTTTGCTTCTTCATTAATTATGCCTATTGCAGAAAATGCGCAGTTTAGTTTGTTGGTAAACAGATTATGAAATGAATAAAATAATTCATTTATATTCACTTTGTTTACCATTATTTCGTTTATAAATTTAACTAGCTCGGAATAGTCAATTGCAGTAGAAGGTCTTTCTACATGCTGGTTGTATCCTCCGTAAAGCCGATTTGATGTAGCCCTGTTGTTAAGAGAATTAATCTTTGAAATTAATCCTGTTTGGTTTATGGGGTTAGAGAGATTGGAGTTGCCGACTTTACTTTCTTGACTAGTTTCAGAAGTTTGGTTCTTATTTTGATTCACACTTGACCGTCCTTAAGCTTCCTACATTATAAGGTAATTAACTCAAAAAAATTGCTACTTTTTTAAAAAAGTTTACAAAGATTTTATTCTGATTGTATACCATTTAATTTTTTTAAAACCATTAAAAAGTATGATTTATATATTATCCAATATAATCCTTGATGTTTTAATTGCCGAGTTTTCTATTGAGAGCATTTTTTTTACATTTTTTAACGATTCAACCATGTTGTTTCTATAATCATCGTTTTCAAGAATGTTAAGCAAATTTTTTGCTATTTCATGCGCATTTGCATCCTTTTGTATCAGCTCAGGCACAACCTGTTTTTGTAAAATTATATTTGGCAACGATACCATTTTTATGCATCTGACTAAAAGGTATACCAGATAAAAGAAAGCAGGTCCGCGATAGCTTATAATCATCGGTGTTTCATAAATTGCTGCCTCTAATGCTACTGTCCCCGATGCAAGCATTAGAGCATCTGAGGTTGAAAGCAGTTCATAATTTTTATTTTTTATTATTCTTATGCCTTTTGCAAATGGCTTAATCAGCTCTTCTTTAAGATTTGGAGCCTGGCATATTACAAATTGAACATCTTTATTTTTGGCTTCGATTATTTTTGCAGCATCGACAAATATTTTTAAAAGATGGTTTATTTCAAATACTCTTGAACCGGGGAATATAGATATGAGCTTTTTTTTAGGGTCTAAACCATATTCTTTAAAAAAAGCTTCTTTATCTGCTTTTTGAGGGATTTCATTTAATATAGGATGTCCTGCAAATTCGACGTCAATTCCTTCTTTTTGATACATTTCGCTTTCGAAAGGAAATATTGTAATGACTTTGTCTATGTATTTTTTAACTGTTTTTAAACGCCACCTTCTGGATGCCCATATTTGAGGAGGTATATAATAAAATACTTTAAACTTGTGTTTTTTTAATACTTTAGCTATGTTGAGGTTAAATGCTCCATAGTCAACAAGAAGTACTATATCCGGCTTAAAATTATTTTTAAGGTAATCAAGAATTCTTTTCCCTAAGAAAAAATGTTCTAAAATTATTTTGAAATTTAGACCGACGGCAGACATTTTAGAATGGTCACAAAAAAGATTGACCCCTTCATCTTTAAGGTTTTTGCCGCCCACAGCTTCTATAATAAGGTCTTTGTCAGCTTTTTTAAGCTCTTTTGCAACCTCTGCAGCGTGTTTGTCGCCTGAATGTTCACCTGTTATTATGAATAGTTTTTTCATACAGCCATCACAATTATTTTATTTTTATCCGCAAATTCGATAGTTTTTTGCTGGTCAACCATTATGGTTTCGCCTGCCTCCACCGCAATTAGTTTTGCACCGTATTTTTTCATGGTTTTTAATGTTTTAAGTCCAAAAGCCGGAATATCAAATCTTTTGTCTTGTGTAGGCTTTGCGACTTTGACTACAACTACGTTTTTTTTACCGTATTTGCATCCTCTTTCGATACATCTGTCGGTACCTTCGATTGCTTCAACAGCCATTATCATTTTATCTTTAATTACAACTGACTGTCCTACATCAAGTTTCCCCATTTCTTTAGCAAGCCAGAAACCGTAATTTACATCCTGAATCTGGTCTTCAGAGGGTTTGTATTTCCCCAGGATTCCTGTCGGAACCATAAGATTTTTTATAAAAATAGTCTGATCTAAAACCGTTACACCAATGCTTTCAAGTTCATCTACGATAAGGAGCATAATAGCGTCATCGTTGAGTCTTTGTGACTTTTTTAGAATTTCTATTGCTTTTGAATCAAATCTCGGACGTCTCAATACAAGTCCCTTATGGACTTTTCCTATAAATGTTAATTGCTTAATATTTTCTTCATGAAGGACATTTTTTATCTTGTTAACTTCACCCGGTGCTAGGCTGTAGACTTTGGAGCAATATTTTTTAAGTTCATTTCTATTGTCACCGGATAGAGAAATTGCGACAACTTCAAATCCGTTTTTCTTTGCGTTTTCTGCCAAAAATACCGGAAGTTTTCCGTCACCTGCTATTAGTCCCTGTTTATTATCTAAAGTAATCTGCACTTTTATTCTCTCTTAGTTTACTTAGATTATATTACAATAAAAATTAAACACAAACTATACCCTGCTTGTATCATGCAGAAAGTTATAAAAATTTCCCAAAAATTTTGAAGTAGTTATCAGCTTACATCTTTAAAGTCTTTGCCGCCTACAATTTTGAGTCTTCGGGCAGGGCCTTCACCTATGCTTTCGCTTTCAAGATTGTGCTGCTCTACCAGCTCATGTTGAAGCTTTCTTATTTGCTGATTTTGAGGTTGCAGTTCTATGTCTTTTTCGCCGGCAAGAATCTTTTGTATAGCATTTTTAGCTTCATCCAGAGCTCTCTCGGCTTCATCATAGTAGCCTTTTAAGGTATCGGCGGTTTCTGTAATGTGCAGAGCTTCTTTAACAACTTTTTGAACTTGCGACATGGAATTTGAACGCACATAATAAATAGGAAGCCTATAGTCGTTTGCCACACTGAGGATTTTTGTTCCGCCCTTAGCAAAAGCTTTATGGGCTATTACGATATCAGCGTCTTCAATATTTCTTGTTATCTCTGCATTAAGGTTAAGACGTTCCAAAACTTTATCAATAACGGTTCTGCTTACAGCATATATATAGATTTTTTTGAAAGGTTTAACTTCATCAACATATTGTTGACGGGAAAAACTGAATTTTAGGCTTTGATTTACTTTATTTTGTTTTTCTTCGGGTTTAGGCAGCTCTGTCACATTAGAAGCCATCTGATAATTCTGGTCGACTTTTCTTATTTCAGGTCTAATAGGCCAGCCTCTGAGAATATAATCAACTGCTTCAGAGGTATTTTTATAAACTGCCAGAGTATTTCTGTCTATAATTTCTATTACGATATCAAAAGTCGGCTGCTTTTCTCTTTCAAGAACAGTTTTTTGCGAGCCTCTTCTTTTGGCCTCATCATCACCCAATGTAACTGAACTTATGCCGCCTACAAGATCTGATAATGTAGGGTTTTTAATAAGATTTTCAAGGGTGTTTCCGTGAGCTGTCGCAATAAGCATTACGCCTCTTTCTGCAATTGTTCTTGCAGCCTGAGCTTCTGCTTCTGTTCCTATTTCATCTACTACAATAACCTCAGGAGTATGGTTTTCGACAGCTTCTATCATTATATCTTTTTGATACTCCGGTTGAGTAACCTGCATTCTTCTTGCTTTACCTATGGCAGGGTGTGGAGTATCACCGTCTCCGGCGATTTCGTTTGAAGTATCCACTATGACAACCCTTTTTGCAAGTTCATCAGATACCAGTCTTGAAATTTCTCTTAATTTTGTGGTTTTGCCAACTCCCGGGCGACCCAAAAAGAGTATACTTTTATTTTGAAGCACAAAATCTTTTATACAGGCAATAGTCCCCGTTACGACACGTCCTATTCTGCAGGTAAGTCCTATTACTTTGCCCTGTCTGTTCTTGATTGCACTTATTCTATGTAAAGTCCCCGGAATTCCCGAGCGGTTATCGTTTGTAAAAGGCTGAATTTTTGATGTTATATAGTTAATGTCTTTTTCTTCTATATAATCTTGCCCTAAATACTCTATCTTCCCGTCTGCGTGGCGTATTTCCCCAATTCTGCCTAAATCGAGAACTATCTCTATTACGTCGTCTAAATTATTTTGTTTCAGATAATTGATAATCTTCGGCGGTAAAATCTCAATTAACCTGTTCAGGTCATTGTGAAATTGTACTTTATCCATATGTCCCTTTCGTTTGGCTGTCGACGATGGGGGATTTTTCTTGTATCTTCTTTCGAAGAGTTTTGGTATCACTTTCCACTAGTATTATAACATTTTTTTGGCAAATATTCTCTAAATATCATACTATAAGTGTAGTAATGTTACATATCTTTATAAAAACAAATACCTTTGAATCTCTTACTATAATTGTTTTATAACGATTATTTTAAATATGGCTTGAGTTCAAAAGGATGACTGTATTTGAAAAATTATATTTATTAAAGGTTACATTTTTTAATAAAATCAGGCAATTACAGCAATTATTTTTTTTAGCTTACTTAGATTTAGTACAATAATAAAATCAGGCTGAAATAATGACTAACGCAATCAATTCAATCGCATCAAACATGAGTCTTGTACCTGTTAATGTTCCTCAAACAACAACTTCGGCGACGGCTGAAAAGACTCAAAAATTTCATTTAAACAAAATGCAGATTTTTGAGACAATTGCTGTAGGTGTGGGAATTATAGCAGTCGGCGGTTTACTCTTTAAAGGAAGAGTTTCTGCTTCTGACGTTTTGAGACAGGCGGACGATATTAAGCCTGAGTCAACCGTTGTTAAAACACAGATGAGTGAAATCCAAAAAAATTCAAAAAAAATCTATAAAGAGGCACAGGATGCTTTAAAGGAAGTTAAAGACTTGATTAAAAAGGCTGCGGATAATAATTATGCGGCAGAGAAATCAGGCAAAATCAAAAGAATTTTTGAATTTGATGATGTTGATGGTAAAAAAGTTTTAGCGGGAATGAAAGAAGTTGCCGCTAACGGAAAAGTTGTACGTTCAGCTACCATAGAAAATTTAGAGCCTATTTCTATTGAGGAATTTATTAAAGGAACAAATAAGTCAAAACAAATAACAAAAATCGAAAAATTAACATCAATAGCTATTGATAAAGAATTTAAAGACGGCGTAGAAACTATTGGAGAAGAATTTAATTTCTTGGGTAATAAATTGGTCCGTTATCAACAAGGCGTATCAAATTCGCCAACAGCTTCTGTTGCTGAAAAGATTATGGAAGTGACTGATCAAGGTTATGTTATCCAACAAGGTGTGAGTGCTATACAAGACAGGTATTCTGCTCTTAAGGTGTTTAATTTTGACGAAGACGGTGTATTTTCAGAGTTTGCAAATAATTATATAATTGATAAAACAGGCAAACGTTATGGCGAAATCTTTGTATTTTCCGATGATTCCAAATTAATAAATTATATTCAAAAATGCAAAATTAATGAAAAAGGTGCATTAGCAAGGGTTACCCTATACTTTGATCCTGACGGAAATGTCATCAAACCTCTCAAAAAGTAGTATTTATTTGTTATTTTTCATCATATTTTTTAAGAGTTCTTTTGCTTTTTGAAATTGAGGATCTTTGTTGTTCGCATAATCTATTTTTGTAAAGCTCACATTATAATCAGGTTTAATTCCTGTTTTATAAATATCTTCATTATTGGGCATAAGATATTTTGCTATTGTAAGATTCATTCCCGTTTGATTTGGAAGCGGAATTACTTTTTGTATGGAATTTTTTCCATATGTGTTTTTTCCTACTAAAATAGCATTGCAGTTGTCTCTCAGAGCTCCTGTTAAAATTTCTGATGAACTTGCTGTTCCTTTGTTTATAAGTATTACAATTGGTTTTTTAGGATAAAATGCCATACTTTGAGCATTCATATTGATAACTTGTCCGTTTCTATATACAACGCTTACTATTCTGCCCTGATTTACAATCATATTTGCCATAATAATAGAATTATTAAGTAAACCGCCTGCATCTCCTCTTAAATCTAGGATTAAGCCTTTAGTATTTTTGGTTTTATTAAGGGCAATTTGAAATTCCTGTGGGGCTGAAACCCCCATAAAACTTGTGATTTGGATATACGCATAATTATCCTTTGAGATAAGATATTTTACGTTTCTCAACTTTATGATGCTTTTATCCATGTCTTTTATAATTTTCTGTCCGTTTCTGCTCACCTGAATTGTGACCGGAGTTTTTTCCGGCCCCCTGATTCTTTTAACAGCTTCTTCCAAAGATATTCCCTCGGTATTGATACCATTTATACTAACAATAATATCGCCTTCTTTGAGTCCTGCTTTTTGGGCGGGAGAGTTTTCTATTACGTTAGAAATAACCAGTTTCCCTGCAATTGATATTATATTTATTCCGATTCCTGATATTTTTGAATCAATTATAGTGTTTTGGTTTTCAAATTCAGGTATGTTCATAAATCTCGAATAAGGGTCATCAAGACTCTGAAGCATTGTATTTATTGCCACATAAACATCTTCGTTTGTTTTTATATAAGGTAAATAGCGTTTCTTCCATTTATTCCAGTCTTGACCGTTCATCTCGGGATCTATGTATTCGTCCCTGATTTTTCTCCAGGCCATTATGTAAAGCCTTTTGGGTTCAACAGTAGTTTTTGTTATTAATCTTTGGGTTTTTAAACTGACTGCATTATTTACTTCATATGGCATTAGCATAACAATAGAAATTACTGCAACAGTAATTAATGCGATAAATATATAGTATAAAGTACTTTTTTTCATATAAATGAAGAATAGATCCTAATTATAAATTTTATCTAATTATAGAATAAAATTTAAAGAATTGTATATTCCATAGTTATTTATAAAAGTAAATTTTCAATGACTTTCTGTTTTTATATATATAGATTTTTGTATAAAAAAGTTGTATTATTATTTTATGGACGAAAATAAGACTATCATTGATATTACGAGGCATATTTCCCCTGCCGGAGACAAGGAGCAGGTTAATCCGCCTGTGAGGTCTTTGCATACAAATCCGATTTTTAAAAAGCTTTTAGTATTGTATAATAAGGATACTAAAGGTAAATTTACGATTAAAGATTTGTTCAGGTAATGTTTTATTTTAAAAATAGAGTTTTTTTTGCTTTGACTAAAAATCAAAAGTCTTCACTTTTAACGTTTTTAAGGAATTTTGTTAAGAAGAATTCTTCTCTTTCAAAAGATGAAATTGTTAATCTTTTTATTGAGGAAGAAATTTATTACAATGAGGTTAAAAATCCGCATTTTGAATGGATTATATCCCTATTTGACGATGATAATTTCATAAAAGAAATTAATCTTGTTGTAGGGGCATATTTAAAACAAATTGAAGAAAAAAATAGGCAGAAACCTTATCTGGAAAAGCAAAAACAGTATTTAAAAGAACAAAGAAAAAAAGCTCAGGACTTTAAGCTTTCAAAAGAGCCCGCAACAGAAAAACAACTAAAATATTATAAAATGCTTTGTGAGCGCTACAACTTGCCTTTAAAGCCGGGTAAGGAATCTTCAAGGCTTGATTTAAAAAACAAGATTGGTAAGATATTAGAGGAATATTCCAAGAAGTTTGTCTGAATGAAAAGAAGAGAATTTACAGATTATCTTAAGAATAACGGTTTCAGCTATGATGAGGCAGTGAGCGAAGTCGATTTTGCTATTGAAATTTTAACGTCATTTAGTCCTTCAGATTTTATAAAAAATATAGAACTCAGCGATAATGAGTACAATATTGTTCGTTATGCCATTAAACAGAGGGTTTTGACTAAAAAACCCATCCAGCAGATTGTCGGGCAGGCTTTTTTCATGGGTAACAGGTATTTTGTTAATGAATACACGCTTATTCCCAGACCCGAGAGTGAGATTATTATTGAGGAGTGTTTTAAGAAAATTGCCGGTAAAAGTAACGGTAGAGTTCTTGATATAGGAACAGGCTCAGGGTGTTTGGCAATTGAAATAGCTAGAAATCCTGCCGCACAAGACATATTCGCTGTAGATATTTGTAAAAATGCTCTTGATATTGCTCAAAAAAATGCTGTTTATCATAATGTCGGGCATAAAATAAAATTTATACACTCTGATTTATTTTCTAAAATTGATGAAAAATTTGATATTATAGTGTCGAATCCACCTTATATACCTTTAAAAGAAAAACAGGGACTTCAGCCTGAAGTCAGGGATTTTGAGCCTGAGGGAGCCCTTTTTACAATTGATGATGAAGGCGTTGAATTCTATGAAAAAATAATTATGCAATCTGCTGGATATCTTAATAGAGGCGGATTTATTATATTTGAACTTGGCATAAATCAATCTGATATTGTTAAAAAATTGTTTGAAAAAAATGGATTTAAAAACATTGAAATCATAAAAGATTTGAACCTGATTGACAGGATAATAATTGCTCAAATAAAAAGTTAATTTTTTATTAATTAAAGCTATTTTATTAACCTCTTGTGCTAATATTCTTTTGGGTTGGAAGAATAAGAATAGCTTAATAAAAGAAAGAGGTAAAAGATGACTAAATTTGTATGTACAGTGTGTGGTTATGTGCATGAAGGAAACACTCCACCCGAAAAATGTCCTATTTGCGGTGCTTTAGCGGATAAATTTGTAAAACAGGAAACTGCCTCAGGAGAAAGAGTCTGGGCAGATGAGCATAAAATAGGTGTTGCGCAAGGGCTCGATGAACAGGTCGTTCAAGGATTAAAAGACCATTTTGCAGGAGAATGTACAGAAGTAGGTATGTATCTTGCAATGTCAAGACAGGCTGATAGAGAAGGGTTACCTGAGATAGCAGAAGCTTATAAAAGAATTGCTTTTGAAGAAGCGGAACATGCTTCAAAATTTGCTGAATTATTAGGTGAAGTGGTTACTTCAACTACGTTAAAAAATCTTGAGATGAGAGTTGAAGCGGAACATGGCGCTTGCCAGAGCAAGCTTGATATTGCAAAAAGAGCCAAAGAACTCGGCTATGACGCAATCCATGATACAGTTCATGAAATGTGCAAAGATGAAGCAAGACATGGAAAAGTTTTTGCAGGATTATTGAAAAGATATTTTTAATTAAATTTATATAATGATTAAAAGGCTTCTTGAAAAGGAAGCCTTTTTTCTAGTTATTATGTTTCGGGATTATGCTGATGTACTGTATCTTACGCCTGGATTTTTTGCATTATATAAGTTTTCGCTGATATGAGCTTGTTTTGTTGTTTCGGCTTTTGGCTTAACAAACAGAGATTTAATCTTACGTATTAATATTTGTACTAAGCCCTCATTAGAATTTTTCTCAACAGGAGCTTTCGCAAGAGGTCTTTTTATCATTTTTTCCTGGAGTCCTACTGTTTTTTTAACCGGGATGTTACGGGTAGGAAAACTTATTATAGCTGATGTTGACATGTCTAACCTTCCTTTTGATAATTTTCCACTCAAGTAATACTAATAAAACATGAAGGCATCAAAAATTTACTTTAAATATACAAATGTTACGAAATTGTATAAAAAACTGTTTAAATCCTGTTGACTTAAAAAATTTATTTAGTAACATGAAATCCTGAGGGCGTTTAGCTCAGTTGGTAGAGCGCCTCCCTTACAAGGAGGATGTCGGGAGTTCGAGTCTCTCAACGCCCAGATTTTTTGGGGATTTTTCTTTATGAAAAATTTAAGTAATTTGATTGTAGCATTTGCACTGGCTGTTTTTATCTTCCTGTTTCATAATTTACCGTCTAATTCTGTAACTTTGAAATTTGTACAGCTATCAGATATTCATTATTCTAAAACCAGAAACGATACAAGCTTCAAGATGCTTTCGGATTCCAAAGATTTGCTTCAAGACGCCGTTTCACAAATAAACAAGCTTAATAATGTTGACTTTGTTATGGTTACAGGGGATGGAATTGACTCGCCTTCAAAAAATGATGCTAAGGAACTTTTCTCAATGTTAAATGAAATGAAGTTCCCGTGGTATTTTTCTTTAGGCAATCATGACACTACAACAAGCGGATATTTGAAAAAAGATAAGCTGGTAGAACTTTTGAAAGAGTGTAATCAATCTTATGTCTTTGATGAGGCATATTATTCTTTTGTTCCTAAAAAAGGCTTTAAAGTCATTGTTATTGACGGAGCTAAAAACAGAGGAATTTCTATGAATGGAAATATCCCGGAAGAGCAGTTAAAATGGCTCGATGAAGAATTGAAAAACTCTAAAAAAGATGTTGTATTAATATTTTTGCATTTTCCTCTTTTAGAACCGTTTCCATCTTCTCACCATAGAATTTTGAATGCTGACGAATTTTATGCGGTACTTGATAAATATAAAAACCCGATAGCGCTTTTTACGGGGCATTACCATACAACTAAAATAACAAAAAACGGTAATATTTTACATGTTTCTTCTCCTGCTCTTGTAACTTATCCAAATGCATTCAGAGTGGTTTCTGTTACTAATTACAGGAAAAAAGTGATTTTTGATTTCTACTTTTATGAAACAGGGTTGAAAAAAGTTCAGGAAAAAGCAAGATTAATGACCTTCGGAAGCTCAAGTTATGCGGGAAGAGATTCTGACCGTACAACAACTGTTGTTATAGACAAATAAACTTAAATAAAGTAGATTATTATTAGTTTTTAATTTGTAAAAGATCGGTGTAAGAGTTGAATTTTAATTTTTTCAGTAAGTTTTTTAAGAAAAAATTTATATGCAATGGAGGATTTTCTCAGGTATATATTTACCCTGACGGTAGGGTATTTACTTGTCCTGATTGCATGATGTCTATGGATGCTCAAATCGGTAATTTATACGAGCAACCGTTTGAAGATATTTGGAACTCTCAAAAAGCGATCCAGATAAGGAAACAAATCTTAAAATCCAGGTATCCTTATTGCAAATTACCTTTTTGTATTTCAGGTTCGAATTATAATTTCAGGTTAATTCCCAGGAAAAATGTTTCTTACAGTCCGGTTCAGAAATCGTATCCTAAAATGGTGTCTATAGGCCCTGACTCAGAATGTAATTTAAATTGTATTATGTGTAGACCCTCTCTTTCACGCTTGAGTGATGAAGAACTGGAAATCCATAATAAACGCATAGATGACTTGTATTTACCTATTTTAAAGGATGCAGAAGAGTTGACTCTAAGTTCAACAGGAGATCCATTTGCCAGCAGAAATACCAGAATGCTTATGAAAAAAGCGGCAGAAATATATCCTGATTTGAAATTTAATTTAATTACAAACGGACTTTTATGTAATCGTTTTAATTGTGACGATGTGGGAATAACTGAGAGGCTTTCAAGAGTTATGGTATCTATTCATGCCGCCACTGAAGAAACTTATAATACGGTTGTTAAAAACGGTGATTTCCCTAAATTAATTGAGAATCTAAAGTGGCTTAGTCAAATGGTTGGTGAAGGAAAAATTAAAGAATTATTTTTCGCTTTTGTGGTATCTGCAAAAAATTATAAAGATATCCCGGCATTTATTGAATTCGCAAAGAAAAACAATGCAAAAGCTCTATTTTGGGGATGTATAGATTGGGGCGGAAATTTAGATAACTATGATGAACCTTTGGATATAATTATGCCAGAGCATCCTAAATATAATGAATTTGTCGAATTTTTGGCATTGCAGAATTTTGCTGATAAGAATGCATATTTTTCTTTTCCTATAAAAAGGTTGCTAAAAAAATAAACATTTTTGCTGTTTGTACATTGCTAAAAAATACCGGTTTAAAATTGTTTTTCAAGCCGGTATTGTTATGGACAAATAATTTTAAATAAAGTATTATTGAGCTGTAATTTTAGTTTTTAAACGGTTAGGTGTCAGTATATGGTCAACCAGAGTGAATTTTCGATAAAATTTAGAGGAACAAGAGGTTCTCATCCCACTCCATTTGGGAATTTTTTAAGATATGGCGGGAATACGGCATGTGTTGAGGTGAATGTAGGAGGGAACCTTATAATTATTGATGCCGGAACGGGGATTATTCAATTGGGCGATGAGCTTATGAGAGAGCATATTGCTTCAGCTGATGATATTTTTGCCAGAAAGCCGATAACAGCAACTGTTCTTTTAAGCCATATTCATCAAGACCATATTCAAGGGTTAACATTTTTTAAGCCTCTAAATATTTTAACTTCAAAAATAAATATATTTGGTCACAGCGGCTTTGAAGAAAGCCTTGAGGATAGTCTTGCCGAGCTTTTATATGGCAAATCTTTTCCTTTAAGCCTTTATGATATAAGTTCTGATACTGAAATACTAAATATAGTCGATACTGATTTAATTGTATTTAATGGCAAGGATGCATGTCCTTGTTTAAAAAGAATAACATCTCCGGAGGATTTTACGCCAAAAGAAAACGAAGTTATTATAAGCTGCCTCAAATCAAATGCTCATCCTCAAAACGGGGTTATGATATATAAAATCGCTTATAAAAACAAATCCGTTGTCTACGCTACAGACAAGGAATGCTATGTCGGAGCTGATAAAAAACTTGCCTTATTCGCAAGAAATACCGATTTATTGATTCATGACAGCCAATATACCGGTGAAGACTATCTTTCTCCTATACATTCAAGGCAAGGTTACGGGCATTCTACTTTTGAAATGGCAATTGAAAGCGCAAAGCTTGCTCAGGCAAAATCACTTGCATTTTTTCATTTTGACCCTTCTTATGACGATGAAAAACTCTCCAATATTGAAGAACACTATAAACAACAATATCCTTCCTGCTTTATGGCCATGGAGGGACAAGAAATTGTTTTATTATGAAAAAGATTTTTTTAAGTGTTTTGATATTGTTCTTTTCTTTTTTAAATATTGCCGCAGTTTATAAAATTGATGCGGAAAAAAATGCATATTTGCATAACAATAAAGGCATAAACGCAATGAAGGAAAAAAACTATTATGCCGCTATAAAAGAGTTTGAAATTGCAATACAGCTTAATCCTAAAACGCAGGCAACTGCTGTGTATTACAATAATCTTGGCAGGACATATCTTATAATCGGCTACACTAAAATGGCGCAGTCGTGCTTTGAAAATGCGGTAAAACAAAATCCGCTAAACCTTGAAAATTATATCCTGCTTGTTAACACTTTTAAAAAAAGAGGTGTTCTGGATAATAAATTAAAAGAATATAAAAGCAATAAAACAACCCCTCTGAACGAAATTATGGTCGGTATTATTTATGTCGAAAAAGGTGATTTAAAAGCAGGAATAACTATTTTAGATAATTTTTGCACTAAAGAGCCTGACCTTGTGATAACTCCCGGTGTGAGGAACTATATAAAATCAAAAGCTCCCAAGTATCGTCCAAATTTTGATTAAATTTTATAAGCAGGAGCCATGTGTATCAGAACCGCCTGTTTGAATCAGGTTGAACTTTTCAGCAATTCTTTTGACGGCTGCCATTGTGTGAAACTTAATTATTTTCCTATGCCTTTTATACGGATAATAAACTTCCAGACCTTCAAGACCCAGTGTAATAAGTTCTTTTACGAAATTTTCAAGCGACATTGCCCAGTAACATGCAGGATGAGCCAAAACAGCTATCCCTCCTGCCTTTTTTATTGCTTTTATAACTTTTTCAGGATGCCTGTATGAGAAAAATCTTACTAAATCATATGATGTTCCTGCTTTATTTTTAGCGCAAATTGCCTGAAGTTCCTTATTTGTATAATCAACCCCGTAACCGAGTATATGTATGAGAACCCCTTTATACCAGCAGTCAAATTCAACTGCGGGTATAAGCTCATTTTCTTTTGCAATATTTGTTGTCAGGTAGGCGTTAAGAGTATTATGGTCGCATATGGAAAAATGTTTCAGGCCCTTTTCTTTTGCCTTTTTAACTATTTCTACCGGAGACAGTATACCGTCAGAGCAGCTTGAATGTATATGTAAATCGACATTGTCAAAATAATCAAATTCGTTAAAACTTTTTATTAATGCTTTTATCTTTTCACCGTTCATAATAATATGTTATTACAAACATAAAATTTCAATTTAATTTATGAGGGTGAATATGGCTAAATCAAAAAATAAATATATGAGCGTTTTTAATATATTTTTTAAAGGAATTAAACTGTATTTTACCCATATTGATTTATTTTTGAAATATCTTGCATTCCCTGTTTTAGGACAAATCGCAGGATTGTTCCTCATATTTTTAATTACATATGTATATTCTGTTAACCTGCCTTATTTAACAGCCAATTTCGCATTTTTTGACAATATTTTAACGGCAATGACAACGCTTTTGTTGTTTACTATTCCTGCCTTCTTTTTATTCTGCAAAGCTTTTTATGATTATTTGATAGCTATGGCAGCATTGAACTCTATGGCAAATAATCTTACGTCAAAAAACAAAATATTTGATGTTAAGATGCATGACGAGCTTATTAAAAGAAGGGCGCTTCCATATATTTCTTTGATGATAATACTTTCTGTAATATATTTAATAGGATCGATTCCGTTTTTCTGGGTTTTGCTTGTGCCTTTTCTGGTCTATTCGTGTTTAAGTCTTCAGGTATTTACTTTTGAAGAAAATACAGGACCCGTTGAAGCCATAAAAAGAAGTTTTTCACTTATTAAAGGGAATTTCTGGCAGTGCGCATTGCTTCTGGTTTTGTTATTTCTACTTACTTATTATCTATTGCCTGAGGTTATCAGCTGGGCGTTTAATAAGGTTAACTTGATTTATTATTTTTCGATTCCGGTTGAGAAATATTTATCGTTATTGAGAATAGATGCATTTAATGATCTCTTAAAACACTATAATATTAATTATGAATTGGAAGCCTATGAAATGGCTACATCCTTAATTAAAGGTATTGTGTCTCTTGCGGTGACTTCCTTCACTCTTCCTATAAGAAGCGCCTGCTGTACTTTCTTTTATAAACAGCTTGATGATGAAACAATAGAAGAAAACAGAAAGGCTACTAAGCTTGACGGCAGAAAAGAATTAAAAAAGATTATAAAAAAAGAAAGTAATTAAAAACTAAATGTTCAGATGCAAAAAATGCAATTCAATCGATAAATTTGAACTGATGTTTAGCCCCGATTATCATGGGGAAAAGAATTTTGAAAAAAAATATAAAACTAATGGAGATATTCAGATAACGGTAGACGGGTATACATTTGTCCCTGATTTGACCTTCATGAATAACCATGCAGTTTGTAAATATTGTGGGAATATTTATATTTGGGATTATGAAAATTGATTCAAAATATTTAAATTTATGTTAAATTATAATTAAAAGTTGTAAACCTCCCTGCAAAAATTTTTTTTTTGAGTTTTAAAAATACTGTAAATAAAGGTAAAAAATAAAAACTATAACTGTAATAATTTAATTAATTGAGAAAGCAGTAAAATGGAAATTAAAGGCGACAGCGGCGATAAAGTAAATATAATTAAAGTTCCTCAACCACCTGTGCAAAACACTCAAATTGATGATATAGAGGTGGATTTGGCGTCTAAGCCGAATCTTTTTTCAAGACCTGTTCCTAATAACTTAAAGCCTAAAGTAACCAATCCTATAAAACGTTTAAATACTTTTGACAATGATTTTCTTCCTCAGGAAAATCAAACCGAAAGCGTTAAGAAGCCTTTTAAAAATATATTTCAAAAGCCTGATTTTACTCATTTAACAAATCAGGTTGCAGTTGCGTTTAAAAGCCTTATGGCAAATACTCCGGTGATTAATTATTTTCTAATGAAAGACAAGCAGTCAAAGTTGAAAAAGACATTGAACACATTAAATGCAATCAATAGCGATGTGGATGAGTTGATTAACCTTGCTGTTCCTTATGGGGAGCAGTCTGATAAATATAAAATGCTTTGTGAAAACCTTGTAAAGGCAAACCAGATTCATTCTCAAATAAGAAAAGAAATACAAAGCTAGACAAAATAATCTAACTTCTTTTTACCATTGTATTTTCAAATATGAATCTATCCGCACATAAAGCGGCTGTTTTGAAAGAACAAATCCCGTTAGTTCTCTCTAAAATACCTATGCTTGAAAGTCTGTTAAGCACTGTTTCATTTAAGTCTTGAGGAGAAATGTATAAAGCACATTCGTCATTGCATATTTCGTTTTTAAAAGGACATGTTTTCATATATAACTCCTGTTTATTAGCTGTTTATAGTTTTATTATATTACATTTTAAAACTACAGGTAGTTAATATAACAAATGTTAATAAATGTAACAGATATAAAAAGTATTGAAATTTTATATACTCGGATGTTTTTATAAAAGTGTGTACCTATATGAGGTTAATTGAAACAACATGGTTAGTTCACTAGATTCAATTCAAAATCAATATCTCAGCCAGATTTCAGCCTTTTCGACAGTAGATGGCGCTGTTCAGCAAACTTACAGCCCAGCTGCAAATACTGACTCTGCTCAAGCCGCTGTAGACTCATATGAAAGTTCAATTCAGTCTAAAAATTCTCAAATCAGCAATCTTGATGCTGCGATAAAACAAGAGCTTGATTCAGCTACAAAAGAGGAACTTCAAGCTAAAAGAACATCTTTGATAAAAGAAAAAGCAGAACTTGAAGCAAAGCAAAAAGAATTAAAAAGCCAAATTGAAAAAATAAAATCTGAGGCTGAAAGCATCAAGTCAAAAATAAATTATGCTAATAACGAGCTTAAATCTTTAAATTCAGATAAAAATACTATTCAAACCGAAGTCAACTCTGAACAAGATTTGTTGAACGGTAAAAAAGATGATTTATCCACAATCGAAAAGACAATAGCAGTCAGCAAAAGCGAGTTGGAAAGTACAATAAGCGACCTTAAACAATCAGCTGATGAAATGACAGAAAAATCAGAAAGACAGCTTAAACAACAGAGAACAGCTATTTCAGCAGCTACCACAGAAGCACTTGCTCTTTGTGAAAGCGGTCAGCTTCAATATGCTGATATTCCTTCTTATGTTGCTGATAAGCTAAAAGGTGCAAATTCAATGGGTGAAGTTGCAGGTTTCTCAATAGTCGATGCCAAAAATTCCAAGGTTAAAGCTATTTGCAGTCAGTTATCAGAGCTTACAAACCAAAAGGCTAAATTAGAAATTTCAATTAAAGCATCTGAAACCAAGATTGAACTTTCAACACCTTTAATTGTTGATATAAATACCAATATAAAAACAAAAAGTGATGAAATCAGCGGTTATGAAGACCAATATAAATCTAAAAATAATGAAATTGCAGCCAAAAATACAGAATGCAGTTCTGCCGAAACAAAAGTACAAGGTATTGATGCCCAGTTAGCTTATATTGATATAAGGCTTGCGGCAGAAGAAGCTTCAGCTTCTCAACCTAAAGCTGCAGCAAATCAGGCAGGTCAGAATGCGACTGTGAAAAATCCATTGTTTGGTCAATACACAAATAATGCTACAGAATCAGCGGCTGGCAAGCCTATTGATGAAGAGCTTGCTAAAATTAATCAGGAATATGAAGAAATATTAAATTCCGATGTTATTAACAGCGACATTGCAGAGCTCAAATCAAAAATGGAAGAATCAGACAAAGTAGTTCTTACATTAAGAAACAAACTTACAGATAATGCTCAAAAGATAATCAACGAAAGGCTCGAAGCTACAAGGCGAGTTTGATAAATAAATTAAAAAAGGGTAGATGTTTCAACTACCCTTTTTTATTGCAAATAAAAAAGATAAGACTAATTTTAACTTATATTAAATTTCGATAATATTTTTTCACATTTTCTTTACTAATTTATTTATTTAAAATACTATGAAGATAGTTATTTTGTAAGTCAGGGTATTTTAAGCCTATTGAAAAAATAACCTTTCAAAAAACCGCACAGGGATAGTAAAGCGGTACAAAATAAAATCGTATTAGACAAAGTAAGAGGGCTTATTAGTGGAAAATTTTGGAGCAGATATTTTCGGAAGAAAAGAAACAGCAGAACTTACACCAAAAAATGTTATCAATCCTGCAGATATTAAAGTTATTGGTGTTGGCGGCGGCGGCGGAAATGCCGTAAACAGAATGATTAAAGCAGGACTTAGCGGAGTTGATTTCTGGGCAATGAATACCGATGCTCAGGTATTAGAAATGTCAACTGCCGAAAATAAAATCAGATTAGGTAATAAACTTACAAGCGGACTAGGTGCAGGCGGTGACCCGGCTATCGGAGAAAAAGCTGCTGAAGAAACAAGAGATCATATCGTTCAGGCATTAGACGGGGCTGATATGGTATTCATTACAGCAGGTATGGGCGGCGGAACAGGCACAGGTGCTGCTCCGGTTGTGGCAAAAATCGCTAAAGAACTTGGCGCTTTAACAATAGGTGTTGTTACAAAACCTTTCAGCTTTGAAGGTAAAAGAAGATTAAATCAGGCATTACAAGGTTTGGAAAAACTTAAAGAAACAGTTGATGCTTTGATTGTTATACCAAACGATAAATTAATCGAAGTTGTCGAAAGAAGAACTACTATGAGAGAAGCTTTCCAGGTTGTAGATGAAGTTCTATTACGTGGTGTTCAAGGTATCTCTGATATTATTACGGTTCCAGGTCTTATCAACGTTGATTTTGCAGACGTTAAAGCAGTTATGCAGTCTTCAGGCTCAGCATTAATGGGTATTGGAAGAGGCACAGGCGAAGGAAGAGCTATGGAAGCGGCTAAGTTAGCTATCAATTCTCCATTACTTGAAACTTCAATCAATGGGGCTTCAGGCATAATAATGAACGTTACAGGTGGTGCCGATATGACATTGCATGAAGTAACAGAAGCGGCTCAAGTTATTCATGATGCAGTTCTTGATGATGCAATCGTTACTTTCGGTTCTGTTATTGATGACAGAATTCAAGGTGAAATCCAAATTACTGTTATTGCAACAGGTTTTGAATTAAAAAATACAGGATTACCAATGAAGAAAGAACAAGAGCAAACTAAGTCAATTAATGTTGCTGATTTCTTCTCAGGTTCGTTTAATACGTCACCTGTTATGAATAAATCAACTCAGGAAATGGCAACTAACATTCTTGATATACCTGAATTTTTGAAAAAATAACAATATTTAAATTATAAGAAAGACCGTTTGTTAAGCGGTCTTTTTTATTTAAGATTATTTGCTTTTAATGTTCTTTCGCTGGCAAGTATAGATGTAACAGGCGGTGAAGCAAAAGCATAATTAGCTGCGGCCAAAATATCTGCAGGTGTCAGTTTTTCTATTGCATCTAATAAATATTGGGTTTCTTTAATTCCGTACATCGATGCTTTACCGATAGATATATCACTTAATCTTGATAATGAAGATTCCATACTGCTGAGAATGTTATTTTCAAGCATTAATTTTGATTTTTTTAATTCTTCCTCAGAAACAAGTTCAGTCTTCAATTTATTGATGTGTTTATTAAAACCTTCGAGAGATTTTTGGATATTCACAGGAGAGCTTAATGGATCAGTGTCATCATCTGTTGTTGTTCCTATTGACATTGTTATTGCAGAGGTATCTCCTATTGATAATAGAGATGAAGAGACTCTGTATGCGAGTTTTTGTTTTTCGCGTAAGTCTTGGAATAGTCTTGAGGTTGAATTTCCGCCCAGAATCATATTTAAAATCATTAACTTCGCCTGATCATCAATGTTTCCTGTTTTTTTGAACTTATAACTCCTTTGTATTTCTGATTGAAGTTTATTTTCTGTTTCGGTTAATATTTGTTCTGTCTGGTTTGGAATGAATACAGGAGCGAGGTTTGGGGTGTATGGTTTAAGATTTTGGATTCCTGAAGCAAGTGAATTCATAAATTCTGCCTGCAATTGAGGTTTTTCTTCTGTATTTGCGCTTAAAACGGCATATCCTTGAGCATCTTGCATAATCTCTGAATATATAGCTTTAATCCTGTCTAGGGTTAATGAATCAACTGTTTTTAAATCTTCTTCAACGGTATTCATTGAGGGCAGGTTTGGATATAGTGCCGCTTTTAATTTATTACCCGGGCTTTTAGGCATAGTCAAGAGCGTGTCTTTTAGATTTTGTTTTGCCCATTCAAAATCTTCCTGTGTGAATCTCGGTTGTGCAAGAACTTCTTTTGCCAGATTCAAAGAATTTGTTAAATTGCCCTCAGGGGTTCTGCATCCTATTGAGATGCCTTGAGTCGATACGTCAAAATACAAATTTGTGTTTGAACAGTCGAGTATATTGTTGAATGTCGTATTGTCTTTTTGCATTGTCCCTCTTGAAAGAAGAGAGTTTAATATAATAATTTCTGGAGTTGTCAGGTTATAGCCTTTGTTTGATGTAAAGTTAATTTCATAAGAATCAAAATCGGATTTATTTGGTTGTACAACAACTTCCATATTGTTATTTAATCTGTATTCTTTTACATTAGAGTAATATTCGCTGATGGTTTTCCTTGGAAGACTGCCGAAAGAAATTCCTGCTGATTTTGTATTTTTGCCAAAATGTGTATTCTGATAATTTGATTTAATTTTTTCATCGGTTGATGTTTCAGGATGCACAACGCTTATTGAAGCCTTGTTTAAATCCATATAATTTTTTGCTGCATTTTGAATGTCATAAATATTTATTGAGTCAATAAGTTGGCTGCAGTTGCTAAGCCAGCTGAAATCATTGTCTAATAGAGCAGATCCTATAAAGTCGTTTAAATCCGAAGAACTTTCGCTTTGAAGGTCAAGAGCCATTTTAAATTTTTCTTTTACAATATTAAGCTCTTGTTCTGAGGGTGGGTTTTGTGAGATTTTAAAAATTTCTTCATAAATAATTTTTAAAGCTGTTTCACATTTTTCTTCAGGAACGGCAGCTTCTGCAAATATGGCTTTTTTATCTTGAGCTTTGTTGCCGATTTTTTCCGTAGAGAATCCAGCGTCTATCTGATATGGCTCTAATGCTTTTGTAATTCTTGCATTCTGGTATCCTGTAAGAATCATTGTTAAGAGTTTTGTTGCGACCTGGGCTTTAGAATCGTTGTTCGATGGGCCGACAAAACCCATATTAATAATTGCAGCTGTTGCATTTGATTTTTTGATGTCGACTCTTACGGGTTTTTCTGTCGGAATAAGTTCTTCATATTTTCTATTCGAATTGTTGGAGAGGGTGTTTTTTGTAAAATATTTTGCCGCAAGTTCTATGGTTTTATCGACAGGTGCATCTGTTGTGATTACAGTTAAACTGTTATCGGGGGAATACCAGGTGTTATAATAGTCGATTACGTCTTTTTGTGTAATAGAATTTATATTTGCAACTGTTCCTGCAACCAGGTCATCGGAAGATGATTTTATATTGAAAAGATTTTTTAATGCAATATTTCTTCCGACATTTGAAGGCATATCCGCATACATCGAAATCTCTGATGTAACAGGTCCTTTTTCTTTTTCCAGTTGGTCTTGGGGGAATAAAGGGTGTTGTATCTGATCAGAGTGAAGCTTCATTATTTCTTCAAGGTAATTGTCTTCGAGCAGGTTTGATTCAATATAATAATTTGTCTGATTATATCCTGTAGATGCATTTGTGTATGCTCCGAGCCCGGACACTCTCTGGAAAAATTCACCAGGCTTTAAATCCTTGCTGCCGTTGAATAAATTGTGTTCTATATAATGGCTTATGCCCCTCAAATGATCAGGTTCGTTCATAGAGCCTACATTAAAGTAAGTTTTTACGACCGTAGGTCCTGTTTTGGGCAATATTACAATTTTTTGTCCGTTTGCAAGCTTATAAAATGCAGCTTTATCTTTGGCCCCGCTTATTGTAAGGTCTGTTATTTTTTTATAAGCGATAGGAGTTTTTACGTTAAGCTCTGAAGGGATTGAGCTTACTCCGTAAGCTTTTTGGTTATTTTCCCGAACTGGCGTATTCGCATCAGAATTTACAGGCAACTGCTGTTGAGGCCCTTTAAATGCTATTTTGTTTAAGTTTATAGGGTTTATACTCATATTTATGACATTAACTCGACTATATTATATTAAACCCGCCTGAAACTAATTAATTAACAATAAAATCGTGCAGTTTATAAAAAATTTACAAAGAAAAAACTCCCGAAGGAGTCTTGAAAAATGCCCTGGGCCAGACTTGAACTGGCACTAGGTGTTAGCCTAATTGGATTTTAAGTCCAACGCGTCTACCGCTTCCGCCACCAGGGCTCGTTATTTGAAAATATAATATAAAAAACTTTTTATGTCCAGCCTCTGATTTTTATTGAAATAATTATTTAAATTTTGCTTAAACTTCTACCTGTTATAAAAAATTCTTCTTGTTAAATTACCCTCTTATGTGATAAAATTTTAATAGTTATAAGGGAAAAAATATTTTTATTTTATATGAATTAAATAAAAAAAAAATTTTTATGAATAGAAAACTCAAATATACGATATGAGTATATTTGGGTACATATGTATATAGATAAGAACGAGGTATAGGACAATCGAGAATGCGAATTATTTAAATTTATTTTTTGTTACTTTTATTCTTGCCCTGATTGTTGCCTTGGTAATAGTTTGGCAAAAAAGTAAAAAAATAATTGATGAAAATGAAAAATTTCAAAAAGAAAACAAAGACCGTGAAAGCTTAATCAGAAAAGAAGCAATGATTGCAGCAAAAGAAGCTTTACAAGACGAAAAAGAAAAATTTATCGAAGAAACAAGAGAAAGAAGACAAGAACTCTCAAGGCTTGAGTCAAAACTTGCTAAAAGAGAGGATGTTCTTGAAGATAAAATCCAAGAAGCTGACGATAAGGCATATCAGGCTCAGAAAAAATTAGATGAACTTTTGGAAAAAGAAGATTATCTCGCAGACCTTGTTGCAAAACAAATTCAAGAGCTTGAAAGGATAGCCGGAATTTCTCAGGAGCAGGCAAAACAGATGCTTTTAGAGCAACTTAAACAAGATTTGCAGCAAGAGGCTAACCAGCTTATAAGAGAAAATGAAGCCAGAATAAAAGAAACTGCTGATGAAAAAGCAAAAGAAATTTTAACTACAACAATGCAAAGATGTTTAATTGATCAGGTTGTAGAATCAACGGTTTCAGTTGTTAATTTGCCTTCAGATGAGATGAAAGGGCGTATAATCGGCCGTGAAGGCAGAAATATAAGAACACTAGAGACTCTTACGGGAGTTGATTTGATTATTGATGATACTCCTGAAGCAGTTGTATTATCGAGTTTTGACCCTGTAAGAAGAGAAATTGCCAAATTGGCGCTTGAAAAACTTATAGTAGATGGACGTATTCACCCTGTCAGAATTGAAGAAATGGTTCAAAAAGCAGGTGAAGAAATTAACCAGAAGATTAAACAAGAAGGTGAAAACGCCGCACTTGATATGGGGGTTATGAACCTCAATAAAGAATTAATTAAAACACTTGGTAGGCTCTATTACAGAACAAGCTACGGGCAGAATGTTCTAAAACATTCTCTTGAAGTCGGTCATATTGCAGGCATGATAGCAGCAGAGATTGGTGCTAACGTAACAATAGCAAAAAGAGCAGGTCTTTTACATGATATAGGAAAAGCCGTTGACCAAACTCAAGAAGGTACACATATTGAACTCGGAGTTGAGCTTGCTAGAAAATACGGTGAATCAGAACAGGTTATCCATGCTATAGAAGCTCATCATGATGATGTTACGGCAAGTTCAATAGAGGCAGTTCTTGTAAAATTGGCTGACGCTGTTTCCGCAGGAAGACCGGGCTCCAGAAGAGATACATTAGAAATTTACATTAAAAGGTTACAAAAACTGGAAGAAATTGCTTCCAGCTACGAAGGCATTAAACAATCCTTTGCTGTTCAGGCAGGACGTGAGGTAAGGGTTGTTGTGCAACCTGAGAAATTTGATGATCTTGCAAGTAATAAACTGGCAAGAGATATCGTAAAGCGTATCGAAGATGAATTAGAGTATCCGGGCCAGATTAGAGTTACTGTGGTCAGAGAAATTAGAACAACCGAAATCGCAAAATAAATATGTTAAATAAACTAAATATACTTTTTTTAGGTGATATTGTCGGCAGACCGGGAAGATTGGCTGTCGACGCTTACCTAAAAAGTTTGGCGGATGATGATAGACCCGATTTTATTATCGCAAATGCCGAAAATGCATCACATGGATTTGGGCTTACCGAAAAAAATCATAATGAGCTTATTTCTTATGGAATAAATTGCCTCACTTCGGGTAACCATATTTGGGATAAGAAAGATATTTTTAATTATATTGATAAATCACAATATTTAATAAGACCTTTAAACTATACTGAAGGAACCCCGGGAAAGGGTTCTTTAGTATTTGAAACTCCAAAGGGGAAAATTGCTGTTGTAAATATGCTTGGAAGAACTTTTATGAATCCCGTAGAATCTCCATGGAGTGTCATAAAAAACGAAATTGAAAAATTAAAACAGATAACTCCTGTTGTAGTTATTGATTTTCATGCAGAGGCAACTGCCGAAAAGATTTGTTTCGGTTTATATTCTTCAAATCTTGGAGCAAGTGCCGTTATAGGAACTCATACGCATATCCAGACATCAGATGAGAGAATTCTAAATGATTACACAGCGTATATCACAGATGTCGGTTTTTGTGGGGATGCAAACGGGGTTATAGGAATGGACTACGAAGGTTCATTAAAAAGACTTACGACGTCTCTTCCCGAGAGGTTCGAAGTTTCATATTCAGAACAGTCGCAAATTAATGCGATTAGAATATCTTTTGACGCCGAAACAGGCAGAGCAGAAGATATAAAAAGAATTAATTTTATAAAAAATAATAAAGAGGTAATAACTATTATGAAAGGATAAGAAAGTGAAAATTGACTTACATGTCCATACCACTTTTTCGGATGGTACATTTTCGCCTGAAAAGATTGTGGATACTGCCCTGCGTTCTGGTTTAGATGCAATATCAATAACTGACCATGATAATGTTTTATCGTATTATGCAGCCGTTGAATATGCAAAAAAAATTATTCCATCTGATTCTGTAAAACCGCTTGAACTAATACCGGGTGTTGAAATAAATACGATTTATAAAGGCTATGAGGTTCATATTTTGGGGTATTTTATGGATCTTGAAAACAATGATTTTCAAAAACTTTTAAAAACCCAACAGCAAGCAAGGGTGAAACAAACAAAAGAAATAATTAATCTATTGCAAAAAAAAGCCAGCATTAATATCAAATATGATGATATTAAAAAACTTGTAGCAGAAGGCGGAAGTATAGGAAGACCTCATATTGCCAAGACTATTACTTCTGTGGGGGGAACTCAAAATGTAATAGAAGCCTATGCTAAATATATTAATGACTCTTCTGAAGTGTATATTCAAAGAAAAACCGTAACCCCGCATGATGCTGTTGAAGTTATATATGATGCAGGCGGAATCCCGGTATTTGCCCATCCTTTTGACGTTGATATAGCAGAGCCGCTCACAAAAGAATTGATGAATTTTGGGTTGAGAGGGCTTGAAGCCTACCATAGAAAGCACTCTCCAGCTATGGTAGAGTATTTTTCAAGTTTGGCGGAACAATTAGGATTAATCATAACGGGAGGTTCTGATTTTCATGCACCAAATCCTTCAAACGGTAATATAATATTAGGTAAGAATTTTATTCCCGAGTGGATTTATGATGAATTAATAAAAGAAAAAAAGAGGTTAGAGCTTGCAAAATGAGAAGAAACGCTTTTAGTATAGTTGAAGTTCTGATTGCAGTTTCACTGATTTTAATGGTGGCATTTATTTTGATTCCGCTGAATATGGCTAATACCAAACAGGCTGAAAGAATTGCAAGATGGAAAAATGCTTATGAAGAAGCGAAATATTCATTTGAGTTAATTAAAGCCAATGATGAAAACTTTTTTAATCTTATAGATGAACAAAGTTATAAATTGGACGATAATAAAATATTTAATAAAATAAAGCCTTATTTAAATATTAAAGAAGAAAAATCACCTGAATTATATTATAAAGACTATAAATATAGGTTTTTAAACGGACGAAAAGTAAGCCCTTATTCAAATTTTTATGTTAAAAGTTTTTCTGAACTTGAAAGCGGAGTGTTAATTGGATTTAAATTGAACGATAACAGGCTGGGTCAGAAAAATTCTCCATTTGGCATGATGATTTTTGACATAAACGGCTTTGAATCGCCAAATAGGTTTGGGCAAGATGTTTTCGGGATTTATATTTACAAAGATAAAATTAAGGCATTTGGTGAAGGTCAATCCCACTCTGCTCTTAAGATGAATTGTTCACCAATCGGGACAGGAATTTTCTGTTCCCAATATTATTTGATAGGAGGAAAATTTTAATTATCATTGAGTTATAAGTATTTTTATGTTACTTTTTAAGTATAAATTTTTGTAAAAACCAGCGTGTTATAAAAAATTAAGGAGAAAAAACATGACACAAAAGAGAGTATGGCTATTTAAGGAAGGTAACGCTTCGATGCGTAATCTTCTTGGAGGAAAGGGTGCTAACCTTGCAGAAATGACAAATCTTGGTTTGCCTGTCCCTCCAGGATTAACAATCACTACCGAAACTTGTATGGAATACATCAATAACGGTAACACTATGCCTGAGGGTTTAATGGAAGATGTTAAAACAGCTCTTCAATCAGTTGAAGGTCAAGCAGGCAAAAAATTCGGCGATGCATCAAATCCGCTTTTAGTTTCTGTTCGCTCAGGCGCAAGACTTTCAATGCCCGGTATGATGGAAACAATTTTAAACTTGGGTCTTAATGATGAAACTCTTCAAGGTATGTTAAAACTTACCAATAATGAAAGATTTGTTTATGACAGCTACAGAAGATTCTTAACAATGTTTGGTTCTGTTGCCTGGGAAATCGAAAGAGAAAAATTTGAACACATACTTGATCAAGTTAAAGCAAAAGAAGGCGTTAAACTTGATACAGAAGTTTCTGTTGAAGGATTAAAATCTTTAATCCCTGCTTATAAAGAATTGATTAAATCTGAAACAGGTAAAGACTTCCCTCAAGATCCTTATGAACAATTACAAGCAGCAATTGAAGCTGTATTTAGTTCTTGGAATATTCCTCGTGCTGTTGCTTACAGAAATCACTATAAAATTGACCACAACTATGGTACTGCAGTTAATGTTCAAACAATGGTATTCGGTAATATGGGCGATGATTCTGCAACAGGCGTTTCATTCACAAGAAATCCTTCTACCGGTGAAAATAAATTCTACGGCGAATATTTGACAAACGCTCAAGGTGAAGACGTTGTTGCTGGTATCAGAACTCCAAAACAAATTGCCGAGCTTGAAACAGAAATGCCTGAGCTTTATAAACAATATGTTGATATTGCTAAAAAACTCGAACAAGGCTACAAAGATGTTCAAGATATGGAATTTACAATTGAAAGAGGCAAATTATATATTCTTCAAACAAGAAACGGTAAAAGAACCGCAGCCGCTGCTGTAAGAATTGCCGTTGAAATGGCTGAAGAAGGCATTATTACAAAAGAAAGAGCCGTTGAATTGGTTGATCCTAACCAGTTGTATCAATTGCTTCTTCCAAGTTTTGACCCTTCTGCCGAAAAAGCTGCAACTAAGATTGCTAAAGGTTTAGCCGCTTCTCCTGGTGCCGCTGTGGGTAAAATCGTATTTAATACGGATGAAGCAGCTGAACGTGGAACTAACGGAGAAAAAGTCATATTGGTAAGAATTGAAACTTGTCCTGATGATATTCACGGAATGATTTCTTCCCAAGGTGTTTTAACTCTAAGAGGCGGTATGACATCTCACGCAGCTGTTGTTGCAAAAGGTATGGGAAAACCTTGTGTAGCCGGTTGTGAAGATTTAAAAATCGATTTAGCTAATGAAACTTTAACCTCATCTGACGGCACTGTTTACAGAAAAAATGATATTATTTCTTTAAACGGCGGTACAGGTGAAGTTATGGCAGGTGCTGTTGCTACAGTTGACCCTAAAATGGATGAAAAATTTGAAAAATTATTCCAGTGGGTTGATGAAATTAAACGCTTGGCAGTAAGGGCAAATGCTGATACTCCTCAAGACGTTGCAAAAGCATTGGAACTTGGTGCTAAAGGTGTTGGACTATGCCGTACAGAGCATATGTTTATGGATCCTGACAGATTACCATGGGTTCAAAAAATGATTATTGCAGGTACTACAGAAGCCAGAAAAGAAGCTTTGGATAAGTTGCTTCCAATGCAGTATAACGACTTCTACCAAATGTTTAAAGCATTAGGTGAATTACCTATGACAATAAGACTTCTTGACCCTCCGCTTCATGAATTCTTACCTTCAAAAGAAGAATTAATTGCAACTGTTGCAACTAAAAAAGCCTTAAATCAAGAATATAAAGCTGATGAGGAAATGCTTCATATAGTGGAAAACTTGTCTGAATCTAACCCAATGATGGGCTTGAGAGGTTGTAGACTTGGCTTAACTTATCCTGAAATCAATGAAATGCAAGTAAGAGCTATTTTCTTGGCAGCTTGCGACTTGAAAAAAGAAGGATTGAATGTTAAACCAGAAATCATGATTCCTCTTATCGGGCACGTAAATGAGCTTAAAGAAGCAAGAAGCGTTCTTGAAAGAGTAGCTAAAGAAGTTATGGAAGAAAAAGGTATAACTGTTGAATATCAATTCGGTACAATGATTGAGATTCCTCGTGCAGCTTTAACAGCTGATAAAGTTGCTGAGTATGCAGAATTCTTCTCATTTGGTACAAACGACTTGACACAGATGACATTTGGCTATTCAAGAGACGATGCTGAAGGTAAGTTCTTATCAAGATATGTTGAAAATAAAATCCTTCCTTCTAACCCATTTGAAACATTGGATCAAGAAGGTGTTGGGCAATTAATGGAAATTGCTTTGGAAAAAGCTCTTAAAGTAAGACCTAATTTAAAACGCGGTATTTGTGGAGAGCACGGTGGAGACCCTGAATCAGTTAAGTTCTGCCATAGAATCGGTTTGAACTATGTTTCTTGTTCACCATTTAGAGTCCCTCAAGCAAGATTAGCTGCTGCTCAAGCAGTTATTGAGGAAAAAGGCTCTAAAATCCTTTGCACACACTAGAAATTGTTAATTGCAATATTAGAAAACCCGGGTATTTATTATCCGGGTTTTTATTTAAAAAATAAAAAAATTTATCATTTAATGTTTTAATAAGGTTTCTTTTTTTGCTTGTTTCCAGAGGTTATCCCACTCCTCAAAAGAATGTTCTTCAAGATTTTTTACTGCAAGTTCTTCCATTTTTCTAAAACGCTGCATAAATTTTTTATTCGATTTTAACAGTGCCTGCTCGGCATCTAATTTATTCCATCTTGCCAGATTTACTATTGCAAAGAGAATATCTCCTAATTCATCTTCTTTTTCTTCCTGTGACTTTGCTTTTTGAAATTCATTTAACTCTGAATAAATGCATTCCCATAACGATTTTTCATCAGGCCATTCAAATCCGACTTTCACAGCTTTTTTACTGATTTTTTGTGCGCTCATAAGAGCTGCCTGAGAATTTGAAATTCCATCCATTATAGAGGTTCTGTGCGGTTTTTCTTCTAGTTTAATTTCTTCCCATTTTTCAAGAATTTCTTTTGTGGAATTGGCTTTTACATCGCCAAATACATGGGGGTGGCGTCTTATAAGCTTATCCTTGAGCTTTTGTGCTACATCTTCAATTGTAAAATTATTTTCTTCTTTTGCGATTTGAGAATGAAGAACAACCTGAAGCAAAACATCCCCAAGCTCTTCTTGCAGGTGATTCATATCATTATTATCGATTGCGTCAACAGCTTCATAGGCTTCTTCAATCATATTTTTTTTCAATGTATAATGGGTTTGCTCCCTATCCCACTGGCAGCCGTTTTCTGAGCGCAAAGTTGCAATTATTTTTATAAGTTCTTCTAAGTTAGGGTAGTTCATTATCTCACCATTTGATCAACGGTCATAATCAATATGCCTTCGCCGCCGATTTCTTTTAATTTTTCAATGCTGTCATATACTTTATCTTTGTCAACAACAACGTGTACAACAGCTTTTGATTCATCTCCAAGTAAGTTTGTTACGGTCGGGGCTGAGAGTCCCGGTAAAAATTCTTTTAACTTTCCTAAAGATGCTTTTGGGATGTTTACCATAAGGTACTTTTTCTCTCTTGCATCTATTACTGATTCCAATGCCCTTATAAGACTTGCGGTTTTATCTTTCTGAATTTCTGTAAGAGCCTTATTGGCTATTATTACCGCTGTTGATTTAAGAATTTTGTCAATAATTTTTAATTTGTTTGATTTTAAAGTAGAGCCTGATGAAGTTATGTCTACCACAACATCTGCGAGCCCGAGTCTTGGAGTGATTTCTGTAGCTCCTGACACTTCAATAATTTTAGGCGTCTTGCCTGCTTTCTCAAGGAATTTTTTTGCAATATTAGGGAAGGATGTTGCAACTTTTATGTTTTGAGGAAGCTCTTTTGTTGAATTGAAGGAATCTTCTTCTTTAATTGCAACAACCATTTCACAGTAGCCAAAGTCCAAATCCATAATTTTTTCTACATCTGCTTCAAGCTCAGTTACAATATCAAAACCGGTAAAGCCTATATCTGCAACTCCATCTTCAACGAATCTGGGGATATCTTGTGTTCTTACAAATATAATGCAATATTGACCGTCTTTTGTTGTAACTTGCAATGTGCGTTCGTCTTTAGTCGGGAACGTTAAGCCTGCACAGTTTAAAAGGTCATAAATTTTTTCTGACAATCTGCCTTTATTTGGGATTGCAATTTTTAAAATATCCATTTTCAATCTTCCGTTTTAATCTGTATAGATAATTGTATCATGCTAAATAGTTTTACGAGCCTGCAACTATAATTGTAAAATCACTCTTTACGCAGTACATTCTGACAGGGTCATATACGAATTGGGAATGTCTTACTTCAGGAACTTTTTTCTTTAACCAGTTTACGAAATCGCTTGTTACAGCAGAGTTATGACCTACGACCTGAGAATGAGGAAGCTGGGCTCTTCCTATGCAGTTAACTTCGTATCCTTCTTCTTGTAATTTTTCTTTTATCTTCATTGCTTCGTCTTCTTTTTCAAATGAATACATAATTCCTGCTACAAGTTTTCTGTCTTCAAAATTAGGTTTATGTCTGAATATCATTCTGTCAACAACTTCCTGGGTTTTTTCAGGATCTAAAATCCAATAGCTGATATAACCTTTTTTATTGGGAGAGCCGGGAAGTGTTGCAACTTCAATACTGTCAAGATTGACTTCTCTTGCAAGAGCCGCATACTGTGAAAGCTGGTATAGATTCATATCTGTTTTTACATAAGCATTAGCTATTTTTAATGCTTCAGGAATTTTTGTTATACATTCAGGTGATTGGAGTTTTTCCATTAATGCTTTTAAGAACCATTGCTGACGAGAGGTTCTTCCGATGTCGCCTAAGCCATCTTTTCTGTATCTTAAATAACCTTCAACATCTCTTCCGTTTAAGACATGCAATCCTTTGGAAAGATTTATGTGTAGACCGCCTGAGTTGTCATTGTAATACATATCTTTTTCAATATAAAGAGGTATTCCGCCGATTGCATCGACAAGTTTCCTCACTCCTGCATTGTTTACCAGAATATAACTGTCAATCCTGACGCCTAAGGTATCTTCAATTGTTTTTTTGGTTAGCCTCACCCCGCCTAGTGCATGGGCTGCATTGATTTTTTGGATTCCATGGTTTTCAGCAATATAAACCTTGCTGTCTCTTGGAATTGAAATTGCATTTATGCTGTGGCCAATAGGGTCAACATTTAAAAGGATAATAGTATCCGAGCGTGTACCTTTAAAGGGATCTGAATCCGATCCGTTGCTGTCAACTCCTAATAATAATATGTTTTGTCTTCCGCTTAAAAATTGAAGATTAAAACCTTTGTTTGATTTTTTCGAGGTCAATTGTAGCATAAACTTGTTTATTGAATCTCTTGTGTTGAGGGAAAACTCGGTATCGCTGTTGTATATTACAACCAAAAATGTACATATTGATATTAAGAGCATCAATAGTACAAGCATTGTTATTTTTTTTCCGTGTTTTTTATCTTCTTTTTTTTCGGCTTCATTATATTTCAAAAATATATTATATTGCTCGTCTTTGTCTTTTAATTCTCTCATGTTGAACTCTCTAATTGCGTTGATTAATAATATTTTACTTCAAAAAATACTAATTCAACATATGCGCATGTTTATAGACTTAAAATTTTACATAAGTTTTAAAATGCTTGATATTACTATGTAAAAAGCCTTATAAGTTTGAACTTTGAGTTTATTTATGCTTAGATTTAAGTATGAATTATTTAAAAACAGATATCGTAAACATCGCCGAAGAAAAGGTTAAAAAATATTTTGACAAAATCGATGATATAAAAGAATTTAACCAGAAAAAAGTTCTTGATGCTTTCATTGCTAATCAAATTGGAGCTCAGCATTTTTCATACGTTACAGGATACGGACATGACGATATAGGTAGAGACGCCTTAGATAGAGTTTTTGCGCAGATTTTCAAAGCCCAAAAAGCTGTTGTAAGGGTACAGTTTGTATCAGGAACTCATGCCCTGGCATGTGCATTATTCGGGAATTTAAGATTCGGGGATAAATTGATATCTGTTGCAGGTTCTCCATATGATACTATGGAAGAGGTTATCGGGAAACGAGGAAATATTAAGGCTTCTTTAATCGGGCATGGGGTTTTGTATGATGAAATCCCTTTAATTAATGATTATGATGTGGATTTTGAGGCTATTAAAAATAAAATTGATAAAACAACAACAATGATATTAATACAGCGTTCAAGAGGCTATTCTCTCAGGAAATCTCTTGATATAGTCACAATTGAAAAAATTATCAGAATTGCAAAAAATAATAATCCTGATTGTATTTGTTTTGTTGATAATTGCTATGGAGAATTTGTTGAAGATAAAGAACCTATTGAAGTAGGTGCAGATTTAATCGCCGGTTCTTTAATAAAAAATCCCGGAGGTGGAATAGTAGAGGCGGGCGGATATATTGCTGGGAAACAAAAATTTGTTGAATTAGCCGCATCAAGACTTACGGCCCCCGGCATAGGTTCTGAAGGTGGTTCGATGTTCAATCAGACAAGGCTGATGTTTCAGGGAATTTTTATGGCACCGTCGATTGTCGCAGAAGCTGTAAAAGGTGCGGTTCTTGCGGCTCAAGTTTTTGAAGATATCGGTTTCGAATCCACTCCAAAAGCAGGTGAACATAGAACAGATATTATACAAACAATTAAATTCGGGGCAAAAGAGCCGTTGATAGAATTTTGTAAAACACTTCAAAGCTTTTCGCCTGTTGAATCTTATCTTACCCCTATTCCGGATGAAGTCCCCGGGTATGATGACAAACTTATTATGGCTGGAGGTTCTTTTATAGAGGGCTCTACAATAGAGCTTTCTGCAGACGGACCCATAAGATACCCTTATGTCGCTTATATGCAGGGCGGATTAAATTATGCGCATGTGAAAATTGCTTTAAAAGGCATTGTTGAAAAGTTAGCTAAGCTTTAGCCTGTCTCTTTCATGCCTTATCTGGTCTGCGTAACTATAGTAAAAAAGGCCTAAATCAAGTTCTTTTGTTCTATCTTCCACATAGCTTATTAAATCAAGCATATGTTTTGGCAGGTCATTTTTGAACTTGAAGAACCATTGCCCTTCAACATCAATTACTACTTGTTTTATACCTATTTCAACCGATTTTTGAAGCCAGTTTTCAATTTCCGTTTGATTATCGTTTAAGCCCGGGATAATAATGTATTTAGAGCGAACTTTTGTTTTGTCTTCGCCCTGAGCTTGTACGTATTTTTTGAGGTTTTCTATAACTTTGTCATACGCATCGATTTTTTTGATTTTTTTATAAAGCTCTCTATCAGCACAGTCAATTGATACTGTTAAATCTACAATTCCTGTTGAAAGTCCTCTTGCTATTGCTTCAACATATTTTATGCCTGAGGAATTTGTTACTATACTTCTGATATTATTGTCTAAAAAAAGGTTTACTATATCTTCAAACTCATCTAAAACAGCAGGTTCTCCGCCTCCAAATGCCACGTAGCCTTTATAGTCCAAAATATTTTTTTCAAGCATTTCTTTTAATATCGGCATTAATTTATAGGGCTTATGGGAATTGAAAAACTCTTTGTTTTCTTCTGTGTAGCAATAATTACAGGCACAATTGCAATTTGTCCAGTGGGAAATATAAAGATTATTTATGATATCTGTATCTTCCCATTCTTTTTCTTCAAGATTGAAGCACCCTTCACAGTATGAGTTTATAATGCCTTTTTTATGGCTTTCTCTTAGATTTCTTTTAAACTCTAAAATATAATCCCAGTCTATTTTTTCACCTTTATAGTCTTTTATTATATAAAAAGGTTTACCCTCTTTTCCGGTTAAAAGGCAACATACCTGGATACTATCAAAGTAAAAATAGATACCGTGTTCTAATAGGTGGCAGCTTTTATATTTCATAGCAAAATGGTAGTTTAAATCAAATATTTTGTCAATTTTGAGAGACTAGGAATAATAATCAAATTCTATATGCCCTATTTTGACGCTGTCGCCGTCTTTGATTCCTGCTTCTTTTAAGGATTCAAAAACGCCCATTGAAATCAAAATATTTTGGAATCTATGAATTTGCTCAGTGTTTCGCGAGTCCGTTACATTTGCGAGCCTTATGATTTTTCCACCGTCAACCATATAGGAATCTTTATCTGTTTTGTAAATGCTGTAATCGCTGTCATCATTGTCAAAAGCAGCTGAATCTTCTTCTACCGAGACTTCAAATTCAGGTTTAGGTATTTCTTCCACTTTTTTTATTACAAAATTCAAGAATTCATCCACATTTTCTCTTGTTGCAGCTGAAATTAGAAATACGTCTTCTGTGAACTTTTTAAATTCATTGTAATAATGAAATTTATCATTTACATTAATTGCATCTATTTTGTTCAAAGCTACTACCTGATAAAGGTTTGCAAGTCTTGTTCCATGTTTTTCAAGTTCATTATTTATTATTTTATAGTTTTCAACAGGATTCTCAAGTGTCAAATCCACAATATGTATTAAAAATCTGCATCTTTCAACGTGCCTTAAAAATTCATGCCCAAGCCCCACTCCTTCTGATGCTCCTTCGATAAGTCCCGGGATATCAGCTACGACAAACCCGTCCCCGTCAGGTTTTTTAACCACACCAAGGTTTGGAATAAGTGTTGTAAAAGGATAATCTGCTATTTTTGGCTTAGCGGAACTTATTACGCTTATCAAAGTGGATTTGCCTGCATTTGGCATACCTAAAAGCCCTATATCTGCTATAAGTTTAAGTTCAAGTTCCAAATCTCTTTCTATCCCTGCTTCCCCGGGTTCACAATATTGAGGAGCTCTTTTTTGAGGAGTTGCAAATCTTGCATTACCTCTGCCGCCTCTGCCTCCTTTTGCTATTAAAACGGTTTGTTCATTATGTGTTAAATCGGCAATAATTTTATTATTGAAAATATCTTTTACTATAGTACCTGTAGGAACTTTTATGTACAAATCCTTGCCGCATTTACCGTGCTGGCTTTTACCCCTGCCGTTTTCGCCGTCTTGGGCTTTAAACAGTGATTTGTATTTAAAATCCATGAGAGTTGTTAAATCGTCATCCGCAACAAAATAAACATCACCGCCTCTGCCTCCGTCACCGCCGGCAGGACCTCCTTTATCAACGTATTTTTCTCTTCTCCAGGCAACCATTCCGTTTCCGCCTTTGCCTGATAAGACTTTTATTTTTGCTTTATCTAAAAACATTAAAAATTGCTATATTTCTTTTAGTTTACTATTTTGTTTAATAATTATAAAACAAAATAAAAGTTAGTTATACATAGATTCTATTGTTTGTCTGTATTTTTCGTAAACTTCATTCTTTTTGATTTTTGCAGTGAGCGTCATAAGCCCGTTTTCGGGAGTAAATCCTTCTTCTACAAACTCAATATTAGAAAGTCTTTCATGGTTTCTGAAAGTTTCTCTGTTTTCAACTCTTTTACGAAGTTCTTTTAATATTTCATTTTTAAGCTCAGGGCTTTTAAGCGGGTTTGAAGAGTTTATGTTTTTCTTCTCTGCTAACTCATGAATTGCTTCCATATTAGGAACAACAAGGGCGCTCAGTGCATTTTTATCTTGACCTGCGAGCACAATCTGTTTTACGAAAGGACTTGTCATGCAGCTTTGTTCTATGGCATCGGGTTCTATATTTTCACCGTTTGAAAGTACAATAATATCTTTTGCTCTTCCTGTTAAAACCAATGTATCATCATCAGTCATCCATCCAATATCACCTGAAACAAAGTAACCGTTTGGAAGAAGGACTTTTTTGGAGTTTGCTTCATCCTTGTAGTAGCCTTTCATTACCTGAGGTCCTTTTATAAGTACGACACCTTTTTCACCCCTTTTAACAGGTTTATATGTTTCAGGGTCTGTAATTAAAAATTCGGTCATAGGTAAAGCCGGTCCTGTTGCATAGGCTTTATTCTTTCCTTCTACTCTCACTGCCACGACAGGTGAAGTCTCAGTTAAACCGTATCCTACATAAATATCAATTCCGACAGCGAGGAAAAAGTCATCTATATGCTTTGCTAAAGCACCCCCTCCGCTTATGCCGAATTGGAATCTTCCGCCTATTGCCTGCTGGAATTTTTTATAAATTAATTTTTTTGCTATTGAATGAATAGGCGATAAGGTAATAACAGTTGCTAAAGACTGTATTTTTTGAATACAACAAGGGTTTTGGTTTCTTATGCAATTGCCTTTTAAAATTCTCTGTGATTGTTCCATTTTTTGAGAAGTATTTATAAAAAAGTTGACTATTGCTTTTGCAGTTTTTGATTTTTTATTTATTTCAGAATAAATCCCTTCATATATTGATTCCCAGATTCTTGGTACTGAGACAAGATAGTGGGGTCTATATTTTTGCAGATCTTTTTTGAAGTTTTTTACATTTGTATAGCAATTTTTCGTACCGATAGAAAGAAGATAATATTCACAGATTCTCTCATAAGCATGCCATATAGGAAGAATAATTGTTACGGTTTTTGTTTCTTTGAGTTTAACTATCGGAGGAATTACAACGAGTTGACTGGCAAGGTTTTTATGTGTAAGCATAATACCTTTGGGTTTTCCGGTTGTTCCCGAACTGTAAATTAATGTAGCTAAATCTTCCTCATTGATTTCAACAGGTGTAAAAGTCTTGCTTTCTCCTATTTTAAGTAAATCCTCAAATGTTAATATATTCAGATTAGAATTTTTATTAAGTTCTTCAGCATGATTCCCTATATAAATTACGAATTTACAGTTACTTTTGATAAGTAATTCTTCAAGATTATTTATAACATTTACGCTATCTGTTATTAAAGCAGTACTGTCACTGTGATTATATATATATTTGAGTTCTCCCACTGGAGCTAATGAGCCTCTTACAGCATTTATTGCGCCGCATCTTAATATTGCCTGGTCCATTACCATCCATTTAGAGTTATTTTCACTGAATTGAGCAATATGCATACCTTTAGCAACATCCAAATACTGTAATGCAGCTGCTATTCTATTGATACAGTCGCCAAGCTGCTTGTATGTTGGACTAAATCCGGAGTAATCATCCTTTAAGGCGATATAACTGCCATATTTTATGCTGCTTTCCTGAATTATCTCATGTACTAATTTCAAATTTCTTAACTCCTATCACACACTAGTTTTTAAAATGTATAAAAATATAAATTGCTAAATATAATTTTTTTTTGTTAACTAATATTAAATTTTATAAACACAATGCCATTTAAACAGTTTTATTGTTCGGTTCTTCTATCGGGTTTTATTATTTGTACGTTTCTTGTTTCTGAGAGCTCTTGTCTTGCATTTTTGATTTTGGTTTTTGTCTCGTCATTAAGGCTCAATCCTGAAACCAGCCTGTCAACAAAACCATTATTAAGCCTTACTGCTTTATTTAATGCACCTATTTCATCAAGCGTATCTTTTATCTCCATAAAATCATATCCAAAGCCGTGTTTTGATTGATATACAAGTGTCTCTCCGCTTGTAGATTGTATTGATTCACCCCCTTTTTCAAAATAAATTTTAAATATTGATTTAAGATCCTGCATTTCAGCTTGCATAATTTGTACTGCCTGCTGGATTCTTAAATACCTTTCAAACAAATAATCTATGTTATCGATTTGCTGAATTTGCCAAGCATATTTTTTTTCATATAATTTCTTAAGCCTAGGATAAGCCTCGGCAAGACCGATTGCATCCGCCAGAGCTCTATGCCTTGTTGTAAATTCAACATTGAATTTTTTCATTAAAGTTTCAAGACCATGAGATTCCATGTCAGGGTAAACTTCCTTAAACATCATCTGGGTGTCTATCCTCTGATTGTTAATCCCTTTTCCGTAATTTCTAATGCTGGCCTCGTTTAAAAAGCTGAAATCAAAAATAGCATTATGGGCGACAATAGGATAATCCTTTATAAAATCAAGAATCTTAGGTAGAATTTCTTCCTCCAATGGGGAATCTTTAATATCATCTTCGGTTATTCCGTGGATTGCAGCACTTGATTTTCTTATGTGCTGTTGTGGGTTAATAAGAGTTTCAAACTTGTCGGTTATAACTCCGTTTTCCAGTCTTATAGCTGCAAATTCTATGATTTTTTCTTTAGTATAATCTAATCCTGTTGTTTCGACATCAAGTACTATTTCAATGGTTTTCTTTTTTGGCATCAACAAAACCCCTCTCCTACAGAAATTTTAGCATAAATTGTAAATATGGACAAAATTTGCAGAGGTTTTATTAATATTTTTTAATTAGAATTAAAGTTAGATTCAAACAGCGTTTTTTCCTTCCAGCTGTTTTGAAAGTATTTTATAGTCAAGAAAGCCCATAAGCGTTTTATTCCAAGGAGCTCTTGCTACAGGTACTCTATTTATTCCTAATTGTTTCATTATTGTATAAATTTCAAAAATATCACTTTCAGGATACGCAATAATACTACATAAATCAGACCCTAATATTGCGTGTATATTCAATCTGTTTATAGAATTTTTTTCTTTTTGATTCTTCACAAATTTAAAAACATTTTTTTTGCTTAAAACGGATTTGGTACGTGCTTTTTCATCCATAACCTTGATAGATTTTGGATTGAATTCGAGTATTTTGTCAATTGTTTGACTCAGACTTTCTCTGCAATCTGCATGAGCAGGAACATTGCATATGAAGTCAATGACTTTATAAGAGTAGTCAACCATATTTGACTCCTTACAATCTAACTGTACTATTTAATTTTTAAAGGGGGAGAAATCAATGACTTATTAATCTCATAATCGCCGAATAAGCGCTACTGGACAACTGGGTAGTTTTGTATTTGTATTATAATTTGTCTTTAACTAATAAGTGTTTTAAATTTTGAAAACCTATAAAAAATGCTTATTTTGAAGATATTAATTGTCTATACTATAAATTATGTTTAGACTATAATAAATATTAAGAAATGAAACAAATGGAGCAAAAATGATTATTCCAAGCATCGATTTAATGGATGGCAAGGCAGTCCAGTTAAAACAGGGCAAAGAAAAAATTCTTGAAAGAGAAAATGTTCTAGAGCTTGCCAAATATTATGCAAGATTTGGTGAAATAGCCGTTATTGACCTTGATGCCGCTTTAGGAAAAGGTGATAATGAAGATTTAATCAAACAAATTTGTAAAATAGCGGATTGCAGAGTCGGCGGCGGCATAAGAGATATTGAAAAAGCAAAAAAAATACTTGCAAATGGTGCTAAAAAAATAATTATAGGTACTGCTGCAAGTGAAGAATTTTTATCTAAACTCCCCAAAGACAAGCTTCTGGTTGCCATTGATTCTAAAAACGGTAAAGTCACAACAAAAGGTTGGACAGAAGAAATAGATGCAAGTCCTTTGGATTTGGTTAATAGATTTGATGACTTATGCTCCGGCTATTTATATACCATTGTTGAAAAAGAAGGCATGATGCATGGAACTGATATTGAGGCAATTAAGAAAATCAGAAATGCAACCAAAAAAGAGCTTGTGGCAGCAGGCGGTATTTCTACACTTGAAGAGATAAAAACACTTGTAAAAATGAATGTTTCAACACAGCTTGGAATGGCTATTTACACAGGCAAAGTTGAGCTTGAAGATGCTTTTGTTAATGTCCTTGATTTTGATAAGCAAGACGGTTATATTCCTACGATTGTACAGGATATAGAGACAAAGCAGGTCTTGATGCTTGCATATTCCAATAAAGAAGCCGTCGCTAAATCTTTAAAAACGGGAAGAGCCACATATTTCAGCAGATCACGTCAAGAACTATGGGAAAAAGGTTTAACCTCTGGGAATACCCAAGAACTTATAGGGGCTAGATTTGATTGTGACCAGGATGCCCTGTTGTATAAAGTTAAACAAAAAGGAAATGCCTGCCATTTAGATAGATTCTCTTGTTTTGAAAATAAGCAATTTTCTATCAATGAACTATACACGCTTTTGTTGGACAGACTCCAAAATTTACCCGAAAAATCTTTTACCACAAAACTTTTTAAGGATGATTTTTTCTTAAAAAGAAAGATAATGGAAGAAGCATTTGAAACAGTTAATTTTGAACAAGGAGACGGGCTTGAATGGGAAGCAAGTGATTTAGCGTATTTCATCTTGACCTTTATGGCTAAAAATGGTGTTACTCCGCAAGATATCATAAATAACCTTGCATCAAGAACAAAATAGAACGGCTTGTCTATGAAAATTGTTAATTTAAATGATTTAAAAGAAGATTTTTTTGAAAAAATCGAGTTCGAAAATATTACAAGCGTCTCAGAAATTATCGCAGATGTCAGAGAAAATGGAGACAGCGCATTAATTAAGTACTCTAAACAATTTGGTGACGGTGATTTAGAAACAATTGAGCTTTCAGAAAAAGAAATAATCGATTCTTTAAAATCAATTGATATGGATACCCTTGAAGCATTAAATTTTGCCATTAAGAATGTAAGAGACTTTGCGCAAAAACAGTTAAGCTGCCTTAAAAACCTTGATACAACAATAGGAAAGACACAAATCGGGCACAGGTTAATTCCTGTAGAAAAGGTCGGATGTTATATTCCTGGAGGTAATTACCCTCTTATGAGCTCTGCCGTTATGACAATAGTTCCTGCTAAAGTAGCAGGGGTAAAAGAAATTGTTGCGATATCTCCTAAGATTCATCCGTATGTAATTGCGGCTTGTAAACTCTCAGGCGCTGACAGAATATTCAGAATCGGTGGTGTTCAGGGAATAGCAGCACTTGCTCATTCGACTGAATCTGTCCCAAAGGTTGATAAAATAGTGGGCCCGGGGAATAAATATGTTACTGCCGCTAAAAAACAGGTATTTGGTGAATGCGGGATTGATTTTTTGGCAGGACCTTCTGAGGTATTGATAATTGCTGATGATAGCGCAAATCCTGAATTTGTTGCTGCTGACATGCTTGCTCAGTGTGAACATGACATTGATGCAAGAGCCTATTTGATATGTTTTTCAAAGCAGTTTGCACAAAAAGTTGATAAGAAGGCAAAAGAGTTTTTAAAAACACTCAAAACAAAAGAAATAGCAGAAATTTCTTATCAAAAATCAACAGCGGTAGTTGTTACAAGCCTGAAAGAAGCCATAGAGCTTTCTAATAAAAAAGCTCCGGAGCATCTTGAAATTTGTTTTAAAGATGCAAAAAATTATATGGATGAATTTACAAATTACGGTTCATTGTTTATAGGAAGCTATTCTGCTGAAGTCTTTGGAGATTATGTCAGCGGCACAAACCATACTTTGCCTACAAACCAGGTTTCAAGATATAATGCTGGTTTAAGCGTGTTTGATTTTGTAAAGGTTCAGACTTATCAAGTTATTGCAAAAGAAAACGCTCCTCAAATAGCGCTTAATGCGTCAATTTTAGCTGATAAAGAGGGATTGTATGCTCACAAGCTTGCTGCTGATTTAAGATTGAACGAAAAAAGCCCGAATTAATTAAAATCCGGGCATACAGTGTGAAAAAGATATCTTAAACTTCTGTTTTTATTATATCAAATCCTTTTTCTTTCCAAGTTTTAATTCCGCCTTCCAATTCCAGTGAAGGGAAATAGTTCTCTAAAAGTACCATGATGGCTTTTTTGGCAAGACCGCATGTTAGCTCGTAACAATAAACTATAGTTGGTTTTTCTCGGTCCAGAAGCTTTAAATTCTGCTCTAATTTTTCATATGGGATATGAACCGCAAAAGGTATGTGTCCTTCAAGATAATCCTCATACCTTCTGACATCAAGCAGGTTAAAGCTGTTTATATTTTTTTCAATAAGCTCTTTTAAACCTACAGGACCAATTTTATATGCCATTTCATTTTCAAAGAATTTTTTTGCTCTCTCTAAATCATTAGTTATTTCAATATATTTTTTCATAGTCCTAAACCTTTCTTGTATATCAACAATTTTATGAATAACAAAGTTAAATATAATCACCTGTTAAGGTAAAATTCTGCTTAAGCATTTTGTACTATATATTTTCAGTCTAATTGTTAATTTATAATAAATCAGGGGGAAAACTATTGACTTTTTATCTTCGGCTGAACATATAATACATAAGGAGTAGGACAGATGAACTTTAAACAAGGTAAAAATAAGAATTTAATATAAAAAAAGAAAAAGCCAAGCTTTTTCTTTTTTTTATAAAAAGGGAAAAATGATTACTGAAACAATGAAAAAAATACATAAAGCAAAAGTTATAAAAAATGAAATGGTTTCAAAAAATTCGTTTTATGTTGAGTTTGAAACAGAGTACGAATTTGTTTCTGTTCCGGGACAATATATCTCAATATTATGTGACAACTTGACATTAAGGAGACCTTTTAGTATCACAAAGCACATCGGCAAAAATATCGGTGTTTTAATTAAAGAAAGAGGCGAAGGCACAAGATTTATCAAAAATCTAAATGTCGGCTCCATTGCTGATTTTACAGGCCCTCTAGGTAGCGGCTTTGATATTGTTAATAAAAAATCTTTGTTGGTGGGAGCGGGAATCGGAATCGCTCCTATTTTTTATCTTCAGAATGTATTAAACAGTAGAGAAGTTGAAAATCTTTCCATAGCAGGTTTTATGTCAATAGATGAGATTCCGTCTGCTATCAAAGCAAATAAATATATAACAAATGATGGCTCTATGGGGCAAAAAGGCAGTATCCTCGATTATATTGAAGATTATATAAAGGCTTTTCGCCCTGAAATTCTATATTCTTGCGGGCCTCATGTAGTATTAGAAAAAGTAGCGCAGCTTGCTCAAAAGTATTCGATAGAATCGCAAATCGCTATGGAAAAGGTTATGGCATGCGGTATAGGGGTATGTAGAGGCTGTGTAATCAAGGTTTATAAAGACGGTGAGATTACAAATGCGACGGTATGTAAAGACGGACCGGTATTTAAAGGAGATGAAGTAGTATGGCGCTAGATTTGTCCCAGGTTGATTTGTCTGTTAAATTTAAGGATTTTACGATTAAAAATCCTATAATCGCCGCATCAGGTACGTTCGGGTATTCTGACGAGTTTGATGAATTTGTGGATGTAAAAGATCTTGGAGCTGTTGTAACTAAAGCAATTACCCTAAAACCAAGAGAAGGTAATGATAATATTAGAATTTTTGAAACTTATGGCGGAATGATAAACTCAATAGGGCTTGAAAATGTTGGAATTGAAAGATTTATTGCTGAAAAGTTACCGATTTTGATCGAAAATGATATAGAATTTATTGTTAATCTTGCGGGCTCAACATCACAGGAATATATCGAACTTGCTAAAATTTGTGAAGAAAATTCGATAAAGGCAGTTGAATTGAATATTTCCTGCCCAAATGTCAAATCGGGTTGTCTTGAATTCGGAGTGGACGAGGATAGCTTATATGAGCTTGTAAATAATGTGAGACAGGAATTTACTGGCTGTCTCATTGTAAAATTAACTCCTAATGTAACATCAATAGAAAAAATGGGTTTTGCTGCCCAAAAAGCTGGAGCTGATGTTATTTCAGCAATAAATACGCTTAAAGGGCTTGGATTAAAACTGGATTTTAGTCAGGGTAAATTCCAGAAAAAAATGCTTCAAGGGGGGCTCTCTGGAAGAGCCATAAAGCCCGTTGCCTTAGGTGCTGTTCACAGATTATCAAAGGCAGTTGATATTCCCATAATAGGGATGGGCGGGATTTGTTCCTTTGAAGATGTTTTGGAATTTCTTGCGGTAGGCGCCGATGCCGTTCAGATTGGAACAGCCAATTTTACGTGCCCTGATTTATCAGGCAATATTATTAATCAATTAGCAAAATTTATGGCTGATAACGGATTTAAAAACCTAGACGAGTTAAAATATGAATTAAGAGGAATAATAAATGAATAGTGAAGTTTTAGAATTATTAGAATCAGCTCAGGGAGTGTTGCATGGGCATTTCTGCCTTACATCGGGGCTTCATTCAAATATATATTTTCAATGTGCAAAATTATACCAATATCCTGATATTACTGAAAAATTAGGAAAATTACTTGCTGAAAAGCTTTCTGGTATAGAATTCGATACCATAATTGCTCCTGCGATAGGTGCTATGATTATTGGTTATGAGACAGCAAAACAGGCAAAAAAAAGAAATCTTTTTGTAGAAAGAAAAGATGGCATAATGCAGCTAAGAAGAGGCTATAGCCTTAAAAAAGGAGAAAAGGTAGTAATTATTGAAGACGTAATAACCACGGCAAGAACAATTAAAGAAACAATTGAAGCCATAAAAGAATTTGAACCTGAAGTTGTGGCTGTAGGATGTATTGTGGATAGAACATCAGGGCGCTCAGAATATAATTTAAAATCATTGCTCCAAATCGATCCTGTTGTCTACAACCCCGAAGAATGCCCTTTATGCAAAGAAAATGTACCGATTGAAAAACCCGGAAGCAGGGAAAAAGAGGTAAAAATTTAATGTTTAAAAATCTTGTTGATATTGAAAGACTTACAAAAGAAGACATTTTATCAATAATAGAACTTGCAAAAGAGTTCAAGAACGGAAAAATGGCATCCGAAGTTGCCGATAAAACAGTAGCCATGATCTTTTGTGAGAATTCTACAAGAACAAGGTGCAGTTTCGAAATTGCTGCAAATAAGCTCGGGATGAATGTTGTTAATTTTGATACCGCAAATTCCTCTATTGCTAAAGGCGAATCGCTTAAAGATACAATCGAAAACCTTTATTTCTTGGGGGTAGATGCTGTTGTTATTCGTCACAGTCTTTCAGGAATTATTGATAACATAATGAATTATATCAAATACCCGATAAGTTTTATTAACGCAGGAGACGGTAACAGGGCTCATCCTACCCAGGCGCTGTTGGATTTTTATACAATGCTTGAAAAAATAGGCTCTGTTCAAGGGAAAACAATTGCTATTATTGGGGATATAAAACACAGCAGAGTCGTAAAATCAAATATAGCTTTATTAAATAAGTTCGGCATGAACATTAATCTTTGTGCTCCGACTTATTTTCAGCCTGCAGAAGCTTTTAAATACCCTGTAAACTGGTTTTTTTGTCCTGAAGATGCTGTTAAAAACGCAGATATAATAATGGTTTTAAGGGTCCAAAACGAAAGGCATGGAAAAGAAATTTATCCTCAAAGTTATGAATACAAAAGGCAGTATGAAATTACAAGTGAGTTTTTGAATAGTTATGCCCAAAAAGGAGTCATAATTATGCACCCCGGACCTGCTAACAGAAATGTTGAAATTTCATCAGAACTTTTAGACAGCAGTGTCGGGCAAACTATACTTGAGCAGGCAAGAAACGGTGTTTTTGTCAGAATGGCTGTATTGGAAAAAATCTTGGCTAAGGAGGGCGCTTATGCTTCTTAAAAATGCAAGAGTTATAAATCCTTCGGATAAAACGGATGCAATTCTTGATATAAGAATCGAGGGTGAATTTATAAAAGAAATTGCGTCAAATATTTCTTCTTTAAATGATGAAATTGTATATGATTTCAAAGATAAAGTCATAGTTCCCGGATTAGTTGATATCCATTGTCATTTAAGAGAACCGGGCTTTGAAGGGAAAGAAACCATAAAAACAGGTATAGATTCTGCTCTGGCAGGAGGCTATACGGCAATTTGTCCTATGGCAAATACAAAACCTGCAGTAGATAATTTAATGGCGTTAAAATATACTCTGGATAAAGCAAGAGAAGCTCAACCGATAGGCTTTTATCCGATTTGTGCTTTAACAGAAAGCCTTGAGGGTGATAGAATTGTTAATATTTCCCAGCTAAAAGAAATTGGGGCTGCTGCATTTTCTGATGACGGCAGACCTGTTGAAAATATGAAACTGCTTAAAATTGCGCTTGAATATGCTAATTCACTTGATACTTTAATAATTTCACATTCAGAAGACTCAACTCTAAGCAAAGACGGTGTTATAAATGAAAGCTATATAAGTAGTAGGCTGGGGCTAAAAGGTATCTCTTCTTCAGCTGAAAGTGTTGCCGTTGCAAGAGAACTTGAAATAGTGAGAGAACTTGATGCAAGCTATCATTTTGCGCATATCTCAACAAAACGTTCTATAGAACTTATAAGACAGGCAAAAAAAGATGGTTTAAAAGTGAGCTGCGAAACCGCTCCTCATTATTTCAGCTTAACGCAGGATAATATGGTGGATTTTGATGCAAGATACAAAGTTAATCCGCCTTTGAGAACAAAAGAGGACCTGAAGGCTGTTATAGAGGGGCTTAAAGATGGGACAATAGATGTGATTGCAACAGACCATGCTCCGCATACAATTGAAGAAAAACAATTACCGATACAAAATGCACCTATGGGAATTGTTGGATTTGAAACGGCTTTGGGGCTTACACTCACAAATCTTGTCGATAAAGGGCACTTAAAATTGAGTGAAGCTATAGAAAAGCTCTCCTATAATCCTGCAAAAATTTTAAAACTTAATGAGCAGGGTGTGATTGACCCAGGAGCAAAAGCAAATTTAACAATAATTGATTTGAATCTTGAATGGGTGGTTAAAGCGGATGAGTTTAAATCAAAATGTAAAATTTCTCCTTTTGAAGGGGTAAAGCTTAAAGGAAAAGCAATAGCTACAATAGTTAACGGAAAATTTAGTATAGGATAAACCAATGCAAATAAAATCAGAAATTAAAGAAAAAATAGTTTTGGCGCTTGATGTTGATGATATTAAGAGTGCCAAAGAATTGATAACAGAGCTTAAGGATTATGTCGGTGTTTTCAAAGTCGGCTTGCAGCTTTATACGGCAAACGGTGCTGAGATTTTTAATTTTATGAAAGAACAGAATATAAAATTTTTCTTTGATGTAAAACTTCATGATATTCCTAATACGGTTGCAAAAGCCGCAGAAAATATAATTAAAAGCGGTGCTGATTTTTTCAATGTGCATACTATGGGTGCTGAAGATATGATGTCAGAAGCTGCACTATCTGCCAGAAAAACGGCAAAGGAGCTTGGTCGAGAAAACCCCGTTGTCCTTGGTGTTACGCTTTTAACTAGTATAAATGATGACACTTTAAACAACCAGCTTGATATTTCTCAAAAAGCAAACGATTATGTTGTTAAACTCGCAAAGCTTGCTAAAAAAAGCGGACTGGATGGCGTAGTGGCAAGTGTCTGGGAGGCTAGAAAAATAAAGCAGGCATGCGGGAAAGATTTTAAAGTACTCTGTCCCGGAATAAGACCTGACTGGTCTTTGAAAAATGACCAAAAACGCTTGGCTACTCCAAGATTAGCAATAAAAGAAGGTGCTGATTATCTGGTTATAGGAAGAGCTGTTACTGCCGCTCAAAACAGGCTTGAAGCTATGCAAAAAATATATGAAGAAATAGAAAATGCAATTTTAACTAAAAGTGAATCTACGGCTGCTTCTAAAGCAAAGCTGGTACTTGCAAACGGTTTGATTTTTGAAGGTGAATCAATTGGAGCAGAAGGGACTTCATTTGGTGAGATAGTTTTTAATACCTCAATGGCCGGATATCAGGAGATTTTGACAGATCCTTCCTACGCTGAGCAGGTTATAGTTATGACTTATCCTGAAATCGGTAATTATGGAATTAATAAAGATGACTTTGAGTGTGGAAAAGTTTATGCAAAAGGCTTTATAGTTAAAAATTATTGCGAAAATGAAAGCCATTATAAAAGTGTTCAGACTCTATCAGACTACCTTATTCAGAATGGAATTGTCGCCATAAATAAAATAGATACAAGATATCTGACAAAAATCATAAGGGAAAGCGGAGATATGAACTGCGCTATAACAACAGGTGAGGTTACAAAAGAACTCAAACAAACGCTCAGAAATTATTCGATTAGCAAAGATGTAACCCTTGATGTATCTACATACAAAGCTGAAAGAATAGTCGGCTCGGGCGCTAAAGTAGCTTTAATAGATCTGGGCGTTAAAAAGAGCATAATTGATAATTTAAAAAACCATAACTGTGATTTAACCATTTATCCTGCGGATATTGACGCTCAAACAATTTTAGATGAAAAATTTGATGCGGTATTTTTATCAAATGGTCCGGGAAACCCACAAGATGCAGTTAAAACAATTGAAACAACCAAAAAACTTGTAGGTAAAATCCCTTTATTCGGGATATGTCTTGGGTATCAGATATTATCAATTGTTTTGGGGGCAAAAACATATAAGCTAAAATACGGGCATAGAGGCGGAAATCACCCTGTTATTAATCTTACAAGCAATAAGGTGTTTTTGACTTCTCAAAACCATGGTTATGCAACAGATAAAACAACATTGCCTTCTGATATTATTGTGACTTATAAAAATCTTAACGATGATACTTTAGAGGGGTTTGCCTGTCCGAAATATAAAATCGAAGGAGTGCAGTTTCACCCTGAAGCGGCTCCGGGACCTTACGATGCGAATGAGATTTTTGATGAATGGATTAGTAAAATAGAGAGAGAAGCTGAATTATGCCAAAAAATATAGATATAAAAAAAGTTTTAGTGATAGGCTCAGGTCCTATTGTAATAGGGCAGGCGGCAGAATTTGATTATGCCGGTGTTCAGGCTTGCAGGGCTTTAAAAGAGGAAGACATAGAAGTTATCCTTGTAAATTCTAATCCTGCAACGATTATGACAGATGAAAATATTGCGAATAAGGTATATATAGAGCCTTTGACTATTGATGCGTTGACATATATCATTGAAAAAGAAAGACCGGATGGGCTTTTGGCTAATCTTGGCGGACAAACAGGCTTAAATCTTGCAGTTGAGCTGTATGAAGCAAATGTTCTTGATAAATATAATGTAAAGCTTCTGGGAACAAAAATAGAGGCGATTAAAAACGCTGAAGATAGGGAAATGTTTAAAAATCTGATGACAAAAATCTCTGAACCTGTCCCTGAGAGTGATATTGTATCAAACTTTGAGGATGCAAAAAAGTTTGCTCAGAAAATAGGTTTCCCAATAATTGTACGTCCTGCTTATACTTTAGGTGGTTCAGGCGGTGGCATTGCGAGTAACCTCGCTGAGTTTGAAGAAATTGTCCATGTGGGTCTTTCCTTGAGCCCGATTTCTCAAGTACTTGTTGAAAAAAGTATTGCAGGCTACAAGGAAATCGAATACGAAGTAATGAGAGATTCAAATGATACCTGTATCGTAATTTGTAATATGGAAAATATTGACCCCATTGGGATTCATACAGGTGACAGCTTTGTTGTCGCTCCTTCTCAGACTCTTACCAACAAAGAATATCAGATGTTGAGGAGCTCTTCGTTAAAAATTATTCGAGCACTTAAAATTGAAGGCGGCTGTAATGTCCAGTTTGCCCTTGATACTGTGAGTAACCAGTATTATGTAATAGAAGTCAACCCCAGAGTCAGCCGCTCATCAGCTCTTGCATCAAAAGCTACAGGCTATCCCATTGCAAAAGTTACAACAAAAATTGCAGTCGGATATAATTTGCATGAAATACCAAACTCCATTACCCAAAAAACTGTAGCAGCGTTTGAACCTGCACTTGACTATGTTGTTACAAAAATTCCGAAATGGCCTTTTGATAAATTTTCCCAAGGTGACAGGATATTAGGTACTAAAATGAAAGCTACTGGTGAAGTTATGGCTATAGGAAGGACTTTTGAGAGTTCTTTTAAAAAAGCTGTTACTTCAATAGAATCAAAGCATACAGGTGTATTAAGAGATCGCCATTCACAGTTTGGAGAAGATGAAATCAAGGCTCTGCTTCATGTTCAAGATGACAGAAGAATATTCAGGGTTGCCGAAGCCTTAAATAGAGGCATAAGCGTCAATGAAATAAATAAAATCACAAAAATTGACAGGTGGTTCATCTGTAAGTTAAAAAATCTTGTAGATTTTGAAAACCGCTTAAAAAGTGAAACACTCACTTATGAACTGTATTCAGAGGCGAAAGAAAAAGGATTTTTAGATAGCGAAATAGCTTCTTTTACAAGGAAAAACCTTGCCGAAATTCAAAAATTTAGAAATGAGAATAATGTGTCTGCGGTATTTAAAATTGTTGATACTTGTGCAGCTGAATTTAAAGCTTATACGCCTTATTACTACTCGACTTATAACGAAATTGACGAAACTACTGTTGACAGCTCAAAGAAAAGTATTTTGATTTTAGGTTCAGGGCCAATAAGAATAGGTCAAGGGATAGAATTTGACTATTGTTCTGTCCATGCAGCTTGGGGGGTAAGGCAAAACGGCTACAAATCAATAATAGTAAACTCAAATCCCGAGACTTTAAGTACCGATTTTGATGTAGCTGACAAATTGTATTTTGAGCCTATGAATATCGAAAATATTATGAATATCTTCGAGAAAGAAAAACCCGAAGGGGTTATGGTTCAATTTGGAGGGCAAACTGCAATAAATCTTGCTCAGAAGTTAGAAGAAAGAGGAGTTAAAATACTAGGAACTTCTTTGAATTCAATAAATGCAGCTGAAGATAGAAAACTTTTTGAACAGCTTTTAAGAAAATTAAATATACCACAGCCTAAGGGTAATGCCGTAAGAAGTGCTATTGAGGCCTTAGAAACAGCGAAGGAGCTGGGCTATCCTCTTCTTGTGCGCCCTTCCTATGTTATAGGAGGAAGAGGCATGCAGGTTGTATATAACAAAGATGAATTGTTAAGCTATCTGGAAGGAGCATTAAAATTCTCAGGGGAGCATCCGATTTTGATTGACCAGTATGTCGAGGGAGATGAAGTTGAATTGGATGCCATTTCAGACGGAGAAAATGTTTTAATCCCGGGTATCACAGAACACATAGAAAGAGCCGGGATACACTCGGGCGATAGCATTGCAATTTACCCGACACAAAATATGTCAGATGAAATTATTCAAAAATTGGTCAAGTACACTGAAAAGATTGCGGTTGAACTTAAAATAAAAGGTTTGATGAATATTCAGTTTGTACTTAAAGATAATGAGGCTTATGTAATTGAAGTTAACCCCAGAGCCTCAAGGACAGTACCGATTTTAAGCAAAGTTACGGGCATTCCGATGGTGGAAATAGGTATAAATGCAGTTTTGGGCAAAAGCATTATAGAGCAAGGTTATCAAACAGGGCTTGCGAATAAGACATCTTTAATTTGCGCAAAAGTTCCTATATTTTCTTTCCAGAAATTGAACAGAATTGACCCCGCCCTTGCTCCCGAGATGAAGTCTACGGGAGAAGTATTGGGAGTTGATACTGTATATGAAAGAGCTCTTATAAAAGGGTTTTTAGCGGCAGGTTACGAAATGTCTTCAAAAAGAGGAAATGTTCTTGTATCAATTAATGACCATTATAAAAAAGATTCTGTTGAAATGGCTAAAACACTTGTCAGACTGGGATACAATATAATAGCAACAACAGGTACTCACAAGTTCTTTAAAATGCACAATATTGAATCAAAAGAGATTGAGAAATTTGATATTGAAAAAATACAGAGAAACATGAAGAACAAAGAGCTTTGCTTTATTATTAATGCTCCTACAACAAATAATAATTCGGCAAGGTACGGTTCTGAAGACAGAGGATTTTTAATAAGAACAATTGCTGAGATGTATTCTACACCCTGCTTTACGGTTTTAGATACGGCAGAAGCTTACTTAACCGCGCTTGAGTATTATATGAGGAATCCGTCTTTAACTTATAACAGCATAGATTGCTATAGGTTAACTGATTTGACTTGCTCAAAATAATCAATTATACAGCCTTGATAATTAATTGATTTTTTCACAGGGTTATTGTCTAATAATCTTATGAAAGTAGTTGTTCAAAAACAAAAAACACCGCTCAAGGGTATTATAGAAATACCTTCAGATAAATCTATAAGCCATAGAGCTGCAATAATAGCTTCTTTAACAAAACAAAAAATTAACATTCATAATTTTTCAAAAGGCGCCGATTGCAGGACGACTCTTGGCGTAATTCAGCATTTGGGCTGTTTGATTAACGTTAAAAGTGAAAGAAATATTGTAATTGATGCAACTCAAGCCTTAAGGGCTCCTCAAATAACTTTGGACTGTGCTAATTCAGGTACCACAATGAGGCTTATGGCAGGAGTGTTGGCAGGACAAAATTTTAATTCTAAACTTATCGGTGATGAAAGCCTTTCAAAACGTCCTATGAAAAGAATTATTGAGCCTCTTACAAATATGGGAGCTCATATAGTTCATAATAATTTCAAAGCCCCGCTGATAATAGAAGGCAGAAGTCTCAGTGCTATTGATTACAAGTCTTTTATTTCCTCAGCCCAGATTAAATCATCTATCTTGCTTGCAGGGCTGTTTGCAGATGGCATAACTTCCATTGAAGAACCTTTTAAATCAAGAAATCATACAGAGCTTATGCTTGAGTATCTTGGAGCTGATATTAAGGTTGAAAAAAACAGAGTATCAATCCAAAAATCCGTTTTTGAACCTAAGGATATTTATATCCCCGGTGATATTTCATCTGCTGCATTTTTTATAGTTGCGGCGCTTATTATTCCTGATTCCGTAATTATACTTAAAAATGTGGGGATGAATCCTACTCGTACGGGTTTAATAGATGTTTTAAAACAAATGGGTGCAGATATTGAAATTTTGAGTCTTAAGTTTAGTTGTAACGAGGCTGTAGCCGACATTAAAGTTAAGCATTCAGATTTGCAGGCTGTAACTATAGATAACAGTATAATTCCAAGGCTGATTGATGAAATACCGATTTTGGCTGTAGCAGCAACGCAGGCAAAAGGCACAACGGTTGTAAAAGGTGCTGAAGATTTAAGACATAAAGAATCAGACAGAATAAAAGCAATGACAGTCGAGTTAAGAAAAATGGGAGCTGATATACAAGAAACCGAGGATGGTTTTATTATTAACGGCAAGACAGAACTCGATGGTAATGCTGAAATAAATTGTTACCATGACCATAGAATTGCGATGAGTACATATATTGCAGGCATGATTTGCTCTTCGCCTGTAGTAATTAATGAATTTGACTGGATTGGTATTTCTTTTCCAGAGTTCGAGCAGCTTATGTCGGAGTTGATTTAAATAAGTTAATTCTCTTATGTTAATTTATTGCCTTATTGCGAGAGTGCTAATATAATTTTTTTATGAAAAATAATAAATATAAAACAGCATTATCAAATTTTTCTTTAATACTAAACTCTGCGCTGGAATCAGAAGAGAGTTTTTCCAAGCTTTTAAAGCACTTAAAGGCAATTATAGATTTTGATTATGGTGCTATATATTATATTAATGCCGATAGAGTTAATCACAAGACAGACCTTGATTATTCTGCCCAGTGTATATATGCAGATGACAAAAAATTCTTTGATGTATCCGAGAGAACAAAAAAAAGTTTATTTAGTCCAAAATCCCTTTCTTTTAGCGGTAAGTCATACATTGCAAAAGATATGGGATTTTCTAATAAGGATGCCAATTTTATACTTGCAAAGTTAATGATTAGGGAAACAGTATTCGGTTTTATTCTTTTATTAGCGGGTGATAATAAAAAATTTGATGAGGATGATATTTCAATATTAGAAACATTTTGTTCCGTTGCTTCTTATGCTATAAAAGACAATGAGCTTTCAAATGTGTTTAAGATTCAGCTTAAAGCTTTGCAGGAGAGCATCATTGAAAAGTCGTACGCATACAAAACTATTAAGGAACAGAATCAGAGAATACTTGAAGCAGACAAAGCAAAAAATGAATTTATCGCTAACATTTCTCACGAATTAAGGACCCCTCTTAATGCGATAATAGGCTTTTCTGATGTTTTAAAGTCCGAAATATTTGGAAAATTGAATCCGAAACAAATTGAATATATGTCAGACATAAATTCTTCGGGTGTGCATCTTCTCGGTATGATTAACGAGATTTTGGATTTGGCTAAAATTGAGTCAAAGTCAATAAAAATTAATAAGATTGAATTTAATTTAAACGAATCTATTGCTGAAGTGATAAATATCATTAAGCCGCTTGCTAATAAGAAAAAGATTAAAATAATTAAAGAAATGGAACCCGATGTCTGTATATATGCTGATTATCAAAAGATTCAACAAATTTTGTTTAACCTTTTGAGTAATGCAATAAAATTTACCCCCGAAAAAGGAACTATAACAATTGAACTTTCTCATACAAGTAAAAAAGTCACATTAAAAGTAAAAGATACGGGAATCGGTATTGCAAAAAAATATCAGGGCAAAATTTTTGCAAAATTTGTTCAGCTTAACAGCACTTATACAAAAAAAGAAAGCTCAACCGGACTTGGTTTAACCATTACAAAAGAACTAGTAGAGCTTCATGGGGGAAAAATATCCTTAGAGAGTAAAATTAATGAGGGAAGCACGTTTATAGTGGAACTTCCTTTAGGAGGCAGACGCAATGGCTAAGAACATTTTGATAGTTGAAGATAATGATTTGAATATGAAGCTTATGAGTGATTTGCTCGAAAATGCAGGTTATAAGATTACCAAAGCATATGATGGCGATATGGCGCTTCAACTCTTGGAAATCTCGGATTTTGATTTAATGCTATTGGATATCCAGTTGCCTAAAAAATCAGGTTATGACGTTTTAAATGAAATGAAAAAAGATATTCCAACAATAGCAGTATCAGCTTGCTGCATGGAGGATGAAATCTTAAAAGCAAAAGTTAAAGGCTGTATCGATTATATTACAAAGCCTATTGATATAAAGGAATTTGTAAACATAATAAACGGATATTTGAAAAAATAAAATCTACAGTTTTTTTTCTGTTTCTTCAATTTTTCTCAAAACAGTTTCAATATAGTCTTTAAAAGATTCAAGTAGAGATTTAAGCTCTGATTTAAAACTGTAAGCTCCCGGCCAAACTGAATAATATTGCATGATTAAGACTCCTATAACCTTATACCCTGTATAAAATTTATCGGTAAAAAGCTCATAAACTTTATGAATTTGCTGTAATTATTAATATAATGTTACATTATTTCGGTTTTCAGATTAAGGTAAGCTGAGTTGTTATTTGGGCCAATATATTTGTATCGGATAAAGATTGAGCTTTATGATAAGCTTTTTCAAGCAGATTACGGGCTTTATTGCTATCTCCCAATGATAGCATAATGCTTGCTGCATTCTGATAATTTTTTACAATATTTTCTTTCGAGTCGGTTTTAGAGTAATATTTCGTCGATTCCTTGTAATAATCCAGCGCTTTAAAGTTTTCATTAAGCATTTCGCTAACGTTTGCAGATTTTGAGAAAACAGCACCTATTGTTTTATTATTTCCTGTTTCTTTTGCCATATTGGCTGCAAGATCAAGATATTCATAGGCATTTTCTTTTTCATACCTTTGCCCGTACATAGTTGCCAGATTAGAGAGAGCTTTTGTTTGGGCGTTAAGGTTTTCATTTTCTCCTGCGAATGCAATTGCAGCAAAGTAATGGTCCACCGCAGGTTCAAATTGTACAACATCATCATAAATTTGCGCCATAGACATATGTGATTTTATTTTTACGTTTTCATCCTGAGATGTTGAGGCTGCTTTGTTATAGCTTTTGAGGGCTTCAGATAGCATATCGTTTTTATCAAATATTTGTCCTATCTCATAATAAGTCATAGCCTGGGCTTGCGTATCATCAATCTCCTGCGCATAGTCTAAAGTTGCTTTAAATGCGGCAAGTGCTTTTTCAGGTTCATCAATAGCAGAATATTTTTTTGCTTTAACAAACATTCTTTTTAGCTGAGAATCTTGAGGAATGTACACTCTCGGTTTTGATACAGATGAGACGGCTGTTTCAGCTACATCTGGGGCAATGGCAATAGTTTCAGTATTTTCAGCTGCTGGTTTTGGTTGTTTTTCAGGTATTTGTACTTTAAATTCAGGATTAATTGATTGAGGATTTGCTTTATATTCTACATTTTGCAAAAATAAAGCGTCAATCCAGTTTTCGACGACTTTTGAAGGTTTTTGGAGGGTCTCGGTTATGTAGTTATCAAGAATTTGTGAGGCATTTTTAAGGTTTGTTTGAATTATTTTTTTATTAGGTTCATTTTTTGAAGCTTGAAGCTGTATAAGGTTAAGGTAAGAAAATACTTCTTCCTTAATGTTGTCAGGCGTACCTATTGCGTTTGCTGTATTTTGAAAATCGGTGATGATTTGAGAAATATTTACACTCGGTTTTGAATAATCTATTGAAACCTGCTCACCGTTGGGAAAATATCCTCTCCCGTTAGAAGTATTTGGATTCAAGGGTTGCTGGTTTTCATGTGCTTGTGAAGAAGACTGAGATTGTTCCTCATCTTCTTTTCTTTTTACTATTTGATTGTTAACCCTATAGGGGCTGTATGCAGGGTATATTGTGTTGTACAATCCTGGCCCGTCCTCATCAACTTTGCTTTTAAAACCTGAAAACCTATATTATTCTTCGGTATTTTTAGCTCTATAGTTTTGTTTACGGCAAAAAAATACTTCATTTAAAGTATTAATAATTTTTTTATTAAAGTCATATTTGAGGGGTAAAAATTTTAAATTACATTTAATTTGCAAATCATTTTAAAATCACAGTTCTCGCAGCTTTTAGAGCTGTTATTTTTATAATCTTCAGGTTTAAACTTTAGGCTGTGAATATCGTTTAAGACTTGTATAATCTGGTTTTTCATATCTTCGTCTTCTTCTTTTGTAATTTGAAGATTGAAACTTTTATCACTTTCTTCAATGAAGATTAACCCGACATTTGATACGATTTTAGCTTCATTTTTAGCTTCAAATGCAAGTTTATAAAATCTGAGCTGGTCATAGTAATGTTCATAATCTTTGCCCGGAGCTACAGAGGTTTTGTATTTTGCAGAACCTGTTTTATAGTCATAGATTGAATAACTGCCGTCTTCATTCTCTTCAACTCTGTCGATAAAGCCTTTAACGGGGTAATCACTTATTGTAATCCCGTCAAATTTCGCTTCGATTTCAACTATATTTTTAATAGGAGTGGCGATTAATTTGTGGTAATAGCTTTCTAAGGCAGAATGCCCCCTTTCAATGTATTCTTCAAATTTTTCTTCGCTGTCGAATTCAAAGAGAGAAAGCTTTTTATCAAACATTTCTAAAACAATTTCTTTTTGAGGGTATATTCCTTGTTCTATTGCTGAATTTATCATCCATTCCAGTGTTTTATGAATTGCACTTCCGAAATAAAACATTTTAGAGTCCCTATCAACGACAGGAATCTTGTAGAGTTCTGAGTATAAGAATTTTCTCGGGCAGTTTTTATAAGTTTTAAATGAATGGGCACTGAGTACAAAGTCTTTTAGCCTTTCTTTAAGTTCATTTTCAAATGCAAGATGATAGTTAAATTCTTCTTTTTGCATAGTTTTTAAAAGTTCTTGATGGTAGTTAAAATTTTCTTTAGGGAATTCAACATATTCAAGAACATCATCTGTGTCTTTAAGCTCAGATAAAAACATTGTCAGGGTATAAGGTGTTGAATCCGCTGCAATCGGGTAACTCAAATACAAAGTATGTTTTGCCCTTGTTATTCCCACGAACATTAACTTTAAAAGCTCTGCGTTTTTTAAAAGTTCTTTATCATCAGGTGAATCGGGAGTTAATGGCAATTCGATTTTATTAGGAGGTCTTTTTTTCTCCCAATTTGAAGAAGTTAGATTTGGCATAAATACGTATTCAAATTCTCTTCCTTTTGAACTGTGAAAAGTCAATAATTGCACCGCATTTCTAATATGAGTATCTTTATCAATATTGATTTCTATATTGTCGTTCAGAGCACTGTCTAGGTGATTTATAAAACCGCTTAAAGTTGCTGGTTTATATAAATTCGAATATGAAGCAGCTTCTTCAAGCAGTCTTTTAATTGCCAGAAGATTTTCTGATACATCATTAACAGGGTTTGTATAATATGCCAGAATCCCTGTTCTATTTACTATTTCAAGTATAAAATCTTTTAAGTTTTTTTTGTATTTTAACTCTTTTAGTTCATCAAATGTATTTAAAAAACCTGTTACTTTTTCTTTATTTTTCCATTCCCTTGAGATATTTTCCCTTATTATGGTAATAAAGTCTTTTTTATAAGGTTTATTTTGCTCTAGAAGAAAGTTATAATCTTCAAGTTCAAAATCAAACGGCTTTGACAATAAGAGCGCAAACGGCTTGTCTTTTGCTTTTACATAGTTATCAAGGAGCTTGAGATAAAAATAAATCAGAATTGTAGATTTAATCTCGAAGATGCTTTTTGTCGTTTTTAGCTGGTAATTTATGTTTTGAGCCTCAAAAAGAGCCGCAAATTCGCTAAGATAAGTATTTTTTCTACACAGTACTGCAAACTGCGATAAATCTTTTTCACCTTCTTTATTTTTTGGGCATTTATCTGAATTTATAATGTCTTTTATGGTTTCTACAATATGGTTATTTTCCTGCAATTTATCAGCATAAACTTTTAGCGATACTTTTTTGTCGAGTTTATTAATTTCAGAATTTTTAGCGGTGAGTCTTTTTGAAATGTTGAATGATGAGAATTTTGGATTATTTTCAAGTCTTGTAGCATCTTGGGAGATGATTTTATAACTTAAATCAAGGATACTTTGTGTGGAGCGGTTATTTTCATCAAGGCAAATGACCTTTGTATTTGGATATTTCAGCAAAAATTGTTCAAGATTATCAGACTTTGCGCCCTGAAATTCAAATATTATCTGGTCATCATCCCCGACGACGAAAATATTATCTGTACCGGCACCTTGTGCAATCAAATCTATCAGCTTATTTTGCAGGTGGTTTGTATCCTGATATTCGTCAATCATAAGATATTTGTAGCCAGCTGCTACTTTTGTAAGGAAGTCAAAGTCATTTTCGAAAGTTTCAACAACTAGGTTAATCATATCGTTAAAATCGATAAAATTCTTTTGAGCCATACATTTCATATAAAGTTCAATTATCTCCCAGGCTTCTTTTGCTTTTTCAATCTTTTTTATGTGCGGTTCATATTTTCCGCTCAAAAACGTTTTTAAAGCTTTATTGTTATTTATTCTGTCTTCTTTTTCTTCTTCAAGTTCCTTCGATTTTAAAAGCCACTCGGGATTGTTTTTCATATTTGAGAAAAATTGCTCTTTTGTTAATTGGTTCTTTTTGATATCATCCACGCAGCTTAAAAGCTGTTTTAAATAGTGGTATCTGTTGTTCCATTTGTCTACCAAAAATTTTGGCTTGAACTCATCCAAACATAGTTTCATAAGATTTACTTTTGAAACATCATCAATTACACTGACGTTTTCAAGCAGCTCAAACTTTGACGGATATTGTTTTATAAGGTTGTTGCAAAAAGCATGGTAAGTATTTATCTCAATCGAGGATGCTGATTTGCCTGTTACTTTGATGACCCTCTCCTTCATCTCTGATGCTGCGGGTTCAGAAAATGTCATACACAGAATATTTTTAGGCGAAATATTTTTTTCTTCCAGCATTGCTTTTATTCTGTGGATTAATGTAAAAGTTTTTCCCGTTCCAGGACCTGCCAGAACCATTACAGGACCTTCAAGCGAGTCAATGCATTCTTGCTGTTTTAAATTGGGTTTAATCTTATTATTTTCCAAAATCAAATTATCCAAATAGCCTCTCCTTATTATTTTCTACTCTAAATTAATTTTCACTAATTATCAAGTTTTTAAGATAAAAATTGATTTAATTAAAAATTCTCTTATAAATGAAATATGATAATAAAATTATTAAATTCACTGAAAGAATGCCCGCACGAAAAAGTTTCGGTTAACACAGAAAACGCATATTGTCCTGATTGCGGAGCTTATGTGGAAAACAAGTGGTATTTGGCAAGATGTTCCTGCTGTAATATAAAAAGAGTCTCTTATCTTCATTTGAACAAAATTCAGCCTGAATCCAGATATTGTCCTAATTGTGGCTGCGAAAAATATTATCTCGAAGAAATAAGCAATATAAATTTTATTGATGTTAATTTTGCTGTCGTCAAAAAAGTTGCAAAAGGAAATTTTGAAGAAAATTCAATCAGCCAAATTTGGGTTAATGAAAAAGAAAACAGCCCCTTAAGATTTTTGGGGCTGTTAAGTCAGTGAATCTTTTTATAAATTTTCATCTTCAAATCCGGGTGAGCGGGTAGGTAAATTTTGATATCCGGGGTTTGAAAATACAGCTTTTTTAATATATTTATTGGTATAATTACCTTTTTCTAAAAGATTTTTTAACATATTTTCTCTTCTTACGAGAGGGTGATTTGAATCTGCTATATTGGGATTTTGTTCTACAAGCTGAGTCCAGACAGTAGCTTCCATTGTCCATGCGTACGTTTCTTCATTCAATGAGTTTAATTCATCTTGATGCAGCGCTTCATGGGATAAAAGAGCAGCCAGTGCAGATGCAGGTGCATCAGAATGTTTTCTGTTTACATATATGTAAAGTTTTGAGCCTCTTTTCCAGCCTAATGCTTCAAAATTTGCATATTTAGGGTTAATTGTGGATAAATCTTTAAATTCTATTTTAATTTCTTTGTCTATAAGATTATTACCTATTATTGCCCTTCTTGAAAAGCTTCCGCTTGTGTTCTTCATTAACTCAAGGGCTTCAATAATCCTGTCCTCGTTAGTTACTCCTTTATAGAGTTTATAAAGCTCTTTTGAATTAAATTCTATCTTTCCGAGGTCTTGGCTTTGTGTAATTCCTGTCTCAATTTTACTTTCAACTGCTTGAGTGCTGTTTTTTGTCGTTATGGTCGTTGACGATGTTAAAAGACAATAACATGCCACAATAACCATCTTTTTCTTTAAATTCATCCGCAAATACTCTTCTTAAATTCAATAAGTATATTATTACTTATTTTATTTTTAAGAACAAATTTAATGTAGTCAATCAAAGCCGAAAATATCTTGAATATTGGTGAAAAAACAACTTAATACTTTGTTACAAGGATATGGATACAAATTGATACAAATGCAGAAAAAATGTTTGTATTCTCAAGCCATTTAATATATTCTTTTTATATTGAAAACAATAATTTATGAGTGAGAAATGGAAATGGAACAAGGATTTAGTGATAATGTATACACAATCGATCTTAGTTATGTAAAAACTGCAGCTGAGATTGTTTTTGATTTAAGTAGTATTTTAGATAATGAAGAAGCATCCAATAAAAATATTTGTCTAAAATTGGGAGATATAGATTTAAACCAGGCGCAGTTATTAAGTATTAAGTCTCTTATAAACAGTATTAATTCAAGTCTTTCATATGTTGATACAAGATCTGTGCAAACAGAAAATTCTGCTTTGGCTTTGGGAATAATTATTTCAAACGCAAGTATTGAAAATATTGCTAAAGAAGAGCCTGAAATGACATATAAAACAATTGACGAAATTATTCAATCAATTGATGAACAGGTCAGCATAAAACAAACCGAAGAAATAGTTGCCCCGGATGAATCTAATGAGCAAGAACCAATCGAGGTATTAGAAGAAACAATATCTTCCACACCTCGTGAATATGAAAAAATAGAAATATCTGCTCAAGAAGAAGAAAAAAATGAAACTGTAGTTGAAGAAGAATCTCAAGATATTGTTCAAGAAGATTTATCGGAAAGTGTACCTGTAAAAGAACCTTCTGCTGTTGAATCTGAACCTTCAGAAATTATACAGGAAGGAATCGATGCAATATTTAATGCAGAAAAAAAACTTGAATATATATTTGAGGCAGAAGAAACAAAAGAAGAATCAGTTTCTACGCAAGAACAAATTTATGCAGGTATAGTTGAAGAAGAAAAAGAATACACTGAAGAAGACTATGAAATTGATGCCTTTCCTGTTAAATATATCAAACAAACAATACGCTCCGGGCAGGTTATAAATTTTGAAGGAAATATTGTTATAATCGGGGATTGTCATCCCGGGTCTGAAATAAAAGCATCAGGTGATATAACTGTATGGGGTGTTTTAGGTGGAATCGCCCATGCAGGAGCTTTAGGCAATCAGAAGGCAAAAATCAGAGCTCTTAAAATGAATGCAATTCAATTAAGAATATCAGATTGTTATGCAAGAAGACCTGATTCTTTAAATACTATTTTTGTCGAGAAAACAAACGTGTTTACACCTGAAGAAGCAAGAATAGTTAATGACGAAATAGTTATATTTAAAATAAACGATTAAGGAGTATACATAAATGAGTGGCAGAGTAATAGTAATTACTTCGGGAAAAGGTGGAGTAGGTAAAACTACTACAAGTGCTAATATCGGAACTGCTTTGGCTAAAGAAGGAGCTTCAGTTGTTTTGATAGATACAGATATCGGGTTAAGAAACCTTGATTTATTATTAGGGCTTGAAAATAGAATTGTATATACACTTGTTGATGTCGTTGAAGAAAGATGTAAACTGAAACAGGCTTTGGTTAAAGATAAGAAAAATCCAAACTTGTGTCTTTTGGCTGCTGCTCAAACTCGTGATAAATCCGCAGTTACTGAAGAACAGCTAACTAAAATAACAAAAGATCTTAAAAAAGATTTTGATTTTATACTTGTAGATTGTCCGGCAGGGATAGAACATGGTTTTCAAACTGCCGTTGCAGGTGCATCTGAAGCTATTGTTGTTACAACACCGGAGATGTCCGCAGTAAGAGATGCTGACAGAATTATTGGCTTATTGGAAGCTAAAGAAGAAATAAAATCTTATAAATTGCTTCTAAATCGTGTAAGACCAAGCTTAATAAAATCTAATGATATGATGAGTGTTGACGATGTGGTTGATATTTTGTCCTGTTCTTTAATAGGTATAATTCCTGAAGACACAGGGATTATAACTTCAACAAACAGAGGCGAACCTATAGTTAATGACCCTAAATCTTTGGCAGGTAAAGCGTATTTGAATGTGGCAAAAAGAATAAAAGGTGAAGACGTACCTTTCCTTGATATTGACGAGCCTAAAGGATTTTTTGCAAAAATTAAAAAATTCTTTGCAGGATTGAAAGGGTAAGGTGCTTTTAGATGAAAGAATTATTAGCTGAATTATATAATAAGGTTATGAGCTTTTTTCAATCTGAAAAAGGTGAAAATACTAAAGATATTGCATCAAACAGGCTTAAACTGGTTCTTATGCATGATAGAACCAAATTGGACCCATTGACTTTAGACAAATTGAGAATGGAATTAATAGACGTAATTTCAAAATATATTGTTATAGATAAAGAAATGCTCGAGCTTAATCTAGCAGGCGAGGGAGACTCTATAGCATTAATGCTGAATATTCCTGTAGTAAGAACAAAAAGCGAAAAAGAAATTCTTGAAGAAGCTGAAGAAGATAACTCTGAAGAAATTGATACTGAATCTGATGAAGAAACAGTTGAGGAAATCGAAGAAGATGAAGCTGCGCAAACAGAGGAAATAGATGAAACTGAAAATGTAACAGAGTCTAATGATGAATTAGAATCTGAAACTGATAATATTCCGGAAGAAGAAAAAACAGAGAATATTGAGATATCAGCGGATAGTTCAGATGAAGAAGAACTGACTATAGAAGTTGCTTCGTCGGAAGAAGAACCCGAAGCACTTTTAAGTGAAAAAAACGATAAAAAATCAAAAAAAGATTAATTTGTTAAGGGATTCCAAGTTCTATTATATATAAATCTTGAATAAAGACTTTTAATCAGTATTTAAAGTCTTGTAAGCTTGCAAAAAAAATTTTATGTGCCATAATAGCTGTATAAATGGTTTTCGTTATAATTAACGCGGAGTGGAGCAGTCTGGTAGCTCGTCGGGCTCATAACCCGAAGGTCGTTGGTTCAAATCCAGCCTCCGCAACCATTAATATAAAAGAGTTTTAGCGATTTGTTAAAGCTCTTTTTTTATGCAATACCCAAGATTGTACCCAATATTGCGATAATACTGTATAACGCGAAATAACTATAACTTGGTAGAAATTTTTTTTATATGTTGTATTTTTCCTTCATAACTAACCTGTGTATAAGGATAGAGCTTGTTATAAATATCGCTTATTTCGATTTCTGTTAAAAAGTTATCTTGTGTGTCGTTGCATATTTTAGAGATAAGAGGGTATAAATTATAGTAATTTATTACACAGACATTATTGCTTTTAACCGTAATATCTTTGAGAGTGCATTCATTTGAAAATACAACTATAGAATGCATTGGTACAATCTTTTTAATAAGATTTTTTAAATGTTTAATATGATAGCTATTTTGTTTTATGGGGTTATAAAAATGATTTTTGTAATCATATATTACTTGTGTCCATTTTTTGTTTGTTTCATTTCCAAAAATCCAACCACTATAATTTTTACTTTCAAATACAAATAGACCTTGAGGGCAAATTAATAAGACATCGATTTCAGTTGTTTTGACTTCATCTGCAGGAATATAAATGTTAAATAAAAATTTAGCCCCTTCGGTTTCAAGAGATTTTAAATTTTTATATATTAGGTATTCGCCATATTTACCTTTGTCAAAAATGATTGATAAATAAGAATTCTTTGTTATTTGATAATAAGCACCACTTTTATACTTTTTATTTTCATGTAAAAGAACCCCAATAAAGAAAATAGCTATAAGTAATATAATTAGCACAGGATAAAATTCTGATATTATTTCATACATAAAATAATCCTACTCAATGTAATCTTCTATATTTATTTGACTATGCATAGAGAAAGATTTTATTTTGATGCTTCTATAATTACCAGTTGTGCAACTCAAATCAAAATACGGTTTAATATTTTGATTTATTAGTAAAGAAAACCTTTCTGCAAAGCTGTTTGGCATACTTATAAAGCACTCTCTTTGTTTTCTTGATTTATTAAAGCTGCCATAATACTCTGGGCATTCTATGTCATAATCTACAATTGGAGCAATGTTGATTCTAAATAAGATATCATCACCTTCTTTAATATTTTTGCTTTTTGAAAATATAACCCTAGCGTTAACTTCAATCCAGTCAGAAAGGAAAGTATCTAGCTTAAATTCTTTTGGAAATAGATGGTATGAAATATCCCAACTTTCAACTTGGCAGATAATTGTATAAGTTTCATCCTTCTTTTTTGCCATAATCGTACCCTGCTTAATAAACTATATTCTAATTGTAACTATATACTAAAGCTAAAATATTTGTATGTTGAATTATTAAATTAATTTTCAAGGCCAAGTTTTTTAAATAGAATATGATTGCGTTTTTTGGAATCCGCAAGTAGTTTTTCAAATGAGATTACTTCTATATAACACTTATAGGTATGATTATAACCAAAATATCCGCCCATACCATCTGAAGATTTATGCAAACCTGCTTTATCAGCAAATTCTTGTATTTTATCTGTTATATCACATATTACATACCCGTAATATCTGGCATTTTCTTGTGTACGGATGGTTCTTTCTCCAATTTTTTTGATCTTTCCTTCTTTAATATCTTTGATGTAATCTAAAATTTGTTCAATAGGATTTTCATTTTTCTTTTTACTTTTCGAATAATTATTTCGTTCAGGTCTTTTAAACTCTATTATGCTTATAGATTCAAAATAATTGTCTTTATCATCTAGCGTAAAGAGATTTTTACTATCAAAGAAGTATAAATCAAACTCTTTTTTGCTTTTTGATTCTGGATTTATAGTATTTATAGGTTTATCTGATGATATAAACTGAGAAAAGGCAAGCCTGTCATCTATTAACCATAAATTATGTTTTTCATATGGAGTATTTTCAGAGGTAAAACCCATAGGATAAACTAAATCATGTATAACTTTTTCTGGAAAATATTTATTCTTTTCGATATTCCAATGAAGATAGCTTTCGAATAAATCCAAAACAATTTTTCTATGAGATACATATTCAGCTAAGTCAGCTTGACTAGCTTCTATGACTTCTTTATTTAATTTGTCAAAATTCTTTTTATAATCCTTGTATTTTATTATTTCTTGCTTATTTGTCTCTTTTAATCTTTTATCAAAATTACTAGTAATTTCGTCCCTTTTTTGGAAATGTTTAGTTCTTATTATTTTTTTTAATTCTTCGTCAGAAGTTGTAGGAGATATATCCTCAAAGAAAGAAGGCGTTTCTTTTAAAAGATAATTATATTGAGGAATTTCTTCTTTTATAAATGTTTCGATCCTTTGCATTTTTGTTTTATCGAGAGAACTCATATAAGGGGCTATAAATTTTTTTAAATAAGTAGATAAATCCCGTTTAATTTCGGAAAATGATAAATAATTAGGATCATCAAAGCTTGCATTATTTAAAATATTTATGCTAGTACGTTCTAAATCAGTTGAATTATCAAAATATTTTCCTGATAAGTATGCAACATAGAAAAATTTTTTATCGCCATTAAGTTCAGGTATTTTTTCTGATAGATTGGCAATTTTTGTTATGCTTTTTATTGATTCTTCATTAACTGTACGGTTATTTGCACAAAAATAAACTTTATGAGTCGATTCTTCCGAATTATCAAAGGCTTTTACATGCATAAGGTCAAATTTATTGCCTTTAATTGTAATTTTTTGTTTAGTAATGTTATTTCCATATATTTCTTTAAATAACTCATTTAAACATATGGTTTTTGTTTGTTTATCCCTGTCAATGTTATCATAACCTGATATTATTATTGTTGGGGCATCTTTTAGGCTAATATAATAAAAACAGTGTTCTAAAAGCCTTTTTGCTATAGTTTCAATTCGTTGCGCACTTCCGTCTAAGTAAGTTTTATGCATATCTATTAATTTTATTATAGTTTGATTATTAGTATGTTTAGTTGTGGTGTGTTCTTGATATGTATTTTCTTGTAGCCCATCAGGTAATTTATATGAGAATTGACGTGTAAGTTTTTCATTATTTTCAATAAAAATACTCTCTATTCGTGCTTCTCTAAATACTTTTAACCAAGTAAAACGGCCAACTCCTTTGCATCCAAATTCAATTTTTTCAGTAGTAAATGCCTTCAAAAATGACTTTAGATTCTTATTATTAAATCCTTCCCCATTGTCTGATATGAAAATGTTATTTATAGGCTGTACTTTATAAGGTATATTTTCATCAGATAATGATTTTTGGCCGCCCAATCTATCAATATAAATTTCTATATGACCATTTTTTATATTGCTAATATAGATTGATTGAATCGCATTTACAACAGCTTCAAATAAAGGTATCAAGTAATTGTTGCATCTTAATTGATTAACTAGTCCAGGGATTTCAAAAGAAGTTTCCTTGCTAATCTGCTCTCGTAGTTCTTGAATAACGATTTTAGAGTCACTTTCACTTGCCATTATCCTATTATAACAAATTAGATAATACATAATTAATATAATTAAGTTTTATTAAACTTTTTTAATAATAAGATTTAAAATTGGCTATAAGCCCATATGAAATAAGGAGTAAATATGAAAAAGCTTATCGGAATAATTATTGTATTATTTATCACAATGACTGCACAAGCATATAATCAATATAATGATGTTAGTAATACATTCAGTTCATCAAATTCAACTATAAAGGTGTACGATAAGTATGGCAGCTTGCAAGGCTATCAAAAGAAACAATCAAACGGAAAAGTAAAAACATATAATAAATACAGCCAATATACAGGCTATTATAAGAAATCAGGCAATAAAGTAATATATTATCCCGAAGGCAAAGGGAAATAATTAATCAAATTTCAGCAATAAATATAATTCAACATTTAAGGCTTTTGCTATTTTTTGAAGAGTTTTTATGCTTGGGCTTTTTTCGCCACGTTCAATGCAACCAATATAATTTCTAGCCGATTTAACTTGAAAACTTAAATCTTCTTGTGATAAATTTTTTAGTTTTCTGTATTCGACAATTTTAGAGCCTAATTTAACAAGTATTTTATCTTTTTTAACCATACAACAATAGTGTTGGTTTTTTCTTGTTTTATCTACCATCTATAAGGTTGTATAATTGCTCTCTTTCCTGTATAGTATTGGATATTAAAAATATTTTTAATGTTTACTAAAAGGTTGCAATTAATTTAAAGAGGTGGAATATGAAAAAGTTATTTTCAGCAATTTTATGTGCAAGTTTAATTTCATTTAATTTAATTTGTTTTGCGGCGGAAACTTCAATGGTTAAAGTAAATACAACAAATGTTCCATTGAAAAGTAAGCTCCTAAAAAAGAAGTATTCCGCTTATGAGATTTCATTGCAAAATGTGAGTTCTGATGCCCTAAAGGTAAATAATATTTCTGTTTTAAACGCTGTTAACGACGGGGAAAAATTAAATAACTCTTATAGATTTATTTCTCCTTTGTCTGCTACTTTAACGGCTATAGAAATGGGCTCTATTGCAGCAGTTCCTTTTACCTTTGGATTGAGCCTTTTGGTTGCACTTCCTTGTATGGGGGCAAACACGATAGTAACGTTTGTTGATTTAAACAATACTAAAAAATCAACGGCGGAAGCGGTTAAGTACAATACAAATAAATTAGTAACCTATAAAGAGCAAGTAATAATGCCCGACCAAAATGTAAATTTTGGAATTGCTGTTCCATTGGGGCAAACTCCTAATATGGAGATAACTTTAGAAAATATAAGAACTCATGAATATATTAACGTTGCCCCCTAAAATAACTAAAGGAGAGAAAAATGCTTCCATATTTAATAGGTTTTTTTATTGCTAGCTTCATTCTTATAGTAATATTTAGCATTACTGATAATATTGATAAAAAAAATAAAATTTCTGAATACGCTGCACAAGGCTATAATTTTGAAGATAAATTGGAATTAGGTTACTGTACACTTGCTATAGACCCTGCTATGAAAAAACTGCTTATAATGAAACCTCATTCGAGAACCTCTATTTATGAAGAACGAGAATATTTATTAGGTTTTGAGGAGATTATTGGATTTGAAATAAATAAAAATGGTGAAACAATTACTAAGGCTTCTTTGGGAGCCCCTATTATGGGTGGAATTCTGTTAGGTGCAGGAGGGGTTGTTTTAGGGAGTATTTTAGGTAACCGCAAATCAAAGGCAACATCTAAAGTAGATATTATTATACAATTAAACAGCTTCAAGAACCCTATAATAAAGCTAACAGCTTATAATTTAGACACTGTAGAGAAACTTTGTGTTTGGCTTAAACTTATTTTAGAAGAAAATGAAAATATAAAAAATCTGCAAGAAGTTTAATTAAAAGTTTTCTCTATAATAAAGAATATAATTGGACTTAGAGAACTTTAATACACAAAAACAATCAGCAAAAATTATGAAAGAGTTTTAGAGGCATTTCTTTCTGTAAGGGTTAAATTAAACGGTGATATTTATGGCAATTAGAGAGAATATACGTCATTAAACTCAATAATAACTTGGTTTTAAGCTGTTAAATTAGTTTTTTAACGACAATACATTTGACGCCCCACAGTTTATTTTGCCAACCGTGACGTGTATTTGTACCTAAAATTAATTTCATAAGGCTTGTCGGGGCGAGAAAAACGCCTAGTTTATAGTATTTATTTATGATTTAATAAAAAATAATGAAAACAGGATAAGTTTGAAAATGGACGTCAAATCTGAATTAATAGTGAAAGACCTTGGGGCTTATAAAGAGAGAGCAATTACCTATATTGAAGAATATATAGAAGAATCAAAAAACTATATAATTTCTGTGCATGATAAATTATCAGGTTGTCCCTCTGAAAAAATAATCCCTTTAAAATCTTTAATATATCTGGGAAGGAATCAAATTTATCCATATATTAAAAATAATAGAATCTTATATGATAAATTCCTTGAAAGGGCTTGTTACTATAATCGTCTTAATAATAATACGGAATTTAAAAAATTACTGTATGAACTTTCAAATGATATAAAAAACCTATATTCTTTGGTGGATGAGGATGAAGCATTATCTCTTGAGCAAGAGAATAATTATTATTTTTTTAGTATTTGTAATAAAGCAATTGAATCTTTGAAATTTGGAATGGAACAATCAAAAGATTATTATAGTAAACTTATTGATATGATTAAGGAAGACAGTAACTACTATACCCTTGATTTTAACCAAGATTGTCATGATTTTTATAAAGGGAAAAATTCTGGATTATTTGATTTTGATGAAATATTGAATATTCATAAAATTATTTTTCAATATAAAGCGCTAAAAGAGCCTGTAAGCTATGAATCCATTAATAAATTTCCTACTTTAATTCCAGAAGAAAATATGAATAAATTTGAAAGTATAAAATTAGTTTATGAAAATAATATCAATAAATTAGAAGAATTATTAAAAAAAGACTTTGACTCAAAAAAGTTATACGCATTTTATCTATTCAATAAGTTTATAAATTGTGGTAATAACTGTAAACTTAGTTTAGAAAGAGATGAGCTTTTTAAATGTTTAGATTGTTGTGTATCTATTACGGTTGTTTTGGACGAATTAATAAATTTTGTTGCAGAAACTCATATACTTATGAGTAAAGAAGAATATTTAAATTTAAAAATAAAAGTTGCAAATGATTTATTAAATGAAGAAAATTATATGCAAGATACAGTAAGTAGATTAAAAAAACTATTAACACCAGAAGAATTTAACGCTATTGAAGCTGTAAGTAAACACAAAAACCAAGAAGAAGCGGCTAAAGCTCTTAATAAAAAAGCCTCAACCATTATAAAACAATTAGCAAATGCAAGAGAAAAAGTTGCAAAAAGTTTTAATAGAACAAAAATATCAACAATTGATTTGTGTAATATGATTAATTCTAATAAACAAAATAAATATACTAATTTTTAGTATAAAAATTTACTTATTTTTTGGATATGCAAGAACTCCTAATTGCCTGATACTGTTAAGTATCAGCTTTTGAAATGTATTTATCTGCTGATGATATTACTAACAAAAAGGAGAAATTATGATTAAAGAAAAATTTACTATTTCGGTTAGCGAACTAGGGCAATACTTGGGTATTGGGCGTTCACTTGCTTACCAATTAAGTAGGCAACAAGATTTCCCTGTTGTCAGAATTGGCAAACGCGTACTAATTCCGATTGAAGGACTAAAACTTTGGATGAATAAGAATTTTAGTAATGAAGGAGAGTAAAACTATGTCTGAAATAATAAAATTAGCTGAATTTAAAGATCGTAACGATGCCTGCATATTTAAATCTTTAGAAGAGGCTAAAAGATTTGCATCAAATCAACAAAGATTTAACGATGAAAGAGTAGAGATTGACGTTATATGCCTGCAAGCAATTAACAATGAAAGCTTGTTAGAATCTATAATTTCGTTATCCAAACAATATGAATGTTTAATATTTATTAAAGATAAAAATAATTTTTGTAGTAAAGAGTTAATAGAATATTGTCATCACGTGGATACAATTATTTATGAATCTCCAAATCAAGATCCTTATCTTGATAGAGCAGAAACATTTTACATTTCAGAAATATTGCAAGGTATTAAAAACTCTAAATCATCACTTTTTGGTTATGATTGTGCACTAAACGATAAGCCTACCGTAGGAAGATATTTGGATTTTTTCAGTTTTGACAATAAGGTCATAAAAATATATTCAAGAAAAACATTTGGTATCTATTCCCTCTATTTCAAAGTAGTCACTAACTATAGTTTATATATTAAAAAAATAATTGTAGATGTTGATGAAAACTACCAAGAAGAACATAATCTAGAATTTGAAGTTGTTGATAGCAATGGTTATAGTTTTAGTTTTGAATTGCCAGGAAAGAAAAAAAATAATCTAGAGTACTTTAGGCAAAAACTTTCACAAAAGGGTAATTTTTTTGATTGCTTCACTAAGGCAGAATTCAATCAACTTTTATATCAACTTTGTTCGGTAAGAGATTATCCAGTGGTTTATAAATATAACCGCCCGGGTCTTATTTCTGATAAGAACGTTTGGCTATTGGCAGATGAAGTAATTAGTTTAGAAGATTAAAGGAGAAATGAAAATGATTAATAATATAGTATTAAATGAAGATATATCGTTTAAGCCAACACTTAAACGCTCAGAAAAATATATAGCTAACGAATTGACTCAAAAACTTTTAGATACCACATATAAAGGCTATTCTAATTCAATTGAACCTTTGCTAATTTTGGGGCTTGGCGTTATGGCTCCATTTAGAAATTTTTTTATTAAAAACGTAAAAGGTTTTCCAGTAGCGTATCTATATGGAACAACAAGCTCTGGTAAAACAAACATCTTAAATAATATTGCTTTTACCTTTGGATACGACGAAGATTACATTCATAGTGGCGATTCTACAGTTTTAAGCATGTGGCAAAGCCTTGATAAGTGTAATTGTATGCCTATAATTTATGATGAAATTTCAAGAAGAGCACTAAATGACAAGTATTTTGAAGGGTTCATTAAATCAGCTTATCAAGGTACGAATCGGGATAAAATTGCAAAAGAAAAAACATCTATTAATGCAACATTAATGATTAGTAGTAATTTCCAACCACCACAACGCCCCGAAATTTTAAACCGTTTGCTCTTATGTAATTTTGAACAACATAAATTTAAAAGTGATGATGTTGTTGGTTTTAATGAAATCAGAGAGAAATATCTTTCTAATATTTTACCTTCAATCGTTAAGCAAAACCCTGACAAAGTTATAGAAATTTTTAATGCAAAAAAGGAAATTGTTAAAAATTCTAACCCTCAACTTAAAGAGAGATGTATTAATAATATCGCTATTGCATACACTGGATACCAAATTTTACTTAATATTGCAGAGGAAACACAGCTCAATGAAGTATTGGAAAGTTTTAATAATTTTGTAGCTAACTACGATAAAGCATTAAAAGTTGAAAGCCCATGGGAAGAATTTATGACGTCTTTACCCATCTTAGCCAGAAATAAAGCAATTATTTTTAATAAAGATTATAAATACGCTTATAACAGGCAAGAAAAATCTGAAAATAACCGACTTGAAATCATTGATGCTGTAAGTCACTTATGCATCCACTTTGAACAAGCTTATAAAGCATTTTCAGCTCATTATAGGCAATTTACAAGAACTTTACCCCCAACTCAAAAAGAACTTTTACTTTACGCAAAAAATGATATAAGAATTCTTGCAGGTAAAACTCAAGCAACAAAAGGAATAACACTAAACGGAATTAAAAAAAGATGTTTGGTCATTGATATTCAGAATGATTATGACCTAAGCGTATTAGATAAAATGTAATGCAGTTCCGAAAGTATTGTGCAGTTACATATAGCAAAGACTAAAACATAATGAATACATACATATAAGACATATAGGAACTAAAGAACTGTTAGAACTGTAATAATGAAAAGGAAATAATAATGGATAAAATAACTAAATTAATGCGAATTGAAAATCAATGGAAGTATAAAACCATTAAAGATGCTGAAAAAGAAGCTGAAGCAGTACAAGCTTTTACCAAAAGAATTGCAAAAAGAAATAATTGGGCTTGTAAAGCTATGATTGTGGTATCAGAACACTCTTTAAAAAATTGTGCCCCAGTTATCGAAAAAAATAGTAACAAGGGAAGGCCTAAAAGAATATTTTTGCCAAAAAATAAAATAATTGGCATAAAGAAAAAGCAACCTCACTTACATATTCTTGTTTATGCAAACCCAGCAGAAACAATAACAAGTCAAATAGTTAGAAATATTAATGAAAGGCATAGAAGGAAGTATACATATTGTAAAAAACGTACCATTTCAAGGAAAAAGCCTGTAACTGACGATTCAAACTACTATATAGGATATGTAATGCATCAAATGACATCATATAGAAGCGTTGATGTTGATAATAACGAAATACTCAGCAATTTTGATTTTAAGGAAGAGTATAAAAAAGCACAATCAAAGCTATTTTAAAGGTATTTATTTTTACAAAATCTAAATTACAAAAGCGGTAAATTACAAGCACTAATAAAACTTATAACCATATATGTTTCTTACTGAGTATTTATGCAGATATCTCAATAATAATATCATTAGTAAAAATCCAAGTTGTTGAATAGGGTAAAGGCTAAATAAACAGACAGAATATAGTAAAAAGCGTTTGTTTGAAATTGATTTTAATAATTAATACACAGGTGTCCGTAAAAGTATTTACTTTTAAAAAATTCCACATTATAATCCCATTTGTTAAAAAGCTAGAAAGGAGATATAACAATGGCTTTAGGACAAAAGATAGCTTATGTAAGAGTGAGCACAGTAGAACAAAATGAAGCAAGACAAATGGAAGCTTTAAAATCCTATAAGATAGACAGAACTTTTATAGAAAAGGCAAGCGGTAAAGATACTAATAGACCTTATTTAAAAGAAATGCTTGATTATGTAAGAAATGAGGATACTGTTTATATTTTAGATTTTTCAAGGCTTGCCCGTAGCACAAAGGATTTACTTGAAATTGTGGAACGGTTAGAAGCAAAAGGTGTTAAGTTAGTAAGTTTAAAAGAAAATTTAGATACTAATACCCCTGCAGGGAAAATGATGCTAACAATGCTTGCTGCTATAAACCAATTTGAGAGAGAAAATATTTTAGAACGCCAGCGCGAAGGCATTATTTTAGCCAAACGCGCAGGCAAATATAAAGGCAGAAAAAGAATCATTCCACCTGAGAATTTTGAAAATGTTTTTATGCGTTGGGAAAAACGCGAATTAACAGGAAGAGAAGCAATGAAGGAGCTTAAATTAAAACAAAATACTTTTTATAAAATCCTCACAGAATGGAGAACCCAAAAAGGACTAATACAAAATGGCTAAAAGAAGAGGAAACGGTGAAGGTTGTATTAGACAAAAGAAAAGCGGACGTTGGGAAGCGTTAATGTCTGATGGTTATAATCGTTTAGGTAAACCAAAAACTAAATATCTTAGTGCCAAAACCCATGGTGAATTGATGAAGAAGGTTGATGAGTATAAGGTTGCTAAACTGACAGGCACGTATATTGAAAACAATAAACTAACTGTAGGGCAATGGCTTGATGAATTTTACAGTACTCATATAGTTAACAGGGTTACGTTATCTACACAAGTTAATGATGAAAGTATTATTAAACATCATTTAAAGCCTTTTATAGGAAGAATTAAACTTTCTGAGCTAAAGGGTAGGAAAGTACAGCAGATTTACAACCAATTACTTATAGACGGGCGTGTGGACGGCAAAGGTGGCCTTAACCCTAAGACAATAAGAAATATACACATAACGTTGCACAAAGCCCTTGAACAGGCTGTCAGAGATGATTTAATAATCAAAAACCCCCTTAAAAGTGTTACTTTACCAAGAATGAAAAAGAAAACAATTGAAATATTAAGCCCTGAGGAACAAAGGCAGCTTAATAATGCTTGTTTTAGCCATCCTTGGGGGATTGCCGTATTGCTAACATTATATTCAGGCATGAGAAAGGGTGAAGTATTAGGTTTAACTTGGGATAATATAGACTTTGAAAATAATAAATTATGCGTAACCCAACAACTTGCTAGAATAAAAGACTATAGTGAAGATGCTAAAGCCAAGACAAGATTGGGCATAATAGACGATACCAAAACAAAAACATCAAAGCGTGTCATTTATATAGCAAATGTTATTATGGATGAACTAAAGAAACATAAAAAACAACAAGAACAAGAAAAACTAAAATGGGGCAAAGCATATAAAGACTTAAATATGGTATTTTGCCGCGAGGATGGACAATATATTGACCCAGGTACATTTAGAGATTTTTACCTTAGGACTTTAAAAAAGGCGCAAATAGAGCATAAGACATTTCATGCACTACGGCATACCTTTGCTACAAGGGCATTGGAAAGTAATGCGAATATAAAGACAGTTTCCGAAATACTTGGACATGCAAGTATACAAATAACTTTAGACACATACAGCCATGTTTCACAAGAGTTACAACAAGAAACAATGCAAAAAATAGTAGAAAACTTTTATTTATAGCTCTTGCAATCCCGACCTCCCCTCTTAATTTAGCAGAGATGCTGAATTTTATGACCGAGAGAGGGGCTTTGAAAATTTGTGTCAAGAATAGGTTAATATGGGGTAAACTCTTACTTTTTCATAGTCTTATGTTTTATCCAAAGTTATATGGTAATTAATGTAAAATATTGAAATTATGTAAGAATGGCTGATATTTTTTCAAAAGAAATAAGAAGTAAGATAATGAGTTGTATAAGAGGTAAAAATTCTTATATGGAAAGATATGTTGCTAGCGAGTTACATAAAAGAGGAATAAGATTTCGCCGTAATGTGAAAGATTTACCCGGAACACCTGATATTGCAATTAAAAAATATAAAATAGTTATTTTTCTTGACTCATGTTTCTGGCATGCTTGCCCTAAGCATTTTAAAATGCCTAAAAGTAACTATGAATTTTGGGAAAATAAGATTAATCATAATATTAAAAGAGATTTAAAAACAAATCAATATTATATAGATAATAATTGGCATATATTAAGAATTTGGGAACATGAAATATATAACAAACAAAGTGATATAATAGAAAATATTGCAAGACTTATTGAAAAAATAAAATCAACAAATATTTAGTGATAAAAAATATTTATGTTAGAATTCTTATGCATCTAAGATAAGGAAGTAAAAATGACGGCTAGGGTTACATTTGATTGTTTAACTTTTGAACAGAATAAAAATACTTTGGTTTTATTTAAAATTAAGGCTAAAGAATTATTAGAGTTTGCTTCAGTTGCTAGAAAAACAGAAGAAACTCCAGATGGTTACCAAAGGATGTTTTCTGAGTTTAGAAAAAAATCAATTGCAAAATTTATTGACACAGGAAATATCATACCTGTAAGTGTCCTTATATCTATTGACAAGGCTTCTTTAAGCAAAGACAAAAAACAAATCACTATTGAAAATAGTCCAAATAATGCTTGGATTATTGATGGACAACATAGAACTTTAGGCGCAGCCTTGGCTGAAGCAGAAATTGAATTGCCTGTGATAGCAATGCTTAAAGCAGGTCAAGCTGAACAAGTTCTTCAATTCGTTACAATAAACAGAGAGGCAAAAGGTGTTCCATCCTCTTTATATATTGACTTATTAGGAAGATTACCTAGAGAATTAAGTCCTAAAGAAACTGCCCAAAATAGAGCAAGTGATATTGCTGACGTACTTAATAAGAGTGAAACTTCTCCTTTTTATAATAGAATTGCAATAACTTCTTCTCCTAAGGCTGGACAGATATCTAAATCTAATTTTGTTAGAAAAGTAGAACCTTTAGTTACATTTGAAAGAGGGAAGTTATCTGACTTTCCCCTTGTACAACAGACTAAGATTATAGAAAATTATTTTAGAGCCATAGAAAAAGTTTTTAATTGGGAATTAAAGAAAGAACGCCCTATCTTTTATCAAACAGTCGGATTTGGCGCATTTATGAAATCTTTTGAATACATTTTTAACACCATTATTAATAGAACTAATGGTAGTTTTACCGTTCAAGATATTATAGGTTTATTGAAAGAAGTTTTAGAAGAAACTGATTTGAAGGATGGTATAGAAGGGTGGACTCAATATGGAACAGGTGAAAAAGCGGAAAATAATGCTGCAAGTGAACTTAAAACAGCAATTACAACAATTATCTCTCAAAGTGAATTTAAAACAAGTATAAAATTATAATGTCCTACATAGAAGTAATTAATTATGAAAGAGATTGGTCTAATAAATCTGTCTTTCAAAGTATTATGATAGATTTGTTAAGTCCTGTGTTTGTTTATGAGCAAAAAGATTCGGTTGACGATATTTTGGAAACTCTATATGATTTATCACAAGGATTCCCTTATAAAACAGATTATAACATAAGCTTGATGAGGCAATTAATTTTTATTGAGGGAATAGATTTCTTATATAGAGCAATAAATTTTTTACAAGCTATTCAGAAATCAATGAAAGACGGTTTTTTTACTGCTAGTCAATCTATGTCTTATCAAGCTTCATTTTTTGCTACAAGATCTATATTGGCAATTTCTGGAGTTTATTGTAGCTGCGTAAATAATAAGGATGTTTTGATTGAATCGTTTTATTTAGAAGATGACTTAATCAATCAAATTTATATTGATAAAATAAAAAGAAACCACCAAAATATATGGTCTTTATTTACAAAATTGATTAAAACGACAACAGTTGATGAAAATATTATTGATAAAAAACTGTTCAAAATTATTCAAGACGTTAATTATAATCATTGCTCTAATCAAAGACACTCCATTCATTACTATAATAAATATGAATTTAAAGACTTATTTGAAAGAGTTATTATAACACCTCCCTTTATTGATAATTTAACGCTTTGCAAATTAAAAGCAAATAATTGTGAATATTTTTTGATGGCATCTTTACTAGTTTTACTTGCTTCAAATTTATTTTATTCCATCTCCCAATATACAAACGGGTTAGAAGACTTATATAATAAATTAAATAATATGCTATCTATAGCTAACAATCCAATTTTGAAAGAGATTAACTTTTATGCTTGTTTGAAAAAAAATAATTAATAAATGAGTCTCATTGCCAAGGTAGGCTTAATACACTTTTATTTCATTTATCTATTATTGAATATTTACAAAAAAATGCCACATTTCCCGAAATAGTTAGTAAATTTGTAAGCGGTGGAGTTGGCCATATATTAATTAAAAGATTACTAGTATTTAATAACTTGTTAAACGCAAGCTTTAACCTTTTTGGACGTTTGAATATATTTAATCTTTTTATTATCTTCTATTTGCAAAAGACTGGCCCCCATGCGTTCAATTAATGGAACAACAAGGGCATTACCCATAACAAAATATCTGAATTTTTCAGGCATTCCAGTATTTGTCCATTCATCAGAGAATCCATTTAAACGTTCACATTCAATAGGTGTTAATAATCTTGGTTTTTCTGTGATATAGTCAGTAATCACATGAGTACTCCTATTTAAAGAAGATTCACTTGTTAATATAGTTCTGCTTGGTAAATACATGTTATCTGGAAATGCCATAGGTCCCTCTGTATAGAAATACTCTTCGCCGTTTGGCTTTATTCTTGGTTCGCGTTTAGCGCCTTTTAAATATTTCCATTTATCCAAGCTACCATTTAAGAAGTATTTTTTATCAACCTTTGTTTTTAAGCAAATATCATTTAGTGTTATAGGTTGCTGAATAATTGGTTTTGTTTCAATTGTGTATATTTTTCCATCAATACAAATCCCTGTATTATTGAAATTCATAGCAAATTTGTTTGATACTGAGGTCAAGGAAGAATATTTTTTATTTGAAACATCACCAATCGACATTTTTTCCTCTGATATAATTTTGTTATCTGTTTTAAATTCAGATGCAAAAAAACCAGTTTCTGTTAAAATATCAAATTTACTTGTATTTAGCATCTTATTATAATATGTATTTGAATTATGCACAGCAAAGATAAATGTACGCCTTCTTCTTTGCGCACAACCATATTCAGCTGCATTAATAACTCGCCATTCAATACAATATCCTAAATCAACAAGCCCTCTTAGGATAATGCCGAAATCTCTACCACGTTGAGAAGCTGGAGATTTGAGTAATCTATCAACATTTTCCAACAATATATATGGAGGCCTTTTTTGCTCTATTATATCAACAATATCCCACCAAAGCGCGCCTTTTTTTCCTTTGATTCCTTTGGCTCCTGTTCGTGCGACAGAGTAATCCTGACAGGGGAAACCGCCAACCAATAAGTCATGTTCTGGGATTTGGTTCTTAACCTCAGATATATCTTGATTTATGCAATTTGCTTTATTCTTAAAATGGTATTTATAGCAATCATATGCATGTTGGCTAAGTTTCCCAGGCTCCCATTGGTTTGCCCATATTGTTTCAAATTCTGCAGAGCATCTTTCAAGACCTAAGCGAAATCCCCCTACACCCGCAAATAGTTCAACAACTTTTATTGTCATTATTAAATCTCAAATCCTGATTCTTTAAATATTTTAACATAGCAATTCAAACTTTATATACTATGATAACATGATTTTAAATTGGGGGTGAGAGAATGGACGAAAAAAGTTACAAATCAAAAGAAGAGCTTATAGCTAGGGCTAAAGAAGCAATCAATATACCTTTTTGTGAAATTGATAAAATTAATTGCCTTTCAATAACCAAAAATAAAGGTAATGTAGGAAATATGCTTCAAGAGTGTTGGTTTGGCAAAAAAGCTAATAATAGGCCAGAACCTGATTTCCCAGAGCTAGGTATTGAATTAAAAGTAACTCCTTTTATAACAAATAAATCCCGAAATAAGACCGCCAAAGAAAGATTAGTACTAAATATTATTGATTATATGTCCGAGGTGAAGTTAACATTTGAAACCAGTCACTTTTGGAGTAAAAATCAAAAAATCTTACTAATGTATTATGAGTATTTTAAAAATGCTAAAGTTGCTGATTTTAAAGTATTAGCTACAATTTTGTTTGAATATCCTGAAAAAGATTTAATTATTATAAAACAAGATTGGGAAAAAATTATTCAAAAGATAAAAGATGGGAAAGCACATGAATTATCAGAAGGAGATACTTTGTATCTTGGTGCATGTCGTAAAGGTGCTGGAGGGGATAAAGATTTAACAAATCAGCCTTTTAATCCTCAGAAAGCTAATCGGAGGGCTTTTTGTTTTAAACAGTCTTATATGACTTATATCTTGAATAACTATGTTTTTGCCAAAGAAAAAGAAGAATCATTGATAAAAAATAGTAAATCATTGGAACAAGTCAGTTTTGAAGATTATATCTTAAATAAACTGAAACCTTTTTATGGTAGAACTCAGGAATCTTTAATTGAAGAATTTAAACTAAATAATAAAATGAAGAATGTTAATGAAAGAATCATTGCATCAATATTAGGAGTAAAGGGCAGCATAGCTAAAACGGAAGAATTTAAAAAAGCCAATATTGTTCCTAAGACAATAAGAATTGAAAACAATAATACGGTTAAGGAAAGTATGTCTTTCCCCACATTTGAGTTTAAAGATATTATTAATGAAGAATGGGAGGACTCTTATATGTATAACCTTCTATCAGAAACTAAGTTCTTATTTATAATTTTTAAATTTGATAAGAATAATTCTTTAATATTTGAAAAAACAATGTTTTGGAATATGCCTAATAAAGACCTTGAAGAAGTTAAAAAAGTATGGGAAGAAACAGTTAGAATTATTAAACAAGGTGTAAAAATTGAAAAAAAAGGAAACCGAGACTTTAATAACCTTCCAGGGATGTCTTTTAATGATGTATCGCATGTAAGACCTCACGGGCAAGATAAAAATGATTGTTTTGAACTACCAGATGGGGCTTCGCTAACAAAACAATGTTTTTGGCTCAGCAATAAGTATATTTCTAAACAAATTACGTAATTGCTCTATATTAGGTATAAAATAGCCGATTCTATGCTTTGTGACATGGTTAATTCTTGGTTTTGGTAGAAAAAATATTAGAAACGATATTTATTATTGCCTTTGAGTTGTGAACTTAAAAAAAAGTTGACCCACTTATATAATAGTATTAATTATAAATAGAGCAGTGTGACATGAAACATATAATAAAGATTTTAGAAAATAAAGGAGCTATGTTATCAGCAGATTTGTCTGTTGAACTTCAGAATACTTTAAATATAACGTCGGCAACTGCTAGAAAAAGAATTGAAAGAGCCATTTCAAAACCAAATTCACCAATAAAATATATTTTGAATCTTAATTTCCCTCATAACGCAAGGTTTATCTACTTAAAGAAAGATGAAAAAAATCAATTATTTTTTGAAAATTTATATTTAGCTTTAAATAAAACTAATTCAGTATATGCACATTCTTTAAATACCTTAATTGCAAAAAATGGGATTATAAAGTGGAATAGATTTAGGATTTTATCAGGAAGTCCTGATAAAATAGTTGGACATTTGAGCTACAGAAAAGTATTACAGCGTCTTTTAGATATTGATATATGTAGAACTTTTGAACAAAATGGCGAACAATATATTAAGTTAATGGATAATGATGAAACATCAGAGGAAAGTGCTTATGCACAAAACAAAATTGAAGAAATTATAATCTCTTCTACCAAAGATTGGCTAAAAAAAATGGGTTTAGTCAGTTATAGAACGGTTGATGTGAAAAATGAATTCGGTTCTTTTGGATGGGATATAACAGCTCCTAGCTATATTAGTCCTTTTAGAAATGGGGAAAAACATGGCTTTGTTGTTACAGATGTGATATTTAATATAATTGATGAAGATTGTCTAAAATATTTTTTGCATAAAGTAAAAATTATAAAATCACAAAAAAATATGTATCCATTTATCCCAATACTTATTGCTAAATTCTTTACTAAAGAAGCTTACGCATTAGGAAAAAGTTACGGATTAATTTTGGTAACTCCTGAAGTTTTATTTGGCGAAAAAACTGGAGAATTATTAAATAATCTTTTAAAATGCTTAACAAATGCTGCATCAGTTGCGATAAACGATTTAGAAAAGTTTATGGATATATATGACCAACTTTCCAAGATAAAAGGTGCATCTATAAATTTGCAGGGGGATTTATTTGAGTTTATTACTGCTCATTGTGTAAAACAAATTTTTGAAGGGTCAATTGATATAGGTAAAAGAATCTCAATTCCCGGTGAATTGTCTAGTAAAGAGATAGATGTTATGCTTGTAACTAATACAAACAGTTTATATTTCTTTGAATGCAAAGGCTATAATATAAAAAATCGCATTACAAAAGAAGAGATTGAATATTGGCTTGAAAAGATTAAATTTGTATGGAAATGGTTGAAAGAACAACGTAAAGATTTGATGGGGCGTAAAATAATATTTGAATTTATTACAACTAGTGATTTTTATGACGACGCGAAAATGTTGTTAGATGAAGAAAAAACTAAAGTAAAAAAATATTCTATTTCATATAAAAATGGAGAGGATTTTATTAACTTTATAAATGAAAGTAATCTAATAAACATGAATAAAATAATAAAAACATTAAAACAACATTATTTAAACCTTACAATGTAATTATATTCTCAATATTTAAATATCTAAATTTAGGATATTTTTTAATTTTACTTCATACCCCATATTTTTAAGACTCCTTGCCGCATACCTAATTGATACTTGGCTAAAGAAAGGAATTTTAGGTCTGGTTTCGTTGAATTTATTTATAATGCCAAAAATTATTGTATAGTTAGAAGAATTATAGTTTTCATCAATAAAATCCCCATATCCATGTTCTAATAATTTTTCTTTCCACTTATCTCTAAAAGAACTATCTAAAAGTGCTTCCGCAGATACTATTGCTTGATTAAATAAATGACTTAGTTGGGACGAACCTGCATTTTTTTTAATATGTATTATTTCTTTATTTTGTGTCAAAACATCGCAAACTTCAATTTTATTACCACTTCCGCCACCGAAAGAAATTTCTCCAATTATATGTATCAATGCTGAGTTGCCATTATTCGAAAACTCTGTATTGTAAGCTCCTTCATCATAATTAGAACGACCATTTGAGTTATAATTATGAAATTCTAAATCACTAATTTCTATTTGTGAATAATCATGCTTAACTGTTTGTACAAAATCATTATCAATTTTGTACCATTTTCCGTTATTTAAACAATATGAGTTACCATTATATTCTATTTCAGCAATTAGACATTTCAGACCAGACCAAGTATATAATTTAGTATAATCAATAGCAGATATCGCCCTGATTTCTTTATTCTTAAATCTATCAATAGATGAAATAGGTTGTTCTTCAATAGTTGCAATAAAATCTTCTATATCTATATCTTTATATTCTTCTCTACTGCCAGAATATTTAAAACAATGAAGTGTTTCCCAAGAAATTACTTCAGGAATAGCCATCCACACATTTTCAAATTGTCTTTGATTAATTAAATCTATTAGAAAAGCATCAAGTGATGAGTGCAAACTCTTATCTTTTACTGCTTGAATATTGTCAATCCAGTCAAAAGCGTCTTTATAAGAAGTATCAAGAAATTTTTCATAGCATAAATCTAAAAATTCTTCGATATTGTCTATATTTTTTTCAACAGCTAAACTAAAAATATCCCCACCAGTTATAATAGCTTTTTCAAAACATTCTTCTTTTGTAGATGCAGTTAAATTTTTAACTAAATCACGGTCTACATCAAATCCAAAGTCAGTTATTTTTCCACTTTTAGGAATTTGTTCTTGGCTTTGTTTTTGGTTACCGCCGATATTTATTTTTGAAATCTTTCTTAATTCATTTTCCTGAACACTATTAAGGACTATTTTTAATCCGAACTGTTCTTCAAGTACGCCTTCTTTAAATAAATTTTTTGCATATCCAAATGTAATAGCAAAAGTCCGTATAACACCTTGGTAATTGCGTTTTACTAACAATACAACTCTTGAATTCGCTTGTAATAGTCTTTGATTATCTAAGTTGAAGAAGCTGTTAAGCCATTGCGGAGGGTGAATACTTGAAGGGACATAATATGCCACTTTTTCAATTCCATATTCTTGTAAAACATCTAACTCTTCCTTAAAAATGGCATCATCTGGTATTCCTGTTTTTATAAGATAAATGGATAATTTATTTTTTGCCAAACTAATACCTCCTCTTGAATCATACATGCTGATATCCAGTTGTATATTGCCCATGTGTCTAACTAGAATTACATATTGATTAATAATAATGGAATTTAAATGGATTTGTATTTCTATAAGAGATGTTATATGCTTGCAAAATAAGATAGGGTTTTAAGCTTTTTTAAAGGCATCTCATAATTGATAAAATACCCAAGATTGTACCCAAGATTAAAATGGCATTTAACAGCATTCTACAACACTTAACAATATATTAAATTCTTGATAAGCTTACTAGACAACATATTTCAACATGTAATAACCCTAAAACGTAGTCCCAGTAAGCCACTCATAACCCGAAGGTCGTTGGTTCAAATCCAGCCTCCGCAACCAATATAATAAGGCTTTTGAGTTTCGGTTTAAAAGTCTTTTTTAGTGTCTAGTGCAAGTTTAAACAAGCCTAATTGCTTTTTAATAAAACCTCGGTTAATACATTAACTACTTTAATATAAAGGCATATCTCTATGTAGCTCACAATATTACTCAATTGTCTAAAATATAATTACCCAACAGAGTATTATTCTTTTTAAAATTAATAGTATATTTTTTCTTAATCGTCTTTGGCTCAATTATTAAATAGTTTTATCTTATATTACCCAGTTAGGTGATATTTGCTTCATAAAAATATAAGTATTATTTGTAGAAACTAAAAAAATGTTAATATAAACCTTGCTAAACATATATTGTTTTAACGGCATAATTTTACAAAGGAAAAACTAAATTGGACTCAACTTTTTTAAAGATAGCTTTTAATAAACCTCAGGTACAGTTAACTTCATACTCTGCAGATAAAAATTCTGAAGTTGCCAATATTGCTTTACCTAAAACAGATATATTTGATAAATTTACGAATCAGAGTGAAGTAATAGTGAATATGAATAAACCATCTTCCGGGCCGTCCCAAAATGTTAAATATTTATCTAAAAGAAAAAAGATAATATTGTTTTCTGCTTCTTCTTTAATATTGATAGGGGGTATTATCACATTAGTGCCTAATATCAGAAAAAGTAAAAATCTTGATTTTTCTTATATAAAAGATATAGCAATAGATATGGGCAATTCAATTGGCGAGAAAATAGCACCCGAAAAGTTAAAATGTATTATGGGGCAAAATGAACTATTATCTATATTGCCTAAGATGAAAAATAAAAATTATGTTTCTTCTTTTGAAAATATAAATGCAGGAATTTTTAAAATTGATTTGCATTCTCATTCTAATTATTCAGATGGGGTTGGCAACGTCGAAGATTTGTTAAATCAAGCAGCAGAATATGGAAATAAATTATTCTCAAAAACAGGTGAAAAATTTATTTTTGCATTGAGTGACCACGATGAAATCGAAGGTGTAAAAAAGGCATTACAATTAATAGTTAAAAACCCCGACAAATATAAAAATGTAAGATTTGTTCCTTCGGTAGAATTAAGTTTTGTTCATAAATCTCAAAAGTCAGGGAATCAAACTGAAGGATCTGAACTTTTAGCTCATTGTATAAATCCCTTTTCTAAAAATTTAAATAACTTTATTAAAAATTTACATCAAAAACGAATGAATATGATAGAAAGGTCATTAATAGAACTTTCATCAGAAATTGATGATACAAAATTTTTAATGGAGGAGATGAGGGGGTATTATTTAAAAATACCAAATGAAAATTTTGCTTATAACCTTCATTGGAGAATTTTTAATTACGCACAAATCAAAAGGCGAATTTCTAAAATCGCAGCTGAACAAAATAAAAATCCTGAAGTTTTATACAAAGAATTAATGCAAAAATTTATGATAAATAAAAATAATAAATCTCCCGAGAATTTCGATAAAATGCTAAAAACAAATGATATACATACTAATACACCCTCTTTTGATTCTAAAGTTGATGAAATATGCAAAAGATGCTTCCCTGAGATATTAGAAAACAGAATAGTTGCATCAGGTGAAAATTCTTTTGAAGACATAATAGAAATGGCTGAAAAAGAAAAAGATTTGTGTTTAGGATTTGCTCACCCTTATTTTTTTACAAGAAATTTTTATGATCCAAAACCAGTAATTGAAGATTATATAAAAAAATCAAAAGGTTACCTAAAAACAACAGAAAGGTATCATCAATCCTATCCGAACTGGTTAAAAAAAGAGGATATCGAGGCTGTAAATGAAATGCTGGATAAAGAAAATTTATTATTTTTTGGAGGTAGAGATAACCACTCCCCAATCTTTATAAATATTTAATGCCTACTGTTTAATGCAGTTGTATCTTTTATTATTACTGTCAAGCCACGCATAATTGTGATTTTCACATATTTTTAGGCTACTTAAACAACATATATTTTAAATTGCAGAAAAACTATAAATTATATTTTTTTATTAATAATGGGACAATCTCATCCCAGGCAGCAGAAGAAGGATGTGGAGTTATTGCAAAATCGGGTCTGACCCTATCTTCTGGTTTATCCATAATTCTTCCTGTTAATTCTTTCGTTAAAATTACTGTCATTCCTGAATCAATTATTTTTTGCCAATGTGATTTGTTTGTAACCAAAGAAAATTGAAATTCATCCATACTTTCATGCCGAGAATTTAAATCATTTGGAGAATCCGAATAAACTAAAATAACAAATTTTGCATGAGGAAAAATTTCTTTTAATTTTTTGTTTATAGCTAAAAAATAATTTTCACATATAATCCAAGATTCCTGAAAAGAAAGCGAATTAAAATATTTTTCATATTTCTTATATTTATAATACTTAACTGTATAAAAAACGTCTGCAAATGAATTTTTAATTCCAGGCAAAAGTCCTTGCTCTCTTAAAAAATCCAAACTGGTACTATTAAAAGGTCTTGTTCTGTTAATGTGGTCATACATATAAGTATAGAATATATATTCTGGTTCTTCTTTCAAAATATTTATATTATGCTCGGCAAATAAAGTAGATAAAATATTAGCCGGACCATATCCGAGGTCGCTCAAAACATAAATTGGTCTATGTGTTAAGTTAGCAAGCTTATATCCTAAAGTTTTGTCACGGGTGAGTCCATGTCCATATGTATAAGAACAGCCCAACAGTAAAATAGGCTTTTGTGTGGACTCTTCGGAATACTTTATCCTATCGTTGATTATGAGGTTAAAAGAATTTGTATCAATTTGAGTTTTATATTGTGGAAAACGTAAATGGTTAGAAGGGTAAAAAATAAAATTATAAATATATATTTCAAATAGCAGTAAGATAAAACCGACCGCCAAGATATTGAACAGTAATATTATAAAAAACTTTTTCATTCTTACTTTAAACCAGAATAATTATACTAATGATTTTTCCAAAATTATAACAAGTTTATTTTGATAATTCAAATAAAGATTTATTGAATTTTTTCTACAGAAAGCAACTTATAATATTAAAATAATGACTTTGCAATTAATTATTTTTTTATAAATTCATATAAATAAAATTTTTCAATTACTGATGATTTTTCAGGAGCATAAATCAGTTTATATCTGTTATCATCTATTATATCTGACGCAATAATATAACTGAAATTTAATTTCTTAAGCTCTTTGTCTTTATTAGTATTTCTGATATCAGATATTCTGATATCATATTTATAGTATGTAATATTTTGCTTACAGACAGGTGAATAATATTTTAAATCAGTTAAATAAGCTTGAATGGGTGAAGTATATCCTAAAGCCAAAACAACTGAATCTTTATCCGCAAATGATTTTAAGGCTTTTGCCGCTTTTAAAGAATATGAGAAATCATTTAAGATATCATACTTAATGGTCTTAATAGAGATTGGAATACTTAATGCAAAAAACATTATCATTGATATGGTTAGTGCAAATTTAAATTTTTTATCCAGTTCTGATTGCTTATAATATATTATCCAATAGCAAGAAAGTAAAGTCAGGATTATCAAAGAGACTTTTTGTATATTTATTTGCCAAACGAAAATATAAACATAAAATTGAAATAAAAGTCCTGTTAATGCTATCAAAGAAAATTGTTTATCAATTTTGAACGTACCCAACAATCCCAAAATCGCAAAGGCAATAAATGAAATATTGGCAATAATATATAAGACATTTAAATTTAACTCTTTATAAAATTTGAACAAGTCCATATAGGTTAGAAGGTTGGAAATATTTATTCCAAAAGAATTCATGTATACTATATCAATATTTAAATCTTTCGCCCCATGGAAAAAAATAATCATTGATAAAAAGATAATAGCAGTAATTACTATTGAAATAAACCGAGTTAAATCCTCGGTAATCGAGTTATCTTTAATTTTTTGAAACAGAAAAATTAAAAAAGCACAAAAACAAAATCCAAACATAAGTATATGAGTATTTGCAAGTAATAAAAGAATTATGCAATATAAAACAGGACTTTGGTTTCGCTTATTGTAATAAATACAAAATAAAAATAAAAAAATGGGGACGAGGCAATAATTTCTGGCAATAATAGGTAAATAATATAAAAAAGCCGGGGAAAATATTATTACGGTTTTAATTAATTTATTAAACGGAGATTTCCAGAGTAAAACTGCCGTTGCAACAATCATGAAAAAAGAGCTCGTTATTTGCATTGAAATTACAGGCAGATGTAATTTGTGTAATGGCATTAGTATTAAATACCATAAAATCGGATGCCCTTCAATTCTGATTTCTTTAATAATATTTAATAGAGAAGAATCACCTGCAACAAGCCAGGCCTGTGCTTCATCAGTCCATATCTCATGAAAAAAAGTCGTTGATAAAACAATTCCAGTATAAATTACTAATAAAAGTATATTATATAAATTATTTTGAAGATGCTTTTTTTGCATATTCTGCCCCTTTTACAATTTTACTATAGCATTTTAATTGAAATATTTACCGATAATGTTGAACTATTAGATATTCATATTTAATAAAAAGTTATATCTTTAATTTGTCTGAACACTTTGGAACAATCAAATTCCAGGCTTCAGCGCTCAGGTGAGAGTTATCTGCTGCATAGTCTTTTTGTAAATTCAAATCCCGACAGATTAAATCTCTGGTATTTAAAACAATAAACCCGTCTTGTTGTATTTCAAGTTATCTGGCTTACAACGTTTTAGTTCTTTGTCATAGATTGTAAAATCTAAATATAAAAGTAATAAGTATAAAGCTGGCAAGTTATCCATAATGGCTATAAAAAGCTTAAATGATTTCATTCCGTTTTATTTTATTAATTATATCTTCGGGTTTATTTTGTTATATTTAGACAATAAAGATTATTATTAATTTTTATTATGATTTTTCATTCGAAACGCAACTATTTTATTTGAGAAGTGTTCAAATAAACAAACAAATAAAGATAGGAGCATTAATAATGAATATGGCAGTTTCAACCGTTACGCCTATTATAACTGCATCAAAAAATAATTATAATTCAGTAAATTATCGAGGTGTTTACAATATAAAATCACTAGAGATGAATGATAGTATATGTTTTAAAGGTGCTAAAAGCAGTAAAACTTCCCTTGCTCCAAATATTCAAAACGGGATAGAATTTGGTGAAAAATTAATAGAAATGCTCGAAAATAACGGGATAACTGATGATGCTTTGAAAAATTTTGTAATTAAATATGTTCCAAATGCTACAGTTGATAAAATTTCAAATTTAGATGAGAGAGTTCCAAACAGAGAGAACTACATAGCCTATATTTTGCCAAATTACAATGATAAACTAAAGCTGGAAAAATTGACCCTCTATTTACCGGAATTCGATACTGCAGACAAAAAACAAATAGCAGGTTTTATCGGCAGTTCTGCGCATGAATTTACACACGCTCTTCAATATGGGCAGGATACAACTTATTTAGGATTGAAAACATATACGGATGATTTAAATACGGCAAGAGCTTTTAATGCTTTAGCTTCTACAATTTTCTCTCATATTGAAAGAAATTATAAAAATGCTGTAATCTCAAGCATAGCAAATAAAGAAGACATATCCGATTTGAAACAGTTTAAAAGAATATTTCCCCGTCCTGCAAGTGTGTCAGAAGCAACTGTCTTAAAGGCGTTTAATATAAGTTCTCATAGTGAATTGAAAAATTTGTTGATGACGAATTTTAATTTAGCATATGATAAGGTTTTGAAAGAATTTAATGAAAACTATCCTGGGATGCTTCAGGAAATGCCGTTTTATAATAATAAACCTGAAAAATTTAAAGCCATAATAAGAAACTATTGTGTTCAAAAGGCAGCAAGAGAAAAAGAAGCTTATACTACAGAGTCAGAAATTATGAAAAAATATGCGGGATGCGAGACTTCTTGTACAACAGATGTTATGCCTATTGCATATAGATTACTGGAAAGAAGTTTGTCTTAGTTCTTTTGTTATAAATCCATTAATAATCAGGGATTTTGGCTGCAAATTACATTATAACTTGATTTTGCTGCTTGTTTAAAGTATAAAATATCATAATTGTGAAGATTCAAGGAATGCAAATGGCATTTAATTCTCAAATATTTTTATTTTTATTTATACCTGTTTTTTACATCATTTATTTTCTTCTGCCTGTCAGGCTTAAGAATTGGGTTATATTAATTGGAAGTTTTATTTTTTATTCCTGGGGGGAACCGACATTTGTTTATGCGGTTTTACTTTCAGCATTTTTTGATTGGATTTTATCTAAATTTATTTATAAAGAACAAAACTTAAATATAAAAAATATTTATTTTTGTATTTCTTTAATTTTAAATATCGGTCTTTTATTTTACTTTAAGTATTTTGATTTTTTTATAGATAATGTAAATTCCTTTTTGGTTTTTATTGGATTTCAACCCCTTGGAGTGTTAAAAATAGCTCTACCTCTTGGTGTCTCATTCATAACATTTGAAAAAATAACGTATGTAGTTGACGTATATAAAAAGAAGGAAAAACCTTCAGAATCTTTGCTAAATTATCTTACGTACGTTTTTCTTTTTCCAAAGCTCATAGCAGGACCGATTATAAAATATCATGATATAGAAAAACAAATTGAGTCTAGAAACACAACAATGGACGATGTATATGAGGGTTTTTTCAGATTTTCCAAAGGATTATTTAAAAAAGTATTGATTGCAGATACAATGGCAAATGTTGTTAATCCTATTTTTTCTTTATCGGCTGTTAACCTTGGTTTTTTTGACGCCTGGCTCGGCGTTTTATGTTTTTCAATTCAAATATATTTTGACTTTTCAGGTTATTCTGACATGGCTATAGGGCTTTTAAGGATAATGGGATTCAGAATAATGGAAAACTTTAACCTTCCGTATATATCAAAGAATTTTACGGAATTTTGGCGCAGATGGCATATTTCTCTATCAACATTTATAAAGGAATATTTGTATATTCCTCTGGGAGGTAATCGCTGTTCTTTATTCAGGCAATATTTTAATCTTGTATTTTGTTTTTTGATTTCGGGTTTATGGCATGGTGCGAGCTGGAATTTTGTATTATGGGGGATTTATCATGGTTATTTTCTTGTTTTAGATAAAGCGTTAGGGATAAAATCAGGTGCTAAAAGATTCATACCATCTTGGGGGCAAACAATGCTCACATTTGTTCTAATTTTAATAAGCTGGGCAATTTTTAGAAGTCAGAGCATTAATCAGGTTATGGATTTTGTTAGGGCGATGATTATGCCTGATTTTAGTATATTCAGCTCAAGTTATTATTTCTCAAGAGATGTAGTATTCTTTTTGATTTTAGGCTTATTTATTTCGTTTTTCCCGGCAAGTGCATTATATGCACAATTAAGAGAAAAATTTGATAAACATTTTTATATAAAATTTGCGTTTTTATCCGCTTTGATGTTTATATCAATAGGAAAAATTTCGGTTTCCGATTTTACTACTTTTATTTATTTCAGGTTTTGAGGCAGATAGATGAGTAAAAATACTTTAAGATTTTATTTAAAAATAATCGATGCTCTTAAAAGTAAGATCACTTGCATATTATTGGTTTTTATTTTTGTAATGCCTTTTTGTCTGTCTTTATTTAAATTAGGGAATTTTTTTACTCTTAAGGGATTTGTGGAAAAATATCCTTGTCCTTGTTTTTCAGTAGAGAGTTTTAAAAACAAATCTTTTCAAAAAGAATTTGAAGCTTGTTGGAGTCATAAACTATCTTGGAATATTTTATATACTAAACTGTTTAATACTATATTTTATACTGTATTTGACAAATCATATTCAGCTGAACAAAAGCTTATAATTGGAAAAGAAAAATATCTTTATGAATTTCATTATATAGAGCCATTATCTAAAAATTTGCCTTTAGATACCATAAAAATAAATAAACTGATAAAAGACCTAAAAGAAATACAAGATTACTATAAAAATCATAATAAAGTATTTATTTTGGTAATAACACCGAGTAAAGCAATGCTTTGTAATCAGTATGTACCTGACAGGTTTAATCTTAAATTGACTTATAATAACCAACAAAAAATATATGAGGAACAACTAAAGCTATTTGAAAAAAACGGAATAAATTTCGTTGATATCCCAAGCAATTTCTCTAAAATTTCCAAAGAATACATTGTTTTTACGAGAGGCGGAACACATTGGAGCGAGTATGGCAAATACTACGCAGCCAAGTTAATAGCGGTTAAGATTAGTAAATTACTTACAAAAGACATTGGTAAAATTGAAATAAGAAAATACCGGAGAGACAATGCTCCTATAGGTGAAGATATAGATCTTGCAAATCTCCTGAATTTATTAATGGTTCCTGATAAGTTTCCTTGCGAGCATGTTGAATTACTGGCTAATAAAAAACAATCAAATCTGAAAATAAAATTGATTGGCGGAAGTTTTTGCTATGGGCTGCTTGAAATGTTTAATAATTCCAAGATTTTCAGCAGGCTTGATTTCTATTTTTATTTGAAACCTTATAAGCTATCTTTTGTTAATTCCGAATTAAAATCGGAAACAAAAGTTCTCCCAAATGGAATGGAATCGTTAATGAAAAATATTAACAGCGGTGACGTCATTCTACTGGAAATGAATCAGGCGTTATTATATTCCGGGGATTATATCCATATACCAGGGTACATAAATGCTATGAAAAGATATGCCTTTAAATAGATAAAAATATTATTTAATGACCGTAATGACGTTTTCTCTTCTTTTGGGCGGTTTGGCGTTTTGATATTTTTTGTAGCCGATAGTTATTGCATAATATGGCTCAAATCCTTCAGGAATTTGCAAAATATCTGTATATTCTTTGGCTTTCTCACTTTTAAATAAAAAGGAAATAAGTCCAATCCAGCAAGTTCCTATGCCTATTGACTCAGCTGCCAGGAGCATATTTTGTGTCGCTGCTGAACAGTCTATTAACGCTGTGGAAGAAGACTTTTCTCCTGATATTACTATAATTGTCCGAGCATTATAAAAGATATTAAACTCAGGATTTTCTGCCATTTTTCTGAACATTTCATTTTCAGAATTTGCAAATTCTTTCTTAGAGTCAACATTTAACTTATTCATTAGTTCTTTGTTCTGAACTACGGTAAAGTGCCAAGGCTGAATATTACAGCCGCTGGGGGCATTATATCCCGCTTCTAAAACAGTATTTAAGTCTTCAGGTTTGATTTGTTCATCCAGATAAACTCTGACACTTCTTCTTGATAAAATATTTTCTATAACTTTATTCATAACAGTATCCCCTTTTTAACTTCTTATTTTTAACATAAAAAGAGTTAAAAAAACAAGACTATGAAAGCGCAATTAGTTTCCGGAATTAATCCTGTTGAGAAGGGCATCTATTACTGTTTTAGAGCTATTTCCCGCATTCACTACGGCACGGTTGATATGTTTTATAAGAGCGTAGTCAGAGCTTAATTTATTGGTTCCTTCGGTATAATTTTTATAGTCATCACCTGTAACCAAAAGCCCTATGGACTTCCCTTCATCTGAAGCTTTTAAAAGCTGAGAATTTTTGGGTATACGTTTGCTTCTGACTTTTTCACTGTATCCGAACTCATCTTTATATAGTGAAGTTACGTCAACGAATGTGAAGTCGGGATTTTTAGCCTGAATGATGAGCTTATTATCCAATTTGTCAAGTGATGCCTGATCTTTTGCAATAACTGGTGTAATAGCACAAAAACTAATATTCATAACCTCTCCTTAACACACTACGTATTTATACTAGTTTAAGTATGAAATATAATTAATTTTGCTATTTTAAAAAGAAATTATTACATTTATTAATGAAAATTATTTAAATTTGCTGTCTAATTTTAAATCAGTTCCGGCATAATTGGTATCTACTGTTTTAGCCGGTTCCAATGAAGTTCTACTTGCAAAGCTTTGCAATATCTGTTGGTTAGAGCCTCTGTAGTACCATTTCATGACAATTTTTTCATCTCCGCAAAGACTTCCGTGGATTTTTAGCCCGTCACGGACTCTGAATTTTGCCTCAAATGCTCCTATCCTCACTTTGAATACAATCCCGTCTTCGCCTGCTTCTTCAATTTCCATTGAGAGCCCCCTGTATTTCATAATATTAGAGGAGCTGAGCTTATCTTTAGTTATTTCATTTGAGTTTAAGAAAAAGTTTTTTAGTGATGTTTCTAACTCCAGAACTTCTTCGTTTTTCATTTTTCAAATTTTCCTTTAGTATGCAGATACATGATAGCACTTTTTTAAATCAATTTCATCAGTAAAAGTTTTAAAAATACTAAATTTGAAGATTAATCAAAATTGTTTTTTAATAATTGTCAGGTATCTGTCTTTTGTGTAGTAACAGAAAGGGTTTTCAATTAGTCCGATTCGATTATGTTTAAAGTGTAGTTTATTACATAGTTCAATTTGCTTATCAAATTCTTCTTCACCTTGATTAATAATAAAAATTTTTCCGTTCTCATTCAACAAATTATATGCATAATTTAGCATACTGACGGGTTTAAAATATTTTAAAGGCAGCCCCCATTTAATAAGCGGAAATTCGGTCAAAAAAGGCAAAATCCATATTATTACATCGTATTTTTTTTTATGTCCGAGAAGATTTCCTTCAATATAGGTTGTATTTTGAAGATTTTTTATATGGAATTTTGCAACTTCTTTTCTTGAGTATAAGTTTGTATAAAGTCTGTTTGAATCAAGTTCTATGCCATATAAACATAAATTATCACAATACTTTTTAAAGAAAAAATATTCACCTTTTACATAAGACCAGTTTTTAGAGCCGATATCAAGTACCATTAGGTTTTCTTTAAAATCCATTTCTAAATATTTATCCAGTGTATTTAGGATGCTCAGGTTTTCAACATAATTGTTGCAGGCTGAATTGTTTTTGAGATATGATAATTCGTATTTTTTAAATAAAAAATCTTCAAGTTCAATTTCTTCAACAGTGTCAAAAAGGTTTTCTTTAGATTCGTTTTCTAAAAAATAATTTTTTTTTGAAAATTTTATTTTGTTTCTTAAACGAAAATCTATATTATTTTTTATGTTAGCTATAAATTTATTCATAAACGGATTTTAACATCATAAACCTGATTATTATATCAAAATCGAGCTTTAAAGTATAAATATTAATCCGGGGTATGTTTTTCTCTCATCTTTAAATATCGGCTGCATTGTTTACAGGTATCATATCCCAACATTGTGCCTAGTATAAAATCCTGCTCAGGCGTTAAGAGGTTTAAATGCTGATTGAATGTGGCAATGACGTCAATGCATTCTTGTTTCCCAAAATAAACATTAATTTTGTCTTGTGCAATTTCGTGGACCACGTAGGGAATTGATTCTCTATTAAGCCGCTCTTCGATTGTTTCTCTGTTTGAAGCTTTTTCTGTTGTTAAAACAAGATTTCTCAATCCTTTTTTATATTCATAAATATGGTGATTAAAAACATATAAATCGCTTACGGTTTGTTTTGAACTGAAGGGAAGAACTCCAAATGAACCTGTTTTTGTGTTTGATGTCGGAAAACTTTGTTTGTTATAACCTTTAACAGGCATTGCTGTTATTTTAAGTTCCATTTTCAACCCTTTATTTAATCTTATATATACATTTTTTCATGTTTCAGAATTATTTTCCAAAAAATGAGTTTCTCAAAAAATCCATCCACTAAAGTTAGTTTTAACTAACTATTAATATAAAAATTTTTTCTATTAATAATGTAAGTCTAGACTAACTTTTTGTCAATAAAAAAATAAAAATTTTTTACATTTTAAAAAGATGCAAAATATTTTACCGCTTGATTTACTCTTGGGCCTGTTCTATTAATTATGTCCTGTTCATATTTATTAAGAAAAACAATTTTACTGCCCGGAAAAAGGTTTTTAAGTTTTGTGATATTCGTGCAAAAACATACCAGAACTATATCAGGTTTTGATTTTATGGCGAATTCAGTTGAAATGGCCGGATAATAGCTGTTTATTGATTCTGTAACGGAAATTTGTCCTGATTTTTTAATTATATCTGACACAAAGCTTTTATTTCCGATAGTAATCAAGGGATTGGTCTGTACCAGATATAATATTTTTTTGGGTTGTTTAGTTTTAGTTTTTTTTATGTCTGATTTGATTTCATTAACAAGTTTTTTGGCATTTTCTTCTTTTTGTGTAAGTTTTCCAAGTACTAAAATATTTGAATAAATGTCGTCAATATTTTTAAATTCAAAAAAAATAGGTTTAATTGAAGTTTTGTATAAATCTGTTAATAGCGGTTTAGAGGTATCAAGAGCTAAAATATAGTCAGGATGCATTCTTATGATTTTTTCCTTATTTAGGAAAAATGTGTCTCCGATGATTTCCTTTGATTTAACAGCAGGTGGGTAAGTGCAGGACGTCGATACTCCTATGAGGCTGTCTTGTGCCCCGATTTTATAAATAATTTCCGTAATCCCGGGAATTAGACTGACAAATACTTTTGCATTTGCACAATTGAACATTCCTGAGAAAAATATTATTAAAAAAGAAATTATGCTAATTAAATATCTGTACATGGATATTCTCATCATTATTTATGACTTTAAAACTCATATTATAAATATCTTTTAACCTTTCTTCAGTGAAGAATTCATTTCTACAAGCACAATATAAATCTCTTTTTTTATTAAGCCCCAAAAAATAATCTCCATAGCTTGAAGAAAGATTTAAATCATGAAGTATAACAATACTTGTAATCCCTTTTTGTGTAAGTTTTTTAATTATGTCGAGAACTTTTATTTGATTAATTAAATCCATATTTGATGTGGGTTCGTCAAGAAGAAGTAAATCGGCACCTGAAACTAATCCTAAAGCTATATTTGCTTTTTGAAGTTCACCGGCGCTTAAGTTTTCAACCAAGACATTTTTTTTATCAATTATCTCAAGTTCTTCAAGTATAGTATCAATTTTGTTTTTTTCGCTTTTTTCAAGGTACCACTTCCAATTTTCTCTGTAAAAAATAGAAGCAACATATTCATATAAACTTAAACCTTTTTCATATTTAATCTTTTGCGGCAGATAAAAAAGATCGGAACATTTATTATCGATTTTTATCGAGCATGGTTTTATGATTCCTGCTATTATTTTGATTAAAGACGTTTTGCCTGCACCGTTAGGTCCAACTATGATGCTGATTTTACCTTTTGGAATTTCAAAAGCAAGGTCATTAAAAAATATAGAATTGTCATATTTTAAAAAGAGGTCTGATACTTTAATCATTGAAAACACCTCCCTTTTTCGTAAGGAAAATTACAAATATAGGTGCTCCGATAAATGCAACAACAAGTCCTAATGGGATTTGAAGAGGATAAATCGCAACTCTGGATACAAAGTCTGCAAAAAGAATTAAAGATGAGCCTATTAAAATGTTAACAAAAAACAACCATCTGAAGTCTTGTCCTATAATCATTCTTGATATTTGAGGAGCTATTATCCCTACAAATCCTAAAATGCCTGCTGAAAAAACACTTATTGATGACAAAAACGCCGAAGCAATGATTATTAATATCATGTAAAGATTCTTCTTTACTCTGAAAGAAGAGATTAAAGCATCATCAAGCCTCATAAAATTAAGCTTAGGCACTAAGAGCAAACTTGCCAGAATTGCAATAAAAAACATAGTTAAAAGTGCCTTATCAGAAATCATCTCGTTGCCGGCCAGTCCGCCTGAGAGAATAAGCATCATTACATAAGCTTTATCAGGATGCATCAGTATTATTAATGATATGAGTGCGCTGACAAAAATGTTTAAAGAAAGACCGATTAATATTAATTTTGTAATTGCAAATCTACTGAATCCCGAGATTAAAATAACAATAAGAGAAGATAATATGGCCCCTAAAAAACCGAAAAATGAATAATTTGCACTGTTAAACCACAATATTGAAAGAACAATACCCAGTCCTGCACCTGAAGAAATCCCTGTGATATAGGGTTCAGCCAGAGGATTTTTTGACACTGACTGCATAAACATTCCGGCTAAAGCGAGGCATGCCCCTGCGACAACGGCTTTTATTGCTCTTGGGAATCTCAATACTTTGAGTATTATACTATCAGAGTCATTTGTAAGCTGAAAAGCCTTTGTTACATAATCTATTCCGATATCTTTATAACCTGCAAATACTGATAGATAAAGGCAGATTATAAAGATAGTGAATAAAATTATTAAAATTATTATTTTCTTTTTCATAACATCCTCTTAAGGATATTATATTACAATGTTTTCTCAGGTAAATTATACTTAACAAAAATCCCTGCCATAAAATGTATCCCGGGGGCATAATATGAAGTATTTCCGGAGCGATACATTGATATTTTTTGGTTAAGAAGATTGTAAATAGTTCCTCTGAAATAAACATTGGCATCCTTGTAACTGAATAATCTTATATTAGTGCCAAGCCTAACGTCAGTGTATCCCGGAGCTCTTGTAGTTGATTGTGAGGACATTGTTCTGCTTGAAGCTGTTTCAATTCCTGCAAAAGCATTGAATCTTTCATGCGGAGTCCAGTAAAGTGTTCCGTTTATTCTATTATTAGGGCAAGCGGGTAAATTCATGCCTGTTTCTTTATCTTCAGAGTCTGTGTATGTATAATTAACTGTGGCTTTAAATTTTTCATTTGGCGTCCAGGTTGCTCTTCCTTCATAACCTTGGATACGAGCGCTATTAATGTTTTTATAGGTCCCGTTCCATGTTATAGGGTCTGTATAATAACCTATATAATTTTTATAGTCATTGTTAAAATATCCGAAATCGAATGATAATTTGTCATTGAAGAAGCTTTGTTCAACTCCTGCATCCCAGCCTGTCATATCTTCCGCTTTAAGATTTGGATTTGGCAAGAGACTTGCCCAACCAAAGTTCATTCTTGCGAATCTTTGATATAAAGTCGGAGTATTTACGCTTTGCCCCCAAGAACCTCTGAATTTAGTTTTGGCACCTTCTATTTTAAATGTAGGCAAAACTAATGCGGCTGAACCGTTAGGGAGTACATATGTCCCGAAAGCGGAATTGTTAACAAGCCTTGCGCCGCCTCTTAAAAATAGTTTATCTTTAACATTTATTACATCATTAAGGAATATATCATTTTGTATTGTATTGCCGTTAAATTTATTGTTTAAGATGCTTCCCCAAGAGGTATCTGAAGAATCTGAGCTTATAAATTCACTTTCAAGGTTGTAGCCTAAAGATAATGTATTCCAATCTTTATATTTAACGTTGTGTTGGGTTAAGAAGTTTAATCTTGTGCTGGAAATTTTTGAGAGTGATTCATATGTAGCATCAGAATTTATAGAATCAGGTAAAATTAAGTTATCGGAATTATTGTGATATAAGCCGAATCTTGTAGTATAGTTGTACCAATCCTTTGGTGTATGATCAAAAGATACAACATTCATTATATCAATATTTTTAGCATAACTGTTTGGAGATTGGTAAGGAGCATAAGTCCAGTTGTCATATCCTACGCCGATATCTTTTCTGGCTCTTGAAAATCTGAATACATCTCTTACCTCAGCTTTTCCTTCAAGGACTCTCATTCCGATATTACTTACTAAATGAAGGTTGTTATAGTCATCATTGCGTATTCTGCCTAAGTCAGTGACTTTCATGCCTCCATCGTTTTTAAGCCAGGTTAAACCCAAATAATAGTCTTTCTTTTCATCTCCGCCCATTACAGCGAATCTTTCTTTGAAGGCACCGTAATTTCCCATCTCTGAGCCGGTTTCTATAGATAAAGGACCACGTCCCCTTCTTGTCTGTACGGCAATAAGTCCGCCTGATGCGTTTACTCCGCTGACATTACCTTGAGGACCTCTTATAACTTCTATTCTTTCAATGTCATCAGACATATAAAATTGAGGTTCTATTCCGGGTGATGTCATAGATGGTCTGTCTACTCTCATACCATCCATTGTAAATCTTACTCTGTCTACACCTCTCATCCTTACAGATGAAGGGGAACCCATTGAACCATTTGCATTTTGAATTGTTAAGCCTGCAACTTGATTTAATAGTTGTGCGAAAACAGGTGAGCCTTGATTTTTAATATCATCAATTGTTATTACATCAACACTTGCGCCTGAACTTTGAATAGGTTCAGCCATATTGCTTAGTGAGTAAATCTCTTTTTCATTGATCCCGCCATACAAAACGTTTTTTTCTTGTTCAAGTTTAACTTCTTCAATTCCTAACGCATAAGAATTACTTAAAAATATAAGTAACATGCTACAAAAACAAATTTTTTTATACATAAAACACCCTCATGCTCGTGAGTAAACATTGCTAATAAGTATTCTGACTTAAACACACCTTGTGTTCATTACAGTTGCGGCACAGCCTTGGATTTGCACCAAAGTTTCCTCATTAACAAATTCATATTAGCAGTGCTTTTTTTATTTGTCAACATAAATTTAAAATAGTCATAATAAGATAAAATTTATATTATAATTACCATAAAATGATACAGGTCAAAAATGTAATTTTAATAATAACTTCGTTATTTTTTGCTGTGATAGGTGGCTTAAATGCGGCATTTTCACAACAAACAGTTTTTAATGTCCCGAGTGCGGATGTAACTCCTAAAGGAAAGTTGTTTTTGCAGCAGGAATCGCAATTCAGGGCATGGAATCCTGATGCGTTCTGGTGGGGAACAGGATATAGCGCTTATGGCATAGGGCATAATACAGAACTTGATTTAACCATTTTTAATGTATCAGCTCCTTCAAGCAACAATATCACCTTGGGTTCGGGATTTAAAAGTGTATTTTTAATACCCAAATTGGATAAAAAATATCCTGAAAGAGAATATAAATTCACTATAGGAAGTGAAGTCTTGACCTCTCTTGAAGGAAAAGGCGTCGGAACCTGGACATATACTCATTTAAGCGGAAGACTTCCTGTCGTAAAAACAAGACTTACAGGAGGTGTCAGTTACGGTAGCAAGCAGGTTTTCGGAAGAGATGTTTTTTGTTTTATAACGGCAGTTGAGCAACCGGTTACAAAAAAATTAAGTATTATAATGGACTGGTTTTCAGGCAATGAACATTTTGCAGGTTTTTTAATTCCCGGTGTAAGCTATGCTCTTCCCGATAATAAAATGATTTTTGTCGGTTATCAAATCCCAAATAGCTCAAAATCAGGGTCATCAGGATTTGTTATTGAACTTTCAAAAATTTTCTAATGTTTGAATTAATTTAAATTTATGTTTTATATAGGCTACAGTTAAATTTTGGGGAAGTGCAAATTGTGTAAAATTATGTAAATTTTATGCGAAATTTTTGTAAAAACAGTACAAAAAAGTTATTCTTGAGGTTTAGTAAGATGTATGTGTTTATAGGAGTCCCTTAATGCAGATAGCGGGTTTATCAGCTGCGTATGGTCTTTCGGTAGCAGAAAAAACTAAATTTGAAAACAATAAACATGTTGATTTTTCTGCTAAAAATCACTTAATTTCTGCTGAAAAGTCGTTTTCTTATAACACCCTATCTTCACAAGCTTTGAAATCCAATATTGTTCCTTTCTTGGGGCTAAATTCTTCAGGAACAAGCGATATAAAACTTGGTTGTAACTATGACAATAAAACGAAAAATCTACAATTCGGGGTATTTTCTAAACACGCTACGAGGATTGAATTATATATATTTGATAAACCTATAAACGGAAAAGTCATTAAAACTCAAGTCTTGGAAAAACAAGGAGATAAATGGGTAACTCAAATTGACAAGCAGGCACAAACAGAAGCCGGTCTTGATATCGATGGACAAAAGCCGGTTTACTATGGCTATAGGGCCTGGGGACCTAACTGGAATTATGATAAAAAATGGAAACCCGGTTCAGATAAAGGATTTGTATCCCATGTGGATTCTAAAGGTAACAGATTTAATCCAAACAAGCTTCTTACAGATCCATATGCCAGAGAAATAAGCCATGATCCTTTGATATACAATATAGATGGCGTTACTAACCTGGATGATACGATTTATGCAACAGGTAAAAATTACTATTTAAAAGATTCTGCAAAGCTTGCTCCCAAAAGTATTTTCGTTAAATTGCCCAAAATTTCAACAGGTATTAAGCCCCAAAGAGCTATTAAAGATGATGTGATTTATGAAGTTAACGTTAGAGGATTTACAAAGGAAGATTCCTCTATTCCTGAAAAATACAGAGGTACGTATAAAGGTGCAGCATTAAAGGCCCAATATTTAAAGAATCTTGGGGTTACAATGGTTGAGTTTTTGCCTGTTCAGGAATTTCAAAATGATGCAAATGACCATCCCGATATGATTAAAAACGGTCAAAATTATTGGGGTTATATGACAAATGCATTCTTTGCTCCTGACAGGAGATATTCCTCTGATAAATCAGCAGGCGGTCCGACAAAAGAATTTAAAGAAATGGTGAAAGCATTTCACGATGCGGGCATAAAAATATGTCTTGATGTGGTATATAACCATACTGGCGAAGGTTCTTTATGGGATGGAAATCGTGATACAGTAAAACTCTATTCATATAGAGGGTTGGATAATCAGACTTATTATGAACTTTCTCCGGATAATATTCATGATGAAAATTTAAGCGGTTGCGGAAACACATACAACAGCGGCAATATTCAGGCTACTAATTTAATTACCGAAGCAACAAAATATTGGGCAGAAGAAATGGGTATTGATGCATTCAGGCATGATGAGGCATCACTCTTAGGTAACAGCAAAGATAACGGCGGTTTTTCTTTTGAAATAAATAATCCGAATTTATACTTACAAAAAGTTAAAAAGGCAGTTGACTTAAGAACCCCCGATAAGGAAAAAGGCAGTGTCGAAGTAATAGCAGAACCTTGGGGTTGTGCAGACGGCACATATCAGGAAGGTAATTTCCCTCCTTTCTGGATGGAATGGTGCGGTAAATTCAGAGACGTAATTCGTAAAAGTTTTATGTATCCCAATCAGATTTCTTTGGGCGAGTTAGCTGCTGCAGTGACTGGTTTTCCTAATGTATATGGCTATGTAAGCATGATTCCGGGAATGAGCGGACATAACAGGACACGTGCAATTAATATGGTGTCTGCGCATGACGGTTTTACTTTGAATGATGCATATAGCTACGCCAGAAAAGACAATAATCAACCTGATTTTAACTCTGGCGGGGGGATGGAATCGGAACTTTCAATAAAATCTGCTAATGCAGTAGATAAAAAAAGGAATATAAGAAATTCAATTCTCTCCTTAATGATTTCCAGAGGTACTCCGATGCTTTCAGGCGGAGATGAATTTATGAGAACGCAATACGGCAATAATAACCCTTACAACCAGGATAAGCATAAGAATTATTTTAGCTGGCAGTTGACTCAAGACCAAAGAAAAATGCAAGAATTTACAAAAAGGGTAATTGCATTCAGAAAAGAACATGCGGCTTTAAAAGACAATTCTTATTATAGCGGTATCGATAAAAATCGAAACGGCTTAAAAGATATAACATGGCTTACTAACAGTGCGGATGAAATAACAAATAGCCATTATTTTGATAAATTGGAAAACGGTTTTTTGGCATACAGAATAGACGGTACAGAATTTAACGATTCGGCGGCGTCAATTTACGTAGCTATGAATAAAGGCAAAAAAGATAATTCTTTAATTCTTCCTGATAATCAACCCGGTAAACATTGGTATTTTGTTGCCGATACAAGTGAAAATACAGAGCAATACAATAACATTATGGAGATAGGTAAAGAATGTCGAGTTGATTACGTGCATAATATATCTGCGGGTAGTATGATGATATTTATTGAAAAGTAACAGAGGTACATATGATACAGTCCATAGGAACTAATCAAAAAATTCAATATAAAAAAAGCGGCTTCGAAAAAAATAAAGCATTGAAGCCCGGTTCTCATAATGTATCATTTGGCAGTGCATTAACAGTCGCTCAGAGAGCTGATTTAAGCAGTTTGACCAGAAAGATGTATGACGTTCTCGGGATGAAAGAAAACTTTATGGTAATACATTCTCCTTCTTTCGCTCCCCAATTTTGTGATGAAATAAAACGTTTTATAGATACGGGCGTTGGGACTTCGTGCGGTGTCGCTTTCAAAAAATTTGTAAAATTCTGCTCGGATCTTTTCGGAACTACAGGTATTCAGTTTGGGCCCGAAACAAGTATCACAAGTTCAATACACTCTCCGTACAGCTATGGTGCATTCAATTTGTCAGAACATATTATTGACCCTATAACCCTGTTTAGAAAAGGATTGATTTCAAAAGAAACATTAGAATCTCTTCCTAAAGTTGCTGAAAAAACGGGTGAAAAAGCTTTAAAAGCAGATTATGAAGGTTTTTTTGGCAGAATGCCAAAAGTTTTGGATGAAGCATATTCAAAATTTAAATCTTTAGATACTGAAGATGTTTTACGTAAAGAATTTCAAGATTTTAAAAATCTTCCCGAGGTAAAACCTTGGCTCGAAAAAAACGCTTTATTCCAAGTTATAGCTGATGAACACAAGTCCAGTATAATATTCGACTGGCCTGATTTAGATAAAAAATTAAATTTGTACAGAGAAGATCCTGCCTTGGGCAAAACAAATGAGGCAGCAGAAAGAGTTGCAGGATTAAAAACAAAATATGAACAAAAACTTGAGCAATTTGAATTCTACCAGTTTTTGGCACACAAACAAAAACTAGGTGCAAAAGTAGAAGCACAAGAAATTGGGCAACACTTATCCGGTGACATAAAGGTAGGAAACGGAAATGAAGATTTGTGGGCTTTCCCTAAAGCATTTATTGCAGACCTTGATAAAAATACCTGTTCGACATTAGGATGTGACCCTGAAAATGACTGGGGATTTTATGCTTTGAATCCTGTTGCTCAAGAGGCTAAAAAATTCTTAGGATTAAAAATCGACCAGACGCTTTTATATCATGATGCACTCAGATTTGATGCTATATTTGGTTATGTAGAACCATATCTGACAGATAGACAATATATTCCGCATAAAAGCTTTACATCAGTAACTCCTAAAAAAGTATTTCAGGGAGATTCTTTAATTGCTGTAATAAAAGACAGAGTTGATAAACATAATATTGATTTAAGTCTTGTTGGCGGGGAAAATCTGGGCTTTGAATATGATATTGCCAGAACAAAAACTATACTAAGCAAATATCAAATACCTGAACTTCATAATTTTAATCCAATAGTTGCAGAGGTTGAGTCAGGCAGATATGATGCCGGATATGGTTCGTTAGGATACGGCTATAACGGTGGTTACGGACATGTCGGTAAAGGATATGGCGGTAGTTCTTACGGAAAAGGCTATGGCTATAATGGTGGCTATGGTTATGGCGGCAGTTCTTATGGAAAAGGCTATGGATATGGAAAAGGCTATGGATATGGAGGAGGCGGATACGGTTCTTACGGCGGTGACGGTTGGCAGCCATTCAGTCCTAAAGTCAAAAAAGTCATAAAAGAACGCATTCCAGGTGAAGTCTTAAATAGTTATAAGAAAAAATGGTTTGCATCAACAAGCCATGATACAGCTACATTACGTCAAATATCAGGCGGCGACAGAGATATCGAAAGACAGATTCTTGCTTATGATTTTATGGGTCCTGAAGGATTTACCGGCGCAGAAGGCTGGAGAAGATTATTCTTATTTACTGATCCGTTTGGCATAGAAGCAAGATATAATACCCCGGGTAATAACGATATAAGCTGGTTTACAAGGCTTCCTGAAAATTATGAAGAATTTTTCTATAAAAATTTGGCTAATGAAAATAAAGGCTATAATTTACCGGAGATACTTTTGGATGCTGCTAAAGAAAAAGGAATTGTTAAAGGTCATGAATCATATGATGAAAAACTATTTAGTTCCTTGGAAAAATATAAAACAATTTTATATGATAAAACAGGACCATTCACTACCGAAGAAGCTGAAATACTTGCAAAAGATGAATATAATTTGTCAGCAAGGAAATTGGCTGCAAGAAAGGCTATTAGAGAAAAGAGACTTAATTCTTCCGATTCTTCAGACAAATTTTTAAACAAGAAAAATATAACGATTGGAGCTTTAGTACTGAGTTCTATATCTGCTGTGGTTGGATTCTTATTTGCACACAAAAAGTCAAATATTTTAGCATCTTCTACCCTTCAGTCTAAAGTCCAGCAAACCCCTTATCAATATTATGCTTTTAACAAAGATGTAGTGTTGAATAATAAACCTGTTTTCACAAGATTCGAGCAATAATTTTTATAAGCTTTAAATATATTTATAAACTTACCCTTGATAAAAAGGGCGGGTGATTATTAATAGTTATATTGTAATTTAGTTGTCTGTGGTTGTTTAAAATGCTAAACTCGGTGATATAAATAATGAGGATTTGATTTGTGAACAAAAAATTTAAAATAATCTTGGTAAATATTGTTCTGATTGTGATTGCGCTTTCTCTTTCTTATGTAATTTTTAACTATGTAAAATATAGAGCCATAAATCATAGGATGGCAGCTTCTGATTATTTTGAGGCTTGCGATAAAACGGAGACAGATGAACTTAAACCTTTTAAAATACTCCCCAATGCCAACTGTAAAGGGTACGAAAAAAAACATAATATAATAACCCGAGTGATAAAAATCGGAATAGATTCATTGGGCTTCAGAAAAACACCTGATAACTATAACAAAAATAAACCCGCAATAGTTTTTTCCGGATGTTCTTTTGTTTTTGGTTACAGGCTCGAGGACAAAGAAACTTTACCCTGGAGAATCTCAGAATTGACAAACAGAAAAGTCTATAACACTGCCTATAACGGGAATGGTCCTCAGCATTTGCTTTTAGACCTTCAATCAGATGACTTTTCTAAAAAAATAAACAATGCGGATACTTTCATTTATCTTTTTATACAGGACCATATAAGAAGGTTAAAGTCTCCGACAAATATTAATGACCCTTTCTTTTATCCTACCTATAGCTTAGCTAAAGAAGGAACTTTAATTAAAGATACTCCATCTGAAGAATATATAAAGGCTTCATCTGAACAGCGAATTAAATTAAAACAGCTTTCATATATTAAAAATACAGGGCACGAACTCAAAAATAAAGAACTCAGAGAGCTTCTCCTTGCTGTAATGAAAGAAACAGAAAGGGAAATAAAAAAATATAATCCGAATGCGAGATTTATAATCTTGGAAATATATGATAATGCTGACGTAGACAAGTTCTTTAGGGATAACGGTTTTGAGCTTGTTACTTTCCATGATTTAACGGGTGAATATCTGGATACTGAAAAATATGTGACACTGCATGACCATCCGAACCATAAGCTTTGGGAATATCTTACTCCAAAATTGGTGCAAAAATTAAAATTATAATCTGATGGTTATTCCCATTCAATTGTTGCAGGCGGTTTTGACGAGATGTCATAACAAACTCTGTTAATGCCTTTGACCTCGTTGATTATCCTTGTCGAAATCCTGCCTAATACTTCATAAGGCAGATGCGCCCAGTCTGCAGTCATGGCATCTTTACTTTCAACTGCTCTTATGGCGCAAACGTTTTCGTATGTCCTTTCATCGCCCATAACGCCTACTGATTTTACCGGAAGTAAAACGGCAAATGACTGCCAAAGTTTTTTATAAAGTCCAGCGGCTTTAATTTCTTCACCTACTATTTCATCTGCATTTTTAAGAATATCGAGTCTCTCTTCAGTTACATCTCCGATTATTCTTATTGCAAGCCCGGGACCGGGGAAGGGCTGTCTGTTGATAATTTCTTCAGGTACATTGAGCTCCCTTCCGATTTCTCTCACTTCATCCTTAAAGAGCTCCCTAAAGGGTTCTAGAAGCTCAAGATGCATTTTTTCTGGCAATCCTCCTACGTTATGATGGCTTTTTATTACATCAGAAGGACCTTTAAAAGAGACACTTTCAATTACATCAGGGTATAAAGTTCCTTGGGCAAGGAATTTTACGTTTTTGATTTTTTGTGCTTCTTCATTAAAAACTTCTATAAATTCATATCCGATAATTTTTCTTTTCTTTTCAGGATCTTCAACTCCTTTGAGCTTATCGAGGAATCTTTTTGAAGCATCTACATAAATTAAATCTATATTAAAATTATTTTTGAAAATATCTATAACTTTTTGTTCTTCGTTTTTGCGAAGGACACCGTTATTGACGAAAATGCATTTCAATTGGTGTGATATTGCTTTATTTATCAAGACTGCAGCAACAGAAGAATCTACACCGCCCGAGAGTCCTAAAATTACATTGCTGTCACCGACTTTTTCTTTTATCAATTTAAGCTGCGTTTTAATGAAAGATTCCATATTCCAGTTAGGTTCGCATTTGCATATTTTGAACAGGAAGTTCCTTAAAATTTCCACTCCGCCTTGAGTATGCACAACTTCAGGGTGAAATTGCACCGCATATAGATTTTTTTCGTAATTTGCAGCAGCGCAGTAAGGAGTATTTTTGGTTTTTGCGAGGATTTCAAAGCCTGACGGCAATTTGTCTATTTTATCGCCATGACTCATCCAGACTGTTTTTGGGATTGAAGTTTCAAACCCTTCAAACAGGCTTTTATTTTCAATAATTTCAATTTCTGTTCTTCCGTACTCTCTTTTTGGGGATGATAGAACTTTTCCGCCTAAAAGATATGAAATCAGCTGCATTCCATAGCAAATTCCTAAAACAGGTATACCGAGTTCCAGTATTTCTTTATCAATCAAAGGTGCTTTTTCATCATATACACTTGAAGGACCGCCTGAGAGTATAAGACCTTTAGCATTAAATGCTTTAATTTCTTCAACGGGGTGGTTAAACGGATGAATTTCACAGTAAACCTTTTGCTCTCTGATTTTTCTTGCTATAAGCTGAGTGTACTGCGAACCAAAATCAAGAATCATTATTTTATCCGCCGTATCAAAATTTTTCATATTAAACCTCAATTATAATCTGTAATTTGGTGATTCTTTGGTAATAATTACATCGTGCACATGGCTTTCTTTCAAGCCTGATGATGAAATTTTCACAAATTTAGCTTTTCTTATAAGTTCACTTAAATCTTTAGCGCCTACATAGCCCATTCCTGATTTAATCCCGCCGACAAGCTGGTATATAGTGGATTGTACATTACCTCTGTAGGGAACTTTACCTTCAATTCCTTCAGGTACAAACTTTTGCTCTGAAACAACATCACTCTGGAAGTACCTGTCTTTACTGCCGTCTTTCATGGCACCTATAGAACCCATTCCTCTATACATTTTGTAAGTTCTGCCCTGATACAAAATTGTTTCTCCCGGGCTTTCCTCTGTTCCTGCAAGAAGACCTCCCAACATAACGGTATCAGCTCCTGTTGCAAGAGCTTTGACTATATCGCCTGAATATTTTATTCCGCCATCTGCTATAACAGGTATGCCGAATTCTTTTGCCGCCTTGCAGGCATTGTGGATTGCTGTTATTTGTGGAACTCCTATTCCTGCGACAATTCTTGTTGTACAAATTGACCCAGGACCTATCCCTACTTTGACTGCATCAACACCTGCTTTTATAAGAGCTTTTGCTCCTTCTGCCGTTGCAATATTTCCTGAAATCAGCTGAAGTTTAGGGTAGCTTAATTTAATATCTTTAATCGCATCAAGGACATTTTTCGAATGCCCATGAGCTGTATCGATTATAACCACGTCTACATTTGCTTTAATAAGAGCCTCAAGACGAAGATATCTGTCATCAGAAACTCCTATTGCAGCTCCTACTCTCAATCTCCCTTTGGAGTCTTTGCTGGAGTTTGGGAATTTAATGGCTTTTTCAATATCTTTAATTGTTATAAGACCCTTTAAATTGAAATCATCGTCTATTATGGGTAATTTTTCTATTCTGTTTTTATGCAAAAGTTCTTTAGCTTTTTCAAGACTTGTACCTTCTTTAGCTGTGATAAGATTTTCTTTTGTCATTAGATCTTCAACTTTTTGACTTAAGTTATTTTCAAAACGAAGGTCTCTGTTAGTTAAAATCCCCAGCAATTTGCCGCCTTCAGTGACAGGCAGCCCTGAAATATGGTATCTGTTCATAATGTCCAGTGCTTCAGAGATATTTTGAAAAGGAGAAAGGGTTATAGGATGAGATATCATACCGCTTTCTGATTTTTTAACGATTTCGACTTCTCTTGCCTGCTGTTCAATGGGGAGGTTTTTATGAATTATACCGATTCCGCCTTCTCTTGCCATACTTATTGCCATAGCTGATTCTGTGACGGTATCCATAGCGGCGCTTATTAAAGGTATATTAAGTTTGATTGTATTCGTCAGATTTGTCGAAAGATCAACGTCTTTGGGCAAAACGCAAGACTCCTGCGGAACGAGTAATACATCATCAAAAGTTAGTGCTTCTTCAATTCTCAGCATCATCTTTTTCTCCTTAATCCATAAATTAGAGGTCTTGACTAGCTTGTATTTTAAAATTATTAAATAAAATGATAACAAAAGCGAAAATATATGCAAGTATTTTCACAATTAAACTTAAATAACTTAACTTTTATTGGTTTTAAGAAATTATAAAGCCCATTTTAGACCAAATTGTAAGGAAACGCCGTTTCTTCCGCCGTTTCTTACCATAGATTGGGCGTATCCTGTGAGTTTTTCTCCCCAGCGTTTTTGGACTCCCAGGCCGTATTCAACGTAGGGTTTTACTGATACTGCCGGCAGATAAGTGTCATTAGCCTTAAAATTACCTCCGCCTGTTATATTCCAGACCATATTAACTCCTAAATAAGGCTGATAACCGCTTTTAAAATTAGAGATAAATTTTAAACCCGGATTAATCTGAAAGACACTTAAAGGATTTGATGTAAACTGAGTCGAATTTGAATTTTTATAGTCAAAAGTTTTTATAAATGAATATGCAAGCATAATGCTCGGCTGAATTATAAATTTTGATTCGAGAAATTCCAGATTATAACCTGTTTTAGAAGCAAGACCTGCAGTCATTGTCGTGAATTCGGAGCGTGCATGGCTTGATGAAGAATCAGCAGCAGATGCGCTTACATTTGCAGTAAGAGAAGTAAAGAAGTTATCTTTATAGAATGATTGTGTGAGTCCTATTAAACCGCCGTTTTGATATACGCTGACATCATCATATTTTTGATGCACTCCGTTATAGCCGGCATAAGCGCCGATTACTTTTTGGAAGCCGAATTTCTTTTCTTCAAGAGGCAAATCAAACCCTACAAAGCTTCCGTAAGAAATATTTGAGACGGATGGTCCATTTTTAAGTTCTACATTCTCAAATGTTGTATATGGTCTGAACCACACGCCTGCTACCTGTTCTGAATATATCGGCTCATATCCTTTAACTTCATTGATTGCAACCCTGTCTTTCATTCTGTATGCCAGTCTTTGAATATAAGGTTGCATCATAAACGTATCTGAGTTAGTGAATGCCTGTTCGTAAGAATTAAGAACGTTAGAGTATGTTCCGACTGTTGAAGTTACCGGTGAAGAAAGCACAACAGGGTTGATGCTTGTTTTGGTAAGGATTATGCTTCTGTTATCTCCTGCGGATGAGATATTATATTTGTAGATAGGTCCTAAATATTGAGTGGTTGTATCTGCAATTATATTTAATCCTTCTGTTTTTGAGATTTCTATCGGATTTGAGGCGGTAGCTGTTAAGTCGCTCAATATATTGAATCTGTTGATTGTTAAGTTGCCTGAGGCTCCATTTGATTTTATTGTATCTGCTTTTTGAGTTAAGCCGTCAATATCTACATTCAAGTAAGCTTTTGAATTAATAAGATTTAAATTAGAGATATTTAAGTTGTCTATTGTTGCATTTCTCATATCAAGAGTTGCATTTTGATAAATATTAAAGTTTGAAGTATTAAATTGCATATTATTTTTAGCTAACTGTAATGTTCCGTTAAATAAATTTAATTCGCCTTCATAGCCTGACATATCTGCATTAAAAGTAGTTGTACCTGTATAAGTAGAAGTGTCTGCTTTGTTTATATTGATTACGTTTCCTTCGCCTGAGGATTTGATTTTGTCATTGAATACAATTTTGGATGTTGCAGCTAAAGATTTAAGATTAAGTTCTGAGTGCCCGTCCAAAAATATTGCGTTACTTTCTGTTGAATTTTGCTTATTTCCGCTAAATTCAATTGTATTTGAAGCCGCTGCCGTAAGGTTAATTTTGCTTATATCTGATGAAGTTCCTGAAGCATAGATTGCACCGCCTTGTCCTTGGGCAGTGTTGTTTTCAAATTTGCTGTTTCCGGAAATATTTAGCTGGGCACCATCTTTAAGATATATTGCCCCGCCTTTATTTGTGGATTTATTATTTTTAAATTGAATATTTGATGAATTGACAGTTGATTTTGAACCTATTATTGAAAGTGCTGAACCTTTGTCAGATAAGGCATTTCTTAGTGTAATATTTTGAATATCAAGATTTCTTTGAACATTATCTGAAGAGTCTATTTTAAACAGACTGTATAGGCTATTGCCCGAAATATTACCTGAATTACCGTAAACAGTCACTTTATTTGTTCTTCCTTCTGCATATTCAGCGTTGAGCGAAGGTAGATTTGATGTAGCAGTGTAGGTCTCAGGTATGCCTTTTGAATCAAGAACCATAGAATATGTTCGGGTTCCGATATTTGAGAGTGACCTTGTAAGCCCGTCTCCGCCTATAAAAGTTGAGGCAAAACGAATTTTATTTGAAGTTGAATTTTTTGATATATTGTAATAATAGTCATTTGTATAGTAGCTTTCTGTACCTGTGTAATTAATTGTTATATTTGGAGATGTTATTTCAAACAAGCTGTCTGTTACGGCATTAGAAATAATATTAAATGAATCAATGTTTAAAACCGGTGTTCCTATAATGCTTGAGCTGATTATAGTATCAGCTGCGTGGTTTGTAAGGTCTATGTCCAATTTTGCTTTTGCCGCATTTCCTATAATATTAAGTGAGTTCAGATATATTGTATCAATTGCCGTATTTTGAAGGTCTAAGGTTGAATTGTTCATCATTGCAAAGTTAATATAATCAGAAGCGTTTGGAGTATTCCCAAAGAATTTCCCTCCGTCTTTAAGTGCTAAAGTTCCGTTGTATAAATTAACCGAGTTATTATTGCCTTTAAAACCGCTGTAGTCTATATCTATGTCAAAATTGCCCGTTGTTACAATAGAATCAATCGGTTTGTTAATGTTTAGGGTGTTGTTGTCGCCAGATGTCAAAATTGCGGTAGGTAATACAAGTTTATTTGTTGAGCTGTTATTTATGTTAACTATTGAATTTCCCGCCATATAGATTGAATTTTGTTCTGAGCCTGCAATATTATTCCCGAATACTGTATTTCTGGTTTTTGAAATTAACGTTAAAGTTGCAGGATTTGTTGAGTCGCCTTCAAGATAAACAGCGCCGCCCTGTCCTGATATTGAGGTATTATTATAAAATCCTCCGCCGTCAGGTACTGTAAGAGAACCGCCGGCTGAGATATTTACGGCTCCTCCGTTTCCTGTTGAGATGTTATCTCTTATCGTGGCATTATCAAGTGTTGCATTTGCACCCTGTCCTTTGATTAAAAGCGCACTTCCTTCTTCAGCTCTCGCATTTGAGACTGTGGCGTTATGGATTGTAAGTTCCCTAGGGACATTTTGACCATAAAGAGCATTAGTTGTGTCAACTTTAAACATACTGAATTTATTGTCGCCGAAGAATGTTTTATTCTGTCCGAAAATCTCCAGATTATTAACACTTTCATCATCAGAAGCATTAAGGTAAGGAAGGTCTAATGATGCTGTATAGATGCTGTTTGTGAGGGTATAGCTTCTGTTTCCGTCATCTTCCAGAAGTTCAACCAAGGCATCACCGACTTTTCCTTTGTAGGTGATGTATATATAGCCTTCGTTAGAAGGGTCTTTTGTAATCAGGTATTTTTCGCTGCTTGTCGTTGCTTTAATTGAAAAGTCATTGATAGTAATATTATCGGAGAATATTTTTAATCTTTGGTTGGAAGTTTTGTCACTTAGTATGCTGATTCCGGAAATTATTACATTTTCCGTTTGATTTGCGTTTAAGACAAGAATATTGTCGGCAAGTCCAAGATTTAAATTAGCATCGATATTGAATTTTCCGCCACCTGTAAAAGAGTTTAAATCTATAGAATCAATTTTTCCGTTTTGAAGGTCTATTGTGGCATTTTCACTCATTAATAAGTCGATTTGATTTGAAGAATTGCCGAAAAAGATACCTTGATTGCCAAGTTTTAATATGCCGCTATAAATATTTACATCACCAATGTAGTTTGACATATCGGCATTTAGAACTATAGTTCCGCTGTTATTTTCTGAACCTGCATTGATGTTTATTTCGCTTGTATTATCAAAGGATTTTATTGAGTCATTAAATATTATTGACTGTGATTCTGATGCATTCATATTAAGCTCGCCACCATTCATATAAATGGCATTTGAGTTTGTATCTGTGTCTTTATTTCCGCTAAATAGTATATTAGCATTGTCAGCAATTAAGTTTAGTGTGCCTTCATTATATATAGCGCCCCCGAGCCCTTGAGCAGTATTATCAAGGAAACTTGTTTCACCGGAGATATTTAAAGTTGCATTGAGAGCATTATGTATGGCGCCGCCATTTCCTGCCGATTCGTTCGTTTTTATAGTAGAGCTTGCAATATTGGTTTCTCCTGTATTATAAATAGCGCCACCTTTTTCTGATGCTGAATTATCTCTAAGAATCGAATTGTTGATATTTAATGTTCCCGAATTATTTATGGCACCGCCGCTTGTTGAATTGAAATTCTTATATCCGCTTTCTGCTACAGATTCTGAGCCAATGTTATTTAGAGTTAATGTTTGGCTGTTTCCTATTATTACTCCTTTGTAACCATTGCCGTCAATGGATTTGTCGTTTCCGTTTACTTCAACAGTTTTATCAACTGCTCCGAGCATTTCATTTATGTCTCTTTCAATGTTGATATCTGAATTAAATGCAAAATTTTCATAGTCAGTATCTGATTTTATTGCGGTATAAAAATCATCATATAAGTTAGATTTATTAAATATGAGATTTCCTAAGTTAGTTGAATCTTGAGATACTATATATCTGTAAAGGGTTGTATCTATTGTTGTCCCGACGATTTGCCCTAAGGAAGGAGTATAGCTGCCAGTAAATAAACTAATAGAAGTATTATCAGAAGTTGCATCTGATAGGATATTTATATCAGCGATATTAAATACCCCGTTAACTGTTCCTGTGCCTGTATTTGAGATGGCAGAATTTGATTTGATGTAGTCAGATATTGATGTTGATAAATCAACGTCGAATTTGAGCCCTATTGTAGAGCCTTTAGCTATAGAGAGGGTTGGGGCATTAATGAAGTTTCCTGTTTGAGAGTCCATCATATCTATAGTCCCGCCAAAGAGGGCAAGTTTATTGGATGAGATACTACCTATAGAGCGCAAAGTTTTTCCATCACTTTGCATCGTATGGCCGAGTTTTAAGATTCCGTTATACAGATTTATTGTCGGATTTGAAGCTCCTGAAACAGAATTATTAAATTCTACAGTGCCAAGATAGTTTATTCCATTAGCACTTTGGTTAATATTTATTTTAGCACTTCCGTTATTATTATGTACGGTATCATCGATTTTTATTTTATTTTCTAATTTCGATTTAAGGTTTACTGTTCCACCGGTATTATATATAGCTCCTCCAGTATTAGCCTTATTATTTGAAAAAACAATATCTCCACTATTTGAAGTTAAGTTTAGTGTTGATGAATTATTATAAATAGCTCCGCCATAGCTCGATACAGTATTATCTAAAAAAGTAATGTCTCCTGTATTTGCGGTTATATTAACTGTCGATGAAACAGCGTTGGAAATAGCTCCACCATAGGATGATCCATTGGTGGCTTTATTGCCTGAAAAGGTAATATTTCCACCGTTTGTTATGATATTAGTTGTTGATGAATTAATATTATAAATAGCTCCATCATAATAAGAGGTATTATTTATAAAATTAATATCAGCTCCATTTGCTATTATATTAGTTATTGCATTTTGAATGTTATAAATAGAGCTTGCATAACTTGTAGAAGTATTAGTTGTAAAATTAATATTACCGCTGTTTGCAATTAAATTTATTTCCCCTGTTTGATTAAAAATAGATCCTCCGGATTCTGATGTATTGTTTGAAAAAATTATAGTGCCCCCATCAGTAACCAAATTTATAACACCCCATAGACTGGTGATGGCTCCTCCGCTAAAGTCGCTAGTATTGTCTGCAAAAATAATATTTCCGTTAGTTGCATTAAAATTTAAATTTCCAACATTAAAAATGGCTCCCCCGGCGGATGAATTGTTCAAGAAACTAACATTGTTTATATTCGTATTTATATTTATAACTGCGTTTTCGCCTGTATTATAAATAGCCCCGCCCCTGAAAGCTGTGTTATTAATGAAACTTCCGCCGTTTATGGTTAAAGCGGCTCCATTATAAATAGCGCCACCCTCTTCTGAAGCCGAATTATCTCTAAAGATTGTATTTGTGATATTTAAAGTTCCGGAATTATTTATAGCACCGCCGCTTGTTGAATTGAAATTCTTATATCCGCTTTCTGCTACAGATTCTGAGCCAATGTTATTTAGAGTTAATGTTTGGCTGTTTCCTATTATTACTCCTTTGTAACCGTTGCCGTTGATAGAGTTGCCGTTTCCGTTGACTTCAACAGTTTTGTCAGTTGTTCCAAGCATTTCATTTATGTCTTGATCTACCTCGGCATTATTACTAAGGGTGAGGTTATAGCTTGATGTATCTGCTTTTATCGCAGTATAGAATAAGTCATAAATGTTAGATTGAGTGAACAAAAGATTTCCTAAGTTAGTTGAATCTTGAGATACTATATATCTATAAAGGGTTGTATCTATTGTTGCGCCTGCAATTTGACCCGGGGAAGGAAGATTAGTTCCTTTAAACAGGTTGATAGTAGTATTTTGTGTAGCTGAATCTTTAAGGATGTTTATATCAGAAATATTAAAGATACCGTTAGCACTGCCGGAGCCTGCATTTTCTATGGCAGAATTTGATTTGATGTAGTCAGATATTGATGTTGACAAGTCAACATCAAATTTGAGATTTATAGTAGAATCTTTGGCAATTGATAGCAATGGAACATCAATGAAGTTTCCTGTTTGCCCGTCCATCATATCTATAGTTCCGCCAAAGAGGGCAAGTTTATTGGATGAGATACTACCTGTAGAGCGCAAAGTTTTTCCATCACTTTGCATTGTATGGCCGAGTTTTAAGATTCCGTTATAGAGATTTATTGTCGGGTCATATATGCCTGAGACTTCATTATTGAACTCTATTGTCCCTAAGTAGTCGGTATCATCTTTAGTTTGGTTGATGTTTATTGATGCCCAAGAACTATAGTTGTATATAGTATCATCAAATACAATTTTATTGTCTTGAGCGGCTCTTAGATTGACTGTTCCATAGTCGTTATATATATCTCCTCCATTATTTATTGCATAGTTATTATCAAATAATATGTCTGCTCCTGAGGCGGTCATATTAATGGTTCCTGAGTTATAAAAAGCTCCACCTATGGAAGAGGCTGTATTTTCTGAAAAAATAATGTCAGCAGATGTCGCTAATAAGTTAACAGTTCCTCCGTTGTTGTATACGGCACCTCCTTTGTAGGCAGTGTTTCCCGCTAAGATAATATCAGAGATATCTGAATTAATTGTTACATTTGCTGAATTACTATAAATGGCACCACCACCGTTAGAACTGTTAACTTCTGTGGTTTCTGCCTTGTTTCCATAAAAACTTGAGTTACCGTTTATAACTATAGTTCCTAACGTGTAAATGGCGCCACCGCCCTGATAGCCTCCTTTGGCAGTTGCAGAGTTTCCGTTTGCATAAATGTATGGGTCTTCGGTAGTTCCGGTGCCTGTTCTGCTTCCAAAAACAGCATTAGTAAGAGTTGTATTACCTGAATTATAAATAGATCCTCCGCTTGTGGCAGAATTTGCTTCAAAAACTATGTTGTCTGCTTCTGAAGTTATAATATTACCTTGATTAATATAAATAGCACCGCCGCCTATGGAAACTATAGTATCATCTGTTGCGGTTGTTGTATTTCCATAAAAATTTATATCTCCTTTTAAATTTATTGTTCCGCTGCTATTAAAGATAGCACCGCCACCTTGATATCCTCCTTTAGTATTTGCAATATTTCCATTTGAGTAAACGAATGGGTCTTCATCAGTACCTGCGCCTGTTTTGATGCCGAAAGTTACATTTTCGAGTGTTACATTACCTGAATTATAAATAGCACCGCCACTCAATGCTGAATTATTTACAAAAGATATGCCATCCTTATCGGATATTATATTTAAGTCTCCAGCGTTATTGAATATAGCACCGCCACCCGCACTTCCATAATCAGAGGCAGAAATTACACTGTTGCCGTAAAAATTGCTATTTCCGTAAATATTTAAAGTGCTGGAATTGTTAAAAATAGCGCCGCCGCCTTGATAGCCTGATGATATTGTTGTTGTATTTCCGTTCGAATATACATATGGGTCTTCGGTGGTTCCTGATCCTGTTTTTTCCCCAAAATTAACATCAGTTAGAGTCAGAGTTCCATTGTTATATATTGCACCACCTTGACTTGTGGATTTATTTGCACTGAAAGCGGTTCCTTCTATTTCAGCCATTGATGAAGAATTAAGGTATAAAGCACCTCCATTTGTAGCGCTGCTATTTTTGAAACTTCCTCCGTTTATATTTAAAATGCCTTTATTGAAGATGGCGCCGCCATGGTCTGCCAAATTGGAATCTGTTGACAAACTGCCGCCAAAAATTGAGTCAGTAAGAGTTAAATCACCTTCATTATAGATAGCTCCACCATAACCTGAGGCTGTATTTTTTTTGAATGTCGCATCTTCTATAATTGAGGTTGAGGTGGATTTTAGATATAAAGCACCGCCATCCCAGGCAGTGTTGTTGATATAACTGCCTCCGGCAATGTTCAGATTACCTTCGCTATATATTGCCCCACCGTTGGCAGAGGAAGGATTAGCTTCTAAAAATGCAGTATTTGAATCAAATATCGTTCCGTTTATTTGGGCAGTTGCACTGCTAGTTAAATATAAAGCTCCAGCGCTAGTCGCTAAATTATTTTTAAAACTACCCCCGTTTATAGTTATTTTATTTGAATTGTATACTCCGGCTCCTTGTATAGCAGTGTTAGCATCTTCTGAGCTATCACCCCCGATTGTGGTATTAGATAAAGTTAAATCACCTGCATTATAGATAGCTCCACCATAGCCTGTGGCTGCATTTTTTTTGAATATTGCATCTTCTATAATTGAGATTGAAGTGGATTTTAGATATAAAGCGCCGCCATCCCAGGCAGTGTTATTAATATAACTGCCTCCAGTAATGTTTAGATTGCCTTCGCTATATATTGCTCCACCATTAGCAGAGGAAGGATTAGCTTCTAAAAATGCAGTATTTGAATCAAATATCGTTCCGTTTATTTGGGCAGTTGCACTGCTAGTTAAATATAAAGCTCCTGCGTTAGTTGCTAAATTATTTTTAAAACTACCCCCGTTTATAGTTATTTTATTTGAATTATATACTCCTGCTCCTTTTTGAGCAGTGTTAGCATCTTCTGAGTTATCACCTCCGATTGTGACGTTTGATAAAGTTAAATCACCTGCATTATAGATAGCTCCACCATAACCTGTGGCTGCATTTTTTCTGAATACAGTATTTTCGACATTTGTCCTTGATAGGTCTACAAGATATAAAGCGCCGCCATCCCAAGCTAAATTATTATTAAACATTCCTCCATTGATAGTCAGCTGGCCTTCATTATAAATCATTCCTACAGCTGATGATATTCCGTCGTTAAAGTTAGCATTATTTATAGTTAAGTTGCCTAAGTTGTTAAAAATTCTGTAGTTTTCGCCGATAGCAAAATCATGTAAATTTGCATTTACCGTAACAGTTTTATCACTCCCCAAATGAATAAAATCCCCAACGTTAATGTCAGAATTTACGTTTACCGAGTTCCCTGATTCAATCTCTGACTTCATGTCAATCCAGTTGCCCACATCGACTTCCGCAAAAACCATACTACAATTGAAGAATAGCATAGCCATGCTAAAGCCAAGAATATACTTTATTCCTTTGGTTTTTTTTCTTATCAAAATACAACCGTAATACTAACTTATATAATAATCATAATACCCTATAATATCATATTTATAACCGTCTATTAATTGTATATGAGCTAAAACTTTTATTGTTTTCTGGTTCCAAGTTTGAATTATAATTTAAATTAAAATTATAAATATAATCGGATAAATTTTTAATAAGCTAAAAATGAAGATTATTATTGAATTTATATATCAAATTTTTTATAAATTGCATTAATATTTCTCAAATAATAATTTATATCGAAACAATCTTCAATCTCTTCTTTTGTTAAAAATTTCGTAACATTAGCATCATTTAGCAAATTTTGCTTGAAATCGCCATTATCTGTATTGAATGCACTCAGGGCATTTGATTGGACAATTTTATAGGCTTCTTCTCTTAAAAGACCTTTTGCGCATAGTTTAAGTAGAATCCTTTGAGAAAAGACTATTCCGCCATAAAGGTTTGTATTTTTAAGCATATTTTTTTCATTTATAACAAGGTTTTCAACCGTGTTTTTGAATCTGCTGAGCATATAGTCAATTAAAATTGTGCTGTCAGGGAAAATAATGCGCTCTGCGCTGCTGTGGCTTATGTCCCTTTCATGCCATAGCGTAACATTTTCAAGTGCTGCAATAGAGTTAGACCGTACAACTCTTGCCAGTCCGCAAAGGTTTTCGCCGGAAATTGGATTTTTCTTGTGAGGCATAGCTGATGAACCCTTTTGTCCTTTTGAAAAACCTTCTTCAACTTCAAGAACTTCAGTTCTTTGGAGGTGTCTTAATTCTGTAGCGCACTGTTCAATTACAGTTGCAAGCAGAGCTAAAGCTTGCATATATTGGGCATGAATATCTCTTGCGATAATTTGTGTAGAGATTCTGGCCGGTTTTAAGCCGAGCATAGTACATGTTATTTTTTCGATTTCAGGGTTTATGTTGCTGTAAGTTCCTACAGGCCCTGAAATTTGCCCTACCAAAATATCTTGAGCCGTTTTTTGAAAGTTATTATAATTTCTTTCAAACAAATCGATCCAATTGCAAAGTTTTACTCCAAATGTCATAGGTTCTGCATGAATTCCGTGTGAGCGGCCGATACAGATTGTATTTTTATGTTCTTTTGCTTTTTTTCTGAGGATTTCGATAACTTGTTTTAAATCTTCGTCAATGATTTTATTTGCATCTTTAATCTGAAGCGCCATAGCTGTGTCAATGATATCGGAGCTTGTAACCCCCATATGAATATATCTTGAGTTTTCGCCGACATTTTCATTTACATTGGTTAAAAAGGCTATTACATCGTGGTTTACTTCTTTTTCGATTTCATCAATTCTTTTAATATCAAAAGTTGATTTTGTGATTATATCTTCAAGAGCCTTGTCAGGAATTTCTCCTAATTGGTGATATGCTTTGCAAACAGCTATTTCCACATCCAAAAAATACTGAAATTTACTCTCTAAATCCCAAATTTTCGACATTTTTTCTCTTGAATATCTCTCAATCATTTTAAATCTCTTTAATTTTCAACAAATTTATTTTACAATAAAAACCATAGGCGCTCAAGGAGAGGTGAAAGTATGTTAAAGCAACCGTTTTTTTATGACATTACATTAAGGGATGGTAATCAGTCTTTAAAAAAGCCATGGAATACCAAAGAGAAAGAAATAATTTTTAATCACCTCGTAGAGCTTGGTATACAGGCAGTTGAGGTAGGTTTTTCGGCTGCGTCGGATATGGATTTTGAAGCTTGCCGCCACTTAGCATCTATATCTCCAGAAAATATAGTAATTTCAGGTTTGGCAAGAGCTGTTGAAGCTGATATATTAAAGGTTTCTGAGGCTATAAATATTTGCGCAAAACCCCGCATACATACATTTATCGCCATGAGCCCTTTTAATATGAAGTATGTGCTTAATAAGAGGCCGGAAGTTATACAAAAAACTGCGATTGAAGCTGTTGAATATGCCAAAAAAGTGCTTGGTAACAAAGGAGAAGTCCAATTTTCAGTCGAGCATTTTGGCGATTGTATGGAAAATATGGATTTTGTTATAGATTCGCTGAAAAAAATCGTGAAAGCAGGCGCCACCGTTATTAATCTGCCAAATACCGTTGAAAGAACAAGGATTAAAACATTTGTAGATATGGTAGAGAGAGTTTATGCTTCCTTGCCAAGAGATATTATGCTTGCAGTTCACTGTCATAACGACCTTGGAATGGCTACTGCTGCTACTGTAGAAAGCTATTTTGCCGGTGCAGTCCAGCTTGAGTGCTGTCTTAACGGTTTAGGTGAAAGAGCAGGAAATACAAACCTTTACGAAGTCGCTATTGCTCTTCATAATTCGGGGGTTGATGTTCCTTTAAACCTTGAAAAAATTTATGAACTGGCATTGACAATTGCGGATATGTCAAAAGTACCTGTTTACGAAAAAGCTCCATTAATAGGGCCTGACGCTCTTGCTCATAGAAGCGGAATCCATCAGGACGGCGCAATTAAGACAAAAGATATGGAAAAAGGCGCATACAGACCTATTCACCCGTCATTAATTGGCAGAAAAGATGATGAAAAACTCGGCTTTACATCTCAATCAGGCAAAACAGCAGTATTTGAGATTATATCAGATGCCGGTTATCCTATTACTATTCAAGAAGCGGTTAGAATTACACCTAATATTAAGGCTGCCGCCGAAAAAGTTGGGGAGCTGCCGACAAGAAATATTATAGATATTTATTTTAAAGAAATATTCAACGTCGAAGGTCCGTTTAAACTTATGTTTTTGGATAAAATAACCGATGAAAAATTCAGGTTAAAATTTAGTCATTATGGTAAAGAATATGATGTTACCGGAGAAGGAAATGGCCCTGTTGACGCTTGTCTTAATGCATTGAAGAAGGTAGGATTTGAACATAAATTGTTGCATTACGAGCAGCAGGCGCTTGATGAAGAAATCCTCTCTGCCGGTGCGATTGCGATGACAATAATCCACTTTGAAACCCCTGATAAACAAACGATAATTTCAAGAGGCAGGGATGAAAGTACCATAAAAGCAAACGTAAAAGCAATTTTTAACGGTTTGAATCTTATTGCAAAGGCCTATAACGATGGACAAAAGAAATAGAGAACTTATAGAAAAAGACCTCAAATACGTCTGGCACCCTGATACCCAAATGAAAGACTACGAAAATGAAGACCCTATAATTATTGAAAGAGGTAAAGGGATTTATGTTTGGGATATTAAAGGCAATAAGTATATTGATGCAGTTTCTTCCTGGTGGGTTAATACTTTAGGGCATTCTCATCCTGAGCTGAATAGAGCACTTATTAGACAGGCGGATAAAATTGAACACATTTTGCTTGCAGGTTTTTCTCATGTTCCTGCAATTGAGCTTGCAGAAAAACTTATTAAGATGAGTTGTGAGAATCTGACAAAGGTCTTTTATTCCGATAATGGTTCTACTGCGGTTGAAGTGGCTTTAAAAATGGCTTTTCAATATTGGCTTCAGGTTGGAAAACCCGAAAAAAGAAAATTTGTTGCGCTTGAAAATTCATATCATGGAGATACTTTAGGTGCTGTATCAGTAGGTGGAGTAGATATTTTCAGCAAAATATTCAAACCGCTTTTATTTGATGTTTTTCAAGTAAAAAGCCCATACTGCTACAGATGTCCGGTCACTATGGACAGGAAAAATTGTAAAATAAAATGCATAAAATTCGTTGAAGAACTTTTTGAAAATCATCATAAAGAAATTGCTGCGATGATAGTTGAACCATTGGTCCAAGGGGCAGCAGGTATGAGAATGTATCCTGCCGAATATCTCAAAAAACTCTCAGAGTTGTGCAAAAAGTATAATATTCTGTTGATTGATGATGAAGTTGCTATGGGATTTGGCAGAACAGGGAAAATGTTTGCTTATGAACATGTGCCGATTCAACCAGATATGGTTTGTCTTGCGAAAGGTTTGACTGCAGGGTATATGCCTCTTGCTGTGACGCTTACTACTGATGAAATTTTTAATGCGTTTTATGATGAATACAATAATTACAAAACGTTTTTCCATGGGCACAGTTTTACGGGAAATCCTCTCGCCTGCGCTGTTGCACTTGAAAATTTAAGGGTACTTAAAGAAGAAAAAATTATTGAAAAGTTACAACCGAAAATAGAATTTTTCAGCAAAGAAATTCAAAGGCTAAAACATCTTCATTATGTCGGAGATGTTCGCTCTACAGGACTTGTAGGTGCTGTGGAACTTGTTATGGATAAAAATACAAAGAAACTTTTTGACCCTAAATTAAGAGTCGGTAAAAGAGTTTATGATGAAGCCCTCAAATTGGGCGCAATCCTCAGGCCCATAGGAAACGTAATTTATTTTATTCCCCCTTATGTCATAACTAATGAAGAAATTAAAACGCTCGTTGATATTACTTACGAGGCTATAAACATTGCTACAAAACCTTTTTAATTGAAGGGGTTGCTCTTTTTGGCAAAAAAACCTTTTATTTTTTTTATAATACTTTCAATAAAATTTTTTATTGAGCTAAAGTCAATTTTTTCATTGTCTTCATTAAGCTGGGATTCAAATTTGTCCTCTTCAGAGTTAAATACGTCGTATTCTTCGCGTTGTTTTTTTTGTTCTTCAGAGTCTTTTCTTCTAAAATAACCAAGATTGCCGCCACCACCATTATTTCTCATATTCTGAGCTTCCTGAATCATTGGCTTATTGAAATCTGGGCCTTTAAAATCAAACGACATATAGTAAACACCAAATTTTTACACTTCTTAATATTATTATATACTATATTTGTAGGAATTCCTATCCTTTATTTAAATTATTATTAATTTTTATAAACAATTTATATGCATAAGTTAAAAAATCATTAATAATATAATTGTTATCAATAGAATTTCATATGAAAGACATAAATTTAAGCCAGTTTGTAAACAGATTTTTGAACTTTGATTTTGCTAAAAAAAGTCAGGGAAATATTGAAAATCTTAATTTTAGAAATGCCCCAAATTTGATTCCTGAAGCTCAAAGACAAGAATTTGTTAAATTGCCTACGCCGAGAGTAAATGTTTCCAGCCAAAATCCCACTTCTAATGTCCACTTGGCGCAGCTTAATAATGGAGATAAAACCATCCTTTTAAAGGAGCTGCTAAACCTTCCCAAGGATTTGCAAGATTTTTTCCTTATGATGACGTCTTCTGCTTTGTCGCAAACAACAAATGCAAAAAATTTACCTAATGCTTTAAATACTGTTAACATAGATGTTGCACAGCTTTTGGCTTTTATTCAGGATAATGGCAAAGAGGCAGTTGCAAAATTGTTTCAAATGGTCGCAAATTTTAATCAGATGGGAACGTCAATTAAAACTTCCCAGCTGAATGAGTTGACGACATTAATAAACGCATGCATTTCAGCTTCTGATGACAAGCAGCAGCAAGCTTTAAAAAATTTTTTACTGCTATATTTGCCCTGGTTGCCTTTAGAAGAAAGTCAGGCGTTTAAGCTCGAAATCAAGGATGCAGCTTCGAATCCGGACGGCAGTTCCAATGATTCCGTCACTATACTTATATCAACTGCCAACTTTGGTAATGTGCAGGTAATTCTCACTAAAACAGGGGATAATTCCATTAATGTATTTATAACCTGTTCAAAAGATTTCCCTCAAAAAGACCTTCAGCAAAGGATTAAAGACGAATCTAAAAATTTCAATATTCAAAGTGAAATTTTGGCTGATATCAAAGACAGCAGAGTCGAAAAACAGGAGAATCAAAAAATGCAGGTCTCTTTGAATGTAAGTTCAACCATGAATCCGTTTTTGGTTTTGATGTCAAATTTTATAATAAAATCGGTTATAGAGCTTGATAATACTGCATCTTTAAGGCAGATTAGAAAAGAAATGTTATAAAGTTTTTTAGCAAGATATGCTGTGATATAATTTGTGCATGGCAAAAATTAAAACAAAGTGGATATGTCAAAGCTGCGGGTATGAAACCGCTAAATATCTGGGGAAATGTCCTGACTGCGGAAGCTGGGCAAGCTTTTTGGAAGAAATTGAAGATAAAAAAAGTCAATCAGTTTCTTTGCTTTTAAAAGATGAAAATCCTGCTTGTCTTATCAATGAAATTGAAATTACAGATGCTATAAGGTTTTCAACAGGTTTTGAAGAATTTGACAGGGTCTTAGGCAGAGGTCTTGTCCAGGGTTCTCTGGTGCTTCTGGCAGGAGATCCGGGGATTGGTAAATCAACTCTTGTCCTTCAGGCAAGTAAGGCTATTTGTGACAGCGGAAAGAGTCTTTTGTATGTTTGTGCTGAAGAATCAAGTTCTCAGATAAAGTTAAGGGCGCAAAGGCTGAATGTCAATTCTGACAAGCTATATGTGTATTCTCAGACAAATTTTGAAAACATTAAGGCTCAGATAGAAGAAATACAGCCTGAAGTTCTTGTAATAGACAGCATTCAGGCTATTTATACAACAAATATAACAAGCTCGTCAGGTAGCGTTTCTCAGATTAGAGAGTGCACAAATTATCTTATGGATGTTGCCAAAAATAAGAATATCACAGTAATTGTCATCGGACATGTTACTAAAGACGGCAATATTGCAGGCCCTAAGGTGCTTGAACATATGGTCGATACCGTAATCTATTTTGAAGGCGATAAATATAAATCTTATAGGCTTTTAAGGTGCAATAAAAACCGCTTCGGAAGTACAAATGAAGTAGGTGTTTTTAATATGCAAGAATCCGGACTAAAAGAAGTTTCTAATCCGTCTGAACTTTTTCTGAACGACAGGACTGAAAATATAGCCCCGGGTAGTGTTATTATTGCAACAAATGAGGGTACAAGGGCATTATTAGTTGAAATTCAAGCACTTGTCGGCTCTACCTCATACCCTTCTCCGAGAAGGGTCTCTAACGGAATTGATTATAACAGGATGCTTCAAATTCTTGCGGTACTTGAAAAGAGGATAGGTTTAAATTTAAGTAAACATGATGTTTACGTTAATATCATCGGCGGTATAGAAATTGATGAGCCTGCAGCGGACTTAGGAGTTGCTCTTGCAGTTGCGACTTGCGCAAGGGATGTAGTAGTAAGCCCTGATACGGTTATAATAGGAGAAATAGGTTTGTCAGGTGAGATAAGACCTGTTAATAACATTGAAAAAAGGATTCTGGAAGCTCAGAAACTCGGATTTAAAAAAGTTATAATCCCGAAATTAACTCAAAAACTTCAAACTTCTTTTGAAATTAAAACAGTTCAGGTCGCAAGGCTTATGGACGCTATATCAGAGTGTGTTTATAAAGAAGAAAAATCAAAAATATAATTTTGAAATATCAGTGCTCTTAGATATTTCTAAAAATTAATATATAAAGATTTTATAAAGGCAAGTTATCATCGTGGTAAACTAAAAATATACAGTAAATTATGAGGAGATACGGCATGATTCCTATTTTGGATTTAAAAAGGCAATACGCTCAAATAGGCGAAGAAATCGAAAACGAAGTACTTGGAGTCTTAAAATCAGGTTCTTATATACTTGGTAAACACAACAAAGCACTTCAGGAAGAATTTTCGAAATTCATCGGAGTTAAACATTCTATAGGTCTTAATTCAGGGACTGACGCTCTTCATTTGGCTTTAAGGGCTCTTGATATAGGACCCGGCGATGAGGTTATAACCGTTGCTTTCACTTTCGTTGCCACAACAGAAGCTATAGGAATCGTAGGCGCTAAGCCTGTTTTTGTTGATATTGACAAAGATACTTTTAATATTGATGCGCAAGAAATTGAAAAAGTAATTACTCCTAAAACTAAAGCAATCATTCCTGTTCACCTCTATGGCCAGCCTTGTGATATGGATACTATCGTTGATATTGCTAAAAGATATGATTTATATGTTATAGAAGACTGTTGCCAGGCAATAGGAGCCGAATATAAAGGCAAAAAAGTAGGTTCGTTCGGTGATGTGGGATGTTTCAGCTTTTTCCCTACCAAAAACCTTGGAGCAATGGGCGATGGCGGCATGGTTACCACAAACAGCAATTATTTGAACGACAGAATTATTTCTCTTAGAAACCATGGCGGTGCAGTAAGATATTATCATGATGAAATTGGTGTAAATAGCAGATTAGATGAGGTTCAGGCTGCTATATTAAGAGTAAAAATGAAATATATCAACGAATGGAACAAAAAAAGAAGAGAAAATGCTTACAGATACAATGAACTTTTCTCTCAATATCCTGAAATTGAAACTCCAAAAGAACATGATGATACATATTGCGTTTACCATCAGTATACAATCAAAATTAAAAACAGAGATCAAGTCCACGAGCTTCTTCAAAAGGCAGGAATCGGTGCTATGATTTATTATCCTGTACCGCTTCATCTTCAAAAAGTTCATTCGTATTTGAATCTTAAAGAGGGTCTTTTGCCTAATACTGAAGAAGATACAAAGTTGGTAATGTCTTTACCGATGTTTCCGGAACTTACCGAAGAAGAGCAAAAAGTTGTTGTACATAATGTAATCACTTGCCTCCATCAAAGTGAGTCTTTGGCTGTAAAGTAGAAGATTAAATATGTTTTTGGATTAAAATCCGGGGATTGCACCCGGAGGGAGGCCTGGAACAGGTCCGCCCATGTTCATCATTGACATTTGATTTAGTTGATTCATCTGATTCATTTGTTGGTCTTGCATCATTTGTGCTGCCATTGCATCTTCCAAGCCTCTTTGAGCGTTGTCAGACATTCCCAATTTCCCGAATTGAGTGTCTTTTACTATTATTTTTTGTCCTGCTATTGATGCGAGTAATGTTATTAAATCAGTATTTTCTTTGCTTTCATCAGTGATTTCCCCAGGGAATTTAACTGAGAATTCTTTACCGTCAATTGTTCCTGAAAATTCTCCATTTTTAAGCAATGATATTTTTAAATCCAAATCAAAATCTTTATCGTTATAAGTGCCCTTAAATTTTATGCCTTGAGCGCCGGTTTTGAACTCTAATTCAATAGGGTTATCGCCTAAAGTCCCTTCTATTTTAGAAGTTCTGTTTATAATTCCTGAGAGATGTGTTTTTCTTAAGTTTGCGACTTTATCATTAATAGAGCCTTCAATTAACAGTGCAGGTGAAAAAAGTTTTTCGTGTTTGAATGTTAAATGTTCACTAAAAGGTTTTCTTCCTTCAAATGAGTCCTTTTTAAAACTTGGTATTTTTTTGACGGTTTTGGTTGAAATTGCCGTAGGATTGACTCCTGATGATGCATTAACACTGTTAAGTTCCATGTCTTGTGTCCTTTTTACTATATATGTTTTAACGTGAAAATTTTAATTAAATTGCCTTGAATTTAAAAGCTAATTATTATTATGTAACGAATTGTAAAACAAATTTTAACTATGTGTTATAAGTTATTCAAACAGGGAACATGATAATTAGGAATAAAAACAGGTTTATAAGTTTTCTCTCTCTCTAATTCCTCTCTCTAATATGTGGTAGACTTAACCGGCGATAGTCGGTTTTTTTTTGTGTTATTATATAAAAAAGAGAGGATAAAAATTGAGATTCTTAGAACCGCATAACCTAAAAGGAACTCTTATTTGTGTTGAAGGCATCGATGGCTCCGGTAAATCAACACAGCTTGTTATATTGAGGGATTGGCTTAAGTCTTTGAAGAAAGATGTCATTTTTACCGAGTGGAATTCTTCCGATTTAATTTCTCAGACAACAAAATTGGCGAAAAAAAAGAATTTGTTGAGTCCCAGAACTTTCAGTCTGCTACATGCAGTGGATTTTGCGGATAGGCTTGAACAAATAATTATTCCTGCTTTGAAAGCGGGGTTCATAGTTCTTGCAGACAGGTACGTTTATACAGCTTTTGCAAGAGACGTTGCAAGAGGTGTTGATTCTGATTGGGTCAGATATATGTACGGATTTGCCGTTAAGCCTGATTTGACAGTTTATTTTCATGTGCCTGCGGAGATTTCTTTAGATAGAATTTGTTCAAACCGCTCTCCTAAATTTTATGAAGCGGGAATGGACCTTAAAATAAGTAACGACCCTTATGAGAGCTATCTCATATTTCAAAACAGAGTTAATAAAGAATACAAAAAAATGGTTAATGAGTATTCATTAATGGAAATTGATGCTACGAAAACAATCCATGAAAAACAACTTGCATTTAGAGAAGAAGTAAAAAAAGTACTTTTAACTAAAGGAATAAATCTATAATGGCAGAGTATAAATCAAAACATGGCTATAGCGGTCTTTTAATAGTAATAGAAGGAACAGATGGTTCAGGTAAATCCACTCAGATAGAACGTTTAAAAAGATGGATTGAAGATCAGTCTTACGGTGCTATGGTTAGTGAATGGAAGACTTCAAGGTTTATTGCAGATGCGATTGACGATGCCAAGGATAGAAACCTGCTTAATGCAACTACATTCAGCTTGTTATATGCTGCTGATTTCGCAGATAGGCTTGAAACCACAATATTACCTGCTTTAAAAGCCGGATTTGTAGTGCTTTTAGATAGATACACATATACCGCTTATGCCAGAGATGTTGTAAGAGGTCATGATATCGAGTGGGTTAAAAAACTTTATAGTTATGCTCCTGAGCCCGACCTTGTTTTTTACCTTGATGTACCTGTTGAAATCCTTTTAAAGAGAATCATAGGTACAACGGGATTGGATTATTGGGAATCAGGCAGAGATATAGGTTTAAGTTCCGATTTTTATAAGAGTTTTCAGATGTATCAGGATAAGTGCCTCAAAGAGTATCAAAAAATGATTGAACGGTATAATTTTATATCTATTGATGGAACCCTTACTGAAAAAGAAATCCACAAGACTATTATCGCTGAAATTAAAAGCTTGCTTGATACGGGGGCTTTGAAATAATTGTTAAATTGTTTTACATACGATATTTCAGCTCTGTTAAAATTATCCGCCAAGTGGTACAATCTAATATGCGTGGTAGTTTAGTAAGGATTCTTATATGCTTTGTTTTAAAGAGAGTAAAGAAAGTTGTTTTGGTCAGATGAATAAAAAAGTTATTAAAAAAGCATTAGAGATACTTAATAAAAAAAATGTTGCATTTATTGCACATGCGAATAGTTTCCCTTCAGATATACAGAAAGATACAGGGATTGGAACTTCAAACTCACATGCAGCAAAAAATCTTATTGATTTTTTAAGCGGAATATTTGATGCAGTCCAGCTAGGACCTGCCGGAAAAACAAAATCCATTGATTCTTCACCTTATACAGGAACAATTTTCTCTAATAATCCTTTGTTCATTGATTTAGAAGAGTTAACAACAGATGAGTGGAAAAATATTCTCTCTGAGCAAACCTTTAAAAATGTTATTGATAATAATCCAAGTAAAAATACAGGTAAAACAGCTTATTCATACATATTTGATGCTCAAAATGAAGCTCTAAAAGAAGCTTGGGAAAATTTCAAAAAAATTCAACCTAAACATCTTGTTGAGGAATTTGAAAAATATAAAAATGATAATAAATTCTGGCTTGAAAAGGATGCCCTTTATGAGGCTTTAACAATAGAGCATAACAATGACTATTGGCCAATTTGGCAAAATGACACTGATAAAAGACTCTTCAATCCTAAAAATGAAGCTGAAAAGAAAACATTTGAATTGAGAAAGTTAAATCTTGAACAAAAATATAAAGATGAGATTGAATTTTATTCATTCTGCCAGTTTGTGATTTCAGCCCAGAATGAAAAATCAAAAAAATATGCTTTGTCTAAAAAGATAAAAATGATTGCAGATAGACAAGTTGCATTCTCAGACAGAGATGTTTGGGCTTATCAGTCAATATTTTTAAATGGATGGATGCTTGGATGTCCTCCTGATTATTTTTCAGATGATGGCCAGGCCTGGGGATTTCCTGTTATTGATCCTGAAAAAATGTTTAATCCTGACGGTTCATTGGGCGAAGCCGGTATTTTAATGAAATCATTATATAAAAAAATGTTTACTGAAAATCCGGGTGGCGTGAGAATAGACCATATTGTAGGTTTAATTGACCCTTGGGTTTATAAAGAAGGCTTTAAACCAAAAATTGAAGAAGGTGCGGGCAGGCTTTATTCTTCTCCAGAGCATCCTGAATTATCTAAATACGCAATTGCAACTTTGGATGATTTAAATCTTGAGGTTGAAGCCGATAAGGAAAAAAGAATTAAAAAGCTTACTGATGAGCAGATTAAAAAATATGGAGCATTGGTTGAGAAAATTGTTATCGCGGCTGCTAAAGAAGTCGGACTTGATAAGGATGCAATCGTCTGCGAGGATTTAGGTACTGTTACTTATCCTGTTGAAAGTGTTATGAAAATGTATGATCTTCAGGGTATGAGACTTACGCAGTTTGTGCTACCTGAAAAGCCTTTGCACCCATACAGATGTGCAAATATTACTGAAAGAACCTGGGTAATGGTCGGTACTCACGATAATGAACCTATTGCAATGTGGGCTGACCAGACAGTAAATACTCATGAAGGTTATTTGAATGGTAAGAACCTGGCTGCTGATTTGTGGACTGATTCAACTGAAGAACAGCAAGAAGAAATTGCGGTAAGGCTTTCTAAAGATGCTAAATTCCTAACCCAGACAAAACTTGTTGAATTGTTCGCAAGCAAAGCCCAAAACGTTCAGATTTTCTTTACTGATTTCTTTGGTATTTATGATGTTTATAACAGGCCCGGAACTTCAGGTGAGTGTAACTGGTGTCTTAGAATTCCAAACAATTTTGAAGAATTGTATTGCGAAAATTATAAAAAAGGCGAAGCTCTTAATTTCCCTCTTATCTTAAAACTTGCTATAGAAGCCAGAGGAAACGATTTCGCTCAAAAACATCAGAAGATGATCAATGAATTGGAAAAATTAATTTAAATATTTTTATGGCTAAGTTATAATAAGCTTAGCCATAATTTTAGAGGAATAAAAATGTTTGAATTAAAGGTTGAAAGTACATTCTCAGCGGCTCACCATCTTTTGAATTATGACGGAGAATGTGAGAACCAGCATGGTCATAATTGGAAAATCGAAGCTTTTTTCAGAGGTGAAAAGCTCAATGAATCAAATCTTTTGATAGATTTTAAAATTTTAAAGAAAAGTCTTAATAGAATTTTGGATTTGCTTGACCATACTGATATAAATGAACTTGAATATTTTAAAAATAACAGCCCGAGCAGCGAAGCTATTGCCAAATTTATCTATGAAAAACTGAAAGCAGATGTTCCTGAACTTTTTAAAATATCAGTCTGGGAAACCGCACACGCATGCGCATCTTATTTTGAATAACAGATTAACGAGAGGGAAAAATGTCAACTTTACAAGCAATTTTAATGGGGATTATACAAGGTTTAACGGAGTTTTTACCTGTTTCAAGTTCCGGGCATCTTGTCTTTACATCAAATTTATATAAACTTATAACTGGTCAACAGATGTCTGTTGCCGGTTCTGAAGAGATTTTTCTTGATATCATCCTTCATGTTGGGACATTAGTTGCTGTATTTATTTTCTTTAAAGATGACCTTGTCAAAATTATTAAAGAATTTGTGAATGCAGTTAAGACAAGAGATTTTTCATCACCCGAATCAAAACTTCCGTTATATTTATTTATCGGGACTATATTTACTGTTTTGGTTGCTTATCCGATGAAGGATTTTACCGAAAAACTGGTTTCCAATCCTGTAATTGTTGGCGGATTTCTTATCCTGACAGGTTTTATATTATTTTTAAGTGAAACTATATCTGATAAATTAGTAAAAAAAGATAATGTGGACCTTAAAACAGCAATTGTTATCGGTATAGCTCAGGGAATAGCGGCATTCCCGGGGATTTCTCGCTCGGGTACAACCATTTGTGCAGGGCTTATTATGGGACTTGACAGGGTTACAAGCGCTAGATATTCATTTTTATTAAGTATATTAATTATTATGGCGACATCAATCTTTTATCCAATACTTGAATTTCATGCTTCTGAAATGGTTGCATTTAATTGGAGGGCCTTAATTGTAGGGTTTTTATTCTCCACCGTTGTTGGTTATTTTTGTATAAAATATTTCATTCAGTTCCTGAATAAACATTCTTTAAAATGTTTTGCATATTACTGTTGGATTATCGGGATTTTAATGGCGGTATTGTTTCATTCAGTGGGTTAGGATATAATTGTTGTATGCAAAAGACAATTGATTTTATTGAAAAAATTACAGACGGATTTTATCCTGAACTTGGTATTATACTAGGTTCTGGTCTTGGTGATTTTGCTGACGGTTTAGATTCTGTCAACATCAAATATTCTGATATTCCGGGCTTTCAGGCTTCAAAGGTTGAAGGGCATAAAGGGCAGCTTGTGTTTGCAAACCTAGAAGGTAAAAATGCTGTGATTATGCAGGGAAGATATCATTTTTATGAAGGTTACCCTCTTACAAGTGTTGTTTATCCTATTAAAGTTATGAGACTTTTGGGTGTTAAAAACCTCATTGTAACTAACGCTGCAGGAGCCTTGCATAAGGGCTTGACACCGGGAGACTTGATGCTTATAAAAGACCATATTAACTTTATGGGAGAGAATCCTTTAAGGGGTGAAAACGACTCTTCTTTAGGGGTAAGATTTCCTGATATGAGCGAGATATATAAGAAAAATCTTCGATTGATTGCTAAAGAAAAAGCTCAAAGTTTGGGTCTGAAAATAAAAGAAGGTGTTTATGCTGCAGTCAGTGGTCCAAGTTATGAGACTCCTGCTGAAATTAAGATGCTTGGGATTATGGGGGCTGATGCCGTAGGAATGTCTACAGCACCTGAAGCTATTGTCGCTGCGTATTGTTCAATTAATGTGCTGGGTATAAGCTGCATAACTAATTATGCGGCAGGTGTGAGCGACAGCACTCTTTCTCACAATGAAGTGATTGAAACAGCTGACAGGGTTAAGGATGATTTTAAAAAGCTTTTGATTGAGATTATAAAAGCTGTTTAAGTATTATTCTCAAGATAAGTTTTAAGCACTGCTATCGCTCTTGATGATAGAAGTTCATTTTTGAGTTTTTTATCTTTTTTGATTTTTCTGTCCATTTCCATAGGAGGTATTATTCCCCAGTTTGAGTTTACAGGCTGGAAGGATTGGTGGTCTTTAAATGAAATATATCCTGTTAAAGAACCGAGCATTGTTTCTTGAGGGAGTTCAATTAAAGGTTTATTCAGAAGGTATCTTGCCATGTTTAATCCTGCCAGAAGACCTGTTGCCATTGACTCTGTGTAGCCTTCTGTTCCTGTGATTTGCCCTGCAAAGAAAATATCAGGATTTTTTCTTGTCTGAAGACTTTTATTTAAGACTTTAGGACTGTTGATAAAAGTGTTTCTGTGCATTACTCCGTACTTGACAACATTAACGTTTTCAAGCCCGGGGATTGAATGTATAAGCTCTTTTTGTGCCCCCCATTTTAAATTCGTCTGAAACCCAACCAGATTGTATAGAGTAGCTGCTTTATCATCTTGTCTTAGCTGGACAACAGCATAATTTTCTTTGCCTGTTCTTTTATCTGATAAGCCTTTAGGCTTCATAGGTCCGAATCTTAATGTATCTTTGCCCCTTGATGCTAAGACTTCGATTGGAAGACAGGATTCAAAAAACTTTGCATCTTTTTCAAATTCTTTAAGCTCAATTTTAGGGCTGTTTACAAGAATTTCATAGAACTTTTCATATTCTTCTTTATTCATAGGGCAATTTATGTAGTCTGCCGTTCCCTTTTCATAACGATTCAGATAAAATGCTTTTTGAAAATTAATAGAATCTTTTTCAACGATAGGTGCAATTGCATCAAAGAAATATAGGTGATTTCCTCCTGTGAATTTCATTATGTCTTCTGCAAGTTCTTTTGAAGTTAAAGGTCCTGAGGCAATAATTACAGGTTCATTTTGAGGGATTTCATCAATTTTTTTTCTGATTAAATTAATTTTCGGGTTATTTAAAATTAAAGATTCGATTTTCTCAGAGAATAGAACTCTGTCAATCGCAAGTGCATTGCCTGCAGGAACAGAGTTTTCTATTGCAGCATTGATTAAAAATGAATCAAGCATTAAAAGTTCTTTTTTTAACAAGCCGCTTGCATTTGTTACATCTAAAGAACCAAGACTGTTTGAGCAGACAAATTCTGCGGGTTTGGATGTTTTGTGTGCTCCTGTTTCATATTCAGGGCGCATTTCATACAAATCAACTTCTATATTGTTTTTAGCAAGCTGAAGTGCGGCTTCTGAACCTGCCAAACCTGCTCCTATTACTGTTGCTTTCATTATGCTGTCATCTCTTCCAATGGGTAAGTGTCATTATAGCTTAACATATGAATAAATGTATATAAAGCATCAGTCGAGAACCTGTTAGAGCCCATTTCCAGCATTATTTTAAGTGCTTCATGGCAATTCATTACTTTTTGGTTGGTTTTGTTAGAAACTAAATTGTCAAAATAATTGCATACATTAATGATGCGGCTTTCAATAGCAATAAAATCCCCTGATTTTCCGTAAGGATAGCCTGACCCGTTATTATGTTCATGGTGCTCAAGTGCTATTTTAGCGATATTTTCAGGAAAATCAAAATCTTCTTTTAATACTTTATGCCCTATTCTCGTATGGGTTTGAATAATTTTATTTTCCCTGTCAGTAAGAGTCGCCTGATCAAAGAGTGATTTTGGTAGTTTGGTTTTCCCTATATCATGAACCAACCCTCCTAATATAACATCAGATACAACGCTTTCTCTTGCTCCCATTTTCATTGCAAGAAAACCGCTTAGCATTGCAACATTTATTGCATGACATTTGTTGTAGCTGCCTAATAACCTCAATTCAGATAAAAAATTGAAATTCTCAAGGTCCATAAGGACATCAAACATAATTTTTTCTTTCAAATTCAGATACATCTGGTTAATAAATGAGGGTTTTTTTAATGTAAGTGAGGTTAAGATGTAAGAATGGAAAGCTTTTAGTCTCAATTGGATTTCATTATCAATTTTAGCTTTTTTATTAAGAGGTCCTTTAAATCTATTGATATCAATTGTTTCTATCGAAAAATTGGTATCTCTCAGAGAAAAGTCTTCATCAAAATCATCTATTATTACTTTTGGAGCATCATTCTCTGTATCTAAATTGGATTTTTTAGAAGATGTTCTTGCATTAGCAGGCGTTTCAGTCTTAGCAGCAGGAGCATCGTCTGTATATATTTCGGGGATGTTTTTTAGTTGAAGCATTTTTCCGGGTGTTAAAATTTCGCCAGCTTCAAACAATTTGCTGTTGTTTACATCATATAGGTTGTAGGGCAGAACCTTGTCTTCTGTTAATTCTTCTAATGATACACGCTTCATTTTGTCAGAACCCGATTTGTATACACTATAAAGTATATTGATTTTCTATGAGATTTAAACGATACATTTAGATGATTTTCGTTTAACTAACATGTTTTGGGGAGACTTAATATATATAAAATATTTGCAATAAATCATAGCCAAATTAGTTCTGGTTATAGTAAAATAGTTAGCATGGACAAGAAAGTACAAGTTTTTATTTTTGATAAAGAAGACATCTCAAGAACTCTTATTAAAAGCTATTTACAAGATGTTGATTTTATTGATTCCGTTAAAATTATTCAGGATACTGATGATATTTCAGATATTTCCCTTGATGATTATAACACTGTTGTTATTGCTGATATTACAGAAAATACAGAGGATGTCCTTGATGAAATAAGATTAGTGACAGAACAAGAAAAAAGGATTAATTTCATTGCGATTTCTTATAATGTAACAACCGATTTTATAATAAGAGCTTTTAAAAACGGAATAAGAGAATTTATTTCAAAGCCGCTAATTAAAGATGAACTCATAAAAGCCATAGAAAAAGCGGCAAATTATGAAAACCGTTCAAGTGAAGATGAAGCGAAAGGTAAAATAATTTCAGTATTCTCGAGCAAGGGTGGTCTTGGTAAAACTACCGTTGCTGTTAATTTAGCGAAGAGCCTTGCTGATATTTATAAAGAAAAAGTTGCAATTGTTGACTTGAATATGCATCTTGGTGATGTTACCGCTTTTTTGGATATTAATCCGACTTATGATATAAAATATGTTTCCGACAACGTTGATAAAGCGGATGAGGATTTTCTTATCAGTACTCTTGAAAGATATAAAGACTCAAATCTTTATATACTGGCGGATTCTCCTTACAGAGAACCTGTTGATTCTATGACAACAAAAGATATTGCAAAATTGCTAAGGGCATTAAAAAAGTTTTTCTCATTTGTTATTATTGATAACAGCTCAAATATTGACCCTAAAACAACAACCGTTTTTGATGAATCTGACTTGGTATTATATATTGCAACGGCAAATCTGCCGGTTATCAGAAACAGTAAAAGAAGCCTTGAATTGTTTGATAAATTGGGGTATGCAAACGATAAGATTAAAATTATTATCAACAGGTTCATAAACAGCGAAGGTTACAAAATCGAGGATATTGAAGAAACAATAAACAAAAAAATATTTTGGAAGCTGCCGAATAACTATTTTGCCGTTATCGAAGCTGTTAATAAAGGGCTGACTCTTCAAGAGGTGAACGAAAGCAGTAACATTGCACAAGAATATATCCAATTGGCTCAGGCAATTAAGCTTTTACCGTCGGTTAATCAAAAGGATGTTAATTTGACTTAAAAATAACTTAGGGAATGGTAAGGTTAAAAATTAGAATATGTCGTTAAAAAGCAGGCTATTAAACAGAAATCTGAAAATTCAATCTATAAGCACTCACAAGGCTTATGAACCTTTATCCTGCAATATCGACATTTTAAGCTATTTTGAAAATAACCCTGAAGTCAGCGCGCTTTATATTTATGCTTCAGATAAGATTTATGTTGAAAAAAATAATGTTCTAGCAAAGTCTGAAATATTTTTGCCAGATGACAATGCCATAAAGGATATTATCCAAAGCATTGCGGATAAGTATGAACTTATTATTAATGCGCATAATCCTTATTTGAATATAAATTTAAGCAATGGTATAAAAATTAACGCAATAATTCCTCCTATGGCGAATAACAAGCATTTTCTGTCCATAAAAAGAATTACAAAACCTGAAAAGAATATTGACAGTCTGATTTTTGACAAGGTTCTGAGCAATGAAATGGTGCTATACCTAAAAGAGTGCATAAATAAAAACTTAAACATTTTTGTTTGCGGCTCCGCCTATACCTCAAAGCTCAGTGTATTAAACGCAATCTCCAATATGATTTCCCCTAAAGAAAGCATTGTTACAATAGAAACTTCACCTCAGCTTTATATAAAAAATGACTGCACTCTGCCTTTGATTTCATATAAACCGTTTTTTAATAAAATACTTAAAAAAGCAGTTAATTTGAAGCACAACCGGATAATTATTCCCGATATGGATACATCTGAACTTCTGAAAATATTTGAATACGTAAATACAGGTTATAGCGGTTTTTTAGTATCATTTTCTTCAAGAATGTACGAGGATATGGTAACTTCTATCCAAAATGCAATTGCATTAGAACATCCTAATTTTTCACTTGAAAATGCTTCTCATTTGATTCGCTCATCAATTGATGTAGTTGTTTACATTGACAAAATGCCGGACGGTACACAAAGAATTACTCATATAGGTGAATTTTTACCCGAAAAAGACACTATTAAGTTGAAAGATATATTTGCCTGGAAGAGTTATAAAACAAAAAATAAGGGATGCCACTATTCAACAGGCCTTGTGTCTAAGTATTTTTCTCAAGATACTCTTTTCCCTTCTGCTCTTATAGAAAAGCATTTTACAAAAGAATATAAGCATAATTATATTGTAGAAAAGTCAAAAATCAGTCTTAAAGATAAAATAAGAAATGAAAAAGAGATTAAAGATTCCAACATCAAGAAAAGAATAAGAAATTATAAGACTTTGGAAAACGAAATCCGTAATATTGTGACTAAAAGACCTTTAAAATAATGGCAATCATCTGTTAGGTCTAAAAATTATGCCATATAAACTGTGAATTTTTTAAAATTCGTTTAAACATACTAGCCTTTTTAATGTAGCTGCTTGACAGCTTAAAAATCTTTTTATAGCGCATGTTTTCATGCTTAATTGACCATATGGTCTAAATCCTTAAATAAACCCAAAAATACATTAATATCGACCTTTTAGTCGATGAGGAGCTCCTACATTTAGGGGTAATATGCATAGTGTAAGTGAAGTATTTAGAACTGACTAAATAATTTTTTGGGAGGAAAGATGAGAAGAGGCGTGGAGTTTAAAAAGAAAGCAAAGATTATTTTGGTAGATGACAATTTTGAACATTTAGCCGGAATAAGAGAGCTCATCAGTTTGGAGAGCGACTTTGACGTGATTGCAACGGCTACTAATGCCAACATTGGTATTAGTTTGATTAAGAAATATCAGCCGGATATCGTTTTGATGGATATTAATATGCCTGAAAAAGACGGTTTGACAGCAATTAGCGAAATTGAAAAGCTGAATTTAGGGGTTCGAGTTATTGCTCTTACAGGATATGATGATCCTGATTTAATCTTTAGAGCAATGAAAATTGGAGCAAAGGGATATATCTTAAAAACAATGGCATCTGCACAGTTAATCTATGCTATCGAAGAAGTCAGCCAGGGCAAAGTTTATCTTCCAGCAGGCTTGTCTTCACGTTTCTTCGAATATTTCCAAAAATCTTTCAAAGAAGAGGTAAGTGTCGTTTCGGATTCTGAAAACCTTCTTTCATACCTTACACAGAGAGAAGAAGAAGTGTTGGATTTGTTGACTCAGGGAATTACTTATAAAGGTGTTGCTCAACAGTTGTTTATAAGTGAAACCACAGTTAAAACCCACGTTAACAACATATTCCAGAAACTTCAGGTTAACGACAGAACGCAGGCTGTTTTATATGCTTTAAATAACGGCTTTTCTAATAAAAGAAAAATTAAGGTCGCTATCTAAAAAATATAAAATAAACATTGAGTATCAGAAATAAATCGGTTAAAAATGAAAAAAATAAAATTTCAAAGACAAAAAAATCTTCTTAAAGATTTAATATTGAAAGAATCCGAAAAGGAATACAGCAAACAGACCATCAAAGGTCTGTTTCGCTCCATACTTGAGAGCGTAATTTATGACTCTTCTCAAGGAGCTCTTGTACTTATGAAAGTCCAAAATTGCGGAAATATAAGTTCTTTATTAAAAAGGCTTCAGTTTTCTCAGGCAAAAATTTATTCTTATAACGATGATTTGGGAGATGATTTTCAAAATATAGAAAAGAAAAATTGCTGGGAAGATACAGAATTTATCTTTGTTCTTGCACCTAGATTTTCTGTATTTTTGCTTTGGGATTATACTTTAGGAGCTGTTGATGATTTTGCTCCTGTTTATATTTTATACAACTCCAAATTCATATCAGATTATGCAAAGATTATTTTTGACAATTCTACAATTGATTTGAGTCAATATTTAACTGATTTTGCTCCTGATAGAAGAGAAAATGAGCTTTTAAACGTTTCTATCAATAAAATTTGTGATATTGTGAATACGCTTAATGCCGAAATCAGGGTTTCTGAAGCCGAAAGGGAAACATTGAGTATTACCGAGAATAAGCTTCAGGAATATGAATATACTTCTGATAAGGCCAAAATTGTTGCCCATGAGATAAAAAACAATCTTTCGATAATTGATTTATATTCAAAAATTATAGAAAAAAGGCTTGCCTCAATCGAGATTGACAAGAGTTCTGAAATGTCAATAGAAAATGCGGTTAAAAGCATTAAAAATGCGCAGTATTCTATATCTCAATATATAAATGAACTGAAGAGCTTTGCTAAGCCTATACTTGTTGAAAGACGCCTGTCTTCAATTATTCCTCAGGCTGTGGAGCTTGCTCTTCCCAAAGCAAAAGAGAAAAATATCCGTTTGGAATACTTCATAAAAAATGACTATAAAGTCCATATCGATGAAGTAAAAATTCAAAGTGTATTGATAAATCTTATCTATAACTCAATTGAAGCCATGAATAGCGGCGGCGAGATTTTTGTTGTTGTAGAAGATAAAATTGGGAATATGGCGAGCATTGTTGTGAAAGACAATGCTGCCGGCATAAAAGAAGAAATTCTGGACAAAATTTTTGAATTCGGATTTACAACAAAAATTGAAGGCAACGGGCTGGGATTATATATCTGTAAAAGCTTAATTGAAGAGCAATACGGACAAATTCAACTAAAAAAATCAGATGATAAAGGAAGCGAATTTGAAATTTTAATTCCCATAATATAACTGATTGCGGAGGAGAAAATGGAAGAAATCGGAAGTACAAGAGCGATAGAAGTAACAAAATTGGCAATGGATGGGTTGCTTATGAGACAAAATGCAATTGCAGCCAATACCGCTAACGTTATGAGTCCGGGTTATCATAGAAAAGAGGTAGTTTTTGAAGATCAATTAAGAGATATAATCTCAAAAGATAACTATAAACAGGAAATTAAGCAGGCAAACAGCAAAGCGCTATCTTATAATGCAAGCTCTCTTGATCAGGTGCAAAAACCTACAAAAGAGCAGCTTTCTGTTTTAAACAAAAACAGTTATAGTGTGTATAAGCCTGAAATAGTTGCAGATTATTCATATAACGGAAGCAATGACGGAAATAACGTTGAGGTTGAAAAAGAAATGATGGATATGGCTCAGACCGGTATGCAATATAATATTTTATCAAATCTTGAAAGCAAGATGTTAAGCGGTCTTACGGAAGTTATAAAAGGTGTGGGAGGAAGTAATTAATGAGTTTTGATGTATTTGATATATCTGCATCAGGAATGCAGGCGCAAAAAATCAAACTTGATACAATCTCAAGTAATATGGCAAATATAAATACCACAAGAAACCCGGATGGAACTCCGGGGGTTTATGCTAAAAAAGAAGTTAGTTTTAAAGCTGTTTATCTGGATAAAGTTGGAGCCCCATCATTTCCTAACGGCAGTCATGACGTCAAATTCAGCCCTTCAGAAAATACTATGGTTTTAAGAGGCGGTGTTATGTTTGATGAAAATCAACTTTCACAAGGTGTTCAGGTTGATTCTATCCAGGAAAGTAAGGACCCTTACAAGATAGTTTATGATCCTTCTCATCCTGATGCTGATGCAAATGGGTATGTAAAATTGCCAAATGTAAATATCGTGGAAGAGATGGTTAATATGGTTAATGCTTCAAAGGCTTATGAGGCTAACGCTGCTGTTGCAGAGACCTCGAAGTCAATGCTTTCATCAGCGATGAAAATTTAAGGAGATGAAAAATGGATGTTCAAAGTTCAGGAATAAATAAATTCGGGATGAATTATACTCCGATTTCAGCATATAACAAGATGTTTGAAAGTAACTCAGAGGCTATTAACAATGGGCTTTCTAATAATTCTGTTGATAATTTTCAAAATATTTTGGATGATCAGATGATGAGTATTCAAAATCAAGATATGAACACTAATACTTATAACGCCGGAGTTAACATGGATGTTAATTATTCCGGCATTGATTCGAACAATACAAGTGCTGAAGCAAAAGAAAATTTGTCACCTGTTGAAAGGACAGCAGACGGTTTTAAAAATGCTTTTTCAGACGGTTTAAATTCTTTAAACCAGAAACAGCTTGATGCCCAAAATGCAGTGGAAACCTTGGCCTCAGGGGGTGACATAAGTGTTCATGAAGTTATGATTAAGTCACAAAAAGCAAGCTTAAATATGCAAATGGCGCTTCAACTCAGAAATAAAATTCTATCGGCATATAATGAATTGTACCAAATAAGATTTTAAGTGTTGTTTACATATTTGAAAAAACAATAGAGAAACTGTATATTTTTAGTAGATGTAATGTAGAGGAAAAGACTTGGAGAATAATTATTTTAAACTTTTAAGAGGAGATCTGGCAAAACTATGGGGCGAAATGGACATAGCAAAACGCTTCATATTTGTTGTCCTTATTGCTCTTACAATAGTCGCTTCAACATATTTTATAATGAGATCTATGGAGCCTAATTGGACCGTCTTATATACTGATTTGTCACAACAAGATGCAATAGCAGTTTCTGAGAGTCTGAAAAAAGGAGGATATCCATTTAAGCTTAGTGAGGATAAAAAAGCGGTTCTTGTCCCTGTTGAAATGCAAGATGAACTAAGAATATATGTTGCTGAAAATGACTTAATACAAGACAGCAACCCGGGATTTGAGCTTTTGGATAACCTTCAGCTTGGTTCTACTGATTTTAAAAACCAACTTACAAAACAAAGAATATTTCAGGGTGAGTTAACACGCTCAATTGAAAAAATTAACGGAATAAAAAAAGCAAGAGTTCAGATAGCTGAACCAGAAAGATCAGTTTTTCAAGAACAGGACGAACTGCCTTCGGCTTCTGTTGTATTAATATTGCAACCCGGCTACAAGTTAAAAACTAATCAAGTCAAAGCAATAAAGAATTTAGTAGCTTATTCTATTCCGAGAATGACTCCTGAAAGAGTTTTTATAACAGATCAGGCAGGGAACAGCCTTACAGACGAAATTGAAAAAAGTTCAAGTGACATCGAGAGTTTTAGATCTAATTTTGAGACCCAGACTGCAAAAAAAGTCCAGGATGTTCTTGATAAAATTGTAGGAAAAGGAAACGCTACCGTTCAAGTTAGTGCAGATATTGATTTTAATACCGCTAAATCTACTATTGAAAGTTATACTCCTGTGACTCCTGATTCTAAACAGGGGGTTTTAACTTCAGAACAGACAGAAACAGAGGTTTATGACAATCCTAATTCCTCAAGAACAGATACAGCAGATTCTGCAACAAGTACTACCAATAAAAATCTTAATTACCAGAAACAAAGAACAGCAGCTAGCTACAGTGTATCAAAAGAAGTGAAGCAAATAATTTATGCACCCGGTTCTGTTAAAAGAATGACAATAGCTGTTGCCGTTAACAAAATTCTTACCGAAAAAGAAAAAGGAGAACTTACTAATCTTATAACGACAGCAAGCGGTGTAAATGCTGAAAGAGGAGATGTGGTTAATATATCAAGTCTTCAATTTGCATCAATTGATGAAGAAAAACAAGCTCAGGAACAAGCTGCACAACAGTATCAAAAAGATTCTCAGGCCGATTTAATTTTTAATAAAATATTGCCTTTAGTTGTTATTCTTATCTTAGGAATAGGTGCGTTAGTTGTATTGAGTCTGTTTATTAAAAATATGACCGGAGGCGGCGGTAGTTCAGGAGAATATGATGAAATGTATGTGCCCGGAAGTATTTATGATGAACGTGCTCAACTTCTTAAAACAGAAGTTGGGGATTCATTATCGGTTGAATCTTTACCTGAGCTTGATGCAAAACTTGATACCGAGTTTGATAAAATTAAACACGATTTATGCGATACAATTCTTTCTGACCCTGAAGAGGCAGCCAAGATACTTATATCATACATTAAGGATTAATAGATGGACGATAGTAATTTAACCGTAGATAGAATGACCTCTACCCAGAAAGTTGCAGCATTGATGATTGCACTTGGTCCTGCTACTTCATCTGAAATATTTAAAAATGTTCACGATGAGGAACTTTTAAGCAGAATTACACTTGATATTGCGAGCTTAAACAAAATTTCGGTGGATGTTTTAAATGATGTTTTAAAAGAATTTTATTCACTTTTCCTGGCCAGTGATTACCTGCTCTCAGGTGGTATGGGTTATGCTAAAAAAGTACTGGAAAAAGCTTATGGGTCAGATCATGCGGATAAGGTTCTGGACAAATTGGTTACATTATTAAATGCCAATCCGTTTCAATTTTTTAATGATGCAGATCCGGCACAGCTTGCAACATCTTTTCAGAATGAAAATCCCCAGCTTATTGCATTGATTCTTGCGTATTTAAGACCAGAAAATTCGGCCCAGGTATTAAACTTCTTGCCTCCTGAAATCCAGGCAAAAGTTGCGATAAAAATTGCGGAGATGAACTCCACAAATCCGGAGGTTCTCTCTGATATTGAAAAAATTGTTGAAAGCAAGTTCTCTTCAATTGTTATTCAGGATTTCTCAAAAGCTGATGGTGTACAGACTCTTGCTAATATTTTGAACAGAGCTGATCGTGCTACAGAGAAAAACGTTATTGAAATACTTAAAGTTCATGATACCGAACTGGTAGAGTCAATTAAAGAGCTGATGTTTGTGTTTGAGGATATTATTAATCTTGAGGATAAGTCTATTCAGCGTATACTTCGTGAAATTGATACAAAAGACCTTGCAATGTCATTAAAAGGTATGAAAGAAGATGTTAAGGAAAAAATTCTGCGAAATATGTCAGAGCGTGCACAGGCAATGCTTATTGATGATATGGAATATATGGGTCCTGTCAGGGCAAAAGATGTTCAACTTGCACAGTCTAAGATTGTTAGTGTAATAAGAACGTTAGAATCTGCAGGGGAAATTGTTATCTTCCGTGGCGGTGATGAGGATGAATTAATTGAGTAGTAGAATCAAAGGTGAAGCGGTTAATTTAGGTGAGTCTTACATTATAAACATTGAAGATGAGAATTTTTACAAAAATAGTAAGACTCGATTATTGGCGGAAGAAAATAAAAAAAAAGCAATATCTATTATTGATGAGGCTCAGCTTGAGGCCGCAGAGATAATAAAACAGGCAAAACAAAAAGCGGAAGAAGAAGCTCTTGCTGCATCTGAGGCAATTAAAGAAGAGGCACAAAAGTTCGGTTATAAAGAAGGTTATGAGGCAGGATATAAAGACGGCCAGGATTCTATCCACAAAGAGCTTGAAGAAAAGATTACCTCTATTGATAATTTTATTAAAACAACTTTTGATGTCAAAAAACGAATTATCAAATCAGCACATATGGATATGCTTAAGCTGATTGTCCAAATCTCAGATAAAATTTGCCATAAAAAACTTAACATGGATGAGGCTGTATTATTTAATATAATTGAGAAGTCAGTTTCTATGCTTAAGGAAAAAGAAACAATAACAATAATAGTTAATCCGTATTGCAGAGAAAAAATTGTTGAAATAATTGAACAATTAAAAGAAAAAGATAAGCTGATATCCAATTTTAAAATAATTGAAGACTCTTCAGTTTCAAAAGACGGAGCTATAGTTGAGAGCGTTCAGTGCAGGGTTGACTCGAGGATTTGTTCTCAGATAGATGAACTCTCCCAAAAACTTTTTGACGAGCTTCAACTAATTTCAGAAGACGAACTTGTGGAAAAAAGCATTGAAATGCTCGAAATTCAAGAGCCTCAGGCAGAGCTTCCTCCTGTAATAATTGAAGATAATGAAAACGATGATAACTTTTGAAAAATATGAAGAATTAATTGCTAATACAAACCCTATAAGGCAAGTAGGTAAAGTGCTCGAGATAATAGGTCTTATCATTGAAGCAGATGGCCCTCAGGCGAGTATAGGTGACCTTTGTCATATTTACAATGATATAAATGCGCAGCCTGTTTTTGCAGAGGTTGTAGGTTTTAGAGAGAAAAGAATTCTTCTTATGCCGTTAGGTTCTATGGATGGGCTTAAACCCGGTGCTACGGTTGTATCTACAGGTGAGTCTATGAAAATTAAAGTTGGTTCTCAACTTGTAGGCAGAGTGTTAGATGGTCTTGGGAATCCGATTGATAATCTCGGGGAATTAAATGTTCAGGAGTTGTATTCCACTCAAGGCAAGCTTATTAACCCGATGGCAAGAGAGCTTATAAGGCAGCCGTTGTCTCTTGGAATTAAAGCTATAGACGGATTCTGTACCCTCGGAAAAGGTCAGAGAATGGGAGTTTTTGCAGGCTCAGGAGTAGGAAAAAGCGTAACACTTTCTATGATTGCAAAAAATACCAGCGCAGACTTAAATGTACTTGCTCTTATAGGTGAGCGTGGAAGAGAAGTAAGAGAATTTATTGATGCGACTTTAGGACCTGAAGGGATGCAGCGTTCGGTGGTTGTTGTAGCGACATCCGAGCAGCCTTCTTTAGTTAAAATTAAAGCGGCATTTGTTGCGATGTCGATTGCAGAATACTTTAGAGACAATGGTAAAGATGTATTATTTATGCTAGACAGTGTAACAAGGATTGCTATGGCACAAAGAGAAGTCGGTTTAGCAGTTGGTGAGCCCCCTGCAACAAGAGGTTATACACCTTCAGTATTCGCTTTGATGCCAAAATTTCTTGAAAGAGCCGGCAGTAATGAAAAAGGCAGCATAACAGGTCTTTATACTGTGCTTGTAGAAGGGGATGATTTTAACGAGCCTATATCGGATACAGCAAGAAGTATATTAGACGGGCACGTTACTTTATCAAGAGAACTTGCGCATAGGAATCATTATCCCGCTATTGATGTTTTGCAGAGTATTTCAAGAGTTATGAATGATGTAGTTTCTAAAGAACAAAAAGAAGCGGCAGCAACCGTAAGGACTCTTTTAGCCACTTATAAAAAGAATGAAGATATTATAAATATCGGGGCTTATGTAAAAGGCTCTGATAAGAATATTGATAGTTCAATTAATTTTATCGATGAAGTTAATGAATTTTTAAAACAAAGAATTGACGAGAAAAGCAGTCTTGAAGAAACAATTGCTAAACTGATTGAAATTGCAAATAAAATTAAATCCTGATTATTCTTTATCTGCTTTTCCGCTGAAAAGAGCTATAAGAAAACTTATAATAATCGCTAGAGGAATATAGCTTTTTAAGTTATCAATTACATACTGTTTTTTCAATGATTTAACGTTTTTAGTGTCAAGAGCTCCCTTGATAGCGGCAGCTGCAGCTGCAATTGGGATAGTGAAAAAAGAATTCTGGCTAAAGTCTTTAATAAACAGTTTTCTTCCTTCTTTTTTTGCCAGAGAACGATTAGTATAATAGTTTGAACTTGTTGATTTAACACCTTGAACAGAGACAGGTTGAACCATGTTAGCCATTTTAACCTTCTTTCATAAATAGAATATTTAGTGCTTATTAAATATTTTTCGGGAAATAAGACTCTGTCATTATATCAGTTCCGAGTTTTTTTGTGGATAGCCCGACTAGACCTATTGAATCGTTTATATTTTCGATTTTAAAACCGCTTACAAAACTGATAGCAAAACTATCTCCTGTTATTTTGGGTGCAATGAATTGGATAAGTTTGTCTGCAAGATTTTCTTTAATTATTGCTGAAGTCAAAATGCTGCCTGCTTCAACAAGAATGCTTGTTATTTTTTCTTCGTATAATTTATTGAATAATTCTTCTAAATCAATATGTTCGTCTTTTAAATTACATTTAATAAATTCAATATTTTTGGGAAATTTTTTGATTTTTGTATCCTCAATATCATTTTTTACGGCTATGATAACTCTTGTAGCATCATTTTTATAGACATTATGCTCAGGGCTTGTTTTTAGATTTGTATCCAGAATTATTCTCACAGGGTTTTTCCCGTTTTTAAGCCTGCAATTTAAAGAAGGATTATCTTTGATTACTGTTGAAGAGCTTGTTAAAATCGCATGATAATCGTTTCTTAATTTTTGAACGTATTGCCTTGATTTTTCGCACGTAATCCACTTTGAGCTTCCTGTTGAGGTTGCTATTTTGCCGTCTAAAGTGGTAGCTGTTTTAATTGTTATAAAAGGTTTTTTTTCAAGATGATTTTTAATAAATACTTCATTTAATTTTTTGCATTCATCTTCTAAAATCCCTGTAATAACTTCAATACCTGCTTCTTGAAGTTTTAAAATTCCCTTACCCGCAACTAAAGGGTTAGGATCAACCATTCCTATAACAACCTTCTTAAACCCTTTTTTAATTATTAAATCAGCGCAAGGCGGGTTTTTTCCGTAATGAGAGCAAGGCTCTAAATTTACTATTATTGATTTCTCTTTTAAATCACAATTCGCACTGTTAACAGCATTAACTTCGGCATGGCAGCAGCCGTACCTTTGGTGATAGCCTTCAGAAATTATATTAAAATCATCATCAAAAATAACAGCACCTACCAGAGGATTAGGAGAAACTTGTCCTTTGGCTTTTTTAGCGAGGCTTATACATCTTTTCATCAATTCTTCGTATTTTTTCATTTAACGTTTTTGAAAAAACCTTCGGTAATTATTTGAGAGTACTTATCATCGCCGTTCATTGAAGCTAATATTACATTATCACCGTTTTTGTTTTCTGCAATACCTATGATTCCTGCCACATGACCTATGGGGAGGTTAACCGTATCTGCTTCAAATCTTACGTACGGAACTTTTTGGTTAAATGCATGCATTGTTCCTTTTTTTGTTATTTCAAAATTTTCAAACCTTACAAGCTGATATTGGAATTTGTCGTTTAAGTCTTTGAGCTTTTTATCGATTTCACCTGTTTTAAAATCTTTTTTACTTATTAATTCATTATCCTTAGGGTCAATAATTGCTATTTTTTGTCCTGAAGCCTTATGTTCTGCCAAAACAGCCTGATATTTAAACAGTTTTACATTTCTATCCAAAATATATTCTTTATTAATATTTGAGAAATTTGCTATAGATTTTGTCTGCTCAATCAACGTTTCTTGTGTGGGGACTGTATATTCGTTAAATTTTTCTTTTACAAAGTCAACCCCGCCTAAAGATTGAAAACCTATGTAGGCAAGAATTACTATAATTATTTTAAATACTAAACTCAGACAGCCTTTCATTAAATCTCCTTAAAACAGTTGTTCTTTCGGTTGAAATAAACTAAAATTTATAATAAGTTAAGTATAGCCATGTCAAACAAAGAAATCAATAATTTAAATAGTATAGATATAGATATCAACCAGGCCACCCCGATGATGAAGCAGTATCTTGAAATTAAAAAGCAGAATCAGGGTGTTATTTTGATGTACAGGATGGGTGATTTTTATGAGGCATTTTTTGAGGATGCGATTACTATTGCTCGAGACCTTGAAATCACACTTACTGCAAGAGACGGCGGTGCTTTAGGTAAAATTCCCATGGCGGGAGTTCCTGCAAAAGCCTTAAATAATTATATTCCTAAATTACTTGAAAAAAATCATAAGGTCTCTATTTGTGAGCAGCTTGAAGATCCCTCTGAGGCGAAGGGACTTGTTAAAAGAGATGTTATAAGAACAATTACGGCAGGAACAATTATAGAAGAAAGTCTGTTAGAATCTAACAGTAATAACTACCTTGCTGCTGTGATTCAAAGCGACAATAATATGGGGCTTGCATATATTGATATTTCAACAGGTGAGTTTAAAGTTACTCAGGGCTCCATTGAAGAAATTTTCTCCGAACTTGCCAGAATTAAACCTTCAGAGATACTTGCTCCGGTTAAAAAACAAAAAGTTTTACCTTTTCAGATAGTTCCTGATGAGAAGTTTGATGTTGATGAAAATATTGTTAAAAATTACAATTGTACAAAGATGCCCTATGGCGCATTTGATGAGATTAAGGCGGCAGATAATATCAAGCGCATTTTTAACATAGTGTCTTTAGACTCATTCGGGTTTAATCATTATAAAACCGGGTTTTTAGCAGCAGGTGCCATTCTTGATTATATTATTGATACGCAAAAAAATACCTTGCCTAAATTTGATGTAATAATCCCATACAGCCTCTCTGAATATGTTTCAATAGATGCTAATACAAGAAGAAATCTGGAATTGACCCAGACTTCAAGAGATAAAAATAAGTATGGAAGTCTTCTTTGGGCAATTGATAAAGTCAAAACAAATATGGGTTCAAGACTTATTAAAAAATGGCTGAATCAGCCGATAAAAAATATACCTGAAATTATAAAGAGGCAAAATGCCGTTGAAGAACTTATAAATAATCCCCAAAGCAGATTGACACTTGTTAATCTCTTGTCAAAAGTTTATGACATTGAACGTCTTGCTATGAGATTAAGCAATTCTTCAGCTAACCCAAGAGACTTTTTAGCTTTAAAAGATACTTTACTTCTTTTGCCTGAGTTTGAATCTGTTTTAAACAACTACAACAGTGAATATTTAAATTCTTTGGGAGAAAATATTGATGAGCTTGTTGATTTTGCCTCAATAATAGATAGAACAGTTAGAGATGATGCTCCCGTTTCGATTAAAGAAGGCGGAATCATTAAAGAAAATGTCAATGGAGAGCTTGATTATTTTAAGACTCTTTTAACAGGCGGGGAAAAATGGCTGAGTGAGTTTGAAATCAGCGAAAAAGAAAAAACAGGTATAAAAAATTTAAGAGTGGGTTACAGTAGGACTTTCGGGTATTTTATCGAAATTACAAACTCAAATCTCTCTCAAGTTCCCCAAAATTATATAAGACGCCAAACATTGACCAATGCAGAAAGATTCATTACCGATGAATTGAAAAAACACGAAAGTGACGTACTCTCAGCACAATTTAAATCGTCAGAACTTGAATATAAAATCTTTACGGATATGAGAGAGTATGCAAAAGAATTTACTGATAAAATTAAGGAAATTGCATTCATAATAGCAAGAACAGATGCGCTTCTCTCTTTTGCAAATACTGCGATAGAATCAAATTATACAAGACCTGAGATTGTAAATACAACAGAGCTTTATATTAAAGACGGCAGACATCCTGTTATAGAAAAAATTCTTCCTATGGGCAAGTATGTGCCAAATGACTTAAGGCTTATTGCGGATTCTCATTCTCATAATGACACACAGTTTATGATTCTTACAGGTCCAAATATGGCGGGGAAGTCGACTTATATGAGGCAAAATGCCCTTATTGTAATTCTTGCGCAGATAGGTTCATTTGTCCCTGCAAGTTATGCACGAGTTGGCATTGTGGATAAAATATTTACAAGAGTCGGTGCGGTGGATGATTTGTCTTTGGGGCAATCCACTTTTATGGTTGAAATGAGCGAGACCGCATACATATTAAACAGTGCAACTGAAAAAAGCCTTATACTCCTTGATGAAATAGGAAGAGGCACAAGTACCTATGACGGTGTTGCCATCGCCTGGGCAGTGGCTGAGTATATTGCTGTAAAAGTTAAAGCAAGAACGATTTTTGCAACACATTATCATGAATTAAACGTTATGCCTAAATCAATTGAGCAGATAAAAAATTATAGAATAACAATTTCTGAGCAGGAAGGCGAAATAGAATTTTTAAGAAAAGTAGTAGAAGGCTCAGCCAGTAAAAGCTATGGGATTCAGGTCGCTAAAATGGCAGGACTGCCAAAGGAAGTTGTGGATAAGTCCCAAGATATTATGACTAAAATGCAAAAAGATTTGTCAAAGGATTTGTCTTCAAGAAAAAATAAAACCCTTGAACTTGATGTTCCCCAGCTTACTTTGTCTTTTGATTAGGGTTTATTTCAAGTTTTTCTAATAAAGCAGGCGCAATCACATCCCAGGCTTTTTCTGTCGGGTGGCAGTCATTTCCGAAATGATATTCATCGTCATTCAAATTGACTTTTACAAGGTCTTGCACATTTATTACGGTAAATCCTTTTTCTTGCAAATTTTTCAGTTCATTGATTTCTTCAGGGCTTATTGTGTCATAAAATGGGTAAACAAGTATTACAAATGTAGTGTTCGGATAATGGTTTTTTAAAAGCCTGTATGATTCTGTCATAATAGATGAGAATAATTCAAAATTTCTTTTATGATTTATTTTTGAATTTAAAAAACCTGCCCATAAATACTGTATTTCTTTTACAGTGGATGAAAACCATAGTTGTTTTAAAAATGGTTTAACTTCTACAAAATCGCCGTTCTGTTTTTTATATCTTAAGTTTATAGTATTGTCGAAAAAGTTTCCCCATTGAAAGTTGTTCAGTCTTTTAAGATGGTCGGGAATGTATGTGTAGATGATATAATCAGGCGGGGTTTCTATTTGTCCGTAAAGTTCTTTTTGCTTTAACTGATAAAGCATATGTTGGGCTCCCCAGCCGGGGAATGCCTTATTATAAGCTGTCCCGCCGGTGGCTTTAGCAAGTTTATGAGAGAGTGTTTCATTATCTTTTAATCCTGTTCCATAATTGTATGAGCATCCGAACAGTAAGAAAGTTTTTTTATTGCCGTAGTTTTCAACAGGACGGAACTTGATTTTATTTATAGTAAAATCTTTTACTTTAAAAGAATAGGGCACTATATCTGAAGATATAGCTCCAGCTGTATTTTCCTTCATTTTTAAATAATTAATTTTCTCAATATTAAAAAATATAATTTCTGCAAAAATTATTGAAATTATGGAAGTTAATAAATAAATAAAGGCTATTTTTAGAATGTTATTTTCCATATCCTAAAAAAATTATAGCATATTTCATAATCTCAATTTATCTTCTGAGTAATTTTACGGGGAATTTAACTATTTTTAAAAGAGTTTTGCCTAGTGCCTGCATGCCTTCTACAGGGTTTAATTTTCCTTTAGACAGTGCAACTCCGGCAAGATATGTTAGTAAAGTGCTTAAGCCGATTGCATTCCAATTGATTTTTTTTGAAGGCTTATTTTTGACAGGGTTTGCTTTATTAAATTCATCTTTCGGCAGCTCGCCTTTAATTTGCTTTCTTCTTTGTGCTAAATAAGGCGAATCTTTTTCATAAACAATTTTATGAACATCCGCAGGAATAACTCCCATTATATTAAGCATATCATAAGCATCCGGAGCAATTGAAGACATAACTTGACCTTGTACTTTAAAACCTATATTTATATAAAGTTTTTTTTAGTTAAAAAATTGCCTTTTAGACATGTTTTTTGTTTATAATTTTAATAAGATGAACCAAATTTTAAAAAAAATGAAAAATGAACGTTTCGCCTCAATAATACTGGCGTTTTTATTTGTTTTGAATGCAATTATTTTCTGGTGTAAGCAGGGTTCTTTTATAATTGATACGGGCAGAGAGTTTTATATTCCGTACCAGATGCTTAAGGGCGAGATTCTGTATAAAGATATTTTTAATATTTACGGGCCTTTGTCTTATCAGATAAATTCCGTTGCATATTTGTTATTTGGACAAAATATCACTTCCCTGTTGATTTTTGGGCTTTTTAATTCTTTTGTAATACTGCTGAGTATTTATTTTATTGCTAGAGAATTTTTATCAGAGCACTTATCAATTTTAATCGGTATTTTTGTAATTTATTCAACAATCTTTATGCCTGACCTTTTTAATTCCAATATGCCTTATGCTTATGCAATTTCATATGCGCTTTCAGGGCTTTTGGTTTCGGTATTTTTCCTTATAAAATATGTAAAAAACCAAAAACCTTTATATATTTATTTAGCTTGTTTTTTTGCCGGGTTTTCGCTTGCAAATAAATATGAATATGTTTTTTATCCTATTTTAGTTTTATATATCTTATTATTTTCTAGTAAACCTGACCTTAAAAAAATTGTAAATTCCTTATTATGTTTTTTTATAATTCCTGTAATTTCTTATGGAGTTTTGTTTCTGCAGGGGCTGACTTTAGCGGATTTTTGCAATAATTTATCTGCAATTGTAAATTTGTCTAAAACATATACATTAAAATATTTTTATACAAATTCTGTCGGATTTTATTTTAATTACAAAATATTTATCTTCCTCCTTTTAAAATTTTTTACACTGATAATTATGTTCCTGCTTTTATATTCAGGGGTGTTGATAGAGCGAAAAATTTCTCAAAAAGCCTTTGGTTATTTATTCAGATTTGTATATGTTTTCATATTTATTTTTGCTATATTTTTGGTGGATATTTATCCTCTCGGATTATTGGCAGTTATTAACCTTATATTATTAGCTGCATTTTTTAAAAAGATATTTGTGGATAAGCCTTTATTTGTTTTGATGTTATGTTCTATAACGGCGTCTTTAAAAACATTTTGGGGCATGAATGCATATTTGTATGGTGTATTTGTAATACCGTTACTTCTTGTGTCAACTGTAGTTATATTTTTTAAAATTTCATCCTGGTTTACAAAAAATGAAGACATAATTTTTAATATTAAAAAAGCTTTATATATAACAGTTTTAGCTTTTACTGTCAGCTTTATGCTGCGAGATTATTATGCGATTTCTCAAAAAAATGAATTAATTGAAACTTCAAGAGGAAGAGTTTACAGTTATCCTTTTATTGCAAAACCGAATAGAGAACTTATAGATTATATAGATACTAATACTAAAAAAACTGATAAGGTAGTTATTTTACCAGAAACGCCTTTTGCTAATTTTTTAACCGATAGAGATTCCGATAATTATTACAGTTCTCTAATTCCTTTATATTTTGAGACTTTTACTGAAAAGAAAATTATCGAACATTTTAAAAATACCCGCCCGGAATATATTGTTTTGAACAACAGAGATACTTCAGATTATGGTTTGCAGTATATTTGTAAAGATTATGCATTGGGATTTTGTGAATTTGTTTATAAGAATTATAAAGCAGATGCGCTGTTCGGTGACGAGTATAAAATACTTGTATTTAAGAGAAAAGATATTAAATGAAAAAAATTGCATTAATTACCCATGGATGTGCCAAAAATCTTGTTGATTCTGAACTAATGCTCGGAATTTTGGCTAAAGACGGCTACAAAATTACTCTTGATGAAAATCAGGCGGAAATTGTTATTGTAAATACTTGTTCTTTTATTGCTGATGCGGAAAAAGAATCTGTGCAGTCAATTATAAGAATGGTTTCTGAAGGTAAAAAAGTAGTTATAGCAGGCTGTCTTGCACAAAAGCACAAAAAAGAACTACAGAAACTTATTCCCGAGGCTGTGGCATTTATAGGGACAGCTGATTTTAAAAAAATATCTTCCATAATAGCCACTCTTGATCAAGAACCCGGTAACGACATTTTTGAAGTTTCTGAAAAACCTTCTTATGATTATCCTGAAGATATTGAAAGACAGCAAATAACAGTCGGTGCAAGTTCTTATATTAAGATAGCGGAAGGCTGTAATTTTGAATGCGGATATTGCATTATTCCAAAATTAAGAGGCAAATATACATCAAGACCTATTGAAAATATTGTAAAAGAAGCTAAAGCTCTTGTGCAAAAAGGTGTGAGCGAGATTGTATTAATTGCTCAGGACACAACAAGTTACGGTTTGGATTTATATAAAAAACATTCCTTGGCAGAACTTTTATGTGAACTTAATAAAATCGAAGAGCTCAACTGGATTCGTGTAATGTACACATACCCTTCTATGATAACCGATGAGTTTTTGTATACAATAAAAAATCTTGATAAAGTTGTTAAATATATTGACATTCCTTTGCAGCATTCAAGTGAAAACGTTTTGAAATTAATGAAACGACCCGTTTTTGATTATAAAAAATTGATTGATAAAATCAGGGCAATTGTCCCTGAAGCCGCTATAAGGACAACATTTATAGTTGGTTATCCCGGCGAGAGCGAAGAAGATTTTAATGAATTATCAGAATTTATCGAATATGCAAAATTTGATAAAATGGGTGTTTTTGAATTTTCAAAAGAAAAAGATACTTATGCTTACGGACTGAAAAATCAAGTTCCTGCTAAGGTAAAAAAGCTGCGCAAGAATATTTTAATGAAATTACAGCAGGAAATATCACTTGAAAATAATAAAAAAATGGTCGGAAAAAAAGTTGATTGTATTGTTGAATTTGTCAAAGACGACGGGCAGATAATTGCAAGAACATATAAAGATGCTCCTGAGGTTGACGGTTTGATTTATATATCATCTGAAGAAATTCCTGCGCCTGGTGACATTATAAACGTTGAGATAACAGATTATGACGAGTATGATTTGTTTGCAAAGTGTTAGTTTTGGCAACAAAAATTTTCTTTAGTTTTTATTTAATCACATGGTCTTAAAGGATTATTTGATGAGAGTTCTTAAAATTACGTCATATGGATTAAATAAGAGAAATTATCTAAAACAGAATAAAACTAAAGAAGATAGATATGAAATAGCTGGTAGTTTCAATTATCAAAATAATGTGGCATTTCCTGCATTTTGTAATATAAATAAAATTTCGTTTAAAGGAGATATAGAACGAAATGATAAGAAAATAATTAATTATATATTTTCAGAACTTGCTAATCCTGAACAAACAGGTACTATTGTTGATGAAATTGATTCTCTTACTGAGTCTCAGAAAAAACTTTTTATTAAATCATTTGAAGAAAAAACCGGTTTCCCTGATTTAAAAGAAGTGTCAAGGAGAATAGAAAAAGAAGCAAAAAGGGCTTTACTTCAAACATCAGAGGAACTTGGTATAAATGTTGTTATGTCTAATTACAATCCAACCTGCTCTGTTGGTAAAGGCGTGGCTCTTCCTGGCTCTGATATCGACGGCTGGTTTATAATAATAGATGGCATGGAAGATGATAAAAAGCCATTTCTAAAAGCTCTTCAAAAAAATGTAAATCCTCTTTTATTATCAATAGTAAAAAACAAAACTACGGATTATCCTCCTGACATTGTTCCTAAAAGCCAGTTTCTAGAAGTAATAGAAGAATCCGATAAAGTCTTTAATTCAGACCCTGAGTTCAATTCTTTTCAAGAGCTAGAAAAATTTTCAAAAAAGTTAAATACCCAATATGAAAATTGGGTTGAGGCAGGCGAATTTAATATTAAAATTGCAAGATATCTGCCAAAAGAAGTCAGATTACCGTTTTTGAGAGCGGGGATAATTCTTGAAAATTTAAGAGAAGGTACTCCTTTTATAAATTCTTTAAATAAACAGGAAATAGAAAATATTGTTTCCAGTGCTCTATATAAATATAGTAACAGCCAGCAAGAACATATCTATAAAACAGCTTTAAAGGCAAAACATCTTCCAAGAATCAAAGCTCTTGAGAGTTATTCTGAGATGAATTTGGATGAAAAATTTGCTCTTATAAAATCTGTTATCCAGATAGGTTATGTAGCTCAAAGATCAAATGTCAGAGAGCAGGAAAAGAGCTTTTTTGCTGACCATGGCTGCGGAAATATGGACGAATTAATGGCTAAAATTAAAGGTTAATAGGTTGCTATTAAAATAACATATAAATTTTATAATATTGCATTCTTTCATCTTCTTTGGCAGATGAATTTTCTTTAATGAGTTGTTTTAATATATCTCTGGCACTGAAATATTTTTTCTGATCTATATATAAATCAGCCAAAGTTAAAGCATTGTCTATATCAGAAGGATTTTCTTTGAGCAACAATATAAGTTCTTTTTCAGCTTGAGAAAAATCTTTTTCTTTATATTTGATATAGGCCGACAGAGATCTTACTTGAAAATCATTTTTTATCATTTTGGCTTTTTCAACATATTCTAAAGCTTTTTTAAATTGTTTCATATTTGTATAGTTATTAGCCATATTGTAATAAATCACGAGTCTCGCTTCATTTTCATAGGCTATAGGTAATGCTTTATTTAATGCATCATTGCTTTCCTGATAATCTTTATTTTCGCTGTAAGCATTAGCTAGTTCTATCCAACTGTTTGTATCATCAGGTCTTTTTTTTGTTGTTTCAATCGCCATTTTAATATTATAGGCGCCGTTATCTTCTAATTTTTCTATAATTACTGGTGCGAATAAATAATAGTCCTTTTCTTCTTCCATAAGAGATTGGTTTGTTATGTCAGGGGCAAAAAAGTATAAAAGTCTTAAAGTATTTATATCATGCATTGATATTTGTTTTGTTCTGGAACCAAAAAAACCAAAATCCTGGTCAGTTGAATAATACATAATGTCATTAATGTCGTTGCTATGTCCCCATATTCCCAGTGCATGACCGATTTCGTGAGTTGCGACTGTTGAGATTTCATTTGGAGTAAAGTATTGTTTAAGATTATTCTGAGTAATTATTTGAATTTTCATTTGCAAAAGCTTACCGTTTTCTATTATCGGAGTTGCTTCACCTACCCCATATTCAACTTTTCCGTTTTTTATTACGGAATTGTCAACATCTTTGAAAAACAAGATGATATTTGCTTCATTTTGATTTTTTGTTTCTTTAAACCTTACAATTCCTAAGGTTTTTTCTTCCCATTCTTTAAAAGATTTTTGAATTATTTTTGTATAATAATTAGGAACCGGAGTTGTATAATCGATATAATATTTTAAAGGCATTGTTCCTATATACCAATGTAAAACCTGATCGTTAAATAATGCTTTTTCAATATAATTTTCACCTACTTTATTCATAAAATTGACCTTAAAAGTTTGCAAGACTGTAGTAGCCAAAAATTCACCTGCACTGTCATTATCCATTTGTGCAATTCGGTATAAATCTTTTTGCGTATGGTATGTTATAGGCATTTTTGATAGTGAAGAAGCCCAATAATATATAGTATTATTGTCTTTCGGGTTTAAAAGGAAACAGGATTTAAATAAATTTGCAGATTTAGCATAATCTTTATTTTTATAGGCATTTTCACCAATATGAAAAAGAATTGAGGGGAAACACAACTTTACAATGGCTAAAAAAATAGTAAATACTAAAATAGTATATAGTATTGATAATCGTATTTTGCGGAACTTGGCTCTTCTTTCTTTTTTCTTTTTTTCTTTATATGATTCCATTCCACAACTCTTAATTACTATCTATAACTATTTTAATCAGATTTTAAATTAGTGTCAATTTCTAGAACTTTTGCTAATGTCTTTGTATCACCTTTGAGTTTAAAGTATTCCGCAAACTTCGGGGTTGTTTTCAAATTAAATGATCTGCCATTTTTATCTTTGTGTCTTGAAATCAGCCCTTTTTCTACAAGTTCATGCACATGATCATAAGCAGTTGACCCTCTCATATCTTTTAAATGAGATTGCCTTATAGGTTCTTTTAGGGCTATTATTGTAAGAGTCTTTAATACCGGTGGTGAAAGTTCAACAGGGCAAAGTTTTTCAACAATATCCATATAATCAGTTTTAACCTGTAAAATGTAACCGTTTTCATCATCTATTTCAAGAGCCCCATCCCTTGAAGCATAGTCCATAATTAAATCAAGGATTGCGTTTTCAACTTCAGCTTCATCTTCATTAAGAATCTGGGCAATTTCTTTTATGTCAACAGCCTTTGCGGTAACAAATAATACGGCTTCAATTCTGGATTTTAATTCCATAGTTTATCCTCACGCAGTTTCCAGAGTATCTGTTTTGGCTTGTACAACGTATAATTCCGAATAAAATTCATCCTGAACAAGATCAAAATCACTAGATGCCGCCAGAAATAAAAGAGCGATATATGCTGAAATTTTATCCATACCGAGCAGTGTAAGTGTATTTAGTTCAATTTTTTCTTCTTTTTCGAAAATTTTTATCAAATTTTCGTGAAGAATTTTAACACTGTTTTCTATATATTCATCATGGGCAAGATTGATTATGTCATCAGACGATAATTTTGCATAAGACTTTACTCTTCTTTTGGCTCTTTCAAGAGAATTTTTAAGGGATTGTTTTCTATCGAGCTGTTCATAAAATTCCAGTTGTCTTATCAGATCTTTCAGGGTAACAACTCTGTTTCTGTTTAATCTTACGCTTGTTCTTCTTTGCAGTACTTCTTCGATAGATATTACATTATTTGTGCTGACAGGCTCATTATCTGATTCTGATGTTCCTTCCCAGTCATCATCATATTCAAATTCATTATTATCTTGTACGGCTTCAAATTCATTAGGGTCGATGCCTTCAAGTATATTTGATTTTAATTTAAGCAAAATAGCCGCAAAAAGCAGAGTTCTTCCGGTTAATCTAAGGTTATTTGCTTTACTTTGGACGAGGTGAGTCAGATATTTGTCTGTAATATCAACAATATCAATATTCCAAGGGTCGATTTTTCCGCTTTTTGCCATAGAAACAAGAATTTCAATACCATCCAGTTGTTCTGAGGGTGTATTTATTGAAACAAATTCAATGTTTTCATTGAATTCTCTGTTATAGCTTTCGGTAGTTTCGTGCGAATAGAAATTTTCAGCAGCATTAGTTTCCATTATATCAGTCTCTTAATTTAATTCCGGTAACCCGGGTAATCCCTTTTTCTTTTTGAGTAACGCCAATAGTCCTATTAGCTGATTCTATCATAGGTTTACGCAAACTAACTACTATAAATTGCGTATTATTTGATTGTGATTTAATCATGTCAGCTAATCTTTCAACATTAATACCGTCCAAGTGCATGTCAACCTCATCAAAAGCGTAGAACGGTGCGGGCATGTATTTTTGAATAGAGAATACAAATGCTAATGCTGTTAATGATTTTTCGCCACCTGACATAGCTTCAAGTCTTTGTTTCTTTTTGTCACGTGGCTGAGCTTCTATAGTCAATCCGCCTTTAAAAGGGTCTTCAGGATTTTCAAGAATTAGTGTTCCTTCCCCTTCAGAAAGTTTTGCGAAAATATCTTTAAAATTTTCGTTAATGTTGTTATAAGTTTTTAAGAATGTTTCTTTTTTGAGCTGTTCGTAGCCTGACATTCTTTCCAATATCTGTTTTCTTTCACTTGAAAGTGTATCGATTTTTGTTTTGAGTTCTTCTTGTCTTGCAATTACTTCATCATAAGCGCTAATCGCCCTCATATTGACAGGTTCCATATCTTCCATACGTTTTTGCAGCCTTTGTATTTTGGAAGTTATTTCATCAATTGAAATATCAACAGGCTTTAGAGAATTAATATCGATATTTGCATCAATAAGTTCTTGCCTTACAGCTTCAAGCTGAGGGTCAAGCTCTCTTCTTCTGGCTTTAAACGACTCAATCTGCTCATTCATTCTTTCAAGGTCATTATTATAAATATTTTTTTGTTTTTCCAAATTAAGAAGCTCTTGCTGAACGGAGTCTCTTTCACTTTGAAGTTTTACAAGTTTTTCTCCTAGTTCTTTTATTTTGACTTCCAGCTCTTCAATTTGACCTTCAAATATTTTGATTTCTTCCTGATATTTGATTTTATCTTCAGCAAGAATTTCATTGTCTTTTAAGAGTTTTTGGATTTGTTCTTCTTTTGTCTTAATAACTTCATTATTAAAATCAATATCACGCTCAAGGTCTTTTATATCGTTTTGAGTGTTAAGAACCTGTGTTTGAGATTTTTTAATCTTTGCTTCAACTTCCTGAGTCATTTCTTTTAATTTTGCAAGTTCTCCTTCACTCATTTTGCTTTCTATGTCTTCAATTTGAGCTTCAAGTTCCAATATTTTCTGGTTTAAATCAACCTGTTTAAGTTCATAATTATCAAGCTGTTTCTCAATTTGTATGATTTTAGGTTCAAGACCTTTTATCAAGAGTTTTCTTTGTGAGATATTTTTTTCATTATCTTCAGAATTTCTGACAAGGTTATTAAGCTCCATTTTCGCACTGTTCAGTGCTGTCATGCTATTTGAGTAGTCATTTCTTACTTTATCAAGTTTTTGTTCAAGTTCTGATTTTTTCTTTTCAAGAACTGTTAAATTTTTCTCAAAATCTTTTAGCCTGCTTTTAAATGTATTAAGCTCATCGTCCTGATTCTGGCTGAATCTTAAACCGCTTTGCTTGACAGAACCGCCTGTAATTGAGCCTGATTTTTCGAACATATCACCTGCAAGCGTTACCATTCTGTATTTTCCGATGAATTTTTTGGCGCTGTTATAATCCTCAACAACTAAAGTCTCTCCAAGCGCATGATAGAAGGCGTTTAAATATTCGTCGTCAAAATCAATCAGGTTAATTGCAAAGTCGATAACCCCTTTATCTTTAGGTACTCTAAGAGAACCGGGCGCTTTTTGAAGCTTATTTAAAGGTAAAAATGTAGCTCTGCCTGCATTTGCGGATTTTAAAATATCAATTGCGATTTTAGCGACATCATCATCGTCCACAACTATGTATTTCATTCTGTTGCCCATCGCAATTTCAAGTGCTGTTGCATATTCTTTATCAACTTTTCCAAGCTGCAATAAAGGAGCATGAACCCCATCAAGCTTTGCATTCAATACAGTATCTATTGCTCTTCCGAAGTTCATCTCTTCATAAGCATTTTTTTGTGCCTCAAGACTTGAGATTTTTCTGTATGCCATTTGGATATTGTGGTTTAAATCAAACATTTCATTTTTGGTTTTATCCAGCTCATACATGGCATTTTGCTGCATTATTTTATAGTCATCAAGTTCTTTTGTAAGTTCTTTGACTTCAAGTTCGAATTTATCTTTATTGTCTGCAAAATTTTCTTTAAATTCTTCAAGCTCCCCAATAATTTTTTTAGACTCTTCAATTTCTTTCCTATGGTTTTGAAGGTTAGATTCTAATGGCAGCATCTCTTTTTGAATATTTAATTCTTCATCTTTGTTTTTTTCAAGTTCTTTTCTTAAGTTATTTCTTTTTTCAATGTATTCATCAGCACTCTGACTGAGCCCTGAAACCTCCTGAAGGATTCTGTTAAGCTCTTCTTTTTCTGTTTCAATATTTTTCTCTATAACTTTGATTTCTTCTTTTTTGACAAGGATTTTTTCATTGGTAAGTTCAATTTTTTCTTTTAAAGATTCAATTCCGTTTTTTGCGTTTTCGATGGTTTTAAGATTGTCATGAGTTGTTTTGTCGGCAAAGTTTGATGCTGCGGTTTTTCTCTCTATCTGACCTTTTATTTCTTCAACTTGTTTTTTAATTTCGATTTGTTCTGCTTCACCGTTGATTTTTACAAGTTCTGATATTTCTTCATATTTTTTTTGGACATCAACGAGATTTTTTTCAAGGCCTTTTAATTTTTGTTCTTCTTCTTTTTTCTTTTTATTAAATTCTAAAATACTCTCATGTACTCTCTCGATAGAGCGTTTGGTGTCAAAATATTTTACTGTTGTGATTTGGCTTTCAAGTGAAATTTTTTCTTCTTTAAGTTTTTGATATTTAAGCGCCACTTCTCTTTCCTGAGAAAGCTGTTCTATTCTTGTATCTATTTCAAAAAGGATAATATTTGATTTTTCAACTCTTTGCTCAACCGTTAAAAGCTCGTTTGATGCTTGTTCTATCCTTCTGTCAAAATCGGCGACCCCCGCAATTTCATCAATAATCTTTCTTCTCTCATTTGAAGAGCAATTGGTAATGCTTGTAACGTCTCCTTGCATCATGACATTATAGCTGTTTGGAGTGATGTTATATTTTTCAAGCTGAGTATGGATTTCGCTTAAAGTTGATATTTTATCGTTTAAATAATAAATGCTGTTAAAGCCCTGAGAAGATTTTTTTATCTTTCGCCCGATGATAATATGTTCTTCATCGTTATTCTCAGGTGCAAATGTAACCTTAACAAATGCTTCGTTTCTTTTTGTGTGGGTAGAAATTAAATGAAAAAGTTTTTCAGCTCTTAAAGTTCTTGAAGTAGACAGTCCTAAAGCAAAAAGGATACTGTCTATAATATTACTTTTGCCGGAACCGTTTGGTCCCGATATCGTGGTAAAACCCTTCATAAAAGGAATATTTACGTTGTTGGCAAAAGATTTAAAATTGTCAACTTCCAGTTCTTTAATATACATCTTTTATATGTTCTGTCCAAGTCTAGACTTATCTATAATAAATTAGACAACAAATACGTACAATAGTCAAAACCTTAAAAATTCTTAATGTCAAAGATTAGCAGCGGTATTTGTGTAAATAAATATAAATAAATTTTTTTCTAATATAAAAATGTGTAAAATAGTATTATAACAACAATAGAAGTAAATTATGGAAATATTTAATATTAAAGATTATTTAAGAGCTGCAATTAAAGAAGGTGCTTCTGATATACATCTTAAAGCAAATGAAGTTCCTGCTTACAGAAAAGATGGAAAAATATTTAAAAATCAGGATTTGGAGGCGCTTTCAGAAGATGATATATTCGGAATCATCGATGAAATGGTGCCTGTGAGTATTAAGAATAAAGCATTTGAGGTTTTTGATTTGGATTTTGCTTACGAACTTAAAGGAGTCTCAAGGTTCAGGGTCAATCTATCAAGAGAATTGGGCAGAATTTCCATTGTTATAAGGGTTATTGCTTATGATGTCTTGGATATTAAACATCTTAATCTTCCAAAATCCATAGAAAAATTTGCCACGCTTACAAACGGTATAGTGTTGATTACCGGACCTACCGGCAGCGGAAAGTCAACTACAATAGCTTCTTTGGTGGATTATATTAACAGAAATTATCAAAAACATATAATTACGATTGAAGATCCTGTGGAATTTATTTATACAAATAAGCAGTCAATTATAACCCAGCGCCAGATTGAAATTGATACAATGTCGTATCCTGACGGGGTTAAATATGCGCTAAGACAAGACCCTGATGTTATAGTAATAGGTGAAATAAGAGACCAGGAAACAATGCAGGCGGCTTTAAAGGCGTCTGAAACAGGTCATCTTGTCCTTGCTACAATGCATACAAACGATGCTATTCAAACCATAAACCGCATGGTTAATTTCTTTGACCCGAGAGACAGAGATTATATAAGAAAGCAAATTGCTGAGGTTTTAAGAGGTACTATTTCTCAAAAACTTATTCCGAGAAAAGACGGAAAAGGCAGAATTCCGGCTTGTGAAGTGCTTGTTGTTACTCCTACCGTAAAAGATTTTATAATCAAAAATGAAATTGACAAGATATATGAACTTGTTAAAAAAGGTTCGTTTAATGATATGATTACGCTAAATATGTCTTTATATAATTGGGTTCAAAAGAACGTTATAACCAAAGATGATGCGTTAAACCACAGTGACAATCAAAACGAACTTCAGCAGTACTTGAGAGGCGTATATCATGGTACTTATAACAAAATTAATATGCAGTAATGCTGAAAACGAGTGAAAAATAATGTCTAATTTTGTTACTGACGCAATTAACCTTAAATCTTATAATCTTAGTGAAGCTGATAAGATTATTGTTATGTATTCAAAAGATAAAGGGCTCATAAAAGGTGTTGCCAAAGGCGGGAAAAAAACATCAAGTAAGCTTGGCGGAAGAATGGACATGCTTGTTGCTAACAAGCTTATGCTCTATAAGGGGAAAAATCTTGATACTATTTGTCAGGCAGAAGCCATAAATACTTTTATAAATCTCAGACAAGATATGGATAAGCTGTTTTATTCAATATATTGTGCCGAAATTGTAAGTAATTTTGGTGCTGAAAATGATCCTAACAGCGAAGAAATTTATAGTCTTTTTTACGGGGCTTTGCAAGGAATAGCAAAATCTGCTACAAAAGAAGAAATACTTATTTCTGTGATTAAATTTCAGCTTAAAATAATGCATATTTGCGGTTATTCCCTAGAACTTGATAATTGTGTAAAGTGCGGTTGTAAAGTAAATGATGACGAAATTTACTTTTCTTGCGATCAAGGCGGTGTAATTTGTAAAGACTGCCGTTCGTCTTCTATAAAATCATTTAAGCTGCATTATAAAATAAATGATTTTTTAAAGGCTTTATTTAAGAATGATTTTGCTGTTAGCTCAAGATATGAAGAGCTCGCAACAGAAAGAATTTGTGATTTTTGTTTCTCTTTCATAAAAGATTATATTGAGTTTTATTCTCCAAAAAAATTTAAAACAACAAAAATTCTTCAAACAACGCAGAAGGGGGCTTAAAATGAATTTGGCTGATTTTATAGAACATACTCTTTTGAAACCTGACGCTACAAAAGAAGATCTCATAAATCTTTTTGAAGAAGCGAAAAAATATAACTTTAAAGGGGTTTGTGTAAATCCTGTTAATGTAAAGTTTGCAAAAGAATATTTAAAAGGTTCTGCTATAAAAATCGTGACTGTTGTGGGATTTCCCTTAGGCGCGTCTTTAAGTGATGTAAAAGCATTCGAGGCAGACCTCGCTATAAAAGATGGTGCTGATGAAGTAGATATGGTTATTGCGATTCAAGCTGTAAAAAATAAAGATTGGGAATATGTTAAAAACGACATAAAAACAGTCAAAAAAGCTTGTGGCGATAGAGTTTTAAAGGTGATTACAGAAACAGATCTTCTCAGTAAAGAAGAAATTATTAAATCATGTGAATGTGCGGTTGAAGCCGGAGCAGATTTTGTAAAAACATCAACAGGCTTTGTTAAAGATGGAGTTGGCGCAAAAGTAGAAGATGTAAAGCTTATGCATAGTATTGTCAGCTCTAAAGGCTTGTTTGTAAAAGCTTCAGGAGGCATCAAGGATAAAGATAAGGCAATAAAACTTGTTGAAGCCGGAGCGCTAAGGCTTGGCACCAGCTCAGGCAAAAATCTTATTTAACGAGTTGTCCCAGGATTTTTTTAATATTTCCTATTAAATCCACTGTCAGTAATACAAACGATAAGACAAAAAATCCAGCCGCAACCTTGTAGATAGCTGATTTTCTTTCTTTAAATTCTTTTGAATCAGGAAGTTTTTCCTTTTTTTTCCCAAAAGGAACTTTAGCCGCTGCCTGCAATTTTATGGGAGAAATATTCATCTTGATTCCTATATATTTTGTCTAAATACTTCAAGCCCTGAATTTTCAATATTAGGTGTATTTACTTCAAACACATGGACTCTTGCAGCTCCTAAGTCAACACTTACCATGTTGTTATCGGCTTGCAGGTGGCTTTCTTCGCCGTAAGATGGCAGTAAGTTTTGAAGATTCGAATTAGCGCTTAATCCCGGAACATTAATTACTGCTTTTTGTCTGCCATTTATATCTCTGTTTGCAATCACAAGTAGAGTTCTTCCTTTGTAATGTCGAGTGAATGCAATAATCTGATCTGAGGGGTTATTTTTTACAGGAAGAGTGATGAATGACCCTTTAGTAACTATATCCTGATAGTTCTTTCTCATATCTAAAGATGATTTCATAAATGTACCTACTTCAGGATGTTTTCCTATTAGAGGTCTTGAGAAATTAAATATATCAGGTCTTCCATCATGTACGCAGGAGTCATGTTTATCAGTTTCTGTTTCAGGGATGTATTTGTTTAAAAAATCATATTTGTAATCGTCACCTGATTGGTATCCATCCATATAATACGGGTTAACCATTGGTATTGTAGCTTGCAGTCCTGAAACAAGGTTTATGAAGTTAGCGCCTCCGTTATTCATTAATGAAATGTCATCGTGTGTACCGAAAGAGCCTATTAAAGATTTACCCTTACCTACTTGACCCTGATTGTCCATTTTAATATTTTCTTTAATGTAATCAGTGAATTCATGGGCTTTTGTCCACTCATGGAATATGTGGTACTGACCATAATAGTTGTCAAATCCTGCTTTTAATAAATCTTCAGGTCTGTCATAGTTCATATTTGCTTGAGGAGATGCATCTTCATAAGTATAGCTTTCTGCCAACCAAGCGAATTCAGGGTCTTTTGCTCTTGAATATGAAATTATAATATCCCAGAATTCTGTCGGTTTTGTTCTGGCAACGTCTGCTCTTATACCGTCCAAGCCAAAACCTTGACACATATCAACAAACTTTTTGTGCATATCTAACACAGCAGGATTTAATTGTTTTTTCTCTTCATCAAGCCATGGAGACAACATTCTTATGTCTTCCCAGCCTTGAGGAGTTTTAGGAAGTCCGTTTCTTTCAAATGCCATTAAATCTGGTCTTTGGTTAAACAAGCTTAATGAAGCGCAACTTGGTAAATCTAGCATAACGTGAATTCCACGCTTATGACATTCATCCACGAAGTTTTTGAATTCTTCTTCCACTGTTCTCGGGTCATTTTTATCATCTAATGCAGGATCAATCTTTAAGAAATCTTCAGGAGCATATAGAGAACCTGCAGTGCCTTTTGCATTTAATTTACCGGGAGGATTCAACGGTAGAAGGTGCAAGGTATTTATACCCAAGTTTTTTAATTCATCTAATCTTGGAATGGCATTGTTGAAATTACCTTTTATATCTTTTCCGCTCAACAGCTGGTCACCTTCAATGTCTTTTGCTCCGAAGTTACGGATGATAATTCCCATAATTGTAGCTTCATTATTGTTGAACATGGTTTTTAAGTTATTTTTCCATTGAACGGGAGCGGTTGTTGTTTGTTGAACAGGAGCTACCTGAGTGCTTGCGTTAATTGCTGTTTGTTGCAGGAATTTTTCCAAGATGTTGGTACCGATAGGCGAAACAGCGGCGTTATTACTCGCTGTCATTATTGCAGTGAATGAAGGGCTAACTTTTTTATTAGCTAATACCTGGTTGTGGTTATTAATGTTTTGAATCAAAAAATTGTTCATTATTTTTGTTCTCCGAAGGATTTGTTTTTATCAATCTTCCCAAAAAACGGTTGGACAGCCAGAGTCACTGCTGCAAGTGCTACAGCTCCGAGGCCGAACATTCTTAGCCATCTGTTAGTGTTATAGAGTGATTCCCCGGTATTTCTTACCATATCAGTAACGGTGGAACCCACTAAAAGATGCCTTTCGGTTACGTTCATATCTCTTGTTGCTCTTCTTAAGACATGTGAATTTTTGTACCAGTATTGCCAATCTGCAATTTTGTCAATGAAGCGCTCTTTGTATATTTTTAAACCTCTTTTTAAAGGCTTATATGATTGTTCAAGGACTGAGTCTGTAGAATCATCTAAATGATTTGAGAATAAAAGGTTCATAATTGCTTTATACTGTTTAGGACCTAAATTATTTAATTTTTCTGTATGGTCAGTTATTTTAGCTTTCATTAAGGTATGCTTACAAATTTTTTCGGCTTTTTTCATAAATTCTTTTTTACCGATATCAGATTCACTTATAAACTCTTCCATTAATGTTCCGAAAGAATGCCATGTCTTTTTCTCTTCTGCCAAATCTAAGGCTGAATCAAATATTGTTTGTTTTACTTTTGGACTTTCAAATTTTAAAGATTCTTTAATTTTTCTGATTAAATCTTCGTAACTGATTTTTGAACCGGTATATTCATCAATTTGCTTAGTTATGTATTCAATTGTTTCTTTTGATTTTGCACCATTTGCAGCTTCTTCAAAAGCGACTTCAAGTTCTATGTTTTTAATATTTTTTCCGAATGTAGATACAAGCTCCTCTTGAACTTTGTCAAACATACCGTTAGGAAGATTGAATGTTTCACCTTTAAATATTCTGATTACGTCTTTTATATCACAATCCTTCATATTAAAAGGAAGTTTACCCATTATAAATGACATTTGTTTATCTAATGTTCCGGTTTCAATTCTTCTGAATAAGTCAAGGGTTTGAAGTGATCTGTAAAAACACGCTTGAGCACCTAATACTCTGTCATTTGCAAAGCTCTTTAATGCATTTTTTGCAGAGCCAGGAAGGTCTGTTTTTAAGCCTTCATGTATATCATAGCCTAAAATTTCGCCGGCAATGTTTTCAAAGTTTGCGTTTTTGAATTTTAATCCGAAATAATCAGACATATTTGTAACTTCTTTATCAATGCTATCAATAAATTTGTCATCTACGGTTGAAGTATACTTCGCAATTTCTGCGCTTAGTTCAGAAACCGCTTTTTTATATTTATTATTATCTTTTGCAATAGCTGCAAGTCTTTCCATTATTAAATCATCAGCGGCTTTTTCAGATTCTTTTAAAGCCAGAAGGTCTTTTTTAGAAATACCAAGTATTTTTAAGAATCTTTCATTTACTCTTTGCCATTGATTAGCAATGAATGTTTCAGCCGTATCACCCACTCTGGCGTCAATATATTCATTAACGATTCTTCTGTTTGCAGCATAATCATCTAGCATATCAAACATTCCTGTCAAAGGCTTTTTCATGGTCGCAAAGGTAGGTGCATTATGACGTTTGACTACATTAGGTATTGCGGAATTATCATTGAGGGTTTCAAATATAAATTTATTATCTAATTTTGACAAGGATTTTTCTTTTACTATAAAATCGGTTAATCTTTTTACGAAAGGTCTTACTTCATCACCGTCAACTGTTGCTGCAGCTTCTTTTGTTTCTGATTTAATAAATGATTCAATGAGCTCAGGTGTTATTTTATATTTATCAAATAAATTTTTAACGTTATAATTTTTAAACATTTTTTGGACGAAATCAGCGTCTAAAGGATTTTTTGCAGATGTAATCATATTTTGTATTTCTGCTTTAATACCTTGTCTTAGCATTGCTTCTCCATCAGGTTCAAGCATTACTACAAGATCATCAATATTTTTAGCGTTTATTGGTTTTTGAGCGTTTCTTGATAAGAATTTTTCTAAATCTTTTTTAGCTGTCGCATTTTTAAATTTAGGATAATTTAACTGAGCATTTTCTAATAGATCTTGTGTTTTAGCAAGACGTTTTTTCTCTTGAGCTTTTAGTAAGAATTTTTCTATGCTGTTACAGCTTAAAGCACTTATTAGAGGAGTCGCAAAACCTGCAGTAAGCATCCATAAAGTATTTCCCTGAACAGCAATTTTTTGTGCTTTTTCTTTAATCAAGTTTTCTCTGTTGGGTTCATCTTTTGCTATACCCATTTTATCGCCCATTTTGTTTAGTTCTTTACTGTCAACTAAATCCCATGGTAAATATTGAGGGTCTTGGAAAAACATTTTTTTACGACCGTAACTATCTTCATATTTCTGATGAATATCAACTCCATGCATAAGTTTTAAAGGTGCCTGAATAAACAGTTTTGGCCATAAAGCCATACCTGCAAAGAATGTACCTGCACCGATAAATTCCATACTTCTTCTTAAATGCAAAGGATTTTTAACGAACAAGTATGTTGCCAGTGCCAATGCACCGCCTTTCATTGCAAGGTCGTTCATTCTGCCTAATTGATAGTCATTGGCTTGTCCATTTGCGCCTTTTGAGATACTTACTATATCATTTTTTAAATCTTTTACGTATTCAACGGGAGACCCGAATATGCGGCTTTTTAACATTCTTCCTTTTGGATCAATAGGCTTGATTTTATTATGTGTGCTCATATCAAGCTTGATTTCGCTGAAAGAATTGTTATTTACTGCTTCAGGTTTTTGCTGTATTTTATATTGAGATGTTATGGTGTTTAATATATTTGCCATTAGCACACCACCTTTGGTTTGTTTTCGTCTATTATAGGAGTGGTTGCAATTTTATCGCTTTTACGTTTCTTAAAGTCAACCAATGTCGCAATGTTGCCAGCCAGAGTTGAAGCTATAGCCAAAGATAAAAGCCCTATTCCAACTATCTTTGGAGCTTTCCTTTTGCTTCCTGCACCGCTTACCAATTCTTTTACGCTTTTACCTGCAGCTGTTCCGAAGTTTTTAATAATATCAACAAGTTTTTGTCCTTTTAAATTTTTAAATACATGTCTTGTTCCATATATATCCCAGGCTGGTTGCATAGCTAGAGCCACACCTGTAGCCGCCCATAGATATGAGGATAAAGTAGAGAATGTTCTTGTTTTTACTACTAAATCTCTTACTTTTGGTTTTACTTGCTGGTCAGCATCCTGTAGGTTTTCGCCGACTTTCATTTTTTTGGCTATATGGTCATAGTAGCTGTTTCTGGCAGGTCCATAGAATTTTTGATCATACAATAGATCCCATCTTGGGAAGTCAACGCTTTCATACACTTTATGATATTCATAGCGTTTTAAATCAGTATCTCCAGGATATTCGGGGAACTCATTAACCACTTTTTTATAAGGTAAATTCATATCTATGCCGTATTTTGCTTTTACCGGCCATTCAATAAGTTTTTTTGATAATGTTTTCGCAAGCACATAAAAAGCAATACCCAAGGCCATTTTATGTCCTTTTAAAGCAGCTTTTGAAGCGGCATTTTGAGAGAATGTTTTTGTTGCGCCGTTAAATACACCCATCAACATCAAGCTTCCCACTGCAAAAGGCACCATGCCCATTGTCAGAAATTCATAGAAGTTTGCATTTTTGCTGCCTGAAATTCCTTTTGCAGGATAAACGGTCATGGCATTTTGAAGTTTGTCTAACCAAATTCTTGCTCCTGTTCTTATTGGAGCTTTTTCTTTTTGCTGGATTAAAACCGTATCATGTTCTTCCGGCGTAATTTCATCTTTTTTAGCTCCCTGAGGCATTTCATTTTGCTTAAATGAAACCATTTGAAGCTTACGGTTATTATATGAAGAGCCTATTAAATTTATCATTTCAACCTCATAACACAATGGAGCAATGCCTGTTGTTTTAAACATGCTGAAAGCATATTGTTGCTAAAATTAAGGCTCATAAAGTCATTTTTTTACATATCTTAATATAAAAACTGACAAATTATAGTCCTTGTTCTGGGCTTATTATCAAAATCAATAAGAACAATTTGTTGCCAGGTTCCAAGTTGAAGATGGGAGTCAATAACGGGTATATTTATTGAATTACCTATTATAGATGCTCTTATGTGTGCGTAACCGTTTCCGTCGTTCCAGGTTTGGTCATGGTAATAATTTTTACCCATAGGGGCAATATTTTCCAAAGCCTCGGGTAAATCTTTTATCAGTCCGGGTTCAAACTCAATGGATGTAATAGATGCAGTACTTCCGCTTACGTATACGCACATGTTGGCATTTTTAATATTGTTGGTGGACACTAAATCTTTGATTTTGCTTGTTATATCTATTATATCGGTAAAGCCTTTTGTTAAAATATTAAATTTGCCAGTTGTTATTGCCATATAGTCCCCTTCTCTTTTCCTTATTATAATTAGTTTTTTAGAAAAAATACAACTGTATAACGTGATAATTTTTTATATCGTTTTATCCAATTTTAAAATAGTCCTATTTAAATTTAAACCCTCTTAACATCGAATTTTCAAACTATTGCTAAAATCAGAAATAAGATTTAAAATGTAGCATGTAGATAAATATCTTTTAGCAATTAAGATTTTAATTCCTATCTGTAAATTATTTACAAGTTCACTAACCTAAGGAGAAAAATTAATGTACCAAGAAGAAAAGCTCGTCTGTGAGGATTGTGGTTGCGAGTTTGCTTTTACAATCGGTGAGCAAGAGTTTTATGCAGAAAAAGGACTTGTAAACAAACCAAAACGTTGTCCTGAATGCAGAAAAAAACGTCGTCAAAAAAACAGAAAAAAACTTTATGATGTAACATGTTCGCGTTGCGGATGCGAAACTAAAGTTCCTTTTAAACCTATTTCAGGCAAGGAAGTTTATTGTAAGGATTGTTATTCAAAAAGCCAATCATAATAAATAATAATTTAATTAACTAAAAAGAGTATTGTTTTTCAATACTCTTTTATTTATATATTATTCTGCTTTTAAGCATTGATTGCAGCAATTACCTGGGTTTCTAGGTTAATATTTGCTCCAAGATTTACTTGTAGTGTATACATATATGTAAACAACATCAACAGAACAATGCCCAGCAAAAGGCAGTTAGCTATTTTTACTTCATTCATACAGCCAAATACACTCCAAATAAAATGATTGATACCTATGCGGATAAGCCCGCATTTACACACTTTTTAATAGTTCAAACAACTCAAAGATTATGCTACAGCGTTAAAAGAACCGCCGCTAGATCCTGAAGATGAACCTGAACTTGCTAAAGAACCAGCGCTTTCGCCTGTTGAAAATGCTAAAGAGCCTGCGCTTTCACCTGTTGAAAATGCTATTGCTTTTGTTGCATCATAAGCGACTTGTGGTCCGATTTTAGGAATTGTGAAACCCATAGAATTTACTCCTTTTATATCCATAATATCTACTTGTTATATGATACTTATATAAAAACAAATTAAATTATCGGATTTCAAGAAGTGTTATTTTTGTTACATTTGTTAATATTTTAATGATATACAAGCTCAAAAGCTTATAAATCCAGGTTTTTAACTGTTCTTTATTTTTGGTATTTAAATAAACAGATTCGAATTTGATTTGTTGGCTTCTGATATATATTTAGCGACTCCTGCAATTTCTATACCATCTATGAGCTCTTCAGGCCTTATTCCCATAACGTCCATTGACATGTTGCAGGCAATTAATTTGACTCCGTTAAATTGTGCTGCCTCAATCAATTCTTTCAGCGTCAGTATATTTTTCTTCTTCATTACAGATTTCATTAATATAGTGCCTATCCCGCCCATATTCATTTTTGAAAGAGTCAGCTGTTCACTTCCTCTTGGCATAATCATAGAGAACATTTTGTCTATGAATTCTTTTCTGACATTGATGTATTGAGCTTTTCTAAGTATATTAAGTCCCCAGAATGTGAAAAACATTACAGTCGGTTTTTCGCTTACAGCTGCGCCATTAGCTATAATAAATGAGGCAAGAGCTTTATCAAGGTCATTTGAAAATACAATTATGGTTTGGCCGTTAACTTGGGTTTGAGTAGGTTGGAATGTTGCTGTTGATTTTTGAATTAATGCTTTTATCATTTTATTTTCTTTTGTTATATCTAAGAGAGAGTTTCCTGTTGATTCACACCAGCTTTTCACATCTGATTTAAAGCCTTCATCAATTGTATAAATCTCAACCATATCACCGTCATTAATTTCATTAATTTTTTCTGACAGTTTCATAATCGGGCCTGGACACTGTATTGAGCAAGCATCAATTTTTACGGTTTGTGTTTTCTCTACATCTCTTATTTTTTGTTTATCGCTGATTGTTATACCTTTATTATTTTTTATTATTTCTTTATAGAGCATTATCCCTCCGGCAAGGCTATAAATATTTTTATACCCGTTTTGTTGCAAAACCTTGTAGGACAGGTAGCTTGTAAACCCTTTGCTACAGAATAAAACTACTTTTTTGTCTTTAGGAATCTCATTTAACCTCTCTCTGAGTTTTTCTTGCGGGATATTCACAGCTCCTTCAATTGTATTTAATTTGTAAAGCTTTTCAGGTCTTACGTCAATGAGGTAAGCATCTTCAAGGTCATCGAAAAATGCGGGCTTTAGCATCCCCTTTAATATGTTATCTGCGTTCATTCCAAGGAGATTAATCGGGTCTTTTGCCGATGAATATGGAGGCGCATAGCATAGTTCGCTGTCTAACAGGTCTTGTATTGTTCCGTTTAGTCTCATTATAGATGAAATTAAATCTATTCTTTTATCAACTCCTTCATATCCTGTTGCCTGTGCGCCCAAGATTTTACCGTTATTAGTAAACAAAAGCTTAATTAAAATAGGAAAACTGTTTGGATAATAACCTGCATGAGAATTACCCCATATAAAAGTTTTTTTGTAGTCTATTCCTTTTTTAATCAATTGTTTTTCATTATTTCCGGAGCTTGCAATGGTTATGTCGAAGACTTTTACTATAGCTGTTCCCTGAGTATTTTTATATGTTGAATTTAGTCCTTTTATATTATCAGCAATGATTCTACCTTGTCTGTTTGCGGGACCTGCAAGCGGAATAAGTGTTTTTGCTTGTGAAACAAAGTCGTTAATTTCAACACTGTCTCCTGCAGCAAAAATATTTTCATCTGAAGTCTGCAGATATTCATTTACAAGAATTCCGCCGTTCTCACCTATTTTAAGCCCTGCTTCTTTTGCCGCCCAAACTTCAGGCTTAACACCTATTGCTATTATTGCTATATCATATTCAACTTGTCTTTCGGAATTAAGCATCACATACTTATCTGCAAATTCTTTAACACCGTCTGATAAAATTATTTCTACACCATTATCTCTAAGCTGGTTTTGAGCAAATGCCGCTATTTCTTTGTCCAACGGGGCTAAAATTTGACCGGAAAGCTCTATTATAGAAGTTTTTAATCCCAAGATGGCAAAATTTTCAGCCATTTCAACTCCTATAAATCCGCCTCCTACTACAACTGCTTTTTTGCAGTTATTTTCTTTTATAAATCCTTTAATTTTATCAGCATCTTCTAATGTTCTGACGGTAAAAATATTATGGTTATTAATGCCTTTTATTGGAGGTTTTATGGGGTTTGCTCCAAGCGTCAGAACTAATTTGTCATAACTTATTACGTCTTCATGATTTACGGTTACGGTTTTTTTAGTTCTATCTATTGCACTAACCTCAGAAAACAGCTTTACATCAATGTTAAAGAGTTTTTTAAATGTTTCGGGTTTTGATACAAGCATTTTATCCCGTTCATTTATAATATCAGAGCAATAATAGGGAAGACCGCAGTTTGCTATTGAAATTTCCCCCGTTTTCTCAAGTATTATGATTTCGGCATTTTCATCAAGTCTTCTTAACCTTGCCGCACAGCTTGCACCTGCTGCTCCGCCACCTACTATTATTATCTTCATATTTCAATTCTCCATTAACTTTGATATTATAACATTTCTTGATATATATTTATATTATTATATAATAATATAAATATATATCAATAGCCAATTAAATGATTTTTAGATAAAATAAAAAAAGGGGGATGAAATTGAACGGAAAAAATCCTAAATGTTTAATTTGTAATGGCTCAAATGTAAAATCTTTTGAGGCACTGACAAGCGGTTTTATTACAGAGAGAATGTATAGCGGAGCCGAACAGCAAACAAAGCTGTTTCATTGCTTGGATTGCGGGTTTGCTTATTATGAGTTAAGACCGGACAAGACTGATATGGATAAACTATATAAAGGTTACAGAAACAGTGATTATCAAAAGCAGAGACAAAAATACGACTGTTGGTACAATGAAAAAATCAATTCTGCTATAGGAAATAATCCAGTTGAAGTAAAGACAAGGAAATCCAATCTTTCTGATATTTTAGAAAAAAATATTGAAATAAACAATATTAAAACGATTCTGGATTTTGGCGGAGACAAAGGTCAGTATATTCCTGATTTGTCTAGAAATACCCAAAAATTTGTTTACGATATATCAGGAGTCAGGACTCTTGAAAATATTGAGAAAATAAGTGATTTTGATTTCTTGAAAAATTATTCTTTTGACTTAATTATGTGTAACCATGTTCTCGAACATCTTTCAGAACCTGAGAAAACAATTGAGGACTTAAAAGTTTTTTTGAATCCGACAGGTTATATTTATCTGGAATTGCCTTTTGATTCGCCGTTTTATAAGAAGAAGTTTTCAAATTTAAAATTTTTATTTAATAAATATTTTAAATGGTCAGATATATTTAAGCATTATTTAAATATGCGAAAAGGTGCAAAATATTTTCATATGCAAGAGCATATAAATTTTTTCACACAGGAATCAATTGAGATTATGTTAAAATTTCTTGGTTTTAATGTCATATCAAACGAAATCAGAAACATAGACTGCGGTTGGCAAAAATCTGATTTTATTTGTGTATTGGCTAAGATGAAAAATGACTAAGAAATTTCCAGAGATGCAATAATTTTTCTTACTGTATCATTTGTGACCTTGTAGCATATTTGGTTACCTTTTCTGAAACCTTCAATAATTCCTGCATTTTTTAAAATAGCCAGATGCTGGGAAACGTTGGGCTGAGGAATGTTTAATTTTTCAGCCATTTTTGTTACATTGCACTCATTGTGGCTGATTAGTCCTATCACCATATTCAGTCTGGGTTTACAGGATAATGCTTTGAAAATTTCAACTAATTCATCTCTGTTATCTTTAATCATATTTACTCTATCTTTAAAATTTAAGTATATATTTATATTCATATATACTTTAACAGCTTTTTGGAGATTTTGTCAATCAGCTTTATTCAATAAACTAGTAAGAAAACTAGCCATATCGGGATTTATTAATATTATAAAGAGAATTATAACTAATAGTATTATTTGTACATTTTTTTGGGGGGATACTTACTACTGAATAATTCTTATTTTAGAGAGAAAATAATATGTTAAATGATAATAAAAATCATAATTTAACTGATCTTATCGACTTAGATTTTTTGCAAAAATTTCAGGACAGTTTTTCTGCAGCTACCGGTTTTGCGAGTGTAACGGTTGATACTAAGGGACCTGTAACTACTCCCAGCAACTTTACGAATTTTTGTGAAAAATTTACAAGAAAAAGTGAATTAGGGGGGAAAAGATGTAATCAATCTGATATGTCGGCTGGGAAAATTGCAGCTGAAAAGGGAGAGCCTGTTATATATAAATGTCATGCGGGCTTAACTGATTTTGCTGTTCCAATAATGTTAGACGGAGAACATATAGGTTCGATTTTAGGAGGACAAACTCTTTCAAATCCTCCAAATAAAGAGTATTATAACAAATTAGCTGATTTATTCGGCTTAGATAAAGAAGAATATTTTAAAGCTGCACAGGATTTGAAACAAATTCCAAAGGAAAATGTCAAAGCGGCCGCTGACTTACTTTCTCTGGTTGCTAATTCATTATCTGAAATAGCACTTAAAAATTATAAGTTGATTAAAAAAAATGAAGAGCAGGAATTATATAAAAAAATCACCGAAGCAATAAGAAATACTTTGGATATTGCTGTTGTTAAAACCAGCATAGTTAATACAATCGGTGAAACAATGCAGGCAGACAGATGCTTTATAATTGATTATGATGAAAAAGAAAATAAATTTTTGCCCATAAAAAGTGAATATTTATCATCTCCGGAGGTTTTGTCAGTAAGAGGTTTTGTTCCTGAACGCGATATACCTAATTATGTGGAGATATTAAAAAAAGGAGAAGCATTACTGATTAACAATAAAAAATTTTATATAGATGATAAAAAACGGAATTATGCAAAAGAAATTGAAGTAATTGAAAAATACGAAGTGTATTCTTCCTATGCTATGCCTCTGTTTTATAATGACGAATTTTTGGGTTCTCTCACCATACAGTACGTGAAAGAACATATTATAACACTTGAAGAAATAAATTTAATAAAGCTTGTAGGAGCTCAAATCGCAATCGCCCTGCACCAAGCAAACCTGTTTCAAAAACTCAGCCAAATCAGCGAAAACCAAAAGGCAATATTAAATAATATGCCTTTTATGGCATGGTTAAAAGATCTTGATAGTAATTACGTTGCTGTTAACAATGTATTTGCTGAAGGCTTTGGTATATCGCCCGAGTTGATGATAGGTAAAAATGATTTTGAATTTTTTCCGGAAGTACATGCCAAATCTTATAGAGCCGCAGATATTACTGTTATTGAAGGAAAAAAAACAATACAGTTTGAAGAGCCTATAAAAATTCATGGCGAAGAAAGATATCACATGACTTTCAAGAGTCCTGTTTATGATAGCAACAGGAATGTTGTCGGTACTGTGGGCATGTCAAGAGATGTAACTGAAGAAAAAGAAGCACAGATGGAACTGTTAGCCCGACAGGAAAAAATTGTTAAAGCCAGAGAAAGAGAAAAACTTTATATTAATATTCTGGAAAAAATAAGGACAACCCTTGATTTTCACGAGCTTAAAAAGATTATTGTGGAAATAGTAGGCAAAACGTTTGATGCGGATAGGTGTATTATCATTGAATATGATGCGGAAAATCAAAAATATTTTGATGTCGAAAATGAATATCTTTCTTCTCCTGATATAAGAAGCTATGTCGGAATTGATGTTAATATGTTATATCCCGGTTTTAATCAGGCTATTCAAAAAGGTAAAGCAGTGATTATTGATGCCGGAGAAATTTCTATTGAGAATGAAACTCAAAATAGTTTTGTAAAAGATAAAGAATCTTTAAAAAGCTATAAAGTACATTCTGCCTTTGCATTGCCTTTATTTTATTATAATGATTTTTTAGGAATTCTTGTAGTCCAATATGTAAAAAAAGATTATATAATCAATGATGAAGATTTAAGCTTAGGGTCAATTATAGCCGGACAGGTTGCTATAGCAATATATCAAAGTAGTTTATATAAAATTACTCAAATGCAGGCCGAAAGAGAAAGAATTAACAGGGCACTTGTTGAAATTTTGAGAAGTACTTTGGATAAGCCTACAATCAAGAAGCTTTTTGTTGATAATTTTGGTAAATATTTTAAGGCAAATAGAGTTTTGATATCAGAGTATGATCATAAAACCAACAAATTTTTACCTATCGATGAAGAGGCAGAGTATTTATCTTCAAATCAGGAAAAGAGCTTTGTGGGTTATGATTGGTCTAAAACCGAAGCCGATGAGTTTGTGGAACTTTTGTTAAATAAAAGAGAAATTAATATATATGACTGGAATGAATATATCAAAGAACATGAAAGAAGCAATGATTTTAAAAATTTGTTTCAAAATTCAGGCGTTAAATCCAGTTATAATATCCCGATTTTTTATCAGGAAAAACTTATGGGATTCTTTTGCATTGAATTTACCCGGAAAGTTGTCAGGCTTTCAAACGAAGATATCAACAGAATAAGAAATATATCTGCTCAGGCCGGAATTGCTCTTTATCAAGCTGAATTATTCAGAAAAGCTCAGGAGTCGTCTGTTTCCAAGGGCGACTTTATTGCAGATATTTCAACTGAGCTCCAAACCCCTTTGGATGATATTATGGAATTTTCTGATATTGTTAAAAAGCAGGAGCTTAACTGCGAAAGTAAGCTTGAGTATGCGGATAAAATTATTAGGCGTGGGCATGAAATTTATGACTTGAAAAATAACATTTTGATTCTTTCTCAAATTGAAGAAGAAGATTTTACCCTGAGTTATGAGCAAGTTGATTTAAATAACATATTTTACGAGTTAAAAGGTTCTCTGGAACAGTTTACCTCTAATAGAAATATCAATATAAATATTTATTCGGAAGTGTATAATTTAAATGCAGATAAAAACAGGTTAAGGCAGCTTTTATATAATATACTAAAATCTGTCCTGAAACTCGTTATTTCAGATTTAAATATAGATTTGATCTCTAAATATGAAGAAGATAAACCGGTAATTCAAATAAATTTAACAGGCGATAATCTTGATATTGAAATCAAAAACAGAATTTTTTCAACGTTAAAGGAAATTGATACATATTATCCCAGAAAGAGAAAAGGAATTGGATTGGGGCTGTCTTTAAGTGAAAAACTTGTAAAATTGCATAATGCTTTAATACTGGTAGAATCAATTACAAATAGCGATACTTCTTTAAAGATTATATTTCCCTCTAATTGAATAATGAAGGATTAACTATAGTTACAGAACCTCCGATTATTTTCCAGGAGTTATCAATTCTTTTCCAAAAGCGAATATATCTATATACTCCCGAGATAGAAATATCATTTATATTGCCTTCAATATTCATTTTAACGGATACTATTGCTTCATCATCAAACAGTTTAATTAGTTGCTCTGAGGGTTCCAATATGGATATTTTTTGTATTTTATTTTTATAAATGTTAATGTCAATTTCTTTTGTGGCAGGGCTTCCGTCTGGTGCTATAAATACAAGGTCATCATGAATCAGTCTTTCAAGAACTACAACATCATTATTGAGCATTGCTTGTCTTAGTTCTTCTTCGCATTTAATTATTTCATTTTTCATATACAACATTCAATTTTTTTTACTATTTAATAATGATTATAAATGATTTTAGCTTGTGTAACAAATAAAAAATTGTTATATATTTATTTTACGTTCGAAGATATTTTTTCCGGTTTTGGTTCTACTTTTTGAGCGGTATCTTGTTTGTTTATATCTTTATTGAAAGCTTCAATGAATTCAGGTCTGTACATAAATCCCATATGAGCCCCATTGCTGAAGAAAGTAACTTTTTTATCCGCAAGGTTTTTTAGCCATGCTAATTGAGCTTTATTTACAAAATAATCGTCAACCGAATGATAAATTTTATAGTTGTTACTTCTTTGAAGAAAGTCGCTTATAGGGTATAAACTCGCTGCATAATAGAAATCGTCATTTGAGTTATAGTTATCCATTCCAAGGTATTTTTTAGCGTAATCATAAAAGGTCATATTGTTAATCTGATCATATAGGTCTTTATTGTTTTTTGTAGGTGAAGCATTTTCAAGGGCAAAAACTAAATCTGACAACTTTTGCTTCATAAGGAATCCTGTTATCAATTTTGCTTCATTATCACTAAAATTTAAAGATTGATGTATTGAATCATTATTTTGGGTGGCAATTTCCTTAGATGCTTTAACAACCTTTTGGGCAGCAATTGCAGTTTCTGTTTTTATATCTTCAGAATTAGCTATGCAATCATGGCAATTTTTATCCATTTGCATGAGTGCAAAAAACAGCTCTATAGGAGGGTTTATTGAAATGTAATTGGAGATTCCGAGGATATTCTCTTTTTCTTCTTGTGATGCTGCGTATAAGGTTGTCAAAGCTCCAAAGGATGTTCCAACAAGTATTTTCTTGCTGAATTCACATTCTTTTTTAGTTTTAAGATAATCAAGTATTTTAGCTGTAGTAATTCTGGCATATTTAGCATCATTAGCAGGAAGTCCCGGTTTATAGCCTTCGGGCATGCTTTTTACAAATTCCCAGTGAAATGTGCTGCCCAGTATGACAATAGAATATCCCTGATCATAAAACATTTTGGCGAAAATTATAGGATGGTGGGACATTACACCTTCACCGATTGAAGGATAGAGTATTGCAAGCGGGGCATTTTTGTTTTTTTGTAAAATATATCTAAACTTATATTCAGGTCTATTTTTTTCAACTTCAACATAATCGGTTTTAATACGGTTAGCGAAACATCTGTTCCAAACAGACATCTCTGACCATATGGATTTATTCACTTCTGGGGTATGGAAATAAGCCGTTCTCATGGAATCTATCACAGGCGACTGTGGATTAAACCCTTCCAGATTTATATCAGCTTTAACATTTTCTTTAATGGTTTTTTCAGGGATATTTTCAGGTGAGATTAAGGTTGTTACATCAACTTTTTCTGCATGTACCTGCTTTTCATCTATATTTGAATTTTTAATATACTGGTCGATACCATACATTTTTTTTGTAATTTCATAAGGATCTGCATAAGTATCTTCAATGGATTTGATTAATGCCTGCATATAAGTTGTTCTATTAATAGTAAATCCTGCTTTCGCAATAAGAGGCACAGGTCCTATGATATAAGAAGACGGATTTAAAGGACAGTCAAGTATTTCGCCTACATATCCTCTTATGTTGGATGGCGGGACTATCGGAAGTACAAGATATGGTCCTTTTTTAACATTATAATGTGATAAAACCTGTTCCATGCCCTGATCTTTTGTTTCAATTTTAAATATGCTTTTAGCCGGGTCGTATAATCCTCCAAGACCTATTGTGGAATTAGTTATAAATTTTAAAAGTTCTTTTCCTGTTCCCTTAAAATCTTTCTGAAGAAGGCAGCTTGTTGCTCTAATCGGGAATTCAATATTTTTGTAAGCATTTTGAATTCTATCCATGCCGTATTTTGGCATGATTGATGCCCAAACTTTATTTACAGGCTTTATAACATATTTATTTACCTTGGAATTAAAGACGAACATTTTTCTGTTGAAGCCTTCAAATTTGTCTTCCCCGACAAATTCGTATGAATAATCAGGGTATTTATAGTCTATTTTGGCAGATTCTTGTGCTAGTGAATAATTTATCGAATATATATTTATTAATATAGCGGTTAAGATTGTTAAGTAGACTTTATTTTTAAGCATGATTCTTCCCTGTTTTTAAATATAGTTAACTGTTTTCAAGAGTCTTATCTTTATATTCCAATCTCTACTACCCGTTTTAATATCTGATTTGTTAACTTTATAACCGGTTAGTTTTATATTGTCTTATCTCTCTGTCACAATTGGACTTTTACATTTTTTAATGGATGGATAGGAATTACATTACTCAAGAGTAGATATACAAATTGCTTTAGATTCGTGTTTTTTAGCTAATACCACTCAGGTGCAAAAAAATAAATATGTGGACTAAATCAGATTATTAATGTTTTTAATTAAAATCATAAGCTACAATACTTTGTGACTGAAATGCTTGATTTATAAATGAAAATAAGATATTTTAAGAAGTAAAACTTGCTCGAAAGGTATTATTCTATGAAAATTCTGGTTTTATATTACAGTATGTACGGGAATACATTTGAAATGGCTAAAAAAGTAGCTGAAGGAGCAAAATCACTTGCTAATGCAGATGTTCATATAAAACAGGTCCCTGAACTTTTGCCGGATAAAATTATTGAATCTAATGAAGCTGTTAAGAACGCTAAACAAAGGCAAAAAGATATCCCTGTTGCAACAGTCAATGAGCTTTCCGATTATGATGCTATTATATGGGGCACACCGACCAGATACGGAAATATGTCTTCCCAAATGAAAAATTTTATAGATCAGACAAGCTCACTATGGCTCAAAGGCGAGCTTGAAAATAAGATAACAGGAGTGTTTGTATCTACAGCCAGTCTTCATGGCGGGCAAGAGAGTACTATTTTAAACTTTATGACAACCTTAATTCATTTTGGAATGGTAATAGTTGGTATTCCATATTCAGTTCCGCAGCTTCTGACCACTAAGGCCGGAGGATCTCCTTATGGTCCGGGGCATGTAGCAGGAGCCTCAGCTGATTTGCCTTTAACTGATGATGAAGCTGAAATCTGTTTTGCTTTTGGCAAAAGAATTGCCTCAGTGACAGAAAAATTATGTAAATAATATTTTTCTTAATAATATATTTACAAATTAACAAAAAAAAGATATTTTTTGTTTTGATATGAACGAGCAAAGAGTATTATATGAAAATGCGAGGTAATGTATGAAAATAGGTTCAGTTTCAGGGATTAAAACTTTTAATCAAGGGCAGATGCTAAAAAATAAACCTGCTTTTGAGGGTTTGTGGGGAAAAAGATACCATATTACAGGTACGTCAGATTCTTTTGAGACGATAGCAGATAATTATTATCAAAGTTATTTCCCTTTTAGCAATGAGACAACAAAAGAAATTGAAGAAACAATAGCACCAAGAGTATACAATCATTCATATACTCCTGATTTTTCAATGGCTTACACACAATCTCAGACCGGAAGAGTCGACGTTAGAAAACCATTAGATTTTACCAAAGAAGAATATATGTTGTATAAATCTAAAAAAGAGGCATTAAGTCAGGAATCTCAGGATAAAGTTCGTGATGCATTATCAAAATATTACCCAACCAGTGATAAGGCAGATGTAATTGAACGAGATATAGAAGATTATAGCCCTATGGATACTGATGATTAACCCTTATTAAAACTTGCTAAAGACACTTGAAACAGGCATTTGCGTATAAGCAGTAAATGTCGGTTGAAGTTGCTTTTTTTCTTCTTTTCTTAAAGATTTATCTTGGAATTTGTTGGCGATTTTATTTCTTACGATAGGAGTGATTACGCTGCTTGCAAGAACTGAAGCCCCGATTGTTGCAATTGTGCCGACACCTGTTTTTAATCCTTTGAATTCTTTTTCTCCTTTTTCAAGCAAATCCAGTAAAAATTTTCTGTTTTTTACCTTAGAAAAATCAAATGGACTATTTTCTAAACATTTTGTAAAATATGATTCATCTGGAATCGGATCCTTGTAAGTTTTTAGGTATTTTTTCAGCCCTGCGTAAAATGAACTTACCGCTTTTTTAGCTTCTTTTTCTGTAACAAGCCCTGCTTTTTTAAGATCATCTCTTGCTCCTCCAATATATGAGGGTATAGATACTATATTTGCTTTGATTTTACTAACAATTTCATGTGTATTTTTAGTATATATTTTGGCATCTTCAACAAAGTTATCCGCAAGATATTTAATTGCTGATGTTATAGTGTAATATAATCCTACATTTACAAGCCCGTCAGAAGCTTCTTGGGGTATTAAAAACTTTTTCTTTTCTTTGCTTATGTCTTTATTAGTGGTTATCATAAAAAGCTGGGCTAAAGAGCTTAAAATCCAGCCTACAGCCCCTAAGTGCAAAAGAGCTTTAGCAGAGTCCTGAGCATATTTTTTATAAACCCAGGTAGCAAATGATTGGCCAATATCAATTATTTTCATTGCTCACCTGCTTGCTTTTTTCGATTTTTTCTTTGACTTTAGGCTCAAGGAATTTGGTTATGGCTTTTGTTAAAGGGACATCAAATAAGAAATTCGTAAACAGCATGGCTATAGTTGCAAGTATTGTTCCCATTGTTTTTGTATAGTTTTCATATATTGCCTTGGAATCCCCAATTTTAAGCTCGTCAGAGATTTCAGAGAGCTTAGGCGTAAACAGTACTTTTAGCTTTTGTATACCTTTTAAATTCGCTATTTCATTAGCGTTTAAGTCTTTAGAGGCATATTTAATCAGATTAATACTTCCCTTTCGGACAAGAACACCGACTAATGTTCCTGCGACGATTTTCCCTATTGTCCTTGCAGTTGAAATGGCTCTGGTATTGTCATCAGCATCTTTATTATTATAATCCATGGCAGGTTGAATCCCCAGAGCAACTGCGCCTTGTAGGGCTCTTTGCTCGGGAGAACTAAACCTCTTACCTATTTGGGTTATGAGGTCTAAAGTATTGCTGTTTACGACTGTGTACATAATCTGTCACTATATATTTTGCCTGTAGTATAAAGTCCATAACTATTTTTTTTTGCTAATTTACAGACAAATATTAAATTAAGTTAATATTATTAATAACTGTTATGGGAGTTCATATTCCTATATTTTATTAACCTATATAATCAATTTTTTTTAGGGCGTGTCATATCAATATTAGGATAATAAGTAAACTCCTCAATAACCTCTTTTATACGTGAGTTATAAATTTCTTCCAATACGGGATAGATTATGTTGTCTTCTACAGGCTCGTAAAGCTGTATTTTTACAGGTTTTTTTATTTGTTTTAGGACTCTTGGATTACCTTTTTCCAGTAACTCAAAGTCTCTTTTATCACGTTTCCCGTATTCAGAATCACTTAGCTGACTTCTTTCTCTAAAGGCTTCAAGTAGTTCTTTTCTAGCCCTTTGAACATCTTTATATTGTACTATAGCTGAGATACTGTAGCATGGCACTTTTTTTAGTTGAAAAAGGGGTGCCGGTACTTCCCCTTGCTGTGCTATAAGTACAATATTTATGTTGTCTGAACCAACTTTTTGGTAACGTTTTTCCATTTTCTTTAGATACTCTTCCATGATTCCCCTTGCCCTAGTATCTTTAATTGGCTTAAGAGACTCTTCGTTATACCTGATATCAACTCCGAAAGCCGGGCTTGGATTTTTTTTGTCATTATTAAAATTAGTTTTTTTTGTATTTGGTGAGTAAACTTTTCCGATTGAACTTACCTTCATAATAAAAAACCTCTCTAGTTATCCCTTTTTGAAATAAAAAACATAATATATTTTTTTTTGCTAGCAGAAAAAATTTTGGATTAAAAGTTATTTACTGATTATAGCTTTTTCTTTTGCAATTGGATAGAGCATAATCTAATTACAGGGGATGGCGAGAAGAATAGTTTAATGGAATCTGAAAGTGTTAATGCTCCTTTAAAAAAGGAGAGGCTTTATTATCTTGATTGGCTCAAGGTATTTGCGATACTTATGGTCTTTATATTTCATAACGCTCATTTTTTTGATCCTATTGACTGGAGCTTGAAAAACGATACTCAAAGTTCATCGATGACAATAATATTCTTGTTGATTCATTTTTGGAGCATGCCGCTTTTTTTCTTTTTGGCAGGCGCCGGTACAAAATATGCTCTTAAGTTTAGAAGTAGAAAAGAGTACGTATTTGAGAGAATTAAAAGGCTTTTAATCCCGTTTTGTATTGGTATGCTAATTTTGGCACCGCCTCAGGGATATGTTGAAAGTATGGAAAAGTTAAAATATAAAGGCAGCTTTATTGATTATTATCCGCAGTTCTTTTTAAATCTCTTTCATTCTTTTAGTCCTGAAGCTTTGGGTAAATATACCTATCATTTATGGTTTTTGGGATTTTTATTTATTTTTTCTCTTGTGGCACTTCCTTTTTTCGGTTGGTTAAATAAAGGTAAAATACGGTTAATGATATCTAAGATTGCTCTATTTTCTAACAAAAAAGGATTTATTTTTTTATTTGCACTGCCGATTTTAGCTTCTCATCTCATATTAAGGGTTAAGTTTCCTAATTATAATGATGTTGCGGATTTTTTCTACTGGCTTATTTATTTTCTCTACGGATATATTTTGTTTTCAAATATAAAATTCAGCGAAATAATTAACAAACATTATAAAAGCGCATTTTTTACAGGATTGTTTTGTATAGGACTTATGATTTTATTTTTAATTTCAGGACATAACGTCGAATGGTTTGAATATCCGAGTTATTCTTTTGCCTCTGTAATTTTTATGGTTGTATACAGTCTTTTGACTTGGTCGTGGGTTATTTTTTTTCTTGGGGCGGGATTTAATCTGCTGAATTTCAGTAATAAATTTTTAAAATATTCTACAGAAGCTTTACTTCCTTTTTACTTACTTCATCAGACAGTGATTTTGATTATCGGGTTTTATGTACTTGATTTTAAAATTGATATATTTTTTAAATTTTTAATTATAAGTACATCGTCATTTATTTTAACCGTTTTGATTTATGACTTGCTAATAAAACGTTTTAATCCGATAAGATTTTTATTTGGTATGAAACCAATAAAAGCAGTGGTTAGCTGAAATATATTTTTTCTTCAAAGCAGAACCTCAAATCAATAATTCTTGAAGCTAAGAAAAATTTTTTACTTAAAAAAGTTTGGTGTGAAATTTCTTTAAAGTTTTTTCTGAAAAGTTTAAAGAACTAGTTTGGTTTAATTATCACTTTTTGTTTCAAAAGAGGCTTTAACCCTATCAAGAATAAAAGACAGCATATTCATAGCATTATTTTTGTCAAAACCTGGAACTACGCTAAAATCGATAGCTACAGCTTGTGCATCAGGCGGAACCGATTCTTTTATAAGCTCTTTTATACCTTCTTTATCTTTTTCTTCATCACTTGCAGCTGAACTTATGTCGCCTATGGAAACAGAAATATCTTCTTCTTCATCTGTAATACCTTCTAACAAGTCTTCAAGGTTATTTTCTTTGTAATGCTCATAATATGAATTTAAATAAGATTTGTAGCTTTCTGTTCTATCCCCTTCAACTCCCAGATAGCTTAGTCTTTGGACTATCTTATCTAAAGTATCGAAATGTTGCTCAATAGCATCATGTTTTCCTTCGTTACTGGCATCTAAAACGGATTGGATATGTTCGTCAGAATATATCATTCTATTTAAAAATGAGCTTATTTGAGAAGCATCTTTCGATTTTTGCCCTAGCCTTTGTAGAGCCATGTCAGCCCAGTTATCATAATCTTCTAACTTCTCATATCCTTCTTTTTCAGGATTTGGCAACTGAAAGGATGCTAATTCTATAACATCATTTGAGGTTTGATTTGTAAATTTTGCTTTAGGTGTATTACCAGTGGAATTAGAAATGTTTTTATCAGTTGTCCGGCTTTTTGATTGTCTATAGAGGCTAAATTCGTCCGTTGCTTTAAAGCTTATTCTCATCTTTGATACTTTCTGTTTTTTTGATTCTGTATGCCAATTTTTATTCGTTTTGATTATTATCTTGATTTTTAGTGAATGATTGCTCAACTCTTGCTAGGACATAAGCCAGAAGATTTATTGCTTTTTTAGCGTCAAAACCTTTTGCTAAATCAAAATTTATCGAGACATTATTCTCTTCGGGTTCTATAGAGCCCTTGATGTATTTTGAGAGTTCCAATCTATCTTCATTTGAACTATCACCTATATTGCCCAGATAAAGGGTATCAGGTTCTGCATCATATTCTTCTGATGCATATTCAGGCTCTGTGTAACCAAGCTGTGCTAATGTGTTATTCAAATTAGATACAAAAAAGTTCACTACCTCAGTATTTCCATTTCTATAAGCTTCTGTAAGGGCTTGAATTGATTTGTCAAAGATAGTTGAATAGCTTTCACTGTCGGCCTTTCCTACTAAAATATCAAGATTATCTTCTTGATACGATTCATACAAACCATCTAATGTATCAGAATACTCTTCAACTTTATCAGTGTCCTGATTGGCATAACTTAGCTTTTTAAGTAATCCGTACATGGCGTCAAAATATTTATCAATGCTGTCGGTATTACCTTGTTTTTTAGACTCGATTATTGCGTTAATAGCATTTTCTGAAACTATAAGGTCTCCGAATAAAGATGTGATTTCGGCAACGGTTTTGCCGTTTCCGTTTACATGTTTTTCTGCAATATTAACCCAGCCGGTGTAGTCATCAAGCGTTTTATAATCTTTCATATCCGGCATGTAAGGTTTTGCTGATTTTATATCAATAATGTCTCTTGTAAGGGAAGCAGTTTTGATTGCAGGGAAAGGTGTTATGCCCCCCGTTTTCTTGAGCTTGGCCTCCCTGTATTTACTAATATCGTCTGTTGACTTAAAACTTATTCTCATTCTTAAATTCCTGTTTATAGAAAAAATGAATGAGTATTATTTTGTTAGTTTTTTAAAAAAATGTTACAGTAATAATCCTAAAATAAAAAAACTACCTGCATGTAAGCACAAGCAGATAGTTTTAACTGAATCAATTATTTTAAAGAGTTATTTCATTGTTTTAATTATGTTGTCTGTAATATCATCTCCGCCATATAAAACAACACCTTTGGCGATTACCATATTATAGCTTTTTGCTTTAGCTTCTTTAGCTATAAGGGTTGAAATGTTGCTGTCTATTGCTTTTAATTTTTGAGAATAATCTTTTTCAATTGTTTTTGTTCTGACATTAAGTTCTTTATTATAGCTGTCTTCTAATGTTTTCTTTTTAGTTTCGTCAGTTTGTGCATTTACATCTTTTTTAGCTTTTTCAATAAAAGTTTGAAGGTCTTTTATTTTGTTTTGCTGTTCTGTTTTTAAATCTTTAACTTCTGAAGAATTTGAAACAATTTTTTGGATATCTACAACTGCTATTTTAAATTCATTTATACTTGAAAGAGCAAAATTGTTCAATCCTAAAACTATTACTAGTACAGCAAGTACGATGGATGTGGTGTTAATCTGTTTTTTCATTTTGGTTCTCCTCTTTTAAATAATTATACATTATATACATTAAATAATGAATTTTTTTCTGATTTTGCTGCTTAGATAATATGTACTGTAGTATGTTGCCAAAAAAATGTTATTTCAAGAATTGACGGTATTGTTGGAATTTTGTCGATTAAATTATACAACAAAAAACAGCCATGAAACATAGTAAATGTATAAAACTTTTTTATAGGATATTTGTCATACAAAATACCTTGTAATATAGCTTTACAAACAGTCAAATTTATTGTTTTAGAAACTTTATACTCATAGTTAAAAATTTGGAAGTTAAAATTAATGAGTATTCAGTTTTTGCAAAATTATCTAAACGTACGACCTCATCAAAATTTTGGACTAAAGCTTGTAAAAAATACTCCCTTGCATTCAATTTCTAAGCTGCCGCATGATGCAGTCAGCTTTTCAGGAAACATAAATAAAGAAGAATGGACAAGAGGAGTTTCTGAATTAACTTCAGAAGAGCTAAAGGGCGCAGTTAATGAAATTGTTAACGGGAATTTAGAAGGTAAAAAGTTATTAGGGAAAGGCGCTGATGGAGAAGTTTACAAAATTGATAATATTAGCGGATATCCTAACGGTGTTGCAGTAAAAATTTCGCATGTTTCTACTTTGAATCAGACAGGAGAAATGCAAAGAGTCGGTAAAGATTTTAAAAATGAACGTGAAATTTTAAAGTCATTACCTGATTCAATAGCTAGTACCCAGCAAATTATCGGATATGTAACGGTAGGGGGTAGAAACGCTCTATTGACAACTATTGTTAAAGGTAAAAGTCCTGATTCTGCTTCAAATCCTTTTGACGAAAAGAATCTTGCAAAGCTCTTGGGCACTTTATCGGAACTTGATAGAAAAGGCATTTTACATCGTGACTTAAAAAAAGAAAATATATTAATTGATAAGGAAAAAAATACCGTAGGTCTTATAGATTTTGGCGAATCAGTTAAAATTGACCTTGAAGATGTTGATTTTAATGAAAAAGAACATCATTTCCCAAGATTTATGATGCCATCAAATATAAGAAATTTTGAAGATACTTGTCTTGCGCCTTATTTAAATGAGCTGTCCAAAACAGATTCAGATAAAGCAAAAGAATTGTTTGCGCAATATCTTTCGATAAGGGCCGAAAAGGTTCATAAGCCGGCTTATGAATATTTAAAATCTCATCTGGAAGAAAATTCTTCTAATCTTGACCCAGAGCAACTTAGCGCATTAAATAAAGCAGTAAGATTTGAAGAAATACAGTCTAATCTGTTAGCCAAGCCAACACCTGAAATTATTGATTTAGAACTGCAAAAAATGCAGACAACATACTCATCAGAGCTTGCTTATAAAAATGAGGTATTACTACTTAATCCTTTAGCAAATATGACACTTAAAATGTGGGCCATAATTAATGCAAAAAGACTTGAAGGCAAGGTCAATCAGCTTGAAGCAAGACCGAATGATTTAGAAACAAAGGAATATTTAAATACAATAAAAGATATTGCAAAGTTCAGACAGGCAAAAATAATTGAATGGTCAAAAGGATTGTTCGGCTGGCTTATGAATTGTAGTGAAAAAGACTTAAATGATGCAAATGAAGGCGAAAAATCCATTCAGCAGCAATTTATGAAAAACGGTATTAATGATTTTGAAATACCTGATTTGACTTCTAAATTGTCTATAATGGCATAAGGAAAAATTAATGAATATAAAACAGGTTAATTCATATTATAAAAGAAATTTCAGCGCAGGTGTAACTTTTGGCAGAGAATTGAATCCTCTTGAAAATGTTATGAACAGGGCAAATATTGATGAAGCTAAAAAAGCACTCGGACTGGAGCATATTGTGGTTGTTACTCATACTCCATGTTTACCCACAGAAAAGAATGAGGATAACGGTATAGGAGTTCTCGCTTCAACTGAAGGAACTTTAAAATATTTCAATTTTATATATGACAATGGGATTGATGGAATCTCAATAGAGCCTCAGGGAGTGATAAAAGGAGAATATTATTGTCCATATGACAGCTCTTCTTTCTCTAAGAAAATTGTTGTGAACTTAAAGGAATTAACTGAAGACAAATGGGCTAATATACTTCCTCAGGAAGTTGCAAGTAATGTTGTAAAAAATAAAAATTACAATGTAAGAGTTCCTGTTGGCGACCCTAAGCTCGGAAATTATGAAAACAGAATGTTTTCTCAAGATAAGGTGATTTATGATTATGCATTGAAAGCTCAGATGGATGCTCTTGAAATTGCCTATGACAATTATTTGGAAAAAGTTAGAAATAAAGACCCCAAAGCACTCGGGTTAAAAGCCGAATTTGATTCTTATTCAAAAGAAAATAACTTTTGGCTTGAAGGCGATTCTTTATATTTTGTATTAAGCAATATGCATGGCAGTGATTATTATCCCGGTTGGGACAATGATTTACACAGGTCTTTGTTTGATGATAATTATGAAACCTATTCGTTAGAAACTAAAAAACATGAAAAAAACAGACTCATAAAAGAAAATAAAGAAGAAATCGACTTTTATAAGTTTTGTCAGTTTGTAGTGAATAAGCAGCAGCTTGACCTTGCTGAATTTGCCCTAAATATAGGTAACAACAGAGCTAAAACCGATATTGACACAATAAACAGAGCATTGCATAACGGTGAAATTAGCTCTGAAACCGCAAGATATCTTATGAATTATGTCGATGGCGTCAAAAAATCACATAAAGGCATATACATAGTAGGTGATAAACAGATAGGATTTTCTACTATTGATATTTGGGGGCATCCGACAATATTTACAAAAGATGAATTTATGGGAGCTCCTCCAAATCCTATGAAAAAAAGGAAAGCTCAAGCCTGGAATTTTAAATTTATACCTAAAGAAAAAATGTTTAATAGTGATGGTTCTTTGGCAGAAGGCGGATTATTTCTTAAAAATCTTTTCAAAAAAACTTTTAAAGATAACCCCGGAGGTGTCAGAATAGACCATATTTTAGGAATGATTGATCCCTGGACATACACTGATGATGCAGAGCAAGGCAGCAGATATTTCTTCAAAAGATTGCTTAATAGTGAGTTGAGTGAGCTCCGAGATGTTAATATCAATGAAGAAACGATAAAAGGTATCCCTGATCCTTTGGGAGGAATACTTCTTGATGACTCTGATAATAGAAAACTCTTGGAACAAAGAGGTATTTGGGATTTTGATAAGGCAAAAAGAATTATAAATAATAATATGCATGCCGTAAAAAGGGAATATTCCCAAATCCTAAATAAAATAGTGCTTCCTGCAGGTGAAGAAGCCTTAAAAGAACGTTATCAAAAAATGGGTGTTGAAATCTCGCAACTAGAACTTGATAAAAATGTAAAAAGCCTTCTGATTTGCGAAGATTTGGGTACATTTACATTGCCTTTATCATGGACTATGAAAGAACTAGGTCTCACAGGCATGAGGCATGCTCGTTATTCTGACCCTGTGAAACCTTCTAACAGATACCGTGAATCAAATCCTGAGGAACAAGGAAATTATTGGATGTTGGGTGGTCATGATGATGCTCCTTATATTTCTCAAGTGGAAAACTATAATCATGAAACTGTTAAAAGAGACGGGGTAGATGTCTCAGCCAGAGATGCACATGCTGATTATATAGCAAGAGAACTTGAATGGGGTGAATCTTATTATTTAAAAGACTGGGCGCATCCTTGGCAGTTTATCAAAACAAAATTTGCAAGAATTTTTGCTGCAGATAAAAACCCTCAGACCCCCAATAATATTCTTGTTAACTGGCAAGACCTTTTAGGCATAAATGTCCAATATAATACCCCGGGCACAACCGATAAAGAAAATAATTGGACAGCCAGAATTCCTAATAACAGTGAAAGTTTTGATAAGGTTTATTATAATAAGACATTACCATCAAATGAAGGTTTGAGTGTCACTGAAACTTTAAAGACGGCAATGGAAGGAATGGGCTGGCCTTTTAGAAACCAGTATAATTTATTGATTCATTCATTATCTAATTTGGCTGAAGCGTTGAAAGAAAAACCTAAGAATTAGTTTATTTGTCTATAAGATCATATTTGGCTATATTTTGCTTATAGTCTTTAACATCTTTAAATATAGGCACTTCAGGTTCTATCTTTTCTATGATATTTTCATTAGTTGCTCTAAAAATATCATTAATAATTCTATTTTTATCTAATAATAAATTCATTTTGAAGCTATTTAGTATTTTTATGTCATAAGTCAGAAACTTTCTGTATATAAAAGCATGAAGTTCATTTAACCCTTCTTGCTTACTGTATAACAAAACATTTTCTATTCCTTTAAAATAATCTTTGATTTGTCTGTTTGACCATTTTTTTGCTTCGGTAGAATTTCTGTAAATATAGCTTACTTTATCAGTTGTATAGAAGGTTTTTGCTGTGTTTAACATTCTTATAAACCAGGGAGGGTCCTGATATCTTAAGTAGTCGGGGAAATAAATATTATTATCGGTTATAAGTTGCTTTTTATATATATAGCACCAGTATCCCCAGCAAATCTGAAAATCTTTATAATCTACAGTTCTATTACAGTATAAATTTTCTATATTTTTAAAATGCCAGAATGGTTGACTTAATTCACCGTCATTATCCATAAGCACTTTTCCGCCTGAAATTAAAACATTACTGTTTAATGCTGTATTATAAAGATGTTCTAAAACTTCATTATCAGGGTAATAGTCATCTGCATCCATAAAAGCAATAAAATCACCCGATGCATTTTCTATCCCTAAATTCCTTGCTATGCCTGCACCTTTGTGTTTTTGCGTAATGATTTTTATTCTTTTATCTGTTTTAGCTGCTGCTAAGATTTGTTCAAAATTCTTAACATTTGAGCCGTCGTTGACTATTATCAGTTCAATATTTTTTATTGTTTGATTTAAGACGCTTTTTACTGCAAATTCTAATAACTTTAAGTCAGAATTATAAAAGGGCATTATGACAGATATTTTAGTTTTGTTATCCAAAAAAACGCCTTATAGTTTACTTACTCACTCACGATTATACTTCTTTGTTAATCGATATAATTTTTAGAAAGATTTGCCGCAAATCTTTCTAATCTAATTTTATAATATTATCCAAAACTTTCAATAATATTAATTTATTAAACTTCCAATGATTTTTATTTTTAGATGCCCCAGTTTTCTTTTATTGTTTCTAAAGATCCGTCTTCTTTCATATCATTTAGAATTTTATTAACTTCTTTTTTTAAAGGGACTGCATCTTTTGACTTTTTAAATGCTATTCCATAAGGCTCTTTGCTTAGACGTACAGGTAGCAGTTTATAGTTGTTATTTTCAAGTACAAGTCCGAATAATAGAGAGTCGTCTGTGGATATTGCATCATTACCACTCATTTTAAATGCTTTAAAAGCATCCGAGTTATTAATATAGCCTTGTATAAAAGCATTCGGAACCAACGATCTTAGATTGTTTTCACCTGTTGTTCCCAATATTACTATAACGTTTTTGTTGATTAAGTCATGATAAGAGTCAATATTGCTGGATTTTTTAACACATATAGCCTGTCCTGCAACAAAGTATGGCTTTGAAAATTCTACCAGTTTTTTTCTTTCTGGTGTAATTGTCATTGTGGATATTACCATGTCCACATCGCCGGAGTTTACGGATTTAATTCTATCTTTTGGGGTTACGTGTTTAAAAGAAATTTTTTTCTCACTGCCCAAAATTCTTTTTGCAATTTCTCTTGCAATATCAGCTTCTACGCCTTTAACTTGCCCGTTTAGGTCTTTAAAACTGAAAGGTTTGGCATCAAAAGCTATTCCTACAGTTAATTTGTCTTTGTTAATTATAGACTTGTAGAGGTCAGTTTTATTTAAATCTTTAGTGCAGCCGCTTACCACAAAAAACATGATTATTAGGAACAAAGCCACTTTTCTAAACATAAAAAATTCCTTGTTTTAATTTATACTATGCAAAAATTATGATATTTTCTATTAACAAATAGTACTAACTTCTTTAGTAATTTTAAAAATTATCCTTTTAAATTTGTCATTACGGGCAAGTGTCCTGGCATTTGTCTTGAGGTATGGGCCTTCCCAAAAATATTCTTACCCCTGCGAATCTTTTACATAGCAATCGGTATATTCCCGTCGTAATTTTATTTAAATTTGATGCTGTTTGTTGTACATCTGTTATTATTGAGTCAATTTTCTCAGAAGTTTTACCTAAATTTTTTGTTGCTTCATTTACATCAGTTGTTGTTGTTTTGAAGTTTTTACTTGATTCCGAGATATTTTGTGTTGCTTGAACAAGGTTTTCTGTAAAATCGGAAGTATTTTTAGCTGCCTGAGCCAAACTGGATGTTATTACTGTAGTATTTTTTACCGTTTGTTTAATGTTTTGTCTATTTTCTTTTAAAATCACTGATGCAGTTGAAAAAAAATCTTGAAGCGCAAGATTGGTCTTTTCTGCACTTGAAAGTGCTTTCAATACATTTTCGGAAACAATATCACTGGTCCCCATTCTTACTTGCCCATGCATAAATTGTTCAATACTGAAATGTGCGATGCCTTCAAGTATATCGCCTCTGCTCATAAATCTTAACGACGGCTTATCAGGATATATGAACTCCAGATAATTCTGTTCGTTCGGGAATTTTTGTACTATTACGAAGGTATTTGCAGGAAGCTTAATATTTTTTTCATTAATTATTATTTTAACTATACTGGCTTTATAATCGTCATCAGGCCCTATATTTCGAACTCTCCCGACAATAAATCCTTTATAATATACAGGCATGTTTTTTGTCAAAGGACCTAATTCTTTAAACCTTACATACACATGGTATTCAAAAAATGTCTGGTATATCCAGTACATTCCTGATAAAAAGATGATGATAACTATCCAATTAATAATTATCTTTCCATGTTTTGCAATAGATTCAATCAGAATATTTGTAAATCCCAAAATAAGAACCTTTCGAGTGACTATTATTATTTATAACCCACAAACCTGATTTTAAGTAAATTAGCGTTATGGGTATTGTCAGATTAATCAGTCGTTGTTGAATAAGGTTTTATAATCTACATTCATATTTGAATATTTTAATTTATGGAAAGCCAGATAAGCTTTTGCCAAGGTAGAATTTAAGACAAAGAAGTCCATTTGAGCTGAATTATTATTTTTTGAAGGGAGGTTATAAAAATAATCGATATTTATTTGGTTTTTATTGGCTTTTTTTGAGAAATATTTGTATAAAAATTCAATAGTTGGTGGAATAAAATTGTTATTTTTAGTCAGGTAGTGACTTTCAATAGTTAATATAATCGATTTAATCCCGATATTTGATAAGAGGCTGAAAAATAAGTCTATTTCCTTAATATTGTCGTTGATGCCTGGAATTATTATGTATTTCAGCGAAAGATTATTTTTCTTATCTTCAGGCAGGGCATTATAATATTTTTTTATATTTTCAATTACGTTTGAAAATTTATCTACCTGTTTGATTTTTTCATAAGTTTCTCTTGAAGCTGAATCGATGGAAATTGTAAGAATGGTTTTCCCTAAGGTTAAAATTTTGGCTATGGTTTTTGAATAGTCAATTCCTGATGAGTTGATTATTATTTCATTTATCCCAAAGTTAATCAATATATTTATAATTTCATCAAATTCATCCAGTAAAGTGACTTCCCCTCCTCCAAAGTCCACAAATGAGTCAGGGGTATTAATTAATATTTTTTTTTGAATCATTTCTTTTAAAACGGGAGCAATTTTGTATGTTAGAATTTTTTGGTAATTTTTATCGTTTTTTGTTTTGCAATATATGCAGTTTGAATTACATTGTGTCCATTGATTAAACAGAATTGTGTCAATATAATTTCTATCATTCCATTCTTTTATTTTTAAATTACTGCACTTTTTGCATTCAGCTAAATAATTTTCATTTTTATTTTTTAACTTAATCTTATTTTTTTTAGAAAATAATTCATCCCAATCAATAATTTCACCTATATAGTTTTCAACCAGAGTAATTTCTTTTTCGTTTTTATTATATAAGCAAAAAAAACAACAAGACCTTATTGAATCAGGTTTGAACTCCAAGCCGCTGTGCGCCCAAGTGCAAGATAAATATTTTTCATTACTCTCATTCATAAAATTTATAATCTATCAGCCAAAACCAATTATAATATAATATTTTACACCATCTTGTTTTTTTAAGGAAGTTATAAAATTATTGGATTAATGCACTTAATTTATTATAGTAAGGTATAAGCCTTTTAGTTTGATAGAAAAATTCTTTGTTTGTCTCTAAAATATTTTTAGCTTCAAGTTTGTTATTTGCATTCAAGGCTGTTAGAATTTTGATATTTAATTTTGTGAATTCTGTGAATTTTTTATAGTAAATTTCTTCTTTTTCTTCGCTGCCATAAGAATTTTCATCTTCAAGTTTTTTAAGTATTTTTTCATACAATTTTAAACTGTCGGTAAAGTTGTTTTTCTCTGTCTGTTTCATAGCGAGTTTAAACATTCTTATAATTTTAATGTTTGAATCAATATTTTTAGGATTTGCATTTATTTGTGGATTTTTATCCGTAAGAGTTCTTATGCGATTATAGCATTCCAGTGATTCACCGTCTTCAAATTCAAAGTATTTGGCATAAATTTTTGAGCATCTTAAATCGCTTTTGTAAATTGTATCGATTGTTTCTTGCTTCATCAGTTTTGGGTCATTTATTCTTAATCTGATATTGGCAGATTTAGATTCAAGTCTTTTTGCATCTTCTTCCTGTCCATTTGATAGCAGCAAGTTTGCCCTTTGAAGAAGAAGGTTTTGCTCTAAGTTGCAAATATATTTATAAATATTTACTGACTCTCCTTCACCTTTTTGCTTGTAAACATCAGATAAGTATCGCCATAAAAACCTTTCTTTGAAGCTCTCAAGATTACTCTTTTCAGGTTCTTTTAGCGGGTCAAATAAAACCGATCTGTTAAAATCAATAATATTTACATCATTTTTTGTGAAAAGAATATTACCAGCCCATAAATCGTTATGTAAAATGCCTTTTTCATCAAATTTAGATAAAAGAGAAAATATTTTTTCGAGCTTTTTATTATCAATTAATCCCAAATTGTAAAAAGTTCCGTTGTTAGAAGCTGACTCCCCATCAACCCAGCTCATCACAAGATAATTATTATCAATTGCATTTGAATTGTTTGAAAAATCCCCTTTATAGAAGTAGAATTCGGGGATATTTTTAACTCCTTTTAGTTTTTCATAAACTTTGGCTTCCGTTGCCAATTGTTCTGTAGGGTTAGCAGTTATATGTTTTGCCATATCTTTAGGCCAGACTTTTTTAATAGCATAAGTTTTTGAAAAAATCGATGATTTATATTTGAAAATCTGGGCGAGATACCCTGTGGAATTTGTTGCAGTCACTCCTTCACTCGATGCGGATATCTTTGAAATATCGATTTTTATATCTTTTGGTAATTGGCCTAGTATTAAAGTTTTATTTTGAGCAGGAGTAAATGAATCTGTTTTGGCTTTTTGACTTTCAGAGTTTTTTTGAACAGATGTAAATGGTACTTTGCTTTTTGTATTAATTAGGCTTAGAGGGAGCGAAATCATTGCTGCTCCTAGTTGCTTATGAATCTTTGATATTCATCCAGGAATTTATACATCCCTTCTTTATCAATACTTAAGACAGGATAGTCAATACCATTAAATTCTTTTACGCCGTCTTCTTTAAAGCCCATTTTTTTATAGAATTCGGCATTTTTATCATTATTAGGCGCTAATTTTAAGATATTATTTCCTGTTTCAAGGCACAAACTCATAGCTCTTGCCATTAAGGCAGTTCCTACACCTACAATTTCAGGGCGCTCACCTTGGTTCCAAGGCGCAGTATTTAAACCTCTAATCCAGAATTCATTGCCTTGTACTTCAACATTTACTAATCCTTGAAGTTTATTGTCAGCTGAAATTGTCAGATAAGTCGCATCGGGGTAAAATTTGCCGTCTTTATACATTTTGATGATTTCTGCATTTTGAGGATTATTTTTGCTCCAGATATTTGAAATGACATCTCTTAAATTGTCATAAGTTGTTTCGCTGCTGAATGGCATGATTTCTCTTATTTCACCCATACAAGGCTTAAGAGATTTTGTATTTTTAAGATATACTTTTTGTCTGTCTTTTAATATATAAGGAGGTAATTTTTCAATAGCATCAAGTTTAGGCAGATATGCTTCAAGATTTTCAGGTTTTCCTTGAAGTCTTTGTTTAAGAGTTTCTGCTTTAGCAAGAAGTTGTTTTTTATATACTTCAAGATCTCTTATATTCTTAGGTTTAAGGTCAATTTCGCCTCTTGAAATTCTTGCGATTTCTTCTTGAGTTTCAATAGGTAATTTGTCTTTCGGGATATCAAATCTTATGCCGGCAGCTTTAAGTTTATCGAAAGCTCTGTTTATCTCATCTGTGCCTGCTGACATAACTACTCTGACGTGGTCTTTTCCGTTTTTACCGTATATTGTTCCCGGGGTAAAGGCGACGTGGGCCTTATGAAGAACGTATTTGAAAAATTCATCAGAGTTAAACCCTTCAGGAACTCTTACCCATAGATAGTATGTTCCCTGAGTAGGTTCAGCATCACTTCCCAGCTCTTTAAGTCTTGCAATAGCAGTATTTTTACGAAGCCTGTGTTCGACATTTACTTTATCGATATAATGTTCTTTATCTTCTAAAGCAGTAACCGCAGCTGCCTGAATAGCCGTATATACGCTATTATTTGTAAGTAGTTTTGCTCTTAATAAGTTATCAATGAATTCTTTATTACTTGCTACAAAACCAATCCTCATACCTGGCATGTTATGGGCTTTACTTAAAGTATGGACTTCGAATGCTATGTCTTTTGCCCCTTCTACATTTAAAATTCCTATAGGTTTTTCGCCGGTGTGAGTAATTTCAGTGTTATCAAAGTCATGGATTATAAATATATCGTGCTTTTTTGCGAATTCAACAGCTTTTTTATAATCTTCTTTAGTTGCAAAAGCTCCCATAGGATTATTAGGATAATTTAATATGATTCCTTTGACACCTTTAAGGTCTTCTTCTTTTATTTTGTTGAAGTCAGGAAAATAATTATTTTTTTCTTCTAAGTTCAAGGGAACAGGCACAAGGTCATTTCTTGCAATCAAATCCCTGTATACAGTGTAGCCCGGGTCAGGAACTAATATTTTATCGCCTTTTTCAGTGTAAGCAGATAGTATTAAGTCAACTCCGTCAGAGGCTCCGGCTGACATCATAACTTCGCTTGATGGGTTTAGATTTACTCCGAATCTTTGATTAAACCAATCAGAGACTCCTTTTCTGAATCTCCACTCGCCTTTTGGAAAGTTATATCTGTGAGCCCAAAGGTCTTCAATATTTTTTTGCAGAGTTTTTCTTGCTCCTTCGGGCGGCAAAATATCAGGGTTACCCATACCAAGTTCAATTACTTCCTGATCTCCATATAGGTTTCTAGCCCTTGTAATTTCATTTATATATTCAGGGGTTTTATAATCTGATTTATCAAGCCTTTCCGCAGGTCTTATATTTAAACCGTAAAATGCAATCAAGTTGTTGTATGTCGGCATTGTAAGATTTTGATTTTGCGATAAAAAATTATTTAAAGAGATTGTATTTTGTTTATTATTTTTTGGAGTGTAATTGTAAGACCTCAAAAGATGAGAGTCATTTATATTATTGACCATTCCTACCTCGATTGTTGTAAACTTCAATAAAATAAAATCCAAAAAAATTAAAATTTGCTTTTTTTATATCCATTTTTATTAAAATATTTAATATTTATAAATCAATAATTTCAAATTGAGGATATTTTGAACCCGGAGGATATTTTTTAGAAGCTTTAAGTAAAGAATTTTCTAAAATTGCATTCATAGAAATTTCAGTTCCGTTTTCAGTATATTTTTCTTTTTCAAGAGATTTAAGAATATTGTAGCCTTGTCCTCCGGAGCCTATAAAAGGATCTATGGCGCATGTGATAATTCTATTTGGTTCTAAGGGCTCGCCTGTCAATTCATCTAAGAGAGCTTCATTGTTTACATATATCTGTTTTAAAGTATAGGTTTTTGCATATTGATTCGCAATTCCGACAAGTTTTATATTTTGAGAACACTGCAAGAATCGCGCATTCCCTTTATCTGTAAACATTCTGTTTTTTAAAGCATTTTCAAAAACTGCCTTTAAAATATCAGGCGTAAGTTCGACTTTTTCTACAGGACAATTTGCTGTCATTGTTTTCTTTAAGTCATATTGAGTTATCATTTTTCCTTGTTTATAAGGAATAGAGGCCATTAAAAAACCTGTTGAAAAAAATCCTACATCAGAATTTGTGAGTTCTTTCATTGTATCTGCTAAAAATGTTCCAAGTGAGCATGGTTGGGAATACCTTTTAGTGAAATCAATAACCGATGGCATTTTTTCTTCGAGCAGATGAGTTCTTTCTTCTGCATCTTTAATTCTGGACTCCAATCTCGGTTCGATATTATTCATTGTTTCAGCCACAAATTTTTGAATATTTCGAAGACTGTTACCTTCATTGGTTCTTACAAGGTCAAAACTATACATTGATCTATTGAAAGCTTCAGGATAATATATCTTTTGCTGTATATTCGGTTCAAATTTTTCGTGTTCATGACCTCCTATTAAAAGGTCTATTTTAATACCTTGTTTTTTTGCAAATTCAGCCAATTCTTCACTTTGGGTAAACCAGTCATGGTTTAATATAATTATGCTGTCGGGCTTTTCTTTTTTAATAGAATCTTTTAAATTTTCTAAAACTTTTTTAGAATCTTCTGAACGGACTCCATAAGCGGTTTGCGTGAGATTGTTTATACAAAATCCTGTTACAAAAGCTCTATCACCATCTCTGTCGATGATTGCATAAGGTTTTATTCCATCGATACGTTCATTTGTTTTTTTATCCCATATATTGGCAGAGATAACATGGATTCCGCTTTTATCAAGTTGTTTTACAGACTTCTTAAAAAATTCGAAACTCTCCTGATTAAATCCCGGGTCGTTATTTCCTATGTTGATTGCGATTTCAAGGTTCGGTACAACTTTTTTTGCTTCAATATAGGACTCAACCTCAAGTTCTCTGGGATAAATTCCCTTAAATAAATCTCCGCAATCAAGGGCTAAGACGTTATTGTTTTTCTTTGCATCTTCAATGATTTTGCTTAAAAGGATACACTTATCTCTTGTGTATTGATGTGAATCCGTAAGCGCATATATTCTTGTCGTTCCCTTAAATGAAAGTGATTTGCTAAATGAATTATTAACTAGAGGTTTTGTATAGAGAGGATTTTTCATACTATTTACAAACATATTATCATAAAACTTCTAATATTTTTTTTACACAACTTCGAATACTCTTTAAATAGTTTAATCATCAGTATTTACGAGTTCGCCTTTTTTTGTTCTTCCCATAATATCGATGACTTTTGATTCTAAAAGTTCCAATTCATTTATTTTTTCTTTAGATTGTCTGGACTTCCATTCATTTATTTCATTCTGAAAAACATCCGAAGGAATTATGCAATCTCCTGTTCCTACTTTAGATTTATATTTCTCGGTAAATTCTTGAATAAAAGTATTGTATCCGCAAACTATTTTATCAGATACTATATTGGCATTTTTAAGTAATAATTCAATATCTTTATCAATATTATTTCTTACTCTTGGTGATACATCTATAGTTCCAAGAGGTGTTTCAGAAATGGATATTTTACCTGTTTTGGGTCCTAATCCCATTGATTGAACTGCTGTTTTCGCCATTTCCGTTGCCATTTCCATATCTGCAGTTATGCCCCAACTGCCGTCAATTTGATAAAATTTCTTTTCACTTGAGTGTCCGCCAAAATCACAAACCAGATTAGCAAATACCTGTTCGAAATTAAATTCTTCATTTTCAGATTCTTTAGGGTACATTGCTCCTCCGTAGCTGCCTCTTGGGTCAAGGGTTATGAAATCAACCTTATTTGGTAAATGCCATGGTATATTCTGCTTTTTAGCAATTTCATACATCACTTGAAGATTTAGTGCATGTCCGCATTCGTGAGATGCTACTATTGCCTTTCTGTGTTCTGACTCAAAAACGGTTGATGGGCGACCTGAAGTGGCCTGAAGATATGCTTCTGTAAAATCACCTTTTTCAATTGCTTTATGATTTCTTTCTTTAGCTACATTTTTTGCTTTATCCAGTAAATCCATTAAATTAACAACGGAGAAATATGCTGTTGTTTCTGCAATATTGTTTATTATTGCATTTTTTTCTTCTTCGGTTTCACCTGCAATTTTTAACTTATTCTTTTTAATATAATAATTAAGTATTTCAATTCGGTCTTTTTTGTCTTGAGGTGAATAAACAATTATCTGGTCTAAGAATTTATATGGTTTTATAATTGCTTCGTCTATATATTCCGGATAATTTGCAGAACCCACAATCACAAGGTTTACATTCTCATTTTTTCGTATATTTTCCATTTCGGTAAGCAATTGAGAAAATGCTTTTTGTTCATAAATGGAAGAAATGCCGGTCAGTGGATTTGCGCCGAAGTTGTCAAAATTTTCTATAAAAATCATAGCGGCTCTGTTAGGATTCGCTTCCGCTTGTGTTTTTGCAAGGCTTACGAGTTTTTTGATTTTTAATTCTGATAAATCGGCATTTTGAGATAATGCGTCAATGTCTTTTAATGCAAAGTCTCTTGCGTTAATAGATATAAAGGGGATTTTTGCTTCTCCCGAGATAGCTTCTGCTGTGTGTTTTCTTCCACCGCCTGCAGAACCCTGGTTTGAATAAATTATGAAACCTTTTGTTCCTATACTTTTATCTTTAATTTGTCTTACTATGCTTGCTGCTTCGGCTTTTGTCATTTCATTTCCGACGATGTCTTTTAATTTTTTTCCTGTGTCAAAAACAATTTTATATGAAGTAGAGGTTTCGTTTGCTTTGGTCAGCCCTTTTGTGTCTTTCAGATATTTTTTTACATCAGCAAGAGTTATTTCTTCTTTGTCTACATAATATGTTGCAATATTTCTCATTAATTTAAGAGTTTTTTCGGGGAAATTTCCTTCCTGTGAATTTGATACTTCTATACAATGAACAATCGCATTTGGCTTAAATGTACGTTTAACTTGTTTTTTTACAAATTCAGGGCTTTCAAGAAGAACTTTTTTTGTTTCGTCAACATTTAAAACAGGCAAAGAGTGAAGCGCATATTCACTGGTTGACCTTTTGATTCCGGGAACGTTTATATTTGCATAATAAGTATCTTTATTTGCGACCATAAGTATTCTTACGTTATCCGGTTTGCTTTCTGAAGGCTGGTTCTTTAATAAAGCTAAATCATCATCAATGATTGTAACAGTTGAAAACCCATTTTGAGTGGATGAGTTTACCATTATATTGAAGAAATTAGCTATTATAACCGTTGTTTTATCAGGGTTCTTTCTGGCTTCATCTACAACTTTTGTCATATAGTCAAAGGTTGCCTGTTGATTTAAGAAAATTACTTCAGTATTATCCTTATTTAATTTTTTATATTCATTGTCAGGTTTTTGAATGAGATTTGCAAAGCTGCTTAAAAGATACTTAAGCGAGTCTTCGTTATCTTGATCATAAATGACAAACATATCATTGCCCAAATCAATATTTTTCCATATGTTATCAGCCCTGTCATCAAAAAATTTCAAATGAAATTTTTCTTTTAAAGGTGTTTTATCTATCATCACTGCTTGTTGTAGTCGGGTTACGAATGTTCGTCCCATTTTGCTTATTTTTTCATCTTGTGATGAGATTATTGCTCCCAATAGGAAATCTTCACTTAAAATACCAGTGTCCTCGTTATCATTCGCTAGACTGAACAGGTAATCTATATCTTCCATTAATCTCTTAGACGGTTTTGGTTCATACGGAACAAATGATTTAGGGACATCCATTTCTTTTAGCATACTGTCTGTTTTTTGGATTTCTTGCTTTATAACAGGGGCAATTTTACTCAGGTTTTTTTCATCTTTAAAGAGTTTTGAAGAAACAGTAACTTCTAACGGAGTAGTAAGCGGATTTCCATATTTGGTGTCGTACTTTCTTTCTCCTGAATCAAGGTCTGTTATATATTTATCAATTGTTTCTAATATGGCAAGGTATAAATGGTATGAGTTTAACTCTTTGTGTTTGTACCTTTTTGCGACATCTTGAGAATCTTTCCATAATTTTTTCGTTTTAGGTGTAAATATTTCTTTTAAAGTAGCAAAGGATTTTTCTTCTTTGCTTTTTGTAATACCTTTAAAGCTTAAATGATAAGCTTTCAGGTTATTTGAATCAGGCATGCTAAGTTGCTGGAGGTTGTCATAATTCTTGTCTTCTTGGTTTTTGTCAAAAGAATTTTTTGACATTCTAATACTTCTGCTCTCGTAAGCATTTATACTTTTAATCATTATAATAACCTCTCATACCCTCGCTAATGTTATAAGGTTTATATTTAGCTTTTTTTGCTATTTTATAATTGCATTTTTAATAAATATTAATAAAATAAAACTAATTAACCAAATTTAATAAATTTTTCTTTCTTAATTTTTATATGTAATATTATTATAATGTTTTTTACAATTATCTATGATAAAGTAGTGATTATGGATGTTTCTATAGTACTGGTAAATTATAATACGAAAGACTTAACCCTAAAATGTTTAGAGTCTATTTATGAGAAAACTTCAGGTATTGAGTTTGATGTTTTTGTTATTGACAACGCATCAGCGGATGGTTCTTCTCAAGCTATAAAAGAAAATTTTTCTCAAGTAATCTTAATTGAAAATAAAGAGAATCTGGGATTCGGCAGAGCGAATAATATCGGTATAAAAAACTCAAAAGCTAAATATGTACTATTTCTGAATACAGATACTATTTTAATTAATAATGCAGTGAAAGTTTTATTTGATTTATTGGAATCAGACACTAAAATAGCAGCTTGTGGCGGTAATTTATTTGCTGAAGATGGAAGTTATGTTCATTCTTTTGGATATTTAAATAGCCCTAAAAGACAGTTATTAAGAATTTTCGGGCTTAGATATTTGTTAAAAGATTCAAAAAATAACGTGGAACGAAAAAGTCTTCAAGAAGTTGAGCAGGTAATAGGTGCTGATTTAATGATTAGAAAAAGCGTACTTGATGAAGTGGGCTTATTTAGTGAAAAATTCTTTCTCTATTTTGAAGAATCTGAATTGCAATTTCGTATCAGAAAAGCGGGGTATAAAATTTTTTACTCCCCTGAAGCTAAACTTATACATACGGAAGGTGGAAGTACTAAAAAAGATAAAAAACTTAGGCGCCAAATGATTGCACAAAGTGAGTATTTATATCTTTTACTTTGTTATACAAACCATCCTAAGTTATATTTGAGACTGCTATGTACCATTCCTCAACTTTACAGATTTTTTAATGCACCTAAAAATACATATAAAGCTTTAAAATATATATGGCAAAATTAAATTTAAAATTTTTTATCAATATTTCATTACATTAATCAAATATTGTCCATATTCGCTTTTGCCAAGGGATTTGGCTAGGACTATGAGTTTTTCTTTGTCTATGTATCCCATTTTATATGCAATTTCTTCAAGGCAGGCGACTTTTAAATCCTGATTTTTCTCAATAGTTTCAATATACTGGGATGCTTGCATTAAAGAATCATGCGTTCCTGTGTCGAGCCATGCAAATCCTCGTCCGAAAATTTCAACATTAAGTTCGTTTTTTTTAAGATAAATATTGTTTAAGTCAGTTATTTCTAATTCACCTCGAGCTGAAGGTTTTAGATTTTTGGCTAATTCAACAACTTTATTATCGTAAAAATAAAGTCCTGTAACAGCATAGTTTGATTTGGGATTTTGGGGCTTCTCTTCTATTGAAAGAGCTTTACCGTATGTGTCAAATTCTACAACCCCAAATCTATGAGGATCTTTTACTCTATAGCCGAATACTGTTGCACCTTGCTTTCTCAAGGCAACTTTTTGCAGCATTTTTGAAAAACTTTGTCCATAGAAAATATTATCGCCAAGAACCAGTGCAACGTTGTCATTTCCAATAAATTCTTCGCCAATTATAAAAGCTTGCGCAAGACCTTCTGGCGCCGGCTGAACGGCATATGAAATTGAGACTCCCAATTCACTTCCATCACCTAAAAGTTGTTCGAATCGAGGGGTATCACATGGAGTTGAAATTACAAGAATTTCTTTTATGCCGGCCAGCATCAGTACTGAAAGAGGATAATAAATCATTGGTTTGTCATATACAGGTAAAAGTTGTTTTGATACACATTTCGTGACAGGATATAATCTTGTACCGCTTCCTCCTGCAAGTATAATTCCTTTCATCATTCCTCCTGTTTTCTAATTTCTATATATTTTTTAAGAGATTCCTCCCAATCAGGACAGGCATTTTTATTATTCATAACGGAGTACATAGGTCTTTTAGCAGGTCTCGGAAATTCACTTGTCAAAACAGGTAACACAGGGGTATCAATCTCCGTTAATTCCAGTATTTTTTTAGCAAACTCATACCAAGTAGCTTGCCCCGAGCCGCAGATGTGATAAATTCCGTATGCTTTTTTATTTTTGATGAGATTTACAATGGCTTTCGAAAGCTCAAGTGTCCAGGTTGGGCATCCTGTTTGATCATTGACAATCTTTAACGGCTCTTTCTTTTTTCCTAATGAAATAATTGTTTCAACAAAATTTTTACCGTTATGCCCATAAAGCCAACTTGTTCTGACAATATAATGTCTAGGGTTTGTTTTTTGAATCGACTTTTCTCCTTTTAACTTTGATTCTCCGTATATGTTAATTGGATTTGTCTCGTCATCAGTTTCATAGGGTGAATTTTTTGTTCCATTAAAAACATAATCAGTACTTATGTAAATGATAGGTATATTCATTGCTGCAGTTATATTTGCAAGATTTTCAGTTCCTGTTGAATTTATTAAGAAAGCTTCTTCAGGAGAAGTTTCAGCCCCATCAACATTTGTATAACCCGCTAAATGTATGACCATATCAGTTTTTTTCTCTTCTAAAAAACTGTTAATCATGTCTTTTTTTGTAATATCAAGGTTGTCAGTATTAGTGGCAATTACATCAAACCCCTCTTGTTGAAGTATTTTACATAGGTCGCTTCCTAGCATCCCATTTGCACCTGTTACAAGAATTTTCATTTAAAGTCTTTCTTTTAACAACCTACTTATACTATTTTACAAAAAAAATGCAAAATAGGCATTAATAATTCATTAATTCATTAATAATACTAAAAATTCTGTCTGATTATTAATATAATTACTTGGGCATTATAGTTTGAATATTTTTATGATAAGATTTAAATACAAGGAGACTATAATTGAGTATAGGCACTTTTAAGCAGAAAATAATAAACAGCAGTTTTTATAAGAATTATTCAAGAATGTGGCCTTTTGTAAAGCCTTACGGGTTTAGAGCCTTACTTGCTGTATTGATATGTATACCAATCGGTTCGTTAGATGCAGTCATCGCTTTATCATTAAAGCCTTATATGGATATAGTTATGGTCGGGCAGGAAATTAAATCCCCATGGTACATTCCATTTTTAATAATAGGCTTTACTTCAACACAGGGTTTTTTAAATTATTTTGCAACGTATATTAATACATGGGTCGGAATAAAAATTACTAATGATTTAAAATTTAAATTATTTTCAAAGATGTTAAATTTTGAAACTGCATTTTTTGACAAACATAATTCGGGTGAGGTAATATACAGATTTAATAATGATGCAGATGCGGCCTGTTCAGGACTTTTAAATAATCTAAAATTATTTGTTTCGAGATTATTTTCTTCAATTTCATTGATTGGTGTTTTATTCTATAATTCATGGCAACTGTCCATTATTGCAGTTGGAGTCTTAGGGTTCGCATTGCTTCCTCTTACTAAATTAAGGTCTAAAATTGAAGAAATTATGAAGAAGACCGTGTTTGCGGGAGCAAATATAATTACCTCTTACAATGAGGCTTACAGCGGTAATAGAACAATAATGGCTTATAACCTCCAGCAATCTCAGCATAATAAATTCAGAGATAACCTTAACGGTATTTTTAGTCTAAGTATGAGTATGGTAAAAAAGACATCATGGTTATCCCCTATTATGCATATTATAGTTTCTGTCGGTATAGGCCTTGCAATCGGTTTTGGCAGCTATCTGATTGTTACAAAACAAATTACGCCAGGTAATTTTGTTTCATTTATAACAGCCTTGATTATGCTTTATAATCCTATCAAAACGATAGGAAATAACTATAAAGATGTTCAGTTCTCCTTTATGGCGATTGAAAGAGTTTTTAATTTGCTAGGTAAAGAATCAGTGATTAAAGATAAACAAGATGCAGTGGTTTTAAGCGGAGTTAATTATAAAATTCAATTTCGAAATGTTGAATTCGAATATTTAGAGAATGTTCCTGTACTGAAAAATATTTCTCTTGAGGTTAAGGCTGGAGAAACTATAGCCCTTGTTGGTAATTCAGGGGGAGGAAAGACAACAATAGTTAATCTATTGCCAAGATTCTATGATGTTAAATCCGGTAGTATAGAACTCGATGGTGTTGATATTCGTAATTATACTTTGAAGTCTTTAAGAGACAATATTTCAGTTGTTTTTCAGGACAATTTTTTATTTTCTGGATCTATAAAAGAAAATATTTTGTTGGGTAAGGCGGATGCAACTGATGAAGAAATACATGCTGCTTTAAAAATGGCGTATTTAGATGAATTTGTTGACGGTCTTGAGCTCGGTATAAACACGCAAATCGGTGAGCGTGGCATATTACTGTCAGGCGGGCAAAAACAGAGAGTAGCAATTGCAAGAGCCTTTATTAAAAATGCTCCTATTGTTATTCTTGATGAAGCTACTTCTGCACTTGATAATAAAGCTGAGGCTATTGTTCAAAAGGCTATCGAAAATCTTATGCAAAATAAGACTGTATTTGTTATTGCACATCGTCTTTCAACTATTCATAATGCAGATAAAATAGCAGTCATTAATCAGGGCGAGTTGGTTGAACTTGGCACTCACAATGAACTTGTTAATATTCCAAACGGCCAGTATAAGACTCTTTATGAAATGCAGTTTAAGAATCAAAAAAAAGGAACGTTGGTCTAAAATTTATTTAATTAGGTCTACTCCAAATAATTTTATCATTTTTTGGTTTTTATTCAATCTTATTCGAATTACAGATCGTCTTGCTTCTCGTATATTTTTAGGAAGATTATACAATCTATTCAGTATCTGCCTTTTTAACGAAATCTTACCATTCTCGCATAAATTTTCATAAAAGTATTTTCCAAATTTATCCCGGGTAATAGTCCAAAGCTGTGGCACGTCTTTGTTTGCATCAATTCCTTTAGAATCAACACGATCAGTAAAAGAACCTCTGAATAAATGAAAAGCAATGGTTTGAGAATCTAATAAATATTCCTTAGTAATGCATCCATATGAATGAACTCCAATAAGTTTTTTCAAGTCGATTGCATCTCTTTGACCAAATGAAATAAAGTTTGAAGAATCATCTTTATTAGAAAGTTTTTCTCTTATTTTCCAGCCTACATCAAAAGAAAACTCAAACCCGTCTTTTAATGGATATAAACGGAAGCTTTCTTCACGCCTTTCCTGTGAAGCATCTGCATGAAAATCCAAGTCTTTAATCATATCTGTGATATGCGCACATCCATAAGCGCAGGGAAACCAAGGATGCCCAACACCAACTCTATTTGGATAAGGAGCTCCTATCGCAACTTTACCGGATTCAAGATATGTTTCAAATAATTTTAAATAATTTTGCTTTACCCAGAAAAAATCAGGGTCTTGTGTAAGAAAATATTTAGTTTTGGTTCTTTTTAAGGCTAATGTCAATGCTTCGCCATGTTGTCCGCTTGCTGTGGGTTCTTGAGGATTATGGTAAATAATTTCAATGTTTTTATGTTTATATTGATAGGACTTTATAATTTTGTTTAATGCAGTAATTTCATGAGGATTTGAATTATCTACAATTATAACATTAAATTCAGAAGGATCGTTAAACTTATATAATCCTTTAAGTTGCCATTTCATGTATACAGATGTTTTATAATTAACAAATGCTATTGTCCATTTTTTCATTACTATAAAATCTCATTATTTTGTTTTTATTATATAATAAAAACAAAACGAGGGAAAATTAATTGATTATAATTAATGCTGATAGAATGGCAATATTTCCATTTGTTGATTGTTTATTAAAAACATTGAGTAAAACATATGAAGTATATATAAATTTCCGAGACAAAAAAGCAAGTGATTTATATATAGAGCAATATGGCGAAATACAAACAAAATACGGATATGACCTTACTTACTTAATTTTAAGTTCTCACCAAGCAAAAATGTTTATATCGTTTTCCGGTGATGCACTAAAAACGGCTTTTGATGATTTAAAATTATATAATTTTTTTAATAAAATTAATGTTCCTACAGTAGCAATACAGCATGGTTTATTTCAATATGGAATTACACTTGAAAAAGACCCTTCAGCGACTCTATGCGGTAATAACGGGCAATTAGGCTTAAATGTAAAAATGATAAGCGATTATGTATTAACTTGGAATACAAATAATGCTATAGGATATCCTATAATAAAAGAAAGTGCTCTTGAAACAAACTTTACAAATAAACAATTTAATCTAATAATGACAAACCTTCATTGGCATATTTATGATAAAAAATCGAGAGAGAATGTTTATAATTATCTTTTTGATCTTATAAGAAAGTATTCAAAAGAATATTTTATATGGAGGTTGCATCCTTCAGAGTTTCAGTATTGGAATTATTTTGTATCTAAAGGTTTTTCATTAAAAAATTTAAAAATTTTAAACATTGACGAGCATACTAAATATCAGGCATCCACATGTATACAAAAGGCTCAAAGGACTATTTCAACCCTTTCAACTACGTTAGTTGATTTGGATTTTGCCAATAAGCAAACTTTAGTATATGGGCCATCTAACTTACAATACATGTTAAATCAGATTGATTGTGAAAGTTTTGAGAATTTCTATGAATTGTCAGATAAATTTAATACTGCCATACACGATAAAAACTTTGCAAAACTAAATACTCATATAAGTGAGTTTGATGAAAAAAATTTTATGAGAATAATAAATGAAATATTGATAAATTCTAAATATTCAAATTCTTGGGACTTAGAAGCAGCTCTAAATTTTATTAAGTAGTAAAATTAAAAATAGAATTAACTATTTTTTTTATATTTTTTCTCGGATGCCTAATAAAATTTAGTAATAAATTTTTTGTATATTCTAAATATTTCTCTTCATGTACAGTAAGATTTTTGTTGGTATATAAAATGTTGTAAAAATACTCTCCATATATGTTCCTGATTTTTTTCCAATTTTCATATATGATATCTTGCTCAGCTTCAGGTTTATCCATGAATCCGAAAACTTGGGATGGTTTTCTTGCCCCTCCAATTAAATGATAGCCAATAACCTCATTATTTAAAGAATATTGTCTTGGGGCAGTGACCCCATAATTACCTAATTTACGTAATAATGAAGTATCGTTCACTTGTTCGAATGAAATATGCTGTTTTAAATCTGATAATCTTTTTCTTATTTTCCATCCAACATCAAATGGCCATACAAATTTTTCATTGTTATATTTATCTTCAAATTCAATATATTCTTCTTCTGTATACTCTCCTGGCATAAAATCATTTGATTGAAGGTATTTAGATACATATGCACAACCGAAAGCTCCGGGGAAGTTAGGATCGCCAAATCCTATAGGAGAGAAATAAGGCGCCCCTATTGCTATATAACCCTTTTGTATAAGCTTTTCAAAAAATTTCAATATATTTCTTTTTGTCCAAAAAAAATCGGGGTCTACTGCCAAAAAATATGGAGTATCGCATCTTTCAAAAGCAATACTTAGTGCTTCCCCATGCTCTCCACTAGGATAGCGTCTACCATATAACTTTTTATATTTATCTGTATTTGGTTTATTTACAATAAGTTCAATATTGTTATACTTTTTGTTATAAGATGCTATTATCTCTTCAAGGATATTTTTTTCTGTTGGTATTGTATTATCAATTAAAACAATCTTAAAACTGTTTGGATTATTAAATTCATATAAGGTCTTAAGCACCCACTTGATATATACAGAAGTATTAAAGTTAACAATAGCTATTGTCCACCCCAGTTTTGGCATAAAGATTAATCCTTACCTTTTTGCATATTTAATAACTTTCTCAGCAATGTATTCTCTATCTTCCTTAGTTACCCACCAGCCAACAGGTATACAAAGATGTGTTTCATTAAATTTACAAGCATTTGGCAAATCTGTTTTGAATTCTTTGAACATAGAATGCATATCGTTTCTTGCATGTACTTTTGAAGACATAATCCCGTCTTCTTTTAACTTTTGCATTACATGATCTCTATTATTCACATGTAGTGTGTATAACCAATATGATGATTTACCATCTGGATTTTCAGGAGAGACTATTATATTTTCATTATCTTTAAAAGCTTGGTTATAGAATTTGGCATTATCACGATGAGATTTAAGAATTTCATCAACATGTTTTAAATTCTCCATACCAATTGTTGCGCAAACATCATTCATGTGGAATTTGTAACCTGCTTCTATTACATCAAGCTCGCATCTTAGGTCAATTCCTTCTCTAACGGTCCTATCAATACCATACCATTTTAAAAGTTTGGCTCTTTCATAATCTTTCTGAGATTTCATCATTAATATACCGCCATCAACACTTGTGATATGCTTTATCGCTTGTAATGAAATCATAGTATAGTCAGAATTGTTTCCTATTTTTTTGCCTTTATATTCCATTCCCATTGAATGCGCACCATCTTCGATGGTTTTTATCCCATATTTATGGGCAATCTTATTGATTTCGTCAATTAAACAAGGGTTTCCGCCCCAATGAACCATAGATATTGCTTTTGTATTTTTAGTAATCTTAGATTCAATATCTTTTGGGTCAATATTTCCCGTTATAGGGTCTACATCTGCCCAAACTATTTTGTTTCCTGTTGATAAAATAGGAGTATTTGTTGCAGTGCAAGTTATTGCAGTAGTGATAATTTCATTTTTATTGTTATTGTAATAGCCCTTAGGTTCATTCGGATTTACTGCCATTTGGTATGCCAAATGTAATCCTGAGGTTCCGCTATTTAATGTAATTAATTTATTGTTTTCAAAATATGAGGATAACATTGCTTCAAATTCTTGTACTTTCGGCCCTTCTCCAATATACCCGCTATGTAAAACTTCTAATAAAGGCTTGTCTATTGTTTTAGACATAAAAACTTTAAATAGTGGTATATTTTTATTTAACATTTGTTATCTCCTTTTTTAAGTCTTTTCTTAATAGACTCATCATAATATAATTGTGGTATTTCCCATTCTTGTATATAGCTTCTCTTTGAATACCTTCTTCTTTAAATCCTAATTTTTTATATAAGTTTAATGCAACTTCATTATAATCTAATACCATTAACCAAATCCTGTTAAGATTCAAGCAATTGAAGCATAAATCAAAAATTAGAGAATACATATTCTTTGCAAATCCTTTTCCTCTGAATTCTTTAGCTATATCTCCTCCGACACATGCCGAACTATTTATATAATCAATTTCTGATATTCTTACATATCCAATGCTAATCCAATTATCTTTTTGTTTATTTTCAAAAACCAAAAACATTGTATTGCTTTTATTTTTGAGTTCTTCAAACCATTTTTTTTGAGAGCTGTTACTTAATAGTACAAAATTCCCAAGAAATTTTTGAGTATCAGGATCTTCTCTAATTTGTTTTAAAAAATAAATATCATCTTCATCAAGTAATCTTAATCTAAAATTATTATTTATGATCATATAAAAACGTCAAAACTTTCCAATTACTAGTTTATTCTACCAAAAAAAATATTTTAAACACAAATATTAAATAATAATGCGTAATATTTTTACATAAAAATTTTAAACATTAAATTTTTTTGGCGAGGTCTAGGATTTAGTGCTTGATTTTAATGAGTTTTATTTATATTATTCATAAATAATCCTACAAGGAAGTTAAATGAAAATATCAATAATAACAGCAAGTTACAATTATGAAGATTATATAAAAAATGCCATTGATTCTGTGTTGCAACAGAGTTATTCTGATTGGGAGTTGATTATTGTTGATGATGGTTCAGAAGATAAATCTTTAGAAGTTATTAATGCTTATTCTCAAAAAGATGAACGTATAAAAGTTTTTACACATCAAAATAATATTAATAAAGGACTTTTAGAAACAGTAAAACTTGGGCTATCCAAAGCAACAGGAGAATATGTTGCTTTTTTAGAAAGCGATGATGTCTGGGCTTATAATTATCTTGAAGAAAAAATTAAAATAATAGAAAAATATACTGAAATAGGTTTGGTTTTTAATTCAGTTGAAATGTTTGGAGATAATGACACAATTGAAGAATATAATAATTATTTTAGTCTTTCAAAGAAAATTTTAGGCAAATTAACATTTCCAAGAAAAATTTTTAACTTGATGCTGTTTTCTAATTTTGTGCCTACATTTTCTTGTGTTATGGTCAAAAAAAATATTTTAGACTCTTGTAAATTTGAAACATTATATTTGCCTTGGTTGGACTGGGCGCTTTGGTTGCAAATTGCTTATAAGTCTTCTTTTTATTATATTCCCCAAGATTTAACAAAATGGCGAATGCATAAAAAAAGTTACATAAATACTTCATCAAAAAAGAAAAATAACAATGCTGTTCTTCTAAAATTCATTCAGAATATTTTTGCAGATGAGTCAAATATCGTAAAAAGAAAATTTTTGATTGCAGTTTATTCATTAATTATAATATTGTTTAAAATTAATAGAAGCTTAATGAAAAAAATTCTGATTTTTATTTATAAATAAAAAAATTTTCTAATCTTAATTTTATACAAAGCTATTTTTCTTTTTTTCCAAAGTTTTTATCCAACCTTGGTTATTAAGGTACCAATCAATTGTAATTTTTATACCTTCTTCAAAAGTTAAAGATGGTTCCCAACCAAGTTCTGTTTGGATTTTGGTATTATCTATAGCATATCTTCTATCATGCCCTAATCTATCTTCAACATATTTAATCGAACTTCCATCTTTACCCATAGCTTCCAGGATAATATTTGTAATTTCAAGATTTGTTTTTTCGTTATGACCGCCGATATTGTATACCTCACCAATTTTACCTTTATGCAGAACAGCATCGATTGCAGCACAGTGATCATAAACATAAAGCCAATCACGAACATTTAACCCGTCACCGTAAACAGGTACTTTTTCTCCTTTTAGAAGTTGTGAAATAAAGAAAGGAATAAGCTTTTCAGGGTATTGATATGGTCCATAATTGTTTGAACATCTTGTTATCAATGCAGGTGTAGAGTAAGTCTCAAAGTAGGCTCTTACTAGCATATCGGCTGAAGCTTTACTCGCAGAATAAGGACTGTTTGGAGAAAGAGGGGTCTTTTCGGTAAAATAGCCTGTTTTATCTAAAGATCCGTATACTTCGTCAGTAGAAACTTGCAAATATCTTTGTATCCCAATTTCTTTTGAGGCTTGAAGAAGGTTTAATGTACCTTTTACGTTTGTGTCAATAAAAATTTCAGGCCCAGTAATAGAACGATCGACATGGCTTTCTGCAGCAAAATTAACAATAATATTAACTTGCGAAATGATATCTCTTACAAGATTTTTGTCACATATATTGCCATGAATAAATTTATAATTGTGGTTATTCTTAATATCATTTAAATTTTCGATATTTCCAGCATAAGTTAAAGCATCAAGATTTATTATTTCATAGTTGGGATATTTATCCAGCATATACCTGATAAAGCAGCTTCCTATGAAGCCTGCACCACCTGTTACTAATAATCTCATAACAAATCCTCACTTTTTATATCTTTTAAAAATGGTTGTTTAGAATCTTTTTCGCTAACAAGAGGTTCAAAATCTATTCCCCATTGTATATTAATATCAGGGTCATCCCATCTTACTCCTCTATCAAGAACAGGGCTGTATTCAGTGGATACTTTATACATAAGTTCTGCCTCTTGAGACAAAACCACAAACCCGTGCGCAAAACCAGCCGGAATATATAGCATATTTTTATTTTCTTCGGATAATTCATATCCTACCCATTCGCCAAATGTTTTTGAGTTTCTTCTTATATCTACTGCAACATCAAAAATCCTTCCTCTGGGGCATCTGACTATTTTTGCCTGAGCTTGAGGATTAAGCTGGTAGTGCAACCCTCTTAGAACACCTTTTGTAGATTTGGAATGATTATCTTGAATATAGTCTTCTGTAATGCCGGCTGATATGAAGTCTGATTTTTTATATGCTTCCATAAAAAAACCTCTGGCATCACCGAAAATATGAGGCTCAATAAGGATTACATCTTCAATCTTTGTTTTTGTAAAAGTAAATGGCATATTTGTCCCCAAAAGATAATAGTAATAAGTATATTTATAATTAGACTATATCACAAATGATGGTAAATTTAAAATAAATTATTGTTCATAAACTTTATTTTTAGAGTATTTAAGAAGCTTTTGAAAATTTCCTTTCTCAATTTCTTTTGAATTTATTATTCCGCCTTCTTTCTTAAATTCATCCATAGCATCATCATCACTCATCAATATGTAGCCTTTGTCATAATTTATTCCATAAACCTGTTTTAAGTAAGTATTTAGATATATAGAATCTTTAATTACGGTTCTATTTTCAATTAATTGATTGGTATATTCTAAAAATTCATTATATTTTTTTTCTACCGAAGGTTCATCCCCGTATATTTCTATCAGGTCTTTAAAGGGAAAAATAAGAATTCTTGTCCACATATTAAGTACAGAGTTAATAGGTAATTTAGCCGGCTCATCTTTTAAATAATAAAAAATACAGAGCTTATCAATTAAATATATTGCTTGTCTGTTGTTTTTAGATATGCTTGGTTGTTCTTTAAAAGTATAGTTAATAGTATCGATTAATTTGTTATCATTTATAAGCATTATGCTTAATATCAATATTAGCGAAATATTAGCAATAATTTTTGATTTTTTGGAGTTGTTAATCAGATTTATTAAGTAACTGAATAAACATAAAGTTAAAAATAATAAGGTTATTTTATATAAATTGTAAACACTTTGGTGATTTAGCCAGAATTTACCTTGTTCATAAAAAGTTTTTCCCACAATAATCAAAGAAAAATAAAATAAAAATATACTCAATGCTATCGTCGATATAATAAATAACAGCCTTTTAAATTTTTCTTTATCAGGTGTAAGGAAATAAACCGCAATAATAAGCAAAATAATGCACAGAAAGACCGGAACAAAATGCAGGATAATGTGATTTAAATATGTGTTTAAAAATTCGGGGATAGAAAATAAAATACCTTTAAAAAACTCAAATGTAGCCTCAACCTGTTTAAATGCGTAGCTTATTTTCCAAGGAATAGGGTTAAGATAAGTTATAGCAAAACTCAGGAAGAAAAATAATATCGGTATATGCAGATTTTTTCCAAACTTTATTATATTTTGTGCAAGCATATTTTCTTTTTTTCTTTTTAGGACTAGTGCGAATATAGTGGAGAATATGACTGTAAAAAAAGAAACAATATTTAGATAAAATGAAGTTGTTCCCAGTATTATTCCTGTTAGCGAATATAATGTTATATTCTTTTTCGACAGTTTTTCTTCTTTTCCCTCAACAAAGTGTTCGATTATCCACTTCCATGTCAAAATATAAAAAATCATCTGGAAAGGATAGCTCCAAAAAAGATATATATTATCAAATTCAAACAAGTTATAACTAAGGCAGATAAAAAATATCAACAATACATAAAATGGCATTAAAATATCTTTTTTTCTTGATATATAAAGTGAACTCCCCAGAAGGTAACTCAGCCAGGCCGTACATATAGCTCTTAAAATTGCACCTGTTGTATTTATAAACAACATAGGATGTATACCAAACACACTATTAGCAATTCCAAGAGTTCTAAGGGGAATTTCTGCAAAAAATCTCCCATGGCTCGGCCCTATAAGATTTGAAAATGAAAAAGTCAGAGCTTCTACTACAATATCACCGTATATAACATTATACCTTAGCGCTATATATATAATTACTGTTATAAAAAATAAAACAGTTAAATTTAATAACTTAATAAGTCTTGAATTATATATACCAGTCTCCTTTTTATTAGTTATAAATAATATTTTTGCTTAATCATTGAATTCGTAATTAAATTCTTCCTTAAGGGCTTTTTCTATTGTTTCTTTTTGGTATTTTTGGATTCCATTGCCTTGATCTTCCCAAATGCTGTGACCTGCATGACCTTGCCAACAATGTATAAAATATTTATTATTACTCCATTTGTTAGGAATTGGGTCAGCAAATTTATATTTTAATTTTACAATTTGTTCAAACCAATATGCACCTGTATCTCCTTTATCTTCCATGTTACCGAAATAGCAGCCTTTTTGCTTTGATATGTTTCTTGCAATATTAACATTTATTAAGCAGCACCATTCATTGATACGGCACATCCTTTTATATCTAAATGGAAATAATCCTTTAGGATTTGTAGTTAATGGCCAATATTTATGAGGGTATTGACCTTGTAAGATTTTATCAGGAGAACATTTATGGGAATCAGCACAATTCCAACATTGTCCTAATGGTCCGACAATCGCTATTTTCTTATCTTTTTCTATAGTTTCTAAATAAAACTTTATAATATTATCGAGAAATTTAATATCATCATGAATAATCAAAAGATATTCTTTGTCCGTAGAATTTATTGCCCATTCATATCTAATGTCATTCTCGGTATAAAAATTGTTTTTAATTACCAAAGAAGGTTTTATTATTATTGTTTTAGGATTTTTTAATAGCATATTTTTAGTAAATATTGTATGCGAATATCCTACCGGTTTTTCGTTAACTCTTACTTTAATCTTTAATGGAGATATAAATTTTTGAAAATTAGTATCGAGATATTTTGCAATAATTTTATCGCCTGAGCAGTCATCATTTATATATACGGTATCTATGTACCCACTGCAATATTTTTTTAATGAAAAAAGAGTATATATTAAAGACTCAGGTTTTTTATATGATTGTATTGCAACATCAACTTTTTGCATTGTAATTAGTTCGATTTTGTCTATAAATTCGATTTTTGCATACAAAAATTTTTTAATCAATTTTTTTGCATAATTAATATCATATAGTGTAATATTTACTTATACAAAAAATTTAAGTATCTGTTAATGAAACCTCTTATAATTTTACCGCCTTTATATACACCATTTACTGTTGCTATTGCCGTACCTGTTCTCTTAGGCGCTTTAAAAAAATCAGGTATTGAGGCGCAAGGTCTTGATATAAATATTGATTTTTATGAATATATTTTTTCAAAAGATGTCTTGTTAAAAGCTTTAAAAGAGGCAAAGGATTTTATTTCAGAGTATGAATCTGGGGCAAAATATATTGAAGTAAAAAATAAAACCGAAGATACTGAAAATTCCATAAATAATAATGAACAAAAATATAATTACATTTGTAACTTTCTGCAAAAGAATGAAAAGCAGATATCTCAAACACTAGATAAAGTTGATTTTTTAAAAGATTTCTTTAAAGATAAGGAAGATTTTTATAACCCTAAAAAATATATTGCCGCTTCAAAAATTTATCAAGGCGCTTGGAATATTTTATCTTTAAATTATTACCCTTCTTCATTTTTGTATTTCAAAAAAACATATAAAGATATAATTGAGAATTGTTTAATATCCCCGAATAGATTTTTATCAGAATTTTTTCAAAAGTATGTGGATAAAATTAAGGTTTCTCAGGATATAAATATGATAGGGATATCAGTCACTCTGGAGGAGCAATTGATGCCGGCTTTACTTTTAGCTTATATGATAAAAAAACAAACAGATGTTAAAGTTGTATTAGGTGGCGGGTGTATTTCAAGGATATTTGAAGGATTTCAAAATCATAAGGAAATGTTTAGGGATTTCTTTGATTTTATTTTGCTTGATGAGGGCGAAAATTCTATTGTAGAGCTGTATAAATATATTAAGGGGGAACTTGATATAGATGAGGTTACAAACCTCTTATATTTAAAAGAAGATGAGCTGATTTGCAACAAAAGGTGCGGCAATTTAGATTTAGGGCAAAATATTTCAAGGATAAGTTTTGAAGGTTATGATTTTAGTAAATATTGGTGTCCGAATATAATCATGCCGATTTTTGCATCAAGAGGCTGCTATTGGAATAAGTGCAGTTTTTGCGATTATAATTACGGGAATAAATACCAATCCAAGCCTGTTGAACATGTTATAAATGAAATCAAATATTTTTTGAATAACTTTGGAATTACAAGATTTGAGTTTATTGATGTTGCGATTAGTCCTTCGTATTTAAAATTATTGGCAGAGGAAATAATTAATCATAAGCTTAATATTAAATATTCTATATACCTTCGATACGAAGAAAAATTCACTTTGGATTTATTTAAAGTTGCGGAAAAGTCAGGGCTTGTTCTTATAAATTGGGGCTATGAGGCTGAATCTATAAGAATAGTCAAGCTTATGAAAAAACATTTAGAAGATATTAACAGAATTAAAATCCTAAAAAATTCTAACAAAGCAGGCATATTTAATAATGTATTTTCCTTCATTGGCTTTCCAACAGAAACGAAAGAGGAAGCGGAGCTGACATTAAAAACAATTTCAAATGATAAAATTTTTCACATTTCCGCACCGGGATTCTTTATTTTAACAAGACATTGCGAAATAGCCGAAAATCCCCGGGAATTTGGAATATATAATGTTAAAGAGTCTTTTGGGGAATTTACTACGGTTCTTGATTACAAAGCAAAAAACGGCATAAACCAGAATAAAGCAATGGAGATGATAAAAGAGTTTGAGCTTCAGAATTCTGTGAAGAATAAAGATAAATTTATGCATTATATTGTAGACAGACAGCATGCCCTCTTATTTTTAATGCACTATGGAGTTAAAGAAGTTAAAAATATGAAAATTTCAAAAAAAAGCTTTATATCAAACTTGTTTGGAATAATATTTAAACGATAAGTTTGTATTGCGAGTTTTCTTCTATTAATTCGAAGAATTTTTCTACTGCTTTTAGAAGGTTTTCAGGACAATATTGAGGAGATTTGGAAAGAGAAATTAAATTAGCTGTTATTTCTTTTTCTTTTAATATATTAATAAATTTAGAAAAATTTTCACGCAGCTGTAGTTCAGAAGGTATGTTAGAAATATTATTAAGAGTGTCAAAACCATTATTGCAAAAATAGTCTGCATCTACGCTTAAAAATATGTATTGATTTTTTAAGTTTGGCAATGACTTTGCTGTACAGACATAAACTTTTAGAAGCTCTTTTCCTTCTGTTGAATATAGAGGGTTTATATCAAACTTTTTGCATTTGGAATTAACAAAATTAATCTTTTCTAATGTATGAATTTCTTGAAGTTCTTTATCAATATATAAAGTAAACTCATTTAATTTATTTAAGTCTGCATTTGTAGGTCTGAAATAAGGTAGTTCAAATGTTTTTATTGTTTCAAAATTTTTTTTATACTTTTCATTTTCCACAATAAAATCAGGTATTACCCAGTAAATTTCTCTGATATTTTCTTTTAAAATCAAATAATTAATCCAGTTTACATGTTTTTGAGGATTTCCTGAAAAATTTATGTAAATATCACTATGTAAATCAAAATTAATAAGAGCCGGTTTTTTTTCTTTAAATCCCGGGAATTGCGCTAAAACAGAGTTATAAACATCTATTGCCTGATTGTGATTAGTATTTATATTAGTAATTGACTTTGAAAAAATATATTTTGCATTATTTATATCATCAAGAGTAAATTCAGCCATAAAATGATTTATTCCATTCAAAAATGCTCTATAATATAATACTATAATTAATTAGTTTGGGTGGTATGAACAAAAATAAGATTAATTTTAGCTTACCTGATTTTTTCTACAATTTTAAACTGAATAAAATATTTATAGAACTAAATCAAAAATATCCTCAATATTTTTACGACAATTTTGTTATCTCGTCAGTCTATGGAGAGTTTCCTTATTCAATTTGGGGTTTGAGAAAAGCAAAAAAATATTTGTCTAAAGAACTGATTTTAAAAATTTTAAAATATTTTTCGGATAGAAAAATATCAGTCCATTTTTCATTTGAAAATATGCTTTTAGAAGAAAAGCATTTAAACGATACTTTTTCTAACATGTGTCTAAAACTAGCTAATGATAAAAGAAATGCTGTGATATTGAACTCTTTAATCCTTAGAGATTATATAAAGGCAAAATATTCAAAGTTTTCTATAATAACAGATTTTAATGCCGGGATTGCTGCAGATATTTATTCTATTAATGATTCAGTTTTTGATTCGAATTGTATTGAGCAATCAGGGAGAAAAAAATATCAGGTGATTTTAAATAATCCCTGTCTTGATGAGTGTGGGCTAAAAGATATACACATAAAATATCTGTCAGCAGAGCAAATAAACTTTAATAAAAATTATCCGTATTTCCCTTGTGAAGCTGAATATAACTGTAGTTTTGAGACAATACAGGGCAGGAAAAATTTTATTTCATCGGAAAAGTTAAAAACAAAATATATAGAAAAGGGTTTTAACAATTTTAAAATCTCATCCGAAGGTCTTATGTACACTTTGCAAAAAGAATATTCTCTTGATGATATTTTAAAAAGTTATTTGTATTATATGATTAAACCCGAATTTGAAGAAATAGTCAGAGTTAAAGTGGCGCAAGAGGATATTAATGGGAGATAAAAAGAATATGAACATAATACTCCCGGGTTTATATGATTTGTTTCAAATTAATAATGAAATAATTGATACACAATTGAAATCACCCGAGGTTTTCTTAGATAACATTAAAATTTCAGGAGTTTGGGGTTCTTTTCCTTATTCAATATGGTCAGCGGAAGTAAGCGATTTCTCAAAAACTCCTTACGAAGATATTGAATATATTGTCAAAGAATATAATAGCAAAGGCATTTCTTTATTTTATTCTTTTTATAATCCTTTAATCAAAAAGGAGCATTTAGATGATACTTTTTGCAACTTATGTCTTGATATTGGCAATAATTCTTTAAATTGTGTTATTGTATCATCTTTTGACTTGGCAAATCATATAAGAGAAAGGTATAAAAAGCTTTCTATAGCCTTAAAAGCAGATAAAAATACTAAATTTAACGATGCATCTTTAGCTAACTATAAATTTATTATGCTTGATAATTTGGCAGGCTATTTTAAGGATTATAAAAAACAACTGATAAACAAGGATAAAATAGTTTTGAGCTTGAATCGAAGTTGTACTGGATCTTGTCGAAAAGCAGACGTCTGCTTCAAGCAAATTTCTAAAAAAAAGCTTTCATTTGAGACAATAAAGAGTGACTTTTGTAAAAAATATTCTTGCGAGGATAATATAAGCCCTGATTTAACAACCGAGAGTGGATATGAACAAGAGGTTTCAAATTTTGTAATTTCTGATTTCGGATACAATAAAAAACAAATATCAGAATTATATTTAAATTATTTTATTAAAGAAACATATAAAGAAAACTTGAGAGAAAGGCTTTATAGTCTTTAATTCGAATTATATTAAACATTTGACTAATATATACAAAATACAAAATATGTGAAAATTATTTAAAGGAGGCTGTTATGAAAAAAATTATTATATTTTTGTTGATATTTTGCCTAGGGGCTTCTTTTGCTACTTCTAAAGAAACAGCAAATTCTGACAATATAACCCCTAAGGATTTTAGTTATTTATTCAAATCACTAAACGGGTTAAGTGAAAATCAGTTATCTCAGCATAATACTTTGTATTTACGCTATGTTAATAAACTAAACGAAATAAACGAAAAATTGAAAACCGTAGATAAAGATAAAGCAAACGCAGCTCACTCTGAGTTTAGAGATTTAAAAATCGACAGGGTTTTTTCTAATAATGGCGTAGTTTTACATGAACTTTATTTTGAAAATTTATCACCGGTTCCGACAAAACCTTCAAGATGCTTTGAAGAGGCCATAGTTAGAAATTTTGGGTCTTGTGATAATTACATAATGGACCTAAAAGCGTCAATGAAATCGACTAGAAACGGCTGGGTAATCAGTGCGTATAATTTTCGCACAGGAAAAATTGAGAATTATATATTTGAATTCCATGATTTGTATCTTCCTGTTGATATTAAGCCCTTGTTAGTAATTGATGTTTGGGAGCATGCATATATGATAGATTACGGAATAGATAAAGACAGTTATATAAAAGCATTTTTTAATAACGTTAATTGGAATATAGTTTCTAACAGGTATAAAACTATTAAATAAATTGATAAAAAATATAAACTTTTTTTATTAGATAAATTAATTCAGGCAAAAAATACTTTTCATCAACATTGTAAAAGTAGTGTATAAATTCAAACTTAAAATTAACTATGCCTGTACAAAAAATCAATAATAATTATAAAAGTCATTCAATATTAAATAAACCTTCATTTAAGGCTACGATAAAGTATGTTGATAAAAAAACATTCAACAGAATAATCGCTCAAGCTGCAGATTGTTTTGAAGTGGGTAGGACCACTAATTCGGAGTGGCTTATGACAGAAGCTGCTGTTAAAAAGAATTCTGCGTTTACAAGAGGAGTTTGTAACTGCGTTGTAGGAACGTTTTTTAACCCGGAGAGTAAATTAACGAATATGTTTCATCTTTCTCCATACAAAAAAAATATGACCGATTTGCCGGAAGTTAAGAAAGAAATATTCAGACAAGCCAAAGTTTTAAAAGGAGGCTCAAGGTCAAATCTACAGGGAGCTCTTTTCGGCGGAAATTCGGCTGCTATAGGAACAGGCTGGGATGTGAAGCTCGTCGAAGCAATTAAAGAGGCTTTTGCTGAAATTAAAGACAAACTTGGAATGGATTATTCAATATTTGCAGAAAGAAGAAGCTATTCACCTCGCTTAAATGTTTTTTCAGATGCCTTTAAAAATACCCACTATGTCAACATAGAAGAACCGTTTGTCCCTATCAGAAACTTAACTGATTTAGACTTATCTTACATAAATAGAATTATTTCACCTAAAGACAAAATGGTAATTGACCCTGCCTTAATAAGGTCAGAGGAGTTGGAAGCACTTAGAAGAGAAATTGGATGTGAATATTAAATTCATTAAAAAGACTCAAAGATTTCCTGAGTCTTTTTTGGTGGTGTAGTCAGGTTTGATAGCTGAAGTCTTTGGTGCGAAAACTATTATTTTAAAAAACAGGGAATTTACAGGGAAATTTTAAATAATTCTGCCTATAAAATAAGTTGACTTTAAATTTCGTAACCTGAAAATCCTTATAAACAGAGGACATTAGAGACCACAGTTTTGCAAAGGAGACGAATTTCCCTGAAAAATAACAGGGAATTTTTTTAGAATAACAGGGAAAATTTTAACACGAACTTGACTTGTTTTTACTTGCAAGGTTAAATACAGGCTATGAATAGACAACCGCCACTTGAATATAGATTTAAAAAAGGTCAATCCGGCAATCCAAAAGGGCGACCGAAAAAAGTTGACAAAGAAAAAGAATTTTTTGAGGTTGCAACGGCTGTGATGCAAATTACATATAAAGCCCTGAGCGGCGATGAATGCGCGGTTAAGAAAATGAAACGCATTAAAAAGTTGTTAAAATAAAATCTATCTTTCTGCTATCATTATTTTAATTTATCAGTCAAATTTATTTATCCGTTTTGGGTAACTCAAGTTCAAATCCACCTTTGATAATAAACTTCTGAAGAAGATTGTGTGTTTTTATATTTATTTTAAATGGCGGAATTTTTGTTTTTTCCAAATTTTCAAAATACTCTTTTGCTTTTGTTTTATCAACAGAATCTTTCAAATCATCAAAACGTCCAAATTCGTTAATGTTTAACTCATTCACGCCAGAGTCCATCATATTTCGAAGCTTTCTTTCGTCTAATCCTAACGCTTTTGAAATGCGGAAGATTTGGTCATTTTTAGCTTCAAAAAGGTATTGACTGATATAATCCCTTATTGTTTTACCTTCTTCAACAATGATGCTGCCACTTTGGACATCATGCAAAAAGATATTAGCGTATTTTTGTTCTTCCTGAGTTAATATTGCAAATGATTTATGCAAATCATCCAATGTTTTCTGCATTTGTTCTTTATCAATTTTTTTTTGCTGAAGATTTTTTAAATATTTTTCAAAACGAGAATTCATATAATTTGCATCGATGATGCCTGTATCAATTTCGGTTAAGTACCCATCAATTTCAAATGGGACGTCATCAAATCTGCCACCGCCGTTACCATTAAATAGTTCTTTATATCTGAGTGCCAAAATTAAATAAGTATTTTCATCAAGCTTCATTTCTACTATTGACGGAGAATTCCATTTAAAACCCTGAATTTTTGCAGCTTCTAAATAAGAGTTAAATTCTTTAAATAATGATGCGAATTTTCCTCGTTCAGAAACTCCAACAGGTAATTTTTCGAAGTTTTGAATACCTGAAGAAGTAAATAGGTGAAAAATATCCTCATAGATTGAATTCATTTTGTTCAAATTATATTCCAATTTTTCAGCGAACAATCCAATAGGTTTATCGCCTGAATACAATTTAACAGCCATTGCAATATTTCGCTCCATTGAATGAGGTTTTCTGTAATACCTAATTGTTCCAAAAGGTTTATCTGGGCCGAACAAACGGTTAGTACGAGAAAATGCTTGGATAATGTCTTCATATTTTTGTAGTTTGTCTAGGTATAAGGTATTAATCCATTTTGAGTCAAACCCTGTCAGCATTTGGTTAACGACGATTAAGAGGTCTAGTTGTTGGTCAGGTTCTTTTTCTATTCGCTTATATTGTTCTTTGTGAGCTAGCCTTAATGCGATGTCTTTTTTGAATTTTGCGTGATTTGGAATGGTAAAATCTTGTCCATAACTTTTATTATAATCTTCAATTATTTCAAAAAGTCCCTGCTCTTTAAACAAGGCTATTTTCATTCCTTTGTATTCTTTAAAATCACCGTCTTCATTGCTTATGTTTGGATCAAAAAGACAAGTTACTTTTAATTGTGGCATTGATTTTTTTATAAGTCTATAATAATCGATTGCTTCTGGTATGCTACTTGTTGCAAAAATCGAATGGAACTTGTTGTTATGACTGAGTCTTATCCAATTTTCTTTTATGTCACTTACAACCATTTGTTGGTGTTCAAGCCTCTCATATTGAGAGTTAGGAAGTTCATCTTCGATTCCTTTTATATAACGTCCGCTAAAGTCAGAATATCCTGCCATCTTAACTTGCGAGGAGTCCATATGTTTGTAATATATTGCACTCTTTTTAGGGTCTTTAATTGCTTCTTCTTCACTTTGGGCTTTGGCTTTTTCGAGGGCTACTGCCCTTCTTAAATCTTTGTCTTTGTAAGTAGAAACTTTGTAAGGGTCGAAACCTAGTACATTCTTATCCCGAATGCCATCAGCGATGCTGTAGCGGTGCAATTCATCCCCAAATACAGTTGTTGTCGTATTCATTTTTCTTTGGTTTTCTTCATGGATTGGAGTCCCAGTAAAACCAAAAAATATTGCCTTGGAGAAAGTATCTTTTATTGTAATGAGCATATCGCCAAATGTTGAGCGGTGTGCTTCATCAACAATAAAGACTATTCTTTTTGAATTCATTAATTCAATATCATGAGACTTCAGCCCACCTTCTTCGTCTTTGATGTTGCTCATTTTCTGGATAGATGTAACAATCAAAGTATCTGCAGGGTCTGAGCTTTTTAGTTTTGTAATCAAAACTCCTGTGTTTTCAGTTGCTTGAACGTATTCGTTATCTTCTGCAAATGCACGGTATTCTTTTAGTGATTGTGTTCCAAGTTCTATCCTATCCATCAAAAATATAACTTTATCTGCATCTTTTGAGTTGGCAATTAGTTGTGCTGATTTAAAACTTGTCATAGTTTTGCCTGAACCTGTCGTATGCCAAATATGCCCGCCAAGTAAATTGTTTGCATCCCACTTTGTTTTTGCGACCTTATCAGAAATAGCGTTTGCTGCGTAGTATTGATAGCTACGCATAACTTTTAAAACACCATCAGCATCATCTGCTACGGTGTAGAGTCCGATTAATTGATGTGCCATAGGAATTGATAGAAGGGACGAAGCTATGCCTTTCCAGTCATTGATTGGTTCATTGTTAAAATCAGCCCAATGAAAATAAAAATCTTTGTTAAACTTTCCGTCCGGTCCGGGGTTTGCAAAATAAACGGTTTCATTCGGTTCCATTGCCACAAAAACTTGTATTAGCGAAAATAAACCTGTAAATATTCCTTCCTGAGCGTATTTTTCTATTTGGTTGTGTGCTTGACTTACAGAAACACCACAACGTTTTAATTCGATATGAATAACAGGCATACCGTTGATTAAGAGCATTAAATCTCCACGACGGTCGTTTAGTATTGTTGATTTACTTTTGAATTTTGGTTGTTGAACAATTTGATAACGGCTTTGCCCTGCGGCAATTTCTCTGCGATCGTATATTTTAAGGCTTATTTCTTTGCCAAAATGAAGCTTGTCATCAGGGTTGTCACGAATAATTGCAACGGTTTTCCCATTAATAAATCCATTAAGTTTTAAAGGGGTTCTAAGAGTTGTAATCTGTTCTATGATTTGTTGCATTTCCCCATCTGTCAAAGGGAAATCGTTCAGACGGTCAATGCTTCTGTTGTTTTCAAAAAGAATATTCGCCCAATTTTTTATCAAATCCTCTTCTGTAGGATTTTTTAAAACTTCAGGTTCCCAGCCTTTTTTAGAAAGTAGTTCTATCAAGGCTTTTTCAAAATCTGATTCCTTTTGAAATGTCATAGTGATTTTTACTCCTTGTCGCAAAATAGCGAATTTATTATTCCAATTCTTCTGCCTTAAAAATAGTGTATCCTTCGTAATAGTAGCTTGTATCAATACCTTTCATATAAACTTCTCTATCGTTAATTTTATCGGTTAAGGCATTTTTTAATAAATGTTTTATTTCAACGTCTTTTATTGGGCTTCTTTCCATAGCTAAAAGATAATCGTTTTTATCAATCAAGCTCCAATCTATTACTTGCCCAAGCTCTTTTTTTAGAATTACATCCAACCAAATCCTTGCACTGCGGCCGTTCCCTTCACGGAAAGGATGTGCCGCGTTCATTTCAACATATTTTTCTACTATTTCATCAAATGTTGATTGAGGCATAGTATCAATATGACTTAATGATGCGCTTAAATACATAACAGGTGCAAATCTGAAATTGCCTTTGGCAATATTGACATCACGCATTATACCTGCAAAATCATATATTTCGCCAAAAAGATATTTGTGGATTTCGGCCAGTGCCGAAAACTTTCCTGCTTCTAATTTGTCCAAAAGTCCGTATTCAAATAATTCTACAGCTTTTTTTTTGCTGATTTTTTCTTCAGTTCTGGCAAGTTCAGCAGAATCAGTAATTCCAAATTTATTTTTGAGTGTCATATCATTTACTCCTTTCTGTTAAGGTCTGAAAAAATTATACGAACATTTTTTCAAGCATTGCCTTTTTTATGTTTATTAGTTTGTCGTATTTACGTTGATGAAGAGCAATAAGGTTGTCTAAGTCTTTAAAAAATGCTCCGATTTTTTGTTGTTCCTCTATTTTTGGCATTGGAACTGGGAAATTAACCAATACATTTTGGTTTAAATGTTTGATAGTTCCCCCAGTAGCTTGTTTGTCTGCGTAATCCAATAAAAATGGTGCAGCTAAATAGTGGTACAAGTACAAATTGCAAATATTTTTGTCTTTTCCTCTTATTACAAAAACACCCGCATTAAGAGTTGCAGGTTTGTCCATATTCTCTACATATGCAACTTTTCCAATCGTTCCGTCTTTTGTAATTAAAACATCATCATTTTTAATTTGTATATTGATATCTTGATTGTACCTATCTTCGCCGATATAATGACAATTTTTGAAGTCTATAATTCCTTTATCGAAGTCTGTTCCTGTAATTAAGTAATAATCACCTTCGTCTAAAAATTCTTTTTGAGTTAAACCTTGCCAACCAATTCTAGCTTTCATTGTGGCAACTTCTTGTAGTTTATAGAGATTCCAATCTTCCGTAAATCCTTTAAAACGGATTTCAGGAACTTTGCTTCCGTTTTTGGGAAACATTTTTTCAAGCATAGCTTTTTTTATGTTTGCCAATTTGTCATATTTGCGTTGGTTGAGGTTGATAAGGTTGTCGATGTCTTTAAAAAAGTTGCCAATAATTTCTTCTTCGTCACTTGTTTTTGGAAAATAAATTTCATATTTTTTTAATTGAGGAACTGTTAATTGAGGTACACCTGTTGATTCGACCAAAACAGCATGATTATTAATAGCATTTTCTAAAAAGCCAACGTCATGTTTGGTTTTTAATGCTAATAGTCTCACAACTGGGGTAAAATCACTATATCTTGCTTGAGCATGACCAACATCACCACGTCCAGTGACAGTTACAGCAGGTGCTTTTATTCTATAATCATATTTATAATAACCGACTATTCCATCATTAGTTAGCGCATTTGCTAACACAGGATATTTTCCAGATTCAGCAATTTTATTTTTGTCTATGTCGCCTCCGGCAACTATGTCTGCTTCATCTCCAAGTCCAAGCTGTTCCCAGTCGTCCGAGAATCCTTTGAATCTAATTTTAGGTTTTGTGCTATTTTCCGCCATTACATTCCCCTGCAAGCAATGCTTGGAATTCATTTAGCCCTTGCATATCAAACTCATCACCTTCAAGTTCACCTATTAAAGAAGCCAGTTGTGTTTCTGTTTCTCTTATTTGTGATTCGACTTCTGAATATGTAGTAGCGTATTTTTCTGAAAGGGCTTGGATTTTTGTCGCCAAATACCCGATAATCGTATCAGGAAGATTGTTTATACTGTCCACAAAAGGCTTAATCCATTTTTCTTCCAACAACTCCAGCACCTGTTCATCTGTTAGGTTTTCAATAGTTTTCTTGGTCAAAAGATGCAAATCGGCCGCTTCTTTTTTAATCTGCTTCTTAAGCTCTTTATCTTCTTCTATCAGATTAGAAACATACACTATTTTTGTTTCAAAAGAATCCTCAGAACCTGTATATTTAGAAAGAGTTTGCTTTGAAGCTTTGAATTCCGCAACGATTTCTTTTGCTTTTTTGAGAACTTCTTTGTTTACAAAAGCATCATTGGCTTCATTCAAAACACTTGTATCTTTTTCTTCTTCAGAAAGTGAATCGATAATTTCTGTGTATTCAGAGGCAATCTCTAAAAGTCTGTTTTCTTTTTCTTTTAACTGCACAAGTTTATCTTTTAGCAAGTTTTCTTGCACAAGTTCAAACGGAAGAACGTGCCCGACCCAGCCGTCTTGAACTTCTTGCTCTTTACCATCTTTTTTCTTAATAACCATATTAGGATCAACGATTTTTGTAGCTGCAAAACCTTCTGTTTGTATAATTTCTAAGTCAACTGCTACCTTTGTCCAATCATCATCAAGCAGCTGGTAGGCTTCGTATTTGTCTATCAAAGAAATAGATTCAAGCCTTTTAAAAATATCTTCACTTAGCAAAGCTTCTTCTTTTGAAGTGTTAATAGATTCCATTTCACTAAGCAATTCTTTTTTAAGGTAAGAATGAAAATCACCAAAAGAGTTGTTAAAAAGTTCTATAAATTCTTTGGTATTATGATGTTCTTTGATAGCTTTTTTAACATCTTTCACTGCAACTTTTGAGTAATTGCTAGATAACTCCGCAAACAAATCTTTTCTCAAATCAGGTAATGCACTCCAAAACTCATGGAGTTCATCAATTTCTGAATTAGGAATTCCGCCAAACATAGACGCATAAATATCCCAACTTTCTGCGTTATCTGATGAATCAACGTATCTTGGAATATTCAAATTGTATTCGTTTTTACGAATTTCTTCTCTTGTTACAACTTTTGAATATTTATCAATACCTTGTCTGTTGATAACTGTATCTGCAATTTTTTTAATATCAGAAGCTCTGAGTTTATTATTTTTACCGACTTTAACAAAGCCTTTTGAAGCATCAACAATAAGTACATCAGTTTTTTCTCGTTTTTGTCTCAGCACCATAACAATTGTAGGAATCCCTGTACCGAAAAATATGTTAGCAGGCAAGCCTATAATAGCATCGATATGATTGCCCTCAATAAGGTTTTTACGAATTTCACCCTCTTCTCCGCCACGGAATAAAACTCCGTGAGGCAAAACTATTGTCATTATTCCATCAGGCTTGATATGGTATAAATCATGAAGCAAAAATGCGTAATCCGCTTTTGTTTTTGGTGCAAGTCCAAAACGAGCATATCGAGGATCTGTTTCTTTATTCGCCGAATCCCAAGGTTGAGAATATGGAGGATTTGAAACAACAGCATCTACATACAAAGGATTATAGGAGCCAATAGGGTCACTTTCATCAAAAAATGGCCAATCTTCTTCTAATGTATCGCCGTTTCTAGTCACAATATTATCAGGCAAAATTCCACGCATAACTAGATTCATACGAGTGAGGTTGTATGTATTTTGCTTTAATTCTTGTGCGTAATATTTGATATTGTTTTCGTCTTCTACATGCTTTGCAACAGAACGCCCGATGTTAATAAGCAAAGAGCCTGAGCCACTTGTCGGGTCATAAATTTTGATTTCGTTTTTGTCCTTCAGGTGGTCTGCTATGATTTCAGACATCAAAAGAGAAACTTCATGAGGAGTATAAAATTCGCCGGCTTTTTTGCCCGCATTAGCTGCAAACATACTTATTAAATACTCATATATAAAGCCAAGGACATCATAATCTTGCTTGGCATCCATAGGAATATCTTTAATCAGCTGAATAAGTTCGCTTATAGCTTTCGTTCTTGCTCCAGAACTATCGCCTAGCTTGCTTAACCCTGTTTGCAGTGTATCAAAAATTCTTTCAAAAACCTTTTTGTGTGAAGTATTGATTAAACGGCTGAATGCAGATAATGCATCTATAACATTTGATACATCAAAGTCTCTGCCCATTTCGATCCAAGTTGAAAAAAGGTCTTTATAAGCTATGAAATACCCAATATTGCTTGAAATATATTTTACAGTTTCTGCATCGTCTTCAGCAAGTGCTTTTATATCATTATCTGTAAAATCATTATCTTTTAAAAATTTTAGTTCCTTATCAGACAAATATTTATAGAATATAAACCCTAAAATGTAGTCTTTATACTCATTTGCCTCAATTTTAGAACGCATTTTATTTGCAGATTCCCAAATTTTACTAGCAAGTTGTTGTTTATTCATAACTTCCTCTTGATTTCACTTTGATATTTGCAATTACCATGCAGCACTTTACTTTGATAGTACCACAAATAAGCCAATTAAGTCTGTTTGTTAAGCTTTGTTTTCCGCGTCCGCTATTGACGTAAAGCTATGATATAATTAGATTCGTGAGGTGTATCATGAAAAAAGTTTTTATAACATTATTGGCTTTTGTATTAACAACAGGCATTGTTTTCGCCAAAACAACCAATTCTTATGACAAATCTGGCAACAAGACAGGTTCATATAGGGAAACTTCCTCTGGTACAATAAATAAATATGATAGAAGTGGCAATAAAGTCGGCTCATATAAAACATCCGGTGAAAGAACTTATTCCTATGACAAATCCGGCAACAAAACAGGCTCTTTCAGAACAAGCGGAAGTACCACTTATAGTTACGATAAATCGGGCAATAAAACCGGTTCATATAAATCTAGTGGCAATCGAATATATTCCTATGATAAAAGCGGAAATAAAACAGGCTCCTATAAAAAAGACTCTTCAGGTCGAATAACAGAGTATGACAAATCAGGAAATAAAATCGGCAGCTATAAATAATTTGTAGGGAAAAGTTATGACAAAAACGGAAAACAAAGAAGCTTTTAACTATTATCAAACAGGTCGCTTTTTATTAAACAAAGGCGATTATGCTGAAGCTATTGAAAAATTTAAGCAAGCTGAAAGTTTAGGCTTTAAAAATTCCCAATTGTATTCCTCTCTGGCACTCGCTTATTCATACATTGATGAGGAGGAAATGGCAAGCGAATATGCAAAAATAGCAGTTGAAAAAGATGAAAATAATGCAGAAGCTCGCTATTGCCTTGGGGTCTCTTTATTTTGCGCAGGTGAATATTCAGAGGCACTAGAAAACCTTGAGAGGATTTATCACAATCCTGAATACAAAGAATCCATTTGTATTTATATGGCTAATATTTATTGCAAAACGAGTAAATTTATACAAGCACTAAAATATGCTAATAAAGCACTCAAGTATGAAAATTCGTATGCCGATGCTTATTTAATAAAAGGCGAAATTTATTATAAAATGGGTGAAAAAGATTTGGCGTTAAAGATTTTTTTAGATGCTTTCAATATGGGAGATGATGATAAATCTCTGTGCTATATTTCTAAAATTTATTTAGAAAAAAATGAAAACACAAAAGCTTTAAAATATATGAGAAAATTATTTCATTTTGATACTGAAAATATTGATGAAACATCGCAAAAAGTTAGAAATTTAAACATTGATGAGCTTTGGGAGTTATTGGACCACTTGCTAAAACGTTATGATTAAAAGGTTTTAGCTTTTTTGAAAACTAAAAACATCTATTAAAAGTGCACCGTTTTTTGCTTAATAAAATTTTACATCTTCACGAAAAAAGCACCCCTCGCATAATGCTATAATTATAGTAGAGGTTCAAATTTTTATTATAATTCCAAGATAAATCTTGGGGAAAAGGAGACACTATGGGGAATGATTTAGCAATTAACACTTACATTGAAAATTTGTCTAAAAAAATTACAGATTTTTTCGAATCAGAAGAAACCAAAAAGGCGATTTCGACTTTACACGAATTCGCTAACAATGTTTTTACAGCTTTGAAGAACATCGACTGGGAACAGGCAAGTTTACATTATAAAATCACTTCACAAATTGTAGACAATATACCAAAAGAACTTGAGGAGCGACAAATTGATATTTCCGTTATGGACGGGATTACTCTTCCACAAGCATTAGAAATGTATGAACTAGCTTTGAAGCAAAATATTACATTTGGTGATCTTGTTGAAGATAATTTAAAATTGTTTGGTGTCTTCTATTATCATAATGCTCTAGATTATCTGAACATATTGGAAAAAAGAAAAAATAGATCTATAAAAGATTTAAATTTTGTTGATACAGATTTTGACTTGATTGAACATATAAAAGGGCAAGAATCAATAATCCTTGATGGGTTAAACAATGCCTTGATTCAGTATAAAAATGGGGAAATCAAACTTAATGATAATGAAAAGAATATAATTGAAGCATTCAAATATAATCCTTGTTTAAAGAATAAACATTTAGCCCAAAAACTAGATTATTCAGAAAGTCAGATAGAAAAAATTTGCGCTGATTTAAGAACTAAATTCAATATGGATTATTTCAACGATAAAACTACCAAAAGAATCTCTTTAATATTGTTATCCCTATATATTCAAATCAAATAAACTGTGTGGATAACCACATTTACTGTAAATCTCCTATAAATTATGCTTGAAAAGTAATAAATAATAGGAGATTTTAGCATGAAAAATTTACAAATTGAGTACTTACCAACCGAGGCTATTAAACCTTACGAGCAGAATCCTAAGATTCACAAAAGCATGCAGGTGGAGCAGATTGCAAAGTCAATTACGCAATTTGACTTCAATAATCCGATTTTAACAGACGAAAAAAATATTATCATCGGAGGTCACGGGCGGCTACTTGCAGCGCGAAAACTTGGACTAACAGAAGTTCCGGTTATTAAATTAATGCACCTTAGCGAGGCACAAAAACGTGCGTATCGTATCGCTGACAACAAATTGACAGAAAACGGTCAATGGGATGTTGATTTGTTAAAGCTTGAATTTTGCGAGCTGGAAAAACTGGAGCTTGATTTTTCACTTGATATCACTGGTTTTGATACAGCAGATATTGATGTCATCCTTGATGATTCTTTAACTCAAAAAACGGTCGAAGTTGACGAAAAAACAAATGCTGTTCCTTTTGTTCCTGAAAATGAAATTGTTTCAAAAATAGGTGATATTTGGCTACTTGGAAAGCACAAAATCATTTGTGGTAATTCTGTAGAAAAAGAAACATACGAAAATTTATTTGCTGATAAAAAAGTAGATATGGTTTTTACAGACCCGCCTTACAATGTTAAAGTCGACGGCCACGTTTGTGGTTTGGGCAAAGTTAAGCATAAAGAGTTTAAAATGGCATCGGGGGAAATGAATTCGGATCAATTTCAGGATTTTCTAAAAACCAATTTTCAACTATTAAAAGATTTTTCCAAAAGCGGCTCACTTAGTTATATCTGCATGGACTGGCGCCATATAAAAGAGATAATTAACGCCGGCGATAAAGTGTTTGATGAGTTCAAAAATCTTTGCATTTGGAACAAAGATAACGGCGGAATGGGGTCACTATACCGCTCAAAGCACGAGCTTGTTTTTGTTTTCAAAAATGGTACATGCTCTCATAAAAACAATGTCGAACTTGGCTCACACGGAAGGTACAGGACAAATGTTTGGGATTATCCAGGAGTAAATTCTTTTGGCGGCGACAAAGATAAATTGAATATGCACCCGACTGTAAAACCTGTTGAAATGGTAAAAGATGCGATTTTGGATGTTTCCTCGCGTGGTGATATTGTTTTAGACACATTTTTAGGTTCAGGTACAACGCTTATCGCAGCCGAACAATGCGGAAGAATTTGCTGTGGAATTGAATTAGAGCCTTTATACATTGATACAACAATCAGAAGATGGCAGGATTTAACGGGAAAATCCGCAGTCCACACCCAAAGCGGAAAAACTTACAGAGAATTATTGGAGGAAAAAATAAATGGATAACGAATACGATATTGGATACGGAAAACCACCTGAGGAAAAACAGTTCAAGACAGGAAAATCAGGAAACCCAAAAGGGCGACCAAAAGGAAGCAAAAATACTTACAAACTTTTACAGGAAATATTGAACCAAAAACTTGAAGTTGTAGATAACGGCAAAAAGATAAAAATATCAAAGAAAGTTGCTATGCTAACTCAACTTATCAATCAAGGTGTAAAAGGCGATGTAAAAGCTATTTCTGTTTTGTTTCCACATATGCTTATGGCGGATATAAAGGACGAAGAAAAAGACCAAGTCATTGCCGCACTGAGCAGAGATGACAAAGCTATTATTGAAAGCTACATCTCTAATTACCACGGAGCGGAGGGAACAGAAAATGGATAAAGAAATATTGAACGCATTGCTAAGACAGGATTTCAAATCTTTTGTGAGAAAAGTTTTTCTTGAAGTTTCTCCAAACGCTCAATATCTTGATAACTGGCATATAGATGTGATATGCGGCGAATTAAGCAACATTTTGCAAGGGAAATACAACAAACTGATAGTAAATATTCCACCACGGTATATGAAATCTATTATTTGCTCAATCGCTTATCCTGCATATATTCTCGGCAAGAATCCAAAAGCGACTATAATCGCCGTAAGCTACAACGATGAATTATCTCAAAAGCTAGCACTAGATTGTAAAAGAGTTATCGAGAGCGAATGGTATAAAGAACTCTTCCCCGGAACGAAATTATCAAAAAACAAAAAAGCCATTTCTGATTTTGAAACAACCCATGGCGGAGGACGATTTTCGACCTCCGTCAACGGAACCTTAACAGGAAGAGGCGCAGATTTTTTAATAATTGATGACCCTATAAAACCTGATGACGCAAATTCTGATCTTGTAAGGCGAAAGACGAACGATTGGTATGGTAGCACGCTATATTCAAGACTAAATAACAAAAACGAGGGCAAGATAATTGTTATCATGCAAAGGCTTCATGATGAAGATTTTACAGGCTATTTGCTTGAAAGTGATAGCACATTTAAGCATATCAAAATTCCTGCGATTGCAGAAACAGACGAAAATTGGCAGGTAAAAAGTAAAACCTTTTACAGGAAAAAAGGCGAAGCACTCCACCCTGAAAGAGAAACACTTCAGAAATTGCTTGAAGCTAAAAATCAAATGGGTGAATACAACTTTGCAGGACAATATCAACAAAACCCTGCACCTGCAGAAGGTGGCATCATCCAGAAAAAATGGTTTGTATATTACGGCTTGAAGGAACTTCTACTTGCAATACAAAAAGGTGAAATTAGGATAAAATCTATTATTCAGTCTTGGGATACCGCAAGTAAAATTGAGCAGTATAATGATTATTCGGTATGTATAACCGCAATAAGGGATTCTAATAATAAAAATTACATCGTTGGTTGTTACCGAGAAAAACTTGAATTTCCTGAGTTAGTCAAAAAAGTTGTTCGAATGCATACTTTTGCAAAGGAAAAATATAAAAGGCCTATAGATGTTTTGATTGAGGACAAAAATTCAGGGACACAGTTGATTCAAACTCTGAGAAAAGATCATCGTATTTTTTCTAAGGAAGTAAAACCTGAGCACGACAAAGAAACCCGATTGATGGCAGTTTCGCATTTAATTGAAAACGGCAGTTGCTTGTTTCCGGACGACAATCCGCATTGGTTATTAGATTTGGAACAAGAACTATTGCGGTTTCCGAAAGGAAAATATGACGATCAATGTGATGCATTAAGTCAACTACTTGCCCAGCCAAGTAAAGCCTCAATTTATGATGCAATTTAATTCCAAACCCTTTATTTGACTTGACTTTTAGTCGATTGCAAGTGATGAATGGATTATAACAATAAGGAGTAAAAACAATGGTAGAAAAAGATTACACAATGTACGGAACCAAAATTTTTAACAATAAAAAACAGGAAGTCGGATTGTTAATATCGACTTGGGTCAACACATACGCTGACTGCAAGGTAAACTTCGCAACTTGTGTTGATTCAAAAGGCAATAAATACAACACTGAAATGGATAATATAACCCCAGTTGAAGAATAGAGGATTTATTCTAAACATTCTCTTCAAAAAAATCATTGTCGATTTTTTTAATTTCAATCACATCTTTTACTTGAACTCCAATATTGTATTCAAGCATCAATTTTGTCAATTTCCGCCCATCAATTAAAATTAAGTCATTGTCGTGGGCAAAGTCGATTGCAGGTTTTGTAAAAGAAGATGTAGTTATAAAAACGCCTTTAGGATTTTTCTTTCCGTATAAAGCTCCGCAGAAATCTCTTAAGGCTCCAACTTGAACAATGTTATCGCTTTTATATCTTTTTGCCTGTATATGAATTTGATCTAAACCAAGGACATCTTGATTTATAATACCATCAATTCCACCATCTCCACTTTTACCGCAACTTTGTAAAATATCTTTTTCTGAGCCACCGTAACCCATTTTGAATAATAATTTGGCAACTAATCTTTCAAAAAAGGTTGGCGAATTTTCTAAAATATTTGATAACAAATCACTTTCTAAATGTGCTGAAAGTATTGTTCTTGCATTTTCAATCATTTCGTCAGGCGTTTCTTGTTCTTCATTATCAATATTTGCAACAACATCTGTGTCTTCTTGTTTTTTATTGTTGAAAAATGAGTTAAAGTTCTCAAATTGTTTTAAAAATTTAACATCAATTTTTAAAGGGTTTGATTCTAAAACTTTTTTGCCGGCATCCGTAATTTGCATAATTCCACGCTTAGGATAATACAATAAATCTGCTTTTTTTAAATATGTTCTAGCCCAGCCTGCTCTGTTGTAAAAAACTTGCTGAGTTCCACTAGGCAGCATTTCTTGCATTTCTGTTTCAGACAGATTCAATTTTTTAGCAACTTCTAGAGCTATCTCACTGTTCTTATATTCTGCACCATCAGAAATCAGTTCTAATGTTGGCAACATAAATTCTTGATAATTTGGTATTGACATATTCACACCTAAATACTTCCTACTTTTCTTTTATATCACAAACAAATTACCACAAAAAGCTTCACTATAACATTTAAACACATTCGGACAAATACACCCCAAACCACTTGATAAATCAGCATAGAAGAGTGATTAATGTTCTTGTAATAGTTGTCAAAAGGACATTATGATAAACAAATTAAAAACACTATCAAGAAACGATTTAATTAAGCGTTGGTACAAATATTTTAACGAAGAACCACCGTCTGGTGCTAAAAAAGAGTTTTTAATCAAGCACATTGCTTGGCAAATGCAGGCTAAAAAATATGGCGGGTATTCAGCACAAACTTTAAAACAACTTGAAAAACTTGCTCAAAAAATCAGCAATAAATCAGAAATCAGCGAATCCGATATAAAAATTTCACCAAGACAAATTTTAGAAATAAAACCCGGAACCAAATTAATTAGAGAACACCACGAGATAAAACATGAAGTGATAGTGCTAGAAAATGGCTTTAGCTACAACGGAGAAAGATACAAAAGCCTTTCAGCAATAGCTTATAAAATAACAGGAACAAAATGGAACGGCAAAAGATTTTTTGGACTATTGAAGTCGTCAGCGGGGCAAATTAATGAAAAATAAAAAAATAATACGGTGCGCAATCTATACAAGAAAATCCTGCGAAGAAGGATTGGAACAGGAATTTAATTCACTTGACGCACAAAGAGAAGCCTGCGAAGCCTATATAAAATCGCAACAACACGAAGGTTGGGTGTTAGTTGAGAAACAATATAATGATGGTGGATTTTCGGGAGGAACTCTTGAACGTCCTGCTGTTCAAGAACTTTTTAAAGATATTGAGGCGGGTGAAGTTGATACTGTAGTTGTTTACAAGGTTGATAGATTAACCCGCTCACTTATGGATTTTGCCAAGATTGTAGATCTATTTGACAGGCAAAATGCAAGTTTTGTTTCCATAACCCAGCATTTTAATACAACTACATCTATGGGCAGGCTGACTTTGAATATTCTTCTCTCTTTTGCTCAGTTTGAAAGAGAAGTTACAGGAGAAAGAATTCGAGATAAATTCGCCGCATCAAAGAAAAAAGGAATGTGGATGGGCGGAGTCATTCCCCTCGGCTACAAGTGCGAAAGCAGAAAATTGCTCCCCGATGATAAATATCTAAAAACTGCACAAACGATATTTGAAAAATATTTAGAGTTTAAAACGGTACTTAAAGTTAAGCAATACCTTGATGAAAATAACTTCAAAAGCAAAGCAGAAAAGAAATTCAGCAAGGGGAATCTTTATCAAATTCTGCAAAATAAAGTTTATATAGGCTTGGTCCACCACAAAGGAAATTATTACGAGGGCGAGCATCAAGGAATTATAGACAAGGACGTTTTTGAACAAGTTCAACAGTTAATTAAAAAAAATAGAAATAACAACAAAAACTGCGTTAATGCAAAATCGCCTTCACTACTTGTAAGCAAAATTTTTGACGACAAAGGCAATCGAATGAGCCCATCGCATAGTAATAGTCGGGAAAAACACTACCGCTATTATATAAGTCAAGCAACTATTCAAGGCGACAAAAACAATGCTGGTTCAGTTGACAAAATCCCCGCAGGCGAGATAGAAAATCTTGTTTTGGACGAAATTACAAATTTCTTGCAAGAACCAGAAAACATTCAAAAATATTGCGAAAACATAAGCATCATTGAACAAAAAGAATTGTTTGAAAAAATAAAAACAATTAAATTATCTAATATGCAAATTCGCTGTGTTCTATCAAAAGTAAATTTGAATAAAACCAACGTGCAGATATTTCTTTGTGAGGGCGGAATTGAGCAATTTTTAGAAAGTTTATTATATCCTAAAGAGTCATTGAAAGAGGCATCCAATGGTTCTGAAACAACGATTTTGATACAAAAAAATATTAAAATATCAAGAACGCCAAGGCGAGGAAGCGTTCTGATTGTTAACGGCAAAAGTAGTAACAGAAATATTGACCCTGTTTTAATCAACGCTATTGCCAAAAGCTATCGCTGGAATAAAATGCTGAAACTCGGTAAAGTCGAGAATATAAAAGATATTGAAAAATTCGAGCCCGACTATTGCTTAGACCATATTAAAAGGACCGTAAGATTAAACATTTTATCCCCAAGAATCGTAGAAAGTATTTTGAACGGAACCCAACCGCCCGATTTAAGTTTGCAAAAACTATATAAATTAAAAACCCTAGATTGGCAAGAGCAAGAAAATTTGCTCCAAGTAAATAATTAAAATCCCTATTAAAATGCTACTTATCAACATATGGTATAATTGAATTGTAAGGGGATTATAAAGGAGATTATTCTCATCGAAAACCAATTTTATCTAGATTCAACAAAATATTTTGACATAAATGAAGCAATTTACTATTCTAATAAATTGCTTGAGAATAAATCGAATATTATTGTTAGTTCAATGGACGTTGAAAACACGGAAAAACAAAAATTTGAAAAAGTTTTTTTTAATGAAGTATTTCCAATAATTGAAATTGCAAAATTAGAAGGTTATAAAAAAGTAAAATTTCTTGGAAATAAAAATAATTCAATTGATGCTATTATGGTAGATCCCAATGGAGAAGAAGTTAATTTCGAATGTACAACAGCCATTGATTATTATACGCGTTGGACGGCATTAGAATATTTAAAAGAAAATAGTTGCTTGATAACTGGTCCCCATACAAAAGCTAAACAGATAAAGAAAAATGAACAAGTCAAAAATGATAGTAATATATGTTTTTATAGAAAAAATGGTGAACGTAACTATATTGAATCAAAGGGCGGAGAATTTGAAGACGGATTACTTTTGATAAGCAAGTATGTTGATTCAAGTACTGAAAAAATATTAACAAAAATTCAAAAAGGTCAAAAAGATAATTGTTATCAAGGTTTTTCTTTAATTCTTACATCGATGTATGATCTTAAATTTGATTATGATAAGTATATATCAGATATTAATTCTTGGTGGAAGCAACAAAAAAATAATCCTTTTAACCATCTTTATATTTTAAATTATGATGACTTTTATGATATAAAAAAACCTATACAAAAATTTTAATTATTTATACTCAGGGTGTCACGAAAAAATCAAAAGGAGATTTTTGAGAAAAATGGCTTTAAAATCGGCATAGAATTTTCTCTTTTTAAGTCTCTTTAAAAACTCCATCGGGCAAAGTCCCCGACACAGCTGGATATTCCATATAATAAAAAACACTATCAAATTGATAGTGTTTTTTATGGTGGAGCATGAAATATTCAAAATATTAACTTCCTGAATAAATTTCCCCATTTTAGCATTTTCTTATACTTACATTATTGCTCTGTATCTCAACAATATCAAGCATTTCAAGGTATTGTTTATCATAACAACACAATGGATATATTTTATCAGTCTTGATTTAATGGCAATTTAATGGCATAATAATAACATGTTTAAAACGATTTAATGAGGCTGTCTATGTCGAATAAAAAATTTGAATTTAATCCAAATTATACGATTAGCAAAAATATTATGAATAATATTTTAAAAATCGAACAATTAAAAGAGCAAATAAAAACGCTTCCGGTAACTCCCCATTTGATGGCGAGTTTAAGAGAAAGTGCAAAGCTCACAACAACACATTATTCTACTCAAATTGAAGGTAATAGATTAACCCAAGAAGAAGTGATTGCGGTTATCAAAAATCGAAAAAATATACCACAACGCCAGAGAGACGAAAAAGAGATTAAAGGCTATTATAGCGCACTTGAATATATTGAAAAATTAGCACTAAAGAAAACATTCATTACAGAAGTAGAAATCCAAAAAATTCATTCACTTGTAGAAAGCGATAATAAGCAAACAAAATACAGAGACGGACAAAATGTTATAACTGACAGTTTAGCAGGCGAAATTGTCTACATGCCCCCTGAAGCAAAAGATGTTCAGTTGTTAATGAAAGATTTTGTTAATTGGTTAAATTATGATGATGAAACACCGATTTTAATAAAAGCCGCCATTGCTCATTATCAATATGTTACCATCCATCCTTATTATGATGGGAATGGCAGAAGTGCAAGACTTTTAACCACTCTGATTTTGCATAAAAATGGTTATGATTTAAAAGGCATATATTCTCTAGAAGAATATTACGCAAAAGATTTAAAAGGATATTATGACGCTATATCGATTGGTCCATCGCACAATTATTATATGGGGCGAGCAGAAGCAGATATTACAAAGTGGATTGAATATTTTATTTTAGGGGTAAAACAATCTTTTGAGAATGTTTATAACAAAGCAAAAACAGAGTCCGGGTCGAAAGATTTAACTCCTGTTTTAAGAGAGTTAGATGCAAAACAAAGAAAAATTTTAGATTTGTTTGAAACTCAAAAAACAATTACCTCAAATGATGTTGCTATGTTTTTTAATTTTTCACCAAGAACGGTAAGAAAATTACTTCAAGATTGGGCAGATGATGGATTTTTAACGGTTACAGACTCATCTAAAAAATCAAGAAAATATCAACTAAATAATAAACTAGAGAAAAAATTATATAATTAGACCTTGTAAAATATGATGCAAATAGGCAGGGTGTCACGAAAATTTTCAAAAGAGACTTTTGGAAAAATATCTCTAAAAAATCCAGTTATAAGTCTTTCTCTGTAGCAGTCTTTAAATCGCTAATTCGGTAAAGCCCGCACTGTGCGGCAATTCAGACAAAATAAAACCCCGAAACGCTTGCTATGAGCTTGTTTCGAGGCTTTATGGTGGAGGTAACAAGATTCGAACTTGCGACATCCTGCGTGCAAGGCAGGCGCTCTACCAACTGAGCTATACCCCCTGATTGATTATTATAATAACATGACAAAAAAAATAATCAATATTTTATTAAATGAGTCTGTAACCTCTTGTAATAAATAAAAGGCAGGTGCACTATATTTATTCTTGTAATATAAAAATGCTTTTGTAATTTATACAAATTTACAATAAAAAAGAGAGCCAAAGTTAACTCTCTTCTTTATGGTGGGCCATCCTGGACTCGAACCAGGGACCTCACGCTTATCAGGCGTGCGCTCTAACCACCTGAGCTAATAGCCCCTATTTAAATTTCCTATAAATATTGATATCATAGACAATAATGAAAATCAAGCAGTTGTCACATTTATTCTTCAGTGGTAATAGGTCTTAGGATTATGATTGAATTTAGATTCAGTTGTAAAAAATCATGATTTTCGATTTTTTTATTAGGAAATTCTCTATGCAAAATTTCACAGTTTTTTATTGCAACAAAACGTTTTCCGCCATTTAAAATATCTGACAAGACACGGTTTTTCTTCCCTGTCTTAGGCATAAAAACATTCCCTGTAATTTCATAATCTTCTGTTATTACCAAAACTTTTTCAGACCAGATTCCTGTTGTAAAATTATTTTGATTTGAGCTGAAATTGTCCATAATTATTGATTCTCCCTTCTTATGACATTTGGTATGACTGGAATAGAGGCAAATATAATGAAAGTGCCAAGAAACAGACTATACCACCTATAAATATAAGTAATACCGGTTCTATCATCTTTGTCATCATGTCAATAATTCTATCAAGTTCCTGATCTATATACAAAACTGATTGTTTCATTAATTCCCCTAGTCTACCTGATTGTTCGCCTGTGGCAACCATAAATAGTATCATTTTGGGGAATATTTTTGCCATTCTTAATGCAACTGATAAGTGTGCTCCCTCCTGAACTTTTTTGATCGAGACACTTACTGCCTTATGCATGTGTGAATTTGTAAACGTTAAGTTTGATAAATATAAGCAGTCCACAATAGGTATACCTGCTTCATATGCTACCTGTAAAACTGACAAAAAGTTAGAAAAAGCCGCACTTTTTAATAAGTCAGATAGTAAGGGTACATTTAAGAGAATTTTGTCAATTTCTTTTCTGGAAGGTTCCCAATTAAAAAGATATATTCCACCACCTATAAGAGTACCTAGGAATATTGGTATTATAAACCATCTTGTTTTTAAAAATTCACCTAAATCCATACATATTCTGGTAAAGATTGGAAGCTCTTTGTCTAAGTTATCAAACATCTCTTTAAAGGCGGGGAATACAAACATCAACATAATCAAAACTACTACTATAGCCAAACATACTACAAAGCTTGGATAAGCCAAAGCAGAGATAACACGTCCTTTTATATCACCTTCTTTTTTTAACAGCTCAATAATACGGTCAAAAGTTCTTTCCATTTCTCCCGAATCTTCACCTGCTTTTGCAAGACCAATGTATACTCTTCCGAATATTTCAGGATATCTTGCTATGGTATCAGAAAAAGTAGAACCTGCTATGATTTGTTTTCTGATTTCTCTGGCTAAAAGCCTGATTCTTCTGCTTGAAGCATCATTTTCCATAAAAATTAAACTTTCAATTACAGGAAGACCGGCTTTATGAAGTGTATGGAATGTTGTTGTAAAATCAAGTTTTTCCTTCAAGGACAAATTTTGCAGTTTTGCAGTTGTAGTCTTTGCTTCAGAACTTTTTCCTTGCGATTCATCAGTAATTTTTGTCGGTAAATATCCAAGCTGCCTAAGCTGTTCTCTTGCATGCTTAATATTATCGGCATCAATTTTACCTTTTATTATTTCTTTATTGTTTTTTAGTGCTACGTAACTGTATACTGGCATTTCTTTTACCTATTTATTCATTTACAGGTCCTAAAACCCTCACAAATTCGTTTATTGTTGTTTCTCCATTAATTATATGAGTAAGACAGGCCTGTTGTAAAGTTCTCATGCCTGAGCCTACTGCTGCTTCTTCTATTTGTATATCATGTGCACCTTGGGCAATCAACTTTTTAATTTCTTTTGTTACCTGAAGTATTTCATACACTCCTAATCTGCCTTTATATCCCTCAAAGCCGCATTTATCACAACCTTTTGGCTTATATATAGGGACTTTCATAAACTTGTCTATTTCTTCTTCATTAAATACAACAAGTTCGGCTTCTTCTCTGGATGAGAAGTATTCTTCTTTGCAATTATTACATAGTTTTCTTACAAGCCTTTGTGCAATAACTCCTGCTACTGTTGATGAAACAAGATAGTCTTTTGCTCCCATTTCAATTAATCTAGTAATTGTTGCTGCTGCCGAGTTTGTGTGAAGAGTACTCAATACTAAGTGCCCGGTTAGTGCTGCAGAGATAGCAACTTCCAAGGTCTCATAGTCTCTTATTTCACCTACAAGTATAACATCAGGATCTTGTCTTAGTATGGCTCTTAAGCAAGATGCAAATGTAATACCCGCTTTTGTATTTATCTGGGATTGATTAACTCCTTCAATTTTTATTTCAACAGGGTCTTCAATTGTTGTAATATTAATTTTTTCATCATTTATGCTGTTCAATAAAGCATATAAAGTGGTCGTTTTACCACTTCCTGTCGGACCTGTTGCCAGAATAATACCGTTTGGCACTGACTTTATTCTTGATATTTTATCTATATCTTCTTGTGCTGCTCCTATTAATTCCATCTCCTGCTTAGCAGAGGATAGTGTTACTGCGGGCGTTAATATCCTGATTACCATTTTTTCTTTAGTTGAAACAGGTAAAGTATTGATTCTGAAATCATATGCATTATTTTTGTATTTAATGGAAAAAGACCCGTCTTGAGGACGTCTGTGTTCCGCAATATTCATTTTAGAAATAACTTTAAGACGTGTTAGAATTGCAGATTCAATTTTGCTAGGTAAGTTTAATACTTCTTTCAAGATGCCGTCGATTCTGTAGCGCACCGCAAAATTATTTATTCTTGGCTCAATGTGGATATCACTTGCTTTGAGCTCAATTGCATCTGTTATGATTTTATTTACAAATTTAACGACAATGCTTGAGGTGTCTTGAAGTTCTCTTTCTGCTTGTTCATAAAGAGATTCTTCATTTGTAGAATACTCAATTGCCTGCTCTTCCATTTTTTGAATGATTTGAGTAGTTTCTTTCTTAGACTCGCTATAATAAGTCTCTATGCACATATTAAATTCGTAATATGTTATAAGCATAATTCTGGGTCTAAGACCTGTCAGATAGACAATATCATTAATTATTCCTTTTTCGTTAGGGTTAACCATTCCCACAACAAGAGTTTTGCCATCAAAGCTTAGAGGAATGACTTGATTCAATTTAATAAAATCTTCAGGAAGAATGTTTAAGACGTTCTCGTCAATTTTTAATTGTTCCGTATTTACAGTTTCAAAACCTTGCTGTGCAGATAGGGCTGTTTTTAAATCCGTTACTGAAACGTATCCTTTTTGAACGAGTATTGAGCCAACAGGTAAAGAAGATTTTTTAGCTTCTATCAAAGCATCAAAAAGTTGATCTTCAGTGATAAAACCCATTTCAATGAGTATTTCACCTATTCTTTTTTTGTTCTTAGGAGGTTCACTCGATTCATTTTTATTATTATTTTTTTTAATTTCGATTTGAGCATTATAACTATATTTAATATAATTAATGAGTTCGTTAAAAGTTTCCTGATTGATTAAAATAATTTTATATTTTGTATCTGCCAGAATCGGGGATACAAACTTTTGTATTTCAGCTTGTTTTTGAGAATCCAGCATTGCAATAAAAAACATATCGTCTTTTTTTCCAAGCGGAATAAACCCATGCTTTTCATAGTCAATTATTTCAAAATCTTTTAAGCATGTGAAATCTATAAATTCTTTTAATTTATTTTGGATTTCATTTGTCATTTTGTTTTAAATACGGACAACATCTTCTGTATCTTTGATGATTCTTGGAGTTATCATTATAACTAGTTCTTCTTTTTCATTTGTTTTTTTCTGATTTCTGAAGAAAGTTCCGATGATTGGTATATCTCCTAAAATTGGCATTTTGGTAACTGATTGTTGCTGAGTTTCTCTGATAAGACCTGCTATTACAAGGGTTTCGCCATCTTTAATTCTTATATTTGAAAGTTCAAGGTTTCTTCTTTGTAATAATGTTGCTGCTACAATAGGAGTTTTACCGTCTGCTCCAATGTCAGTAATTTGTTCTTTGATAGTAGAATAATCAGGTTTTAAATTCATAGATACATAGCCATCAGGGCTGATAAATGGTGTTAAAGATATTTTCATACCATTATCATCAGCTATAGTGTATGTTTTTTGTACAGCGTTTGTAATCCCGTTTCCTTGAATTACCTGAGAGGTTGTTGATTCGACATAATCTGAAGTTAAGTCTATTACAGAAGTTTTTCCGTTTGTGACCATAACTTTAGGATTTGCAAGCACCCTTCCTTTTCCATTTCTGATAAGGTAGCTGATATTTTGAGATATAGTTAGAGGACCTGCATATTTACTTACGGATTTTAAAGTTTCTCCGGCCTCATCAACCATGGTATATCCGTTACCCTTCCAAAACGTTGAATAAATAGGGTTAGAAGTAAGACCGTTGTTATCAAATGAGCCTGAGAAATTTTTACTCCATATTTGCCAATTGTTATTAAATTCTTTTGAGCCTTGTTCATTAAGCTCTACTATTGAAAATTCAATATATGCTTGTGGTTGTTTTCTATCATTTGCCGTTATAAATTCATTTATCATATTAATTTGTTCTATTGAACCGCCAAATACACTTATAGTTCCTAAACTTGGCTGGTAAACAATAGATAGTGTTGAATTATTGAAAGAAGTCAGTTTCTCTGTATTAACAGAATTTGATACCCTGCATGCTACAACCCCGCCGCCAAGAGATATTTCTTCCCCTTCGGCTGCACCGCCGGTTGTTCCTCCTCCTGCGCCTTGAGAAGAGAATAATGTTTCACAAATTAAAGTTGCCATTTCTTTTGGAGTTGTATGATTCACTTTATATGTAGTTGCTCTTGGTTTCGTATCAAGCTTTTCGACTATTTTTCTTGCCATTTTATAATCGTTTTCTGTTCCAAAAATAAGCAATTCATTTTTTAATGGATTTGTCACAACAATTTCATTATTTGACAATCCGGGTTTATTTATTGAGAATATATTCTTATTTAAAAATTGTGCTATTGCAGATGCATCCACATATTTTACTGGAATAATACTCATATTTTCTTTTGATACATCAATCTTTTTGCTGGCTTCTGCAGACATAACCATAAGAGTGTCGTTATCGATTACATAAGATAATTCACTCATTTGCATAATCATTTTAAAGGCATCGTTTAAAGTCACATTAACAAGATCCAGTGTGATTTTTCCTTCAACGGAGCTATGAAATATGATATTTAAGCCGGCTTTATCGGCAAACATTCTTAATGCTTGTTTTACATCGGTATCTCTGAGGCTTACACTGACAATCTGGTGTCCTCGGGTTAGATTGACTTCACCTTCGAGTTTGATATTATTATCATTTTTGTATTCGCCTCTTAATTTTGGCCCGCTGATGCTTGCACTCATTTTTCTTTGAGGAGCACTGAATGCCGAATAAGTACACAATACCATAATACTTATCCCTAAAATGGTATATTTGAACAATTTTTTCCTAATTAATCTTATCATTTATTCTGCTCCTCTAATTAGATTTAATTTCAATTGCTTTTTTCGCAGGGTGATAGGGACCTGCAAATTTATATTTTAAGTTCGAAACTTGGTTTATTTTTATATCTTCTGTGGCAATAGATTGACCTACCGATGCTCTAAAAATATTTGATCCGGTTTTCACAACAACTTTTTCTCTTGTAATATCTAAAATGGTATAGCCATATAACCTGTCTCCTTTTCTCACAAGCTGATCCTGACCTTCAATGTTGATAATTGCAGAAGGACTTTTAAAGTCATACATTATTCCGGAAATTGTTATTTCCATAAGTTTAGTAGCTGCGGAGTCTTCAAGAATTGTTTGCGGAGGTTCTATTACATCGAAATCAAGGTTATTATATGCAAGGTTATAATATTTAGATGTAGAAAGTTGATTTTTATATGGTCTAAAAGGATTATCACGACCGATATCTCCGGTCCTGACTGTTACAGTATTCTGTCTATTTTGAGGTAATCCCGCCTGCATTTGAGACGGAGGCGAATTCTGTTGTATTGGGGGCTGTTGATTAGGTATTGCATTGCCGGGCGCCGATGGATATTGTTCAGCATTTGTTTGAGCAACAGGTTCGTCAAGGTTTACTTCGACAATAGTTGTGGGCTCTTGGGCACTCTGAGTGTTTGGATTACTTGCTTGATTGTAAAAATAATTTGCCAATTGAGCATTTGAATTTGATATTTTTTCATTGTCTTTATTCTTTTTATAAATATATGCACCTGCGGCAAGTACTATAAGTAAAATAAGAGCTATAAAAAGGATAATCAGGTTTTTATTTTGTGCGAAAAATGACATAGGTTTAACATTATTAACCTCTGGTTCAGAGACTTCAATAGCATCTTCACTGTTCTCTTCTATGGGATCAGTTTGTATATTATGCCATTCATTTGGGTTATTTAACATTTATATTCTTCTCACTTAAAACCTAATAAAATTTTATATCTTCCAATAGCAATAAATATCATATATTAAACGTAAATTATTAATATTTTACTTTGATTTTTAAAAATTGGCAAATAGTTATTATTCCTGAAAAAACTATAACATGAAAGTGTTTGCATTTGAATTATTTTTCAAATATGTACAGATGGTTTTTTCTAAATGTGTAGTAATTTGATTTATTTAAATTCAAAAGATAAAATAGACATAAAGTATAGAGTGGGTTTTTAAATGAAAGATATTTTTGTAATAGCTCCTGTTAAAATTCCTGATGACATTATTACTTTTTCTGAAAAGACGAAATGCCGTGATTTTTATGTATATCACCATAAGTTTTTGAATAATAATTTTGACTACATTCAAGAATTTATTGAAACAGCTCATAACTCAGGTTGTAAAGTTTATGTTAATTTTAAACACAGCATTACTGAAGAAGATTTGAATCAGATTAAAAAATTTATTACGTATCTAAAATCAACAAAAATTGATGGTATTTTCATAAACAGCTTTGCACTTCTTGAGGTTCTAAAGACATATTCCTTGCCTTTTGAGGTGATTGTGGATTCATATTTTGATATTCATAATCTTGCAGGTATAGATTTCATAAATACTTTCCACAAAGCAAACAAAATAATAATCACCGAAGAAATCTATATGAAGAATATTGCGAAAATTAAAAAATACACTAATTTATCTCTTTCAATAGACAGTGATAATCTTCCTTGGTGCGCAGAAGAAATTAAAAAAATGAAAGCAATCGACTCTGTTGTTATAAAAGGTAAATTCGCTTCTTCTGAAGAGATTTTGGAAGGAATTGTGTTGGTAGAGAAAATTCTTCAGAAGCCAAAGTTATTTAAAAACCAAAAACTGCCTTTCAAACATATAAGAAAAAGTTTTTATCAGACAAATCATTTTTCTGGTGAAATAATTAGCGCTCAGGGTAAAGATTTTAAATTTAGCAGATATATAAAAGTTTTTGATTGGGCAATGAAAAAAACACGCTTGAAATCCGAATTTGATTATAAAGCTTTAAAAATCCCCAAAATCAACCTAAGATTATCGTCGCTCGCACAATTAAATGAAATAAAAAAATTTAATCAAAAGATTGGCTTTAATTTAATCTATTCTATTGAATACGGTGAAATATTAAGCACCGCAGATTTAGCTAAGGGCAGTTTTACGGATATTATTAATAAAGTTAAACAATTTTGCAAAAATAACAACATTGAATTTCAATTGAGCACCCCGAGGATATTGATTGAACGAGATTTTGACAGAGTCTACGAATATGTAAAAAATATTTGTCTTGAAGAACCCCATCCATCAAGCATAATAATTAACAATATCGGATATTTCTGGGCATTTGTTAATGATTCTGACCTGCACAGATTGCCTGTTGAAATCGGTCAGGGGATTAACCTTTTAAACAGCATGTCAATAAATTGCCTTAATAATCTCCATCCTATTGAAACTATTGACTTCAGTACGTTTAACGATATGAATAACATAAAAAATTGCGTAAAAAAAATAAAAAATGTAATTCCGAATAAGAAGCTTACAATTGCAGGGAATATAAGAGTTCCGAGTCTCGGGTTATGTCCTTTAAATAATGATTCAGCAATAATATCAAGATTATCTTGTAAAGCACCTTGTCACAAAGGAACTTATGCGCTTAAAGACCCGTCTTTAAACAGGGTCTATCCTTTTGTCGTAGATGGCTTTTGCCGTATGCACATGTTTAAAAATGAAATTTTGCAAATGTATGATTATATGGATTACTTGCAGGAAATCGGTATTAATGAATTTGTAATTGATTTTAGCAGCCTGAATGCAAAATTTATAAGTATATTACTTACCAATTTGCTTAATTCAATTGCGAATAAAACGAATACAAAATTTTGCGAAAAAAATATTAACTATAATTATAGCAATATTATTGCTGATAATTAGCCTTATACCTGTAAACAAACACAATCAGAAATATTTTTAATACTTGTAGTTTTGTTGGGTTGTTTTGTAGAAATAATCTCAATCCTAACGTTTTTAAGTTTTAGAAGTTTTATTGTTTTTTTAGTTTCCTCATCCTGCACATACCACTTAATTTCACCTTCAGGATGTTTGGAAAAATGGAAAGTCGAGCAGAGAACGCTTATTTTGGTTGCGTCTATTAGGTTTAGTTTAGCTATATTTACGGATAATAAATTACATTCATTATTGATTATATAATTTTTTAAATAATCTACTGCCTCAAATACACTTTTGCGATATCCGTCGATGGTTAAACAAATTGATTTCTCAATATTACTCGCCATTAATTTTTACTTTCAGTTGATGTAGTCTATATCCTATATAGTCGGTTTGTTTTAAAAAAAATAAAGTTATTATAAAAAAACTACATTATTTGTATTAGATTGTCGTATAATTGTTTTATGAAGAACCTATAGGTGTAATATGCTGGAAATATTAAAAAAAACAAACCGTATTGTTGAATTGGCAAGAGAAGTTTTTAAAATTGAAGCGCAATCTATTTTGAGTCTTAAAGACAGAGTAGAAGGCAATATGGAAAAAGCTGTTGAAGTGATAATTTCCTGTAAAGGAAGAGTTATAGTCACCGGTATGGGAAAGTCGGGCCATATAGGCAGAAAAATTGCAGCTACATTGTCTTCTACGGGTACTCCTTCATATTTCCTTCATCCTGCTGAAAGTACTCACGGGGATTCCGGAATTATAACAAGAGAAGATGTTGTCATAGCACTTTCTAACAGCGGTGAGACTTCGGAGCTCTTGAATCTATTGCCGTTAATAAAAAGATTTGAAGTCCCATTAATATCTTTTACCGGCAAAATGCATTCTACTCTTGCTCAAAAAAGTGATATTGTATTTGACGTTTCAGTCGAAAAAGAAGCATGCCCTTTGGGAAAAGCCCCAACAGCAAGCACCACTGCCACTCTTGCAATGGGTGATGCATTAGCAATATGCCTTCTTAAACAAAGAGGTTTTTCGGAAGAAGACTTTTTGCTTTACCACCCGTCAGGTTCTTTAGGCAAAGGTGTTTTATACAGCGTTAAAGAATTGATGGTTCAAGGCGAAAATCTTCCTGTTGCTTTTGAAGATGATTGTTTTATTTCAACGATAGAACTTATTTCTCAAAAAAAATTAGGGTGTGCAATTATTGTTAATACTCAAAATAAAATCACAGGTATACTTACAGACGGTGATATAAGAAGAACCCTGATAAAGTTCTCGTCAGACATTTCGAATCTTAAAACTAAAGATGTTATGACAAAAAATCCTAAAACAATTATGCAAACAGAACTTGCTGCAAAAGCTCTCGCTGTTATGGAAAAATATTCTATAACTTCTATAGCGGTGTCAGATAAAGATTTAAGACCGATAGGTCTTATACATGTCCATGATTTACTTAAAGCAGGAGTTGCTTAAATGCCCGATATTGACTTAAAATATGCTGCTTCAAAAATTAAAATTGTAATATTTGATGTTGACGGCGTTATGACCGATGGAAGCCTTACTTTTGATGAAGATGGCAAGGAATACAAAACATATAATGCAAAAGACGGACAGGGCATAGTCATGCTTAATAAAGCCGGATTTAAAACAGCTATTATAACAGCCAGAGAAACTTTAACGGTAACTCACAGATTTAATATACTTGGAATGCATAAACTCTATCAAGGACAGAAAAATAAAGAAAAAGCTCTTGAAGAAATTTTGAAAGAATACGGCTTTGAACCGCACGAAGCTGCATATATGGGAGATGATTTACCTGATATATGTGTGCTGAAGAAAATTGGATTTCCTTCTTGCCCAAATGATGCCGTTAAAGAAGTTAAAGAGATTTCTAAATTTATTTCTTCTAAAAATGGAGGCAGCGGCGCAATTAGAGAGCTATGCGATTTTCTTTTAAGCTGTAAAAATAATTAATATTTTAAAATTAAAAACCCTTCAAATTATTTGAAGGGTTTTTATTATAATCAAATTTTTAAGTTATACGCAAGCTCTGTTTTGTTGCATAGATCCTGGAGCTGTTTGCCAGTTGGCAGCCATAATCTTTTTGAAAGATTTTAAAGCTGTATCTTCAAGTTCTCCAAGTTCTTCAGCTTCCATAATTAATTCTCTTAAAGGAAGTAAAGCTCTTTGGTCTCTAAGAACACCAAGGGCTGCAGCTGCACCTGCTCTTACAAGTTCATTTTCTTTTTTGTTTTGCATAACTTCAATCAATGCAGGAACTGCTTTTGTATCACTTAATTTTCCTAAAGATGTAACGGCATAAATTCTTACGTTTACCCATTCATCTTTTAACATTGTAATAATTTTATCTACGGCTTTGGCGTTTCCGATTTCACCTAAAGCTCTTGTCGCATCACATCTTACATTAACTTTTTCGTGGTCTAACGATTCTATTAATGCATCTGTTGCTACTTCACCGATTTCTATTAACGCATCTGTAGCGGTAATACAAACTTGAGGGTTTTCATCATTTAGGGCTTCTACTAGCGGTTCTACTACTTCTTTACCGCCTAAACGTCCCAAAGCTCTTGCTGCACGTACTCTTACATCCACATTGCGATCTTCTCTTAATGATTCAATAAGAGGAATTGTTGCAGAAATGTCTCCTAATTCACCTAATGCTCTTGCCGCATATAAACGGACTGAACCGTTTTTGTCATTTTTAAGTACGTCAATGAGCGGATCTACTGCGGTAGAGTCACCCATTTCACCTAGAATTCTTGCAGCATTATATCTTACTTTTTCGGAATTACTTGTTCTTAAGTCATTTAATAATTCATCAAAAGTCTTTTTAGGCTGTTTTTTTCTTGAGTTCACACTAATTGTCATGTATTCCTCCGACAAACTTTCACTTTTCTTCACACTATATATTTAAAAGATTTATTATTTTAAATATTGACTTTTATTTGGGTAAACTTTACAAAATGTTTACAATTTATATTTTTCTTTCTCTTTTGAACGATTACTATAAAATGTATATTGAACACTTAATACATCTGTTCAGATATTATAGCATGTTTTTTAGGGTTTTGTCTGCATTATTTGTTTTATTTTTTGATTATCATTTTGATTGATATTTGTAAATTAAGCTATTTAATTGTTTTAACACTTTATAAAGTTTACAAAACTTAACATTGTGAATTATTTATTTATTTTAAATAAAATAAATAAATTATGTATAAAGCTATAAATAGTGTTATTTTTTGGTTTAATGCGGCAAGATGGTATTCGTCACCGACTTCAATTTTTTCTTGGTCAGTACCTTTTTTATTCGGATTGGTTGATGGCGGAAACTTATTTTATGGAATTTTATCTTTAATCGGAGTTGTTTTTGCACATCTTGGGGTCAACTTGTTTGATGATGTTGTAGATTATTATATAGAAGTTAGAAAAAATAATTCCAACGGCTTAACAAATCAAACTCTAAACCTTCAGAAGGGGAAATGTAAATATATTATCGACAATAAAACTGATTTGAAAACTACATTGATTATTTCACTTTGCTTTTTCTTTACAGCATTTACGATTGGTTGTTTTTTTGTATCCAAATGCGGTTTAACAGTTTTATTTATTATGTTATTAGCGGGAATTTTGTGTATTTTGTACCCTTTATTAACCTATATTGCGCTTGGAGAGTTAGCTGTAGGAATAATTTATGGTCCTCTTTTATATCTGGGGACTTATTATGTTATGACAAAATCATTTTCTTTGGAAATGATGATTCTTTCTGTTTCAACAGGTCTTTTAACGGTTGGACTTCTGCATACACACACATTTATGGATTATAATTTTGATGTAAAAAATAACAAAAAAACATTATGTTATATCCTAAAAACAAGTCATAACGCAGTTTTAGCTCAAGGCATAATGATGCTGTTTGCATATTTAAACATAATAATATTTTCTTTTTTAAATATAATTCCAAAAACTATGTTATTGGCACTTTTTTCATTGCCAACGGCTGTTAGTTTATACCGAGTGTTAATTCTTCATGTAAAAGACCCTGAAATGCCTGTTAAGAGAACTTTTTGGATGGGACCGATGGAAAATTGGGAACAGATAGTTAATAATAATCTTGAAAGTTTTATGCTAAAATTCTTACTGTCGAGAAATGTAATGATGATTTTTACATTGTTTTTGGACGCTGCAATAATTATTGATAAAATAGTCGGTTAGAATAATATTTTATGTATATCATTGAATTTATTTATAAAAAACTCTCAGAAATGCGCAGGAAAGAAGCGCAACAAACTTTAAAGTTCAAAGATGAGACCGATTTTCAAGAAGATGTTTGCGAGCATGTTTTTTTGCCGGTTGACAGTACCAAAAAGATTTTGGCTTGCTCAAAGTGTGGTTTAGTTGTAAAAGCTTTAGAAATTCCCAAAAATAAAAATTTTTTTATGCAATAAAAAGACCTGCGGTTTGCAGGTCTTTTTATTGTCTCCCAAGATTTTAGTCTAATAGCGTCTCTAGTATGTCTGCATTTTTCATAGCAAGTGAATTTTCTCTTACTTTTTGTTTGTGGATGTAAGTTCTCAGTGCTTCACGAATTAGCTCACTTCTTGAGCGGTTTTCGCCTTCAGCAACTTCATCAATTTTGTTTAAAAACTCTTCGGGCATTGAAATTAACACTCTTGCCATTAAATTCTCTCTTTCTTTTATAACTAGTAGCTTTCCTTATTTATATAAAAACAATTCTATCTTTAAAATTGCTATACAAAGTATATACTTAATTTTTGGTGATGATGCAAAAAATAGCCTATAGCTCTTTGATTGCAAGGCTAAAGCTATTATGTGCGCATTATTAAGAAACCTTTACATTTACAATAAGGATTTTATAGCTCTGATTTCCTCATAGCAAGCGCCTGCTTCAGCAAGCTCTTCCGCTGTTATCCCAAACAGTGTTATTAAATTATTTGTTTCTTTGTCCAAAGTATTTTGCTTAATCCGCTCGATAATCAAATTAACAGCATCTTCTCTTTTAATCGAAGTTCCGTTTTGATTTTTATTTTTATTGAATATCCTTTTTTTAGATTTTCCCATTTAAATAATCTTTAATTGTAATTAAACTTATTTTACAGATATTAAATTTTAAGTACAAGCTTTATTTTTTCACATTAATTAAAATATTGAACCTTTGTATATTTATTATAATTTAGTATAATCAATTTAGTATTATAAGCTAAGGAATTTAATAGAATGTTGAATAATAATGAAAAAGGTTTTTCTCTTGCAGAAGCCTTGATAACATTAACCATAGTAAGTTTGATTTTAGCGGCAACTTTGCCGGTAATCACAAAAAAGCAAAATGTATCTGATTCGATGTGGCAATATGTTCCTTCTGGGACAGGCGCTAATTCAAATATTTTCTATGGGCTTGGAGATTCACAGGCCACAATTATTGGAAGTAATGCTGTTCCCGGCTCATCATATGGCAGCAGGCTCCTTATTATTACTCCTGCTGACGCCAGTGCGGATACAATTAAACGTTCTTTAGTTGATTTTTATCAAAAAACATCTGCAACAACAGTAACTCAAATCGGGAGGATAGCATTTGATACGCACGGTAATTCAGCTATAGGTCTTAAGTCCTTGGCGAGTAATACTTTTAGTGGTACTCAAGGGGCTTTTAATACTGCATTTGGGAGCTCCAGCTTGCGGGCAAATACAACCGGTAGGGATAATACGGCTATAGGGAATTTTGCTTTGGATGCAAATCAAGGTGGGAATGATAATGTAGCTATAGGTTCATATAGCTCGGCATTTAACAATGGCAGTAGTAATACATCGGTTGGAAAAAGTTCTTTATATGTAAATACAACAGGTGGTTCAAATGTAGCTGTCGGGGGTTGGAGTTTGTATAATAATAACTCAAGTAATAATACCGCAGTAGGTACTAATGCGCTTTTGTCAAATACATCAGGTGGAAATAATACAGCTTTAGGTACAAATGCTTGTGATAATATCACTACAAATAGCGGTAATGTCTGTATAGGCTATATGGCAGGTCCTACAACAAATACCAGTAACCAACTTTTTATTGATAATTCAAAAACAGATTTACCTTTAATTTGGGGTAATTTTACTGGAGGTTCAAAAGCTGTTAAAATCAATGGAACACTTACTATTACAGGTAGTGGGTTTGTTAACGGGGCTACTGCTATTACATCTGATTCAAGACTTAAAAATATCGGGGCTGAAAGTAAAAGCGGGTTAGAAAAAATTCTTCAAATAAAAGTAAAGAATTATACTTTAAAAGCTGATAAAAATAAAAGAAAAAGAAATGGAGCAATAGCGCAAGAATTACAGGCATTTTTCCCTGAAGCTGTGATTAAGGGACCGGGGAATGATAAATATAAATCATTGTTTTATATAGATACTAATGAAATTGTTTATGCTCTTGTAAATTCAGTTAAACAACTTTATTCAAAAATTGTTTCGCTTTCAGATAAACTAAACTTGATTGAACAACAGATAAATGAGAAAAATACTAAAATAATCAAGCTTGAAGAGCAAATGAAAGCCAAAGATAATTCTATACAAAAACTTAAAAACGAGAATAAAATTCAACAGGAACAAATAAAAAAGATTGAATTAAAATTGAAAAAACTTGGAGTTTAATTCGAATTTTTAGGAAATATTATGCTTTTATATTTAGAGTTAAGTTTTGTAAAATTTATTTATAAAAGCGTAAATTTTTTACCTGCATGAGACTTTAATTATTGGGACTCAATAGTGGAATGGAAGGCCGAGAATGTGTAAAGTGTCAAAATTAAAGTGTGCTAAATCTTATAGAGGTAGAAGTAAGTTTATTTGGCTATTAACTCCTGACATGAAATCTGATTTATCAGAACATTATGCAGATGTTATTTGCTATAATCGAACTCTTGCTTACAAATGCAGCGTTGACAGAATTTCTTCCATTGTAAATTCAGTGCTTGAAAATGAATTTACATCTAAAATAAAAGAAAATATGTATTATGATTTAATAATCTATGGTCTTACTAACAGATTAGCTACTATGCAATCTATAAAAAATGTTTTATCATATAAAAAAGAGAATAATATTAAAGAAATCAAGGATATAAGTTTTAATAACGGAGAGGTCTTACTTAAATGTTTAATTTAAAAGAATTAAAGATTGTCAGAGAGCTTAAAAATATAAGCCCAAAGCTGAAATGGCTTATGTTTTCTCAAGTGCAAGATTATAAAATTAATTCAAATTACATAGATATGATATGTAATGATAAAGAAAAGGGAATTAATGAAGATTCTCTTAAATTAGAGGCAATGGTAAAAGAGATGCTTATAAAGGAATTTTCCCCAGAGATTCAGGATATGAAATCTTATGAATTTTTAGTGGATGCTGTTGTTCATAATTTAAAGAAAAAACAGCTAGCAAAGGCTGATGAATAGGATTAATTAGACTATTTACCGATTTGGAAATAATACTTACAGGCAATGTAAGTATTATTTTTTTTAATAAAAATGTTAGTATCAACAATTAAAAAACAATGCCAAGGAGGTAGTTATGAAATATTTGATAAAAAAACCGGAAACTTTTTTAAATAGTTTAAATGATGATATAAGTTCCATCTTGCATAGAAGCTTCGATAATTTGTTTCCTGAGTATCTGTTTCAAAAGGAAACCGAAGGGATGGCTATGCCTGTTGATATAAAAGAATTTGAGGACAAATATGAGCTTAAAGTTGAGCTTCCGGGTGTTAAAAAGGAAGATATTGACATAGATATTAATAAAACATATATTAAAATTGAGGCTAAAAAAGAGACAGAAAAAGAAGAAGAAGACAAAAAGAAAAAATATCATAAGTCAGAATTTCGCTACGGACATTATTCAAGAACCCTATATTTCCCTCAAGAAGTAAATGCCGGCGAGTCAAAAGCAAAGTTAAGGCATGGTATTTTATCTGTTATATTACCTAAATTACATAAAGAAGAAGACAAACATTCAAAATTAAAGATAGAAGAGTGATTTAACTTTTCAATAGGAGGATTATGACTACAATAATTGGTGTTAAAATTAAAAACAGAGTAGAAAGTGCTACAGAAATTCAAGAAATTTTAACTAAACACGGATGTTCAATAAAGACAAGAATAGGTTTACACAATGTAGATTGCGGAACCTGTTCTCCTTTCGGTCTTATATTGCTTGAAGTAGTTGAGCATGAAAAAGCGCTTGAGATAGAAAGAGATTTACTTCAGGTAAATGATATCGAACTTCAAGAAATGATTTTTGAATAAATTGAAAAGATTACTATGACAAAAAAAATTATAATAATAGGTGGTGGTGCTGCTGGACCTAAGACTGCAGCAAAATTAAGACGTCAAAATGCCGATTATCAGATTGATCTTTATACAAAAGAAGATGTTGTCTCTTATTCTGCTTGCGGCCTTCCTTATTATATAGAAGGTATTGTTGATGATTATAAAAAGCTTATAATTAGAACTCCTGAGAAATTTGCAGAAAGCAACATAAACATTCACCTTAGGCAAGAGTGTTTGGATATCTTCCCTGAACAAAATGAAGTTTATTTAAAAGATCTGACATCAGGTCTGGAATATAAAAAATGCTACGATACATTAGTTCTTGCAACAGGTGCAAACCCTTTTATACCACCTATTGAGAATGTTGATTTGGAAAACGTTTTTACCTTAAGAACACTGGATGATGGTATTAAAATCAGACAAGCAATGTTAAATAACAAAACTGTTACGATAATAGGCGGAGGTTATATTGGCATTGAAATACTTGAAGCATTTGTAAAAAATGGACTTAAAGTAAACATTGTTGAAGTTAATAATCATATTATGAGTATTTTTGACGATGATATGGCAGAGCTTATTCAAAAGCATGTTCTTTGCAAGAGTGGTGATGTTGTTAACATAATTACCGGTGAATCTGTTGTAAAATTTGAAGATGAAAATGGCGTTGTAAAAAGAGTCATAACCTCAAGCGGAAAAGTTTTAGATACCGATTTTGTAATTATCGCAGCCGGTGTCGTTCCAAACTCTAAATTAGCTAAAAAAATCGGGCTTAAAATGGGAATAAAAGATACAATATGGGTAACTAGTCATTTTAATACATCAGATCCCCATATTTATGCAGCAGGTGATTGTGTTGAAAAAAATCACATAATTACCCATAAACCTAACTGGCTTCCATTGGGTTCCACAGCTAATAAAGAAGGGCGATGTGCCGCAATTAACATATCAGGTGAAAATTGTAATTTTGATGGCGTATTGGGTTCGGCCGTAACTAAATACTTTGCGTTTACAATGTCTTTGACCGGTATAAGTGAAAAAGATGCAAAGAAGCTTGGATATGAAGTTGAAAGCGTTGTTGTTACTAAATATGATAGAGCAGGATATATGCCTGAGGTTGAAAATGTCACAATAAAACTTATTGTTGATAAAAATTCCCATGATATCCTTGGAGCTCAAGCCATAGGCTGTGGTGATGCAGATAAAAGAATAAATACTGTATCTTCGGCTATTTTATCGTCTACTAAAATAGATGAATTTTTAAATCTGGATTTACCTTATGCTCCGCCATATTCACCTGCCATAGATCCTTTACTTAATGCAGCACAAATTATTTATGACAGAATAACTTCTGAAAATAATGCAATTTAATATTTAAAAAAGCAGTTTTATCTGATAGTTGCGCATTTATTGTTGTTGGTTATCATCTGAAGGAGTAGTTCTTGTGCTTTTATAAGCTGAGAATCGTGTTTGTTTTTAATATCATCATCAGACAATGCAACTTCTATATCAGGGGCTATGCCTTTTTTGTTTATATCTGTTCCATTAGGCGTCAGGTATTTTTGGATTGTTATATTAACTCCGGAGCCTTCAGGGAGTTTATTAATTTCTTGAACAAGACCTTTACCGAAAGAATTTTCTCCGACAATTAAAGCTCTTTGGTTATCTTTCATAGCACCCGAGAAAATTTCACTTGCTGAAGCGCTGCCTTTATTTATCAGAATAACAATTGGTTTTTCTGTTATAAATTTTGTCGTTGCTCTAGAGGTGTCTTTGTAACCGTCTCTATCTACAGTGCTTACTATTATTCCTCCGTTTAAGAACATATTGGATATTAAGATTGCGTTGCTTAAAAGTCCTCCCGGATTTGACCTCAAATCAATAATATAACCTTTTTTGTCATAGTTTTGTTTTAGTGCGTCTGAGAATTCTCCTGCAGCATTTTTACTTAAAAAAGAACTTAGTCTAATGTATCCTATGTTATTATCAAGTTTTATATTTTCTGGAACTTTCTGGGAGACTGATTTTAGCTCAATTTCAGCCCTTGTAATTTTATATAATTTATTGGGCTGATTTTTTCTTTTAATAAGAAGTTCAACGGTTGTGCCTTCTTCACCTCTGATTCTATCGGCGGCTTTATCTATAGTGATGCCTTTTGTAGATTCTCCGTTTATTTCAAGTATTTCGTCTTCAGCCAGGAGTCCTGCTTTTTCTCCCGGAGTATCTTCAATAGGGGCGATTATTAACAGTTTACCTTCTCTCAAACCTATTTGAATCCCGATTCCTTTTAAAGATCCTTTGATTGAACTTGTTTCTTCAGCAAATTCTTTAGGATTCAAAAACTTTGTATAAGGGTCGTTTAAGCTTGCCAACATTGTGTCAACTGCTACATAAGCATCTTCATTAGTTTTTATGTAAGCATCATATTTTCTTCGCCATTTATTCCAATTTTGTCCATTATTGGATTGGTCAACGTATTTCGCGTTAATTAACCTCCAAACCTGATCATATAATTGTTCAGGGGAATAAGCCATTACAGAGTTGCTTATAAGTACAAAAGATATAAATAAAGTAGCTAGTATTGTTATTAATCCGATTTTTTTAGTCAATTTATTCAAGGGGCATCTCCTTTTACATTATTTATTATAATATAAAACTCCTTAAATTTGGAAATCCTCTTGTTGTATATATGCATATGTTAAGTTAATTAAATTTATTATATTCGACTTTCTATTGAAAAAAATACTTGGTCTGATATTATTAAGGCATGTATAAATATTATTTTAAAATAAAGAAGAATGACACAGAACTAGAATTTTCAACCAATGAACTTGAGGATTTTGACAAAAAAGTTTTAACTTGGGTAAACAATATTTGCGCACCGGTTAGTATACCAGAAAATTTTTATCCAAATAATGAAAATAATTTTGAAAGAATGGATTTTATAGATATAAAAAAACTAGTTAAATTGAATGATATTGCCGAAAATAACGAAGGCGAAAAGCCCGCTGAATTTAGTGAGTTATTGGAATCTTCTATTAAAAATCCCAAAATAGATTTGCCTGAAAGTAATATATATGACAAAGAACTTAGCAGATTATTAGAACTTAAAAATCCTACTGATTTGATAGATTATATAGTTATTTGTGCATATTATATGTTGAATCATGAAAAAATCATAAATTTCAACTTGAAACAACTGAACAGCAGGCTTATTCCTTTAGGACAAACTGCCGTTAATCATAAAATGATAGATGATGTTATAAAAAGAGGTTATGTTAAAATAATTCCTGATTTAACCGGACATTCAACCGTGACTGAATATACTCTTGTTAAACAAGGTGAAGAATATTATTCAAAATTATAACTTTTTGAATCTAATGTTTGTTTCAAATTTTGTTTTGTTGTAATATTCATCATCAATTGGCGGGAGCATATAATTCTTTCTTAATTTATTTGCTGGCACAAATACGGCAAAATCTTTGTCATTAAAGACCATAGCCCATTTTTTATCTTCTTTTAGTTTACTAAAAACAGGGTATCTTTTCTCAATTATTATTACGTCAGTTCTGTAATCTTTAATAATTTTGTCCCAGTTTTTTGTATTAGCCAGATGAAAATTCTTAACTTCTTCAAGCAATTCATCCGAATATACCTCTTCATATCTGCCGTCTATTTCAATAAGGTTATCCGGATAGAGTTTATAACCTGCATAACTGCCGTAATCGAAATTGATGAATAGATTTCCTTTTAAATCATTTAGCTTTACAAATTCGATTGCATAAATCGGATATCTGATTTGAGAAATTTTAATCGTGGCATCTGTTGTTTTGAAAGTTACAAAACATATAAATAAGATAAAAGAATATACAAGAGTTTCTTTTACTATGACAAATGTTTTAATAAAAGTTTGCGAGTTAATATGTAATAGCTTATTTATATTTTTTATAAAAGCATTGAAAACGTAATAAAAATCATCATATAAGAATATTGCCGCAGTTATGACAAAGAATGGCTGGTGTTTTACATGGTTTATGGCAAGGATGGCGGTTGCCAAGAGTAGAATAAGTTTGGTTTTATCGATTTTGTCATAGTTAATTTTATCTTTAACTGCTTTTAAAATGACAGTTGCAGACATAATCAAGAGAAACAACTTGAATTTTAAATAATTAAACATGTATCTGTGATGAAATGTGCTTTTCCATTCGGTTATGTAAGGTCTGTCCATAGTTGTAGCTTTTAGTAAAAACAGTACATATTTTGGACCGTAAGGATTAATAAACATAGCGCCAAAAGTCAGTGCCAGAATGCTAATGTAATCTTTTATATTCTTTTTGTTTAAAAATTCACCGATTGCATATATAATAAGCAATCCAAGGCCGCTCAAGCAGCCGCCATGAATATTGCACCAGAATATCATCAAAACCGGTAAAATATACAATTGTTTTTTACGCCCGAGCCTGTACCTTTCAAGCAAATAAATCCATATTGTAAAAAATAAAAATGTGAATAAATGGCATCTTATAGTAGCGCTTAAAATTGTGTAAAAAGAGATAAATACAAATATATAAAACAGAATGTTATAAGGAGAAGTTGTTTTGTCCGATTTAATTTTAACAGTCTGGTTTATAAAATAAATTATGGAAAAAATTAAAGAACCTTTTAAAAATACGAGTCCGAAATCGGAAAAATATTTAAACACAAGATAAAAAATAAAACTCGAACCCCATTCATGATCATACCAAAAATGGGTTGGCGTGTAAGAGATAAAATCTTTGGTTAAAATTGTGCCTGATTCAACAATTGATTTACCGACAATCAGCCTTGCCCAGAGGTCATAATCAGGAGTATTGCTTATAAAACTTATTGCTATACAAAATAAAAATAAAGTTATAAAAAACAAGATTTTGTGTAAAGAGTCCTTATTCATCAGCTTACCTTATGATATAGTATGTATAATGTTAATTTTATTATAATATAGCCTTAAGGAGAAGTATGCAAATAATTTCTGAAAATATCCATATAATATCGGCTAAAGTTAGAGAAGCAATCCTAAACAGAGATGAAGCTTTTATTACGGAGCTAGTAAAAAAACAGATTAAAACAAATCCTGACTGGCTGGATTTAAATATCGGACCGGCCAAGAAAAATTTTTCAGGAAGTATGAAGTGGCTTGTTGATTTGATAAGAAACATAACTCAGTTACCTCTTTCTTTTGATTCTACTAACCCGGAAGAAGTTTTAGCGGGGCTCAAATCTGTTAAATATCCCGATAAATGTATTATAAACAGTGCAAGCGCAGATCCTGAGAGATTGGAAGTTATGAGTTCACTGGCGGCAGAATACGGGTCATATTTGATAGCTCTTACTTTGAATAATGAAATCGGTATTCCGAAAATGGCAGATGAGCGCTTGGAATTGGCTTTTTCCATTATCGAAGCAACTGCGGCAAAAGGCATAGATAACGGTAAAATTATTTTTGACCCTTTAATTTTGCCTGTCTGTGTAGAACAGTCTCAGGTGCTGCAAGCCCTTGATACAATAAGGATGTTTAAAGCAAGTTTTGAATCAGAGGTTTTGACAACTATTGGTTTATCTAATGTTTCAAACGGTATGCCAAAAGACGTAAGACCTCTTATGAATAGGGTTTTAATGGTGCTAATGGCGGGATGCGGCTTGGATATAGTGATTGCGGATTCACTGGATGAAGAACTTATGCGTATTAATAAAATATTAGAAACAGAAAAGTGCGAAAAGTCTTATGATAAACTTTTGATTTCTCTTAAAGAAATGATGCTAAATTTTGGAGAGCTTGAAGATTTGTCATATAACAAAAATGATTTGGAAGAGGCTAAAATATACAAAACTGCTGAAATTTTATTAAATAAAAAGATTTATTCTCACAGTTATCTTGAAATTTAGCCTTGTTGTTCAAACTCTTTATCTAAATCAACATCAAGCCATTCACAATCAACTGAACATTTTGTTATCTCAGGAATATCGGATTGATTGTTATAGTTATTTTTTTCTAAATTGTCATAGTAATATTCAAAAATTCTTACAAAATCATCATAATTGTCAACTGCGTTGAGAATGCAGCATATACTTTTAGATATAGGGATTGGTATATCAAACTTATCAGATGAAATTGAAGGAACTCTCAAATTTGTTGGAAGTAGTATCCCTACTGTATCTGCGAACCCATGTAATACTTTTAAATATAGTTTATCTGAGTTTGCAATAGAATAAATACCTTTTACAGTTTGTGCTTTTAAAAGTTTAATATTAAATTCTATACTCTCGTTTTTATCGGGTTTAATGTAAGAGCTATATATCTGCATTATTTTTTCTTTTGGCACTCTTTGGGCAATAATCAAAGCCAATCTGTCAGTATTAGGATGCTTAAGACTTACTTCATCATCATTTTGGGATTTAAATGAAATATTTATATTTTGTTTTTTACTTTTGTGTTTTATGATTTTGCTATCTTTTAAACAGTTTATCGGATTAATTAACATACTCATCTCAAAAATATTATTATTTTTAAAACACGATTTATAATTTTTTTGCTAAAAAACAAAAAAGGACTATTAAAGTCCCTTTTATTTATATGAGATGTTAGTTATTTTAGTTTGAATAAGCCATTAAATCTCTTACGGAGCGGGCTGTTTCTCTTACTTCGTCATCTGAGTGAAGCGAAATGGTATCTTCAAGAATTTTTTGAGCTTCGGTTTTATCTTCCAAAGAAAGAATTTCATTTATTGCACACATTGCAACACTTGCACTCAAGTCATTTATGCCTTTGCCTTTAGAAATAATCATAACTTTTAAGGCTTCATGAGTATTTTTTCTTATTAAAGCTTGAGCTGTGTATTCTCTAATCTCATCAATAGAAGAATTTGTGCCTATTTCTTCAAGAATGCCAATTGATGAAGGGTCTTCGTGTTTACCTAAAGCTTCTATAATATTTTTAATTTTATTTACGCTCATTATTAATCTCCTTATGCATTAATTTCTTGTAGCAGCATTGACTGTAAGTCAGAAACAGGTAATTTAACAAGGTTTTTGACTTTATATTTGCTGTTGGGGAACAATTTATCTTTAAGTGTTGTTGAAAATGCATTAAAATCTAATGAAACTTCTGTATTTGCTATTTTGTCGAATGTTTCGAATACATTATTTTTGATTTTTTGCCCGAATGATACAACTGAATTCATTCTTGCTTTAAAAGCATTATTAAAATTATTAATGCCACCTATAATTGCGCTTACGAATAACTTGCTTTTTGCAGAAACTTTGTCCATAACCTCAGGTTTTGATGTTTCAAAAACATCGGCCTGAATAACATTACCTTTAAAGCTTACCCCAAAAGGATTTGATATAAGATTATTTTTTGGTTCAGTTTTCTCTGCGGCAGGTTTTGCAAGTGTAAAATTAATCTTTTTTATTTCCATAAGAAATTCCTCTTACTTGTTGTTGATACCATTTCAAGTTAACATAAGGATTGGAATTTTATATCATCTTTTTACATTAAAAAAACATACATGCAGTCCTACTTTAGTATAAAGTTGAAATAAATGTAAATTGCTTGAAAATTGTTATTTTCGGTACTAAAATTAAAATTAGACACTATAAGGGGAACCTATGAGAGATTTAAGAGTTAGGATAGCAGGAACCTCTGGGCAGGGGATAATCAGCTCGGGGGATATTTTTTCTTATGCAACTGCCAGAAAAGGTTATTACGTTACTACATACAGGGCTTTTCCATCAGAAATCAGAGGCGACGGAAAATGTTATTACCAACTTAGAATAAGTGAACATAAAGCTTTAACTGTTACAACCGGTATTGATATCCTTGTTACTCTTGACGATAAGACTTTACATGAATGTTTGCCTGATGCTACAGAGAATGGTGTAATAATTTATGACTCAGATGTTATTAAAGATGAGATTGAAGTTAAAAAAGGTATAGTAAAATATCCGATTCCTCTCACTACTATAGCTAAAAAGGTCGCAACAGAGCGCTCAAAAAATATGGTTGCTTTAGGTGTTGTTATTGCTCTTATTGAAAATCTTAAATTAAAAGACCAGATTATTAAAGATATAGAGGCTCGTTACAAGTTAAAATCACAAGACGTAATTGATGCAAATAAAAAAGCATTTAATGCCGGATTTGACTATGTTTTGAATGAATTAAAAAGATATGATAAATTTAATAATGTTGAGATGAAAACTTCAGGCTCAAAGCTCATTATGTCAGGTAACGAAGCAATCGGGCTTGCTTCTATAATAGCAGGATGCAGATTTTTTGCCGGATATCCGATTACGCCTGCAACAGAAATTATGGAATGGCTCGCGAAAGAACTTCCGAAATTCGGCGGGAAAATGCTTCAATGTGAAGATGAAATTGCCGCAATCAATTATGCTATAGGAGCTTCTTTTGGAGGTGTTAAATCTATGACTGCAACCAGCGGTCCAGGTTTATCTTTGATGCAAGAAGCAATCGGCTTGGCATCTATGGCAGAGCTTCCTCTAGTCATTGTTGATGTCCAAAGAGGCGGTCCAAGCACAGGGCTTCCGACTAAAACAGAGCAGAGTGACTTGTATGCCGCATTATTTGGCACTCATGGGGATTGTCCCAAAATAGTGCTTGCACCAATGAATGTTGCTGATTGTTTCTATCAAACAATAAATGCGTTTAATTTTGCAGAACAATATCAACTCCCGGTTTTGCTCCTCTCTGACGCTACTTTAGGACCAAGAAGAGAATGTGTGGATTTAATTGATGTTGAAAATATTAAAATTACAGAAAGAGAAAAATTTATCCCTGATTGTAATCAAAGTGAATATTTGAGATATAAAGACACAAAAACGGGAATTTCTCCGATTTCAGCTCCTGGAGTCGAAGGAGGTGCATACGTCGCAACAGGATTGGAACATAAGGAAGATTGCACTCCTACACCTGCTCCTGAAATACATAAAAAAATGACAGAAAAAAGATTTAGAAAGCTCGAAACTGCTACGCATCAATTTGCAAAAGCAAAAAAATTCGGGAATCCGAATGCTGACATAGGAGTTATAAGCTGGGGTTCTACTTGCGGGGCTGTTCTTGAAGCTATTGCTCTAGCTGAAGAAAAAGGTTACGAAGTGGAAGCGTTGTATCCTAGGACACTTTATCCCATGCCTACTGAATGGATAAAGGATTTTATACTGAATAAAGAAGTGATTATTGTTATTGAGGCTAATTATAATGCTCAGTTTAAGTCAACAATTGTTGAAAAATGCATAAACTTAAACAAAGGCATAGATGTAATAGAATATCTCAAATATGACGGAACCCCATTCAGCTCTGAAGAAATTTTTGAAGAAATTGATAAGGCTGTTAAGGCACAATCATTGAAACACAGTCTTGTTACCAATAAACCCAATCATTTTTAAAGGAATTATTATATGATAAATTACGAAGTAAGCAGTTATAAAAGTAAAAGAAAGCCAAGCTGGTGTCCGGGTTGCGGCAATTATTCCGTTCTCAATGCATTACATAAAGTATTGGCTGCTAAAAATATAAAACCTCACGAAAGCGCAGTTATATCAGGAATTGGTTGTTCCAGCAGATTCCCGTTTTTTATGTCTACATACGGCTTCCATACAATCCATGGAAGAGCTTTGCCTGTTGCAATAGGCTTGAAACAGGCAAGAACAGATGTAAACGTCATTGCAGTCGGAGGAGACGGTGACGGCTTGAGTATTGGAGGAAATCACTTTATCCATGCCGCCAGGAAAAACCCAAATATAGTTTATATAATGATGGATAATGAGATATATGCCCTTACAAAAGGTCAATGTTCTCCAACATCAAGGATAGGTACTGTTACCAAGTGTAATCCTTATGCATGGACTGCAGATAGAATTAATCCTGTTCTTATGGCATTGTCATTTAATGCTTCATATGTTGCAAGAGGTTATTCAGGTGATATAAAACAATTAGAGGAACTTATAACAGGTGGATTAAATCATAAAGGTTTTGCATTTATCCATGTTATGTCTCCTTGTGTTCAATACAATAAAGTAAGTTCTTTTGAGAAAATAAAAGAGATAATAAAATCAATCCCAGAAGACCACTGTGTATCAGACAGGCTAAATGCGATGAAATTTGCGTTTGACGATAGCGGTTTGTATACAGGGCTGTTCTACAAAATCGAAAAACCGACATATGAAGAACGCTATCAGGATGTTATAAATAAATCAAAAGAAATAATTGCCAAAGATTTTAGTATAAATGATGTTATAAAACAATTCACATAGGTAAAAGATGACAAAACAAAAAAGAATATCAATAGTAATACTTTCGTTAATAGGTTTATTAGCTTCGATTAAGTTGACGGTAATTTATTTTAATGTCAATTTTAATCCATATGCACTTCCGAGTTTCTGTTCAATAAATAATTTTATTGATTGTGATTCAGTCGCAAAAACGACCTTTTCTCAGTTTCTGGGCATTCCTCTTGCTCTATGGGGATTGTGTCTTTATTTATTTATTTTATTTTTATCTTTTACGGATTATCTAAAAAACTTTAAGCATCTTAAATTTTTAGAAGTCTTTAAAAATCCATCTTCATACATATTTTCAATAATGATTTTTTCATTTGCTGTTTCTATGTTACTAGCCTGTATTTCTATTTTTAAAATTGAAAAAATATGCATTCTGTGTGTTTTAACTTATTTTCTTGATTTTATTATAGCTATTGTTGCGAAAAGTTGGGGAAAGGGATTTTTATATGACTTTAAGGCAAGCTTGGATGATTTTATTGATGCGGTTAAAGTTAAAAAATATTTGATTTCTTTAATTGTATTAATCATTTTGGCAGCAATATTTTTGACATATACATCATTGAGTTATGTTTTTACACCGCAAGTTAAGCAGTTTAACTCAATTGAATCATTTAGAACATTGAAATCTAATCCTTACAAGGTTAAAGGTAATCTTCTCGGTGACAAAGCCGCAAAAATTGTAATTAATGAATATATTGATTACAATTGTGAGGCTTGCTATATAAATAATATAATGCTCCATAGAGCAGTCAGAGAACTTTCTAATATAAGAGTTGTGCAGCATCATTTGCCGCTTGATAAGGAATGTAATCCATATGTTACAAGAAATGTTCATGAGCACTCTTGTTTACTTTCCAGATATGCTATAGCATCTAAATATCAAGATAAGTTCTGGGAAATGAATGACCTTCTTTTCGAAAAAACACCTAAATCCGAACAGGAAGTATTGGCTTTATCCGCAACTTTAAAGCTTGACATTGTACAATTATTTGAAGATGCAAACAGTGAAAAAGTGAAAAAAGAATTAAAACAAGAGATTGAAAAGTCTGCGGTAGAAGGTATAAATGGCACTCCCACATTGATAATCAATATTAATAAGATTATGGGAGTTCTACCTTACTATGAATTAAAAGAAAAATTAATTAAAATGGGTGCTGTCGAAAGAAAGTAATTTATGAAAAAAATATTGTTGCATGCCTGCTGCGCTCCTTGCTCGGCTTATTGTATCGAAAAATTGAACAATCTTGGATATCAGCCCGTTTTGTATTTTTATAATCCTAATATTTATCCTGAAAGTGAATTTAAAAGGCGCTTATTAGAGCTGGAGCAATATTGTACAAAAAAGAATATAGAGCTGATTACAGAAAAATATGAACCTAACCTATGGAGTGACTTTATAACAGGGTTGGAATGGGAAGAAGAAGGTAAAGCCCGCTGCGCAAGATGTTTTGAATTAAGGCTTCTTAAAACTGCAATTCAGGCGATTAAATCAAATATATCTTTATTTACAACTACTCTTACAATCAGCCCGCATAAAAATTCAAATAAAATTTTTGAAATTGGAATCTCGATTGCTGAAAAGTACCAACTAAGTTTTTTAGACATAAATTTTAAAAAAGAAGACGGCTTTTTAAAAACAATGCAGATTGCAAAAGAAGAAAATTTCTATAGGCAAAAGTATTGTGGTTGTGAATACAGTATGAATTAAATATAAAATACAAAGGTGATTTTATTAAGTATTGTAAATAATCAGTATTTATTTCTGAAAAATAAAACAAATTTTTTAATTTGAGATTTTTAACCAATTAAATAAATAATTTAAGTTTTATAAAGGAGAAAGGAAGTATTTATGAAAATTTCATTTAATCCTGCATCTAAAATTAGTTCTAATTCGAATCTTAAAAAAATTAACAACGTTGCATTTAATGGGATCTTAAAGGTAAAAGCAGATGTTACATGTGCTCGGGATAATATCACACTTGATACAAGTGATATTGCTTTTTCAGAAGAATATTCATTAGGTTCTGAAGATTATATCAGAGTAGCTTTAAGATCAGGAACGCCCAGAAATCACTTAGCCAGAAGACCTATGCCAAGTAATTTTTTCGACTTGTCAGGTAAAAAAGATGACGCCCGTAATGATAAGCAGTTTGTGAGAGTACCTGTTATAAAAGGGCTTTCTCCAAAACAGACTGCAGATCTAGTCAATATTATTAAAGGTCATATTGAATTTGACGGTTACGTAGATTTAACAAATGATGTTTATCTCAATCAAGTGCGAAAAATAGCAACAGGCGGCGATGTTAAGTTAAGCGACCCTGGCAATATTGAAAGAATAATAGATATATTCAGATTAAAGAAAAATTAACATAGTATTTAAACCTCATACTAATTATTCGTCTTTTTTATTCCAAAAATTCGGGGTTTTATATGCGAATCTGACGTATTTATCAATTTTATTAACCATTTTTCTCGATAATCTATAGAGAGACAAAGGTTTTTTAAACATGGACTTGTAAAGATATATTTTGAATTTTTTTTGGGCACTTAAGATATTGACCGGAATCTCAAGCTCATCTAAATCTGCTTTAATCTCACATTCGTCAGAATTGTTTTTTAATTTTTGAGACATTTCAAAACTAATCCCTGACCTTGAAGCATCTTCCACTATTCCTTCATATTTATTTCCCTTACAATCTTTAAGTATTATTTTTTCTTTTATTTTAACCCTTTGATATTCTCTTTTTTCCGGCTTGTCAAAAACAACTCTTATTGCAAGCAGTAAGACAAAGATGTTAACTGAATTCCAAAACAAATTAGCGACTATTGCAAGTTTGCTGTAAACCTCTTCAAAAAGCAGGTCATGAATTCCTTGAGCTTCTGCTGTAATGAGAAGGGCGATAATTAGCAGCAAAACTACTTTATATTTCAGGTTTTTAGATTGAATATTAAGATTTTTGCTTGTAACTGTAAATTTAATTTTAGAAAATATTTTAGGTATAAATACGGTACTTAATATGCTACCTATAGTAAATATTGAAGTTATTAAATCATACACATCCGCTAAAATTATATTACCGGGGTTTATTTTTTTCGTAAAAATAAACGCAAATTTTAGTATGAAGTATGATATCTGGAAAATAAATACCTGATAGAATAGTACCAGCAAAGGTGAAATATCAAAAAATAAGAATAATATGGGTGCCAAAAGAAATATTAAGCGGGCAATTGGAGTTAGAAAATACAGCGCACTTGAAAGGTAAAAAAACGCTTGAATAGGTTTAAGTTGTTTATATAATTTCCAATTTTGAGGATTTAAAAAAATTTGTAAATTCCCTTTAGCCCATCGGCAACGCTGTTTTATATATTCGTCAAAGTTTGATGCTGCAAGCCCGATTGCCAATGCTCTGTTGTAATAATGAACATGATAACCGTTGGCGTGAAACATCAGACCTACAAGTGAGTCTTCTGTAATCGTTGTTTCGGGGAAATTTCCTATTGCTTCCAGATGTTTTCTCCTTATTACTATATTTGTTCCGCCGCAAAATGTTGTGCCAAATTCATTCAAACTCGGCTCTACTATTTTATAAAAAGTATCCTGTTCATTAGCAAGAAAAGATGGCATATTAAGGTTTTTTTGAAATGCATCAAGGTTACAAAAATACTGAGGAGTTTGTACAAGTGCCAATTTTTCATCTGTAAAATTATAAACGGTTTCTCTTAAAAACGTTGAAGTTGGAATGTGGTCTGCATCAAAAATAACTATAAGTTCAGAACCGGTTTTTTTAAGTGCATTATTAATATTTCCCGCTTTAAATCCTTTGTTATTTTCTCTTGTAATGTAATTGCATCCGAGAATTTCTGTTAATTCTTTGATTTCCCTCCTTCTGCCGTCATCAAGTACATAAACATGTTTATTTGGATAATCGATATTTTTGCAGGCAGAAATTGTTGTTGATAAAAGGTCAGCTTCTTCATTATATGTACAAATAAAAATATCCACGCTTGGGCAGAAATTTTTAAATGTTACAAGTTCTCCTTTATAATATACATCCTTGTAATAGTCATTTTGAAGCTTATTTTCTATTTTATTATCATCAAGATTATCCAATGCTAAAAGAATTATGCTGAAATTAGTAAAAACTATAAGAGTCAAAATTTCTGCAAGTAATAGAGTAAAAGACCAGAATGTAGTAAACGGAGAGGTTAAAAGATTTAATGTAAACATCCATCTCCATACCACATAAATTATACCTGCTATAAGTACAACCGCAAAAAATAAAAAAGCATAAATCGATAAAGATCCATTTTTTTTATTCATTTTGTCCTTCCATACCGAAAAGGAAACAGCCAAACCATATCAAGTTGGTTGCATAATAATCCTTAAGCGTTTTCCAAAATGATGCATCCTCAATTTTGGATAAAACGTCTTCTCTGTAAATCTCATTAGCTATATTTTTATCAAATACAGCCATTGCAGGAACCAATACGGCAATTGAACCCACGTATTGATTTGTGTCTCTTAGAAGTCCATTTTTTTTATAATTTGTGTATATTATCTTTGAAGTTTCCCACTTAGCTATAAAAAATTTAGATTTTTCAAGTATTGATAGAGCTCTTGGATCACCTGTCATTTTATAATCTATAAATATTCTTGGGAATACTCTTACCGCATCATAAGAAAAATCACTTCTGTCAGAGTCTTGTAAAACTATTTCATTATTTTCTATATTAAACCAATTTGGAGGTAAGCCCGTCTTGGTTTTTGAGCAAGCTAAATATAAATAATGATATGATGAGTCAACAATTTTGCCCCAATCATGATCTTTGTCATACTTCTGAAAAAGTTTAAAAGCATAAGTAAAAAAATATGAGGGATTAATTTCTATTTTTTCCTCTTTTGCCTGCTTAACACCTGGCATAAGCACAATATTAGAATCGATTTTCCTAGTTTCATTTTCCCAAATAGAATTAATTATTTTTAAGGCTTCATCAAGATATTTTTTTTCTTTCCATACTTTATGCGCAAGTATTAAAGAAAAGGCAATGTCAACATCAGCATCAGAAGCAGAATTTTCGTCAAGAATCTTATACTCACCTTTATCGTTTTCTCCCCATAGCCAGCTGAATAAATTATCTTTTCTTTTTAAATTATTGACACTCCAGTTATAGACCAAATCAAAGGTCTCTTTATCATTACTGATAACGCTTCTGAGCATCATATATGATTGCCCTTCAGATGTCGTAATATTGCCTCTTCCAGGATCAATAATTCTTCCATCCCGGCTCATATATTCTTTTTTATAATCAGAATTGCTTTCCGTAAAATCACTGATACTACCTTCAGAACGTAATCTGGAATTAAAAATGATGATAATTGTGATAATAGCTACTATGATAAGTGTTATTTTAATTTTAACCATATTAAAACCTTTTTATTAATAAATTGAACAAAAATAAGTGACGTTGTACTGCTGCATAGTTATAATATTGGTATTCAAGCTTTACCCCGACATGGTCATTTATGTTGTAAAGACCGTTTACTGCAACCCCCCATATGGCATTATATTGGTTAGGTCTAAATGCTGCTTGTCCGCCTGCAAAACCCCTTAATTCATACACAAGGCGAGAATTTTTTGTTTGTCCGTTAAATTTTAAATTTAAATTATCGGCAGTAAAAAATCCTGGACTCCAATACCCTCCAAATAAATCACCCAAACTGTTATATATTTTCAGAAGGTTATGTTCGTAGGCAGCGTTATAAGAAACAATATCTGCCGATATTTTTTGTATCCAGCGGTTTTCATTATTATTATAAAGAATTTTCCCCGCTCCTATCATACCTTCTAAATAAGGATTATTCGGCAAATTTTGTCCGCCCATGGTTCCTAAACCTGCTCTACCAAAAGAATAGAATTGTTTTGGGTGTCTTGCCTCATATTCTAAATAGATTTTATTATCAGGCACTTGACCTGTAAACTTGCCGTCAACATAAAGCCCCACTGCTGAAAGATAAGATTGAATTACGTTATCTCTTTTAAAACCGAGTTTTAAGTTAAAATCATCATTAAAATAATATTTAATCCAGCTGTCGGTATTTGCCATTTGTCCATGGTCTTGAAACATTTTTATTCCGGCATTTGCCTTAAAAGCAATTTTTTCGCTGGGTCTTCCTTCGGCTCCTACTTTAACTTCATTAGTAGTATTGTCATATTGGAAACCATAAACTTCACCTGAAGAGTAAATAAAAATGTTATAGTCAATATTTAAGTTGATATTTTTGTCGATATATTTTGAAAGATGGATTCCTGCTTGATTGTAGTCCAATTTAAACAATTGATCCAATTCTTGTATTAATAGAGAATAATTTGGATTAAAAACAACGGCTTCTTCTTTTTTTATTTTATATTTTAGCTCTTTTGACTTATTGTCATTATTGTTTTGAATAGATTCTCCTGCATCGGAGTACATTCCCAAATCATAGTAACTTTCTGCTTTTGCTAAATTTGTTTTCTCATCACTAAACGGCAATTTTTTTATTTCTTCAATTACTTTTATATTATCTCCATTGGCTTTGTAGCTATATATTACTCCCATATTGGCATCTTTGTGCTCAGGGTTTTGAGCTAAGATGTTTTTAAATATTTTTCTTGATTTTTTCAGTTCTTTTTTATCAAGCGCCAAATAGCCAAGTCCCATTTGAGCATTGATGTTAGCTGAATTTTTTGAAAGGATATAATCATATAAATTTTCGGCATTAAAATAATCTTTTGATAATCTGTAACTTTCTGCCAGCTTTAGCAAAAGGGATTCATTATCTGAATCAAACTCAAGAGCTTCTTTATAGTAATAAGCGGCTTTATTGTATTTTTTATTTTTATACGCTATATCACCTTGAATGATATAACCTTCTTTTGTTTTAAGCAGATCATTATCTTTTGCTATTATGTATGCTTCATTAATCTTTTCATTGCTGAGCAAAACAGTTAAATACAGCTGTGTAATTTCTGTATCCTTATCGGGAGATTTATAGAGGTTTTCAAGTATATGTTCAGCCCCGTCTGTATTATTGGTCGCAAGATAGAGGTTTGCAAGAGTCATTAAATACTCTTTTTTAGGATAGGATTGAGTTAGAGTTTTATACGTGTTAGCAGCATTTTCAAAGTCTTTTTTTATTGAGAGTAAATCTCCCCTGGTCTTTAAGAGAAGCTCGGAATTCGGGTCTTTTTCAAGGGCTTTTTCCACATAAATAAATGCTCTATCCCAGTCTTTTTGAGCCATTGAATAGCCTAAAGCTTTGTTTATGAATTCAGAATTATTGTTTGTTTCAATAATTAATTGGTCGAGAACTTTTAGTGCAGACTCATAATCTGAGGTTTTAAAATATGCATAGGCTAAAATGTCTTTATATTTTACGGATAAAAGCGGTTTTTTTGATTTTTTATTATTTAATTTTTCAAGATAAATTATCGCATTTTTGTAGTCATTCTGCTCAAGAGCTATATCAGCTCTAAGTTTTATCATTTTAGAATCATTAGGTTTTCTTTTTAAAATTTCATCAAGGAGTCTTTGTGCCGTTTTAAAGTTTTTTTGGGATAATGCCTTATACATTAATTCTTCTTTTGTCGGAATATGCTTTTTATATATTTTAGGGGTTAAGGTTGGAGTTTTTGTTTGAGGTGGAATAGTTGTAGTTTTTATTGTGCTATCCACTCCTTCAACTTTTACATCCGGAGGAATAGATACAATTCTTTCTTGTTCCTTTATTTCTTTTTTTATTTCGTAAGGGTTTTTAATTTTCCCTTTAGGGTTTAAAAGATATAGGGCATAGGCATGGCTGTTTTTTATGTGTTCACTCCTGTTTCCTGCTATCATTATTGCTTCGTAGATTTTACTGGCTTTGTAATAAGCACCCGTTCTTATGTAAAATGCTCCTAATCTGTCTTTTATCCCGGTGTTATCAGGATACATTGCCGAAAACTTAATAAGGAAAGTTTCTTCAAGTTTGGTCTTTCCTGTTTTTTGAGCTATATCAAGTATTTTTTTTATAATTTCAACATCTTTTGGATCAAATTGATGATATCGGAGGTAATAACCTATTATATTTTGATTGCTTTGAGTATTTTCGTATGCTTTTATACAAGAAGATAGTTGATTTTTTTTCAGGCTGTTTATTTTAAATTGAGAACAAAGTAATTTTGCGTTTCCCCAGCTTCCTTTATTTGTAAATGAATTTATAAGTTCAAGCTTCAGGTTATTTTGTTGAGTTTGGCTTAGCCTTTTATCTTGCGGAATCAGTTTTAATTGAGGTATTTCAAGTCTATTGTTTCTTATTTGAGTAAGATATTTTTCATATAAATAAGTATTTTTATTTGTCAGTAAGTAGAGTTTATCATATAACAAAATTGCTTTATCGAAATATTTTCTTCTGGTGCAAAACTCTGCATAATGCCTTACGGCAGATTCGTCATTCGGATAATAATAAAGTAATTTTTCATACAAATGAAAGGCTGATTTATCATTTTTTCGTTTTTCAGCCTGTAGCGCATCTTGAATAAATTGCTGCTTGTAATCTCTCTTTAGTAAAAGTGCCTGAGAAGGCAGAAAGTTAAACAAGTAGAAAAATAACAATATAATTGTAAGTTTCCTCATTCCTATAAATCATGCCTTCTGTCAGTCGTGTTTATAGTATGAAAAATCAATATTTATTACATTGTACAATTTACTATTTTATTATTTGTCATAGGTGCTAACTCTAAACATAAGGTTTATTTTGATTTGGAAAAGAAATATTTATAGCAATATTTTTAGATTCATTACTTTCAACAAATATTTTACCTTTAAGTTTTTCAATAATTTTTTTAGCAATGCTCAGTCCTAAGTTAATACTTTTTGTTTCATCAATATCTGTATCAAGCGCTTTAAAGGTATCAAATATTTGAGTTTTAGTATCATCTGAGAGATTTTTGTTGAAGAGCTCTATAGTAAAGTTAACCGTAGAATTTTCCTGTTGCGATTTCATAATTATCAGACTGTTTTCCGGAATAGTCCTAATAAGGTCAATTAAAATATTAAAAAAACTTTGTTTAAATAAATCATAATCAGCTTCTATATATATTTTGGCAGTCATGTTTTCTAATTTTATATTTTTATTCAGTGTAAATACTTTTAAAGAGTTAACAATTTTATTTATGATTTTATCTGTTTCTATATCTTCATACACAGGATTTAATCCTTCAGATTCTATTTGCCCCAAAATCCTTATGTTATTTCGAAGCTCAAGTAATTGTAGAGTATTTTTTTGTACACAATCAAAACATTCATCCTGCCCTCCTGATATATGATTTTTTGTTAAAGCTTCAGAAAAAACAATAATATTGCTTAATGCATTGACCAGGTCTGTTGAAATGTTTTTAATAAATTCAGTTTTCTGCACTATAGATACTTGAGCTTTCAGGTAGAGTTCTGAATGATACAATGCCATTGAGGCCCGATTACACAAATGCCTCATTCTATTTATCTCATCAGAAGAAAGTTCTACAGCATTTTGAGTGAATGCAATACAAAAATAGCCCAGCAATTTTTCTTTGTATGTAGCAGGAATATTATAACAGGCATTAATATTGGCACTTCTAAATATTGATAAATAACTTTCGCTGCTTGGGTTTTCTTCAATATAGCGTTTAATGTTATTTATCAATATTTCTTGATTTTTAAGTAAAGGCTTTGTAAATTCGTAATTTGTGCCATTGAACCAGTCATTTCCTATAAAACTATACTCATTTTGCTCGGACAAATACTCGGCTTTTTCTTTGATTGTTAAAAAAGAATTGCTGATCTCGTCATATTCAGAAAAGAAAACGATATTAGCTTTAAAATATTTACCAATACTACCGACAAAGAGATTTAATATTGATTCTTTATCAAATGTATTTTTTAATATTTCAACAATATGACTGCTGATTTTTTCCCTCTCTGCCTGAATTTTAGTAAAATCATACAATTTGGCCTGATATAATCCCATCGCAATCTGGTTGGAAATAGAAGAAATCAGTCTTATTTCTTCATCGCTTATGTAGTGTTCTTTTTTTACGTAATGTATAGCTATACACCCTAGTAGTTCATTAAAATGATACAGTGGATAAACAAAAGCAGATTTTACATTAAACTTTTCAATTGCCTCTTTTTCTAAATTCAAATTTTCCTCTTCAGAATTCATAAGTATTTCTTTGTTGTTGATTATGAAAGGCTGACTATTTTTTATAGCATTAACAAAGTTCGGAACAAATTTGTGAGAATCAAATCCTTTAAGACTTAATATATCTTCAGACGAGAGATATTCGTATTGGATATCTTTAAATTTATCTTTTTCTTTATCATATTCAATAATAGCGCATCTGTCTGCATTAAGAGCTTTTCCTATGGTATTTACTATACTTTCTTCAACTTGTGCTGTATCAAGAGAACTTCTTATAACATCAATGATTTTTCTATAAATGGATTTTTTTTTGCTGTTTTCAATCAATTTAAAATTTTTATATGCAATCTCAGAAATTGTTTTACTGATAACAGAAAAAAGTTCTATGGTATTTTGAATTTGTTCAGGAGAAACAATTTTTACTTTTCGAAGTTCTTTTATATATTCCTCTTCGTCATAATCTTGTTCCCGTGCAAAGTTTCTGAAAAAATTTTCATCGGGCTTTTCAGTAAATACTTGTCCGCCAATAATTGTGCCGATTTTTTTTTCTTTTATTTTTATAGGAATTGCAAATATTGTTAGTCCCATGTAACATTTAATAATTTGTGGAGAATTTGATTTTATGGCAAGGCTTGAAACTAACAAATCCGATTCTATACATTTTGTGAGCGTATAAGGAAAACTCCGCTGAAATTTTGTACAAAAATCGCAATAATTGCTGGGTTTTGTTAAGGGGGTTGTTTCATCAAATACAATACTTGCCATTCCTACCGCTTTTGCAATAGAATCTTGTATTTTTTGTAAAAGTTTAATTTCTATAAGATTAGTGAGTTTTAGTTTTTCGCCTTCCACAAACACAATAAAAGCTCCTAAATAGTATTTTAACTAACATTACTTGATAAATATAATTGCATAAATATCGAATTTGAAACTCCAATTGGCTATTATTTTAAATCAATTTAGTTTAAAATATTATAGTATTATAATGGGTGATACTATGATAAATAAGTTAAATAAATTTAGTGCATTTTCTCTCGCAGAAGTTCTTATAACGCTGGTTGTTATTGGGGTTATTGCCGCATTAGTTATCCCTCTGGGCTTGCATAACAATCATAAGCAAGAGTATGAAGTGTCTTTAAAAAAAGCAATATCAAAATTAAATCAGGCATTATTATTACAGTATGCGATAGAAGGCACAAGAGTATCCGATTATGCTACAGCAGAGGAAGTAATTGACAATATTTTTATGAAAAGAATGTCTGTTATAAAGACCACAGTGAATTATACGGGGTGGCCTGCCGGAAAAGTTTTCTATACCGCAGACGGGCAAAAATTTTGTGTGTATGGAGCCAAAGGAACTTGCACTCCTGATGGAACCGAACCTTGTTTTTCAATATATTTGGATGTGAACGGCGAAAAAAGACCAAATAAATATACCGATGATACTATAAATCCTCAAGATATATATGAAGCAACTTTATATGCTTCAAGAGTGCTTCCCATCCAAGCTGCAGAGGGATTAATTTATAATAGTCACTAAAAGACTTATAATCCTTAATATATCAAAATGCTAATATTGTAAAAAATCCTTTAGATTCAGAAAAATATAAAGTTTTAAATTAAGAAGTTACGGATATTAGGATACTTTATTTGCATATTAATAAATTCGATTACTTAAAAAGCCTTTCAAGCATGTTATTATAGTCATCTTGAGATTTTTATTGTAGTTATTAATACAATTTCCTATAAATTTTTGTTAATATAACTTAATTCTCATAAACAAAAATGACAATTTTGGAATCGATATATACTTTGTATATATAGCAAGGATTCAAAATAATGAGAAGATTTTTAAATTTTATAAATCGTAAAAAAAGATTTACCGCAATGGTGCTTATTAATTTATAAAAAAGTTAAACTGCCAATTTAGTATTGCTTACTAGGGCACTTTTGTAAGCGGAATATATAAAATCAGGGAGTTTCCTGAATAATTTTCCTGCCTTATCAATTGCAACAATAGTTGTGGATGCAATTACATGTATTTTTTCAGTATTTTTATCTTTTATTATATGTTCAAAACTTACGCTTGTTTGTTTTAATTCTTTTATGCTTGTTTCAATAAGAATTCTTTCATTCATAACTGCAGAAGATTTATATCTGAGATTCATTTCAACAACAGGAAATGTTATTCCGTTATTTTCAAGCTCTTCCAGTTTTATCCCTAGCATCTCTGATAATTCGACTCTTCCTGCTTCAAGCCATCTTACATAAGCGCCATGCCAGACTACTCCGTAGGCGTCAGTATCACTGTATAATATTCTTACTTCATTGATGTGTTTCATATATTATTGAAATAAATCCTGTATTTTATCTTGTATTTCCTGAGGGTCAAGTTCATTTGTGACACTGTTTAAGTCCATTGCAATCTGATATAATTTAGCAGCTTCAATTTTATCACCTGTAATGGCTACAGAACGTGCAAGGTTATAGTGCGCCAGAGCATAATTCGGATTATATTTTACTGCTTCCTCAAATAATTCTATGGCTTTTTGCACTCTGCCAAGATCGTCTAAATATATAACGCCAAGGTTATTATATGCAATGTCATACATCTTATCGTATTTGATAGCGGTTTCATATGATTTTATTGCTTCATCAATTTCACCTTTGCCCCAGTATAAGTAACCTAAGTTACAATGTATTTTTGCGTTATAAGGTTCAAGTTCAATAGCACGTCTATATACTGTTAAAGCATTGTCATATTCACCTTTTTCGTAAAATGCACTACCTAAGTTGATGTAAATATCGATATCTTTAGGAGTTAAGATATATGCGCTATGGTATGCACTTATTGCCGCATCCATATTTTTTACATTTTCCTGAAATACATAACCCAAAGTCTGCGCAATTATACTTGTCCAGGTCATATTTGGATTTATGGTTACTGCATTTTGATAGTAATTCACAGCTTCTTTAACATCTCCTTTTAGATATAAAATATTTGCTAGATTGCTGTGATATTCAGCAAAATGAGGTTGAAGTACAATTAGCTTTTTATAAACCTCAATAGCATTGTCATAATCACCCTGTTCTTCATACAAGTGGCAAAGAGCCCTGTATGCAGTTATATTCAAGCTGTCAAGCCAAATAGCCATTTTGTATTCACAAATAGCATCATCGTATCTTCCCAGAGTTTTGTATATTTCACCGATTAAACAATATAAAAGGACAAATCCAGGTGCTTTTTCAACCGCTTTTAAGTATATGTCCAAAGCATGAGTTATTCCATGAGTTTGAGCCTTTATAAGACCTTCGATTAGCATAGGTACAAATTTTAAGTAAGATAGTCTTCTCAGGAGTTCTTTTACGGCATGCTTATCAAAAATAAGAGTGATGGCAGACATAAAAAACTCGTAATATCCTCTTATTTTAGTTTTGGAATTTTTAAATGCAATAACTTTCAAAATGTTATAGATTAGGTAATGTGTTCTGGATGAATGCAATCTTGATATTTTTATTGCTTTTTCAGCATATTCAATTGATTCAACAAAATTACCCTTTTTCATGAAAATTTCGGCAATCATGTGATAAGCTTCGTACATTCTCGGATTTTGTTCAATTGCCATTTCAAAATAATTTATTGACTTATCCAATTCATTTTTATAATAAAAGGCGAGTCCTATTTTATAGTAAATATCAGGAGAATCTATATATGTTTCCATAGCCCGCTGGTATTCGGTTATTGCTTCATCTATATATTGTTTGGCCTGATAAATATCAAGGTGCCACTCAAGGTATAAGTCACCCAGTTTTACGTGTAAATCCGCATTATTTGCGTCATTTAACAATTCAAATTGACAAGTTTCAATGGCTTTTTGAATATTACCTGATTTATAAAACCATTCAATTTTTTCGTTTATTCTTTTTTGGTCGTTAGTTTTGTTCATATTGACGTTGCCAAAGTTTACTTTCTTAGCTGATTAACCTGCTCCGTTATGCATTTTTTTATGATTCTGTTTCTGTCATTTTCGGATATTTCACTGAACTCTATTAGGTATTCATTTTTTGTATAATATGCCTTTTGAGAAATTTTTCCTACAGCTTTTACACTCGGTTGATTATCTTGAATATCTATCCAAATTTCCATATAAGAACCAACGGGTGGATTCTCCTTTATTAAGAGCCTTGCTCCACCTCCACCTATATCTTTTGTTTTTCCTTTTAAAGTTGTTTCTTTATTTTTAAGAATAAACTCGCATTCTATATTTTCTCTTATATAGGCTCTCCTTTGGATTGAACGGTAATCTCCCGAGTACTCTATTTCAAACTCATTTTCATAAGGAGCATTAAGAATTATTGAATCTACAACTTGTATATTGGCCTCAGTAAAGATATAAGCTTTGATTTCTGTTCCTTCTGATAAAAATTCAAAAAAATCCACAAGCTCTTTAGGGTAAGATAAAGTAAGCCTGTCTTCATATATCTCTTTAATATTGCAAATGACTTGAATCTTTTCCGAATTCAATGTCTCAAATTCTATTTGGACTTTTTGACCTACTCTTAATCTTTTCATAAATTAAATTTTACCTTTTTAAATTATAATATACCATCTTTAAGTAATGATAAATATTTTTTTGGTGCTAACACAGACAAGACATTGGGCTTATTAAAGTATGTTTTTGCAACTTCATTAATCTCTTCTTTTGTTAAGTCTTTTATAGATTGAATTAGTTTTTCTTCGTAATCATATCCAAGATTTTCTGATTCATACAGTCCGATGAGACTTGCCTGTAAAATATTTGTTTCGGTAAAAAACTGTCTTTTGCCTATAATATTGTTCTTGGCCGCCTCTAGTTCATCGTCAGAAACCAGCTCATTCTTTATTTTTTCTATTTCTTTTGTAAAGCCAAGTAAAGAAACTTCAATATTTTGGGGTTCTGTTGCAATGTAAACACTGAAGCTCGCTGAATATTTAAAGGCTTCGTATGAGCTTCTTACAACATATGCGAGTCCTTGTTTTTCCCTTAATTCCAAAAACAATCTTGATGACAAACCGCTTGAGCCAAGAATTGTGTTTATGAGTATTATTGCAGGGTAATGTTTACTGTGTAAATCCGGGAATATCCAACCTTGAATTATTTGTGCCTGACTTGCGTCTTCTTTTTCTATAACAGATACTTTATTTTTATTAAGAATAGGACTATTTAAATTGCCATCATTTTTTATGTTGGTAGGAAGGCTTGAAAAATGATTTTCTAAAATTTCTACTGCTTTAGCTGTTTCAATATCTCCGACCGTGCATATATTTTTTGATGAAAAATTAATAATATCATTATAAGCTGATATAATATCTTCTCTAGCTATAGAGTCAATTTCTTCCATAATTTTTGTATAGGTGTTTCCGTAATAATGACCTTCAAATAGTTTTCTATAATAGTTATCAAGAGCCTTTGTTTTTGGAGAGTCTAGTTCTGCCTCAATTTCACCTTTTAGTTTTGCGACCTCTTTGTCAAAAAGTTCAAAATGAGAATTTTTGATAATGTCTTCTAATATTTCAAGAGCAAGGTTAAAATCTTCATTTAGGCATAATAACTTAAATCTTATAAAGTCATGTTTCATTTCGCTATATATTTCAATTGCGTTTTCGTCAAGTTCTTTCGCCAGTTGCTCAGACGTTCTGTTTTTTGTTCCTTGCATAAACAAACGGTTCAAAATTGTGTATATTCCGGCTTTTTTCTCGGGGTTATTAATTGTAAAATAAAAGCTCAGCGCAATTCTCGGTGTATTTTTGTTGGTTTTTACAACTACTGGGATATCATTGGTTAAATATGTTTTTTGCATTTATTATCCTTTATTTTCAGGCATTAAAACAGAAATGGTCGCCTTATTTATGTCTAAATATTCTTTTGCCGTCTTAAGAACATCTTCTATTGTTATATTCTCAAGAGTTTTTAGATATTCATCAACAAGCTCCAATCCATTACATACGGTCATGTAATAGCCTATGGTTTCAGCTATTTCTGACACTGTTTCTGCGCTGCTTGCGAATAGTGCTTTTAATTTTTTAACAGCCTTTTTAAATTCTTCAGGCGAAATTTCTTTTTGATAAACATCCATGATTTGCTCTTTAATAAGCTCAATAGCTTTATCTTTGTATTCAGGCTTAAAGTTGGCTTGAACAAAGAAGTTGCCGCCGTCTCTAAAATGGTAATTGTCGCTTGAAACCAGATTGAATATATTTTCTTCGCTTTTTTCTATTAGGTTTTGATATAGTCTTGAACTCTGGCCTTCACCTAATACAATGCTTAAAATATCTAGAATCATTGCTTCTTTAAGGTTCATTGCCTCGACACCCAAATAGCCTACCATTAAAAATGCAGTATTTGTCTTTGAATAGTTTTCAATATATTTGGTTTTCAGATCAGGTTTATCTAAATCGTATTTTTGAATTGGCGAATTTTCTCTTCCTTTAAACTCAAATTCTTTTTCAACTTTCTCAACTATTTTATCAAAATCAAAGTCACCGACAATAATGGTTGTCATTTTATTTGGAGTATAGTGAGATTTGTAGTAATCCATAATGGTATCTCTTGTTAGAGTTGCAATTACATTTGCTTCACCTATCACATCTCTTTTGTAAGGATGTGATTTATACATATTGTAATTTAGTGTGTTATAAGTCTTAGTCCAAGGCATATCTTCTCGCATTCTGATTTCTTCGATGACGACATGTCTTTCTCTTTTTTGTATAACTCCCGGATTATCTATGTCAAAGGTCTCTCCTATTTCATTTTTAGGCAGTGTAATATTAAGCATCATATCTGCATGAAGCTCTAATGCCAGATTGAAATATTCATCATTTGGACCTTTAGGCAACGTTACGTAATAAAACGTATAATCTTTCCAGGTAGCGGCATTTACAATTGCTCCTTTAGATTCAAGAATTTTATCAAACTCGCCCGCGGCATGTTTCTCTGTTCCTTTAAACATCAAGTGTTCAAGGAAATGAGATATACCCGTAATTTCATCATTTTCATTTATTGAACCTGTTTTTACCCAGGTACTTATGTTTACTAAACCACCTTCTTTGTATGCCAGGACTATCTTATGACCGCATTCTCTCTCATATATGACAACCGGTTTGAGTAAAAAAGGGTAGTTGATTTCTTTTTTTGCAATAACTGCCATTAATTTAAAAACCTCAAGATTACACAACATAATTGTATCAAATAAATACGCAATAAGCTAATTCTTTATCTGGAAAAATTTTTATTAATATTTCTTATAATTTTTTTTCGAAATAGCAAAATTATTCATTTATGTACTTAATACAAAAAAGTGAGGTAATTTTTTATGAGAGTTAGTCCCGTATCATTTAAATCTGTAGTTTTCTTCAGTACCAGAAATAATGAAACTAATGAAGAGGAAGTAAAAAGGGCTAAATCTCAAATAGTAAATAAAAAATATGAACGTGTGGATAACGACCATGGTAAATTGTATTCCACATATAATATAAAACTTTTTCCTAATACTTTATATGATTTTTCTGACCCAACCAAAACAGATTACGAAAATTACAAACAAAATAAAACGTTGAATTTCGTTCTTCCAAAAACGGATAATACCACTATGATGAAGGATAATAATCGAATTGAAGAAGTTTCAAGAAGATTAGATACGGGTGTATATTGCCATAGATTTTATAATGGAACATGGTTTGAAACGCAGCCAGGTAACAGATGGAGATTCTTAATTACCAAAAAACAAAAGCAGGAACTTTATCATAATAGTCAGATAGAACCTTCATTATTAACAAATAGTATGGTTGTTGCTCCTAACCCTAAGAATCCTGATAGAAAAATAAAAAAGCAGATATTTATATTTACATCCTCTTATGAGGCTGAAAATGCAGTAATCAGAGAACTAAATAAAGAGGACAGTGGTTTTGAAGTTGTATATTCAGAAAAAGAGATTCAAACCCCAGTTGACGATTTTCCTGTTGCTCCTTAACTTAAATTTAGATTAAAATAGTCAACGAAACCTTCTTTAAGTGCTTGTTTTAGCATTTCAATAGTGATATTTTTATCAATTTCTTCAAGAAATGTTATGGAATCTTCGTTATAGTCATCGTGAAAAATATCTTTAATCAATTGTTTATTGTAATTAATAAGTATTGAACCGTGTTGAAGCAGGTAATTATTTTTTCTGAATTGAGCGGAACCAATAAGCTTTTTCCCTTCATAGCTTAAATCAGCCCCGCTGGAAATAAACATGCAATAATCGAATTTTGCATTCGGCTTTTTATTTTCAGCAAAAGCCAGTTCAATTTTGAGTTTCCTAAATCCTGTTATTAAAGCCGAAGAAATTTCTTTATATGAAAGAATTACACTGTCTGAGCTGTTTAGATACTTTACTGGACAGATAAAAGAATAAGTCAGCTCGTTATCATGCAAAAGTGCCCTGCCTCCCGTGAGCCTCTTAACAATATCAATGTTGTTTTTTGAACAAAATTCTTTATTTATAAACTTGTCGGATTGGTTTCGTCCTAGAGATATACAAGGTGGCGACCAGCCATAAAATCTTAAAATCGGCTCTTCTAAATTATTTTCAATTGAATATTCAAGCAATTCATTATCAATTGCCATATTCGTTAAACCGTTATTAATCTCATAATCTTTAAAAATTGCCATGTCAGTTAATTTATAGCACAGATAAGACGAGGTATAAATATGTAAAAAGATAAGGAGGCAGCTTTGGATAAAAATTTATTAAAAGGAAGTGAAACAGAAAAAAACCTTATGAAGGCATTTGCCGGAGAATCACAGGCAAGAAACCGTTATACAATGTATTCCTCTATCGCTAAAAAAGAAGGATATGAGCAGATTGCAGCTATTTTTTTGGAAACAGCCGATAATGAAAAAGAACATGCCAAAATTTACTTTAAATTTCTGGAAGGAAGAGAAATTGAAATTACAGCAACCTTTCCAACAGATATAGGTACAACTTATGACAATCTTATAGCCGCTGCAAGAGTTGAAAATTATGAATGGACATATTTGTATACTTCTTTTGGTGACGTAGCGGAAAGTGAAGGCTTTATGGAAATTGCATCAGCATTTAGAAATGTTGCTTCAGTAGAAAAGCAGCATGATGCAAGATACAAAAAGCTGGCACAGAACGTTATTGATAAAAATGTATTTAAAAAGAATAACGATGTATACTGGCATTGCAGAAACTGCGGTTTTGTGGCTTTAAATAAGTCTGCACCTCAGGTCTGTCCTGCCTGCAAACATCCTCAGGCTTATTACGAAGTATATGCGGAAAATTATTAATCTACTTCAAATAATCCAAATATTCTCTCTTGGATATCTTCTTCATTAATATCTTGAGAAATTTTATTTAAATCAGCAGCTTTCTGATAATTTTTTGCTGCTTTCATTTTTTCTCCTTGCGCCTGATAGGCTCTTCCAAGGTTAAAATACGCAAGAGTATATTCTTTATTTATTTCAATAGCTATTTTGAAATTTTGTATAGCTTCTTTAATATTGCCTATTCCGTCAAGATATATAACGCCAAGGTTATTGTATGCAATATCATAATCAGGCTTAATATTAATTGCCTTATTGTATGCGAGTATGGATTCTTCAAGATAATCTTTTTCCCATAATGCCATTGCACATTTATTATAAGCTTTTGCATTATCAGGGTTTATTTTTATGCTTTCGCAGTAATATTTTATTGAAGTATCAATATCTCCGTTTTCAAAATATATGTCACCTATACATATATGAGAATCTTCACTTTTCGGGTCTAATACAATTGATGTTTGATAAAGGCTTATGGCAGCTTCATTGTTTTCTTTTATTTTATAATATAAAGCCCCTAATGCCTGACAAACTATAGATGTCCATTCATTATCAGGATTAAGGTTTATTGCAATTTGATAGTGCTCAATAGCTTCATCATACTGTTCAGCTTTAACAAGCGCATATCCTAAAGAATTGTGATAGAAAGGATTTTCTATATCTAAATCAATTGCTAATTTAAATGCATTTATGGCATTAATTGCATCATTTTTCTTAAGATATAAATGTCCGAGTTCATAATATACTCTGTGATTTGAGCCTTCGAGTTCAAGAATTTTGTTATAACAATCAATAGCTTCATCAACTTGAGACTCGAAATAGGTTTGAATTACTGTTGCGACTTTTATAAGAATATCCCTGTTGCAAGGATTTGCATCCAGGGCTTTTTTGTAAGAGTCTATAGCTATTTCAGGTGCTTCATTCTTAATACTTATATCACCTATTTTGTTATAAAAAAGTTCATCTCTTCCTGTATTTTCAGCCGCAATATCATAGGTCTTTATTGCCAGTGAATAATTTTTTGTTGATTCTAAAATTTCTCCTACAGCTTTGTATCCCAGTATTGAAAGGTTTTCTTTTATATTTTTATAAATCATCCTTAATGAAGGATAATCCCAAATCATAGTAATAGTGCCTGTACCTATGTAGTATAAAAATTTGGAAAAATACTTTAAATCAAATTTTGAATGTTGAAGTTTGTCTAAAAATAATTCAGATAAAATCAGTCTGGCTCTTGCTGAAGAGAGAGGATTGATTTTAATTGCTTCTTTAAATTCTTTTTCGGCATCTTCATATTCTTTAGCCAGTCTTAAAAAATATCCTGTATAAATCCTGGCATTTGGATTTTTAGGAGAAATATGTACCGCAGAGCGGCATTGTTCAATGGCTCCTGTTAAAGATATTTGACCGTTTTCCCATAGCAAACTGGCGAGCCTATAATAAGTTTCAGGCATATTAGGATCCAGTTTTATTGTTTTTATATAATAATCAATTGCGTTATTCAGGTCATTTTTTTGTAATTTAATCAAATATTTTTCATGCGAGCGTCTCGCAAGCTCTAAAACAGCCTTAGCGTCCTTTGTATCGACTAAATTATCTGTGGCTGGATTCTGTGGCTGTTCAATCATTCTTTTCCTCTTCAAAAAAATATAGCTCCCATATTTTCATCGGAAGCGAGAGGTTACATTTTTAACTTTTCTTGTAAAAATACTCTATATAAATTAGTTTTTTAAAAAAGAGTTTAAAATTTTTAATATTACTTAATATTCTAAAAAAAATATATCAATATTTGACTGAAAAAAAACTTTATAAAATTAGGTTAGATTAAAAATTAAGGAAATAGTTATGAACGGTTATTCGTCATTTAATTCATTTATGGGTTACGAGACCCCATCATATTATGCACGTCAATACGGCTATTATAATAGAGGCGGCTCAAGAAGGTATAATCTTCCTAAAGCTCCGTCCATTCCGGTTAAAGAAAAAACAAATCCTTTAAAAGTAATTGCAGGATTGACAGCGGCTGCAGCAGGAGTTGTTCTCGCTGTTAAAAAAGGTCCGGCGGCTCTTAAAAGTGTTAAAAAGTTCTTAAAAGGCGATACGATAAAAAATATCGGTGCTAGGGTGAAAAAATTTTTTAGCAGTGAAAATTTAGGAAAAATAAGACAACATATTACAAAATTTGGTAAAGATGTTGTTGGACTGTTTAAAAAAAAGCCGGCATAAAATAAATATTTAATTAACAACAAAGGTTAAACATAAATTCGTTTAACCTTTTTGTTACAGATATAAAATTATTTTAGATTTTCTATTGCTGTTTTTAAAAAATATTTATAACATCATTATATAAATAAGCAGTTGCCATATTTCATATTTAATTTACAAGTAACAATAATGAAATAATAAGACTTAAAATGACAATTTATAGCATTTTTAAGTTTTTATAATACTAGCAGGAAACGTATGGGAATAAGTAATATACAGTCTAATAATGTATTTGATGACTTTAATAAATTGCAGTCATCAATTCCTGTTGCCAATACTAATGTAAAAGGTATTCCCGGGAGTAAAGAGCAGAATAATTCTATAGCTGCTGTCAAGGTATCTGAAGTAAAAAAAGAAAACAATAATGTTCTTCAATATACTTTAACAACAAGTATCTTAATGGCAGGAGCCGCTGTTTTAATATTTACCAAAGGGTTTTCCGGCAATATGATGAAGCGGATAAACAATTTAATTCAAAGATTGAATACTCAAATATATGAGAGTAATGTTTCCACAAAGTCAAAAAACATGATGCAAACTCTTCATCTCGCTACTACGAAAACGGTGAAAAAAATCTTATCCGCTTTAAAAGCGTGTGCAAATTTCAACGCTGTTAAAGATAGTGCAGCTGATAAAGTTATACGGTCAAATAAATATACTGCAAGAGTCGGAAACTCAATCACTACTTTGTTTAAGCGATTCGCATCGGATTCTATTGATAATGCCTATGATTCGGCAAAAATCAAGACAGATAATTTGGAAGCGTATGTAAAAATGTTAGTCGCTGAAATAAAAGATAAAGGATTTGACCTTAATCAAAAAGTTTCTATAAAAGGCAGAACCAAGACTTTAGGTGAATGGCTCGATAATTTGTCAATGCATAGTGATGATATGCAATATAAATTCAAGAAAGGATTTGGTAAGGAAGCAAGGCTGAGAAGAACTGAATTCAGAGAAAAATATCTTGCCGGTATTATTGATGAAAATGGTGTTGAAATCCCCGAGGCAGAAAGGATTCCTTTAAATCAAAAAGTAAGAAATGCCCTATATCACGATAATATGGGGGTATTTAAGTTTAAAGAAAATATTGACAGATTTATGAGTTATATAACAGAGAATTTAAGTAACCCCGGAAAAGAAAAACAAAAGTCAATAATAACTGCTGCAAGAAAAGAATTTACAAATAACATCACTCATAACCATACGGCAATGAAGCTAACTATGCAAGATGTATCATCAAGGATATATCTGAAAGATTTTAACGCAAGAAATTTGTTAGAACAAATCGCCTCATCAATGAAAGAATACAATAGCCTGTCAGGTTTAATCGAACCTTCCCAAAGGTTATCTTTAGAAAAGAAAATAAATGTTCTTTTGAGCGATTTAAACAAACATGTTGCAGGCACTGATTTTTATGATGCTGAAACCAAAATATTAATAGAAGAGCAGTTATCATTTATTAGAGATGGGGTTCTCGGATGCGATAAAAAAGGAGCTTTGCAGGAAATAAGCTCAATAATAAAAGGATTTTCAAGAAAAGAGGCAGTTGATGCCGGCGGAAATAAAATTCCAATAGTAACTGAAACTGTTGAAAACAGAATTCATGACTATGCTCATTCTCTGACAGAAGATATTACAAAAGCTGCTGATATGGAAGCGAATGAAGTTTTTGATAAATGGGCGGAATTTCAAGTAAGTTCTGCTCCAAATGATGTCCTGGGGCTTTTATTCCCTGTGGGCGTGGGTGTATATACGGTTTCTAAGGCAAAAGATAAGAAGACTAAAATTTCTTCTACCTTAACTACAGGTATTCCTATCGTTGGTAGTATTGGAACTATGTTGCTGGGCGCAGTAAAATCAATATCAGGTCCTAAAAACCTTGCACTTGCGGCGGGAGTTGGCTTGGTATTAAATGTAGTTGGCAACTTCATAAACAAACTTTATCTTGACTACCAAGATAAAAGGTCATTTACTCAAATGGCTATAGATGCATATAAAAATAGTTCTGTTTATTTAGCCAATAAAAAATAAACTGGCACATATTTCTAAAATCATTTAAAATAATTTAATGAAAAAGTTTTTGGCAGTTTACTTTGTATGTTTTTTACTTTCATCACCTGCATATTGCATATATGCTGATGATTCTATTGATGCAAATATAAAAAATAAATATCAAACAAATAAAATAGAAAAAGATTTTTTGCCGGCTCTTCCTAAAATTGATTCTGCTCCACAATGGGATCAAGGGACAGTTTTTACACCTGTTCAAAGTGAAAAAGTTAATACATATTCAGAAAGTTATAATAAAGAATATAAGGAAATCAAAGTAAGAAAAGGAACAAAGTTTAAATCTAAAATTAATATGTCAGTATCAGATAAAGTTCCAAGAGGTACTAAGGTCACTTTCACAAGTGTTTATCCCGAGACATCAAGATATCTTACAATTCCTTCGGGTACATTGATTAGAGGCATCGTTATTGATTCTCACACTCCCCAGTTATCAGGTAATGGCGGGTTAATTAAAATTAAGGCCAATGAAATAAAATATAAAAATTCCACATATTACATAGATGGCGATATTCATCTGGTGAATTATAAAAGAGTTTTTTTTAATAATGTTAAAGGTCAAAGAACATATCTGAAAAATATGTCCAGAATAATTCAGCCCGGTAAAAAATTTCTTGGTAAAACCTGGAGAATGTCAAATTCACTTAATGACGGAGTTGAGATAATTCTTATACCATTTGCATTAGGAAGCGGAATTATTGTGTTTGCAGCAAATATTATTGTTTCTCCGGCTCTTGCTCTTTTTTCAACAGGCAAACCTGTTTATATACAAGAAAATTCTTTTGTTGAAATCAAATTAAAAGAAGATGCCATAATAAAAGACTATTAATAATTTTAAAAGATAATTTTTTCTTTATTTATTATTACGTAGTCTTTTATGACACTACAGTTTTTGCGGTTTGAAAAATAATGTAGTTTTTTAGATTTTGTGTTTTCTTTTCTGAAAATACAATTGTTGCTATATTTTCTATCCATCTCTCACTCGTGTTTACAAAGAACCAAATCTCAATTTCATATTCACTGTAATGCTTGAATTAGTCCTTGCTCTTTTGTATATTTTTGTGGATACTTATAATAAAAATGATTAGAAGAAACAAAAAAATATGACCAAGTTGAAAAAGATTATTATTAGTTCGGCATTTTTTATAATTATTAGTATAGGGCTGGCATTAATATACAATGATATGGCTTCATTTGATAACCATAAATATTACAAACAAGCCTTAGAATTCTATGAAGAAGGTGATTATCAAAATGCATATTACAATTTTGCCAGAGTTAAAAGGATAAGTCCTTTATATAAAATTTCTCTGCTAAAGCAAGCACTTTGTGCAGATAATTTAAAAGATTATCCGACTTCAATAAAAAAATATAATTTATTTATAAAAAAATATCCAACATCTTTGTTTGTTCCAAAAGCCAGATACAACCTTGCTAAGGCCTATTACTATAATAATGATAAAGAAGAAGCCAAGGAAAAATTTGAGCAGATTATAAAGGCTAATCTAGGAGAAGATTTTGTTATTGCGTCTAATTATTACTTAGGAATGATTGAAAAAGATACTAACAAAGATATTTCTAAAGCATATTTCTTGGAATATATAAAAAAGAGTCCTAACGGAAAATTTGCCTATAATTGTGCTAAATATTTATCAAAATCAAAATATACGCTTAATCCTGAAGAAAATTTTTTAATCGGTAAGATATATTTGCTAAACAACGAATATAATAATGCAGAAAAATTTTTGGAAAATGCCCCTTTTGAGAAAGCTTGGAGTTATTTATGCATTTGTTATGATAAATCTAAAAAATATAAAAAACTAAAACAGGTTTTTGAAACAGGCTTCTCTAAATGTTCAAATACTGCGGATAAAGATTCTTTAAAGAAAGCAATAGATTGTTTTGCTAACACTTGGGAATCTAACCCCAAGCAAGGGTGGTTTTATCTTTCCAAAATTGTTCAAACAAATAAAAGTGCAGGTGAGGACTATATTCTATTCAAACTTGCAAGTTATTTGGAGCAACCATATAAACATGCTTTATACAACAGAGTCGCAGACAAATATCCTAACAGTAATTATGCCGCAATATCTCTTTGGAATGTTTTTTGGAGCAGCTATGAAGCTAAAAATTATGAAGCTGCCAAGAAAGTTATGACAAGATACTTTAAAGCATGTGACAATCCTGCATATAATCCTAAAATGCTATTTTGGATGGGAAAAACATGCTTAAAACTAAGAAAAATAAACGAAGCAAACGGTTATTTTAATAAAATTCTTACAAAATATCCTGATGATTATTATGCTTATAGGGCCGATGCGGTTTTAAAGCATACTGAAAGCCATTGGGGTTTAGTTTCTCACCATAATATTGACGAAAGAGATTTTAACATTGAATTCCCCATAAAATATTCAAATATGGATATTAAAGATTTTAAGCTTATAAATGTGCTATTAGAACTTGGTGATTATGAAATATGGAAAGAAGTAAAATTTGAAAATAAATTTGTCGATAGCTGGTTTAAATACAAAAGCGGTCAGAAAGCAGAATCTATTCTTCTTGCAAAACAGGGGTTAGCTGAACTTGATATTAAACCGCCTTTTAATGACGATGTCTATAAGCTTGCTTATCCGATATATTGGGGTGATGAAATCAACCATTATTCAACAAATTATAATCTCGATTCATACTTGATAATTTCAATAATAAGAGAAGAAAGTCATTTTAGTCCAAAATCAATAAGCAGAACCGGAGCTGTCGGATTAATGCAGCTAATGCCTTCAACAGCATCTTATATAGCAGGTAAATATGATAATATAAGCTATCATTCAAGAAGAGAGCTTAAAAATCCCAACAAAAATATTGAGCTGGGAACTACGTATTTTAAATTTATAAAAACATCTTTATATAATAATGTACTGGCAGTTGCGGGTTATAACGGAGGTCCTAACGCAATCAAGTCATGGCAGATAAAAAATAAATATGCTGATTTAGATGAATTTGTTGAAAATATTCCATATTCTGAAACTCAGACTTATGTTAAAAAAGTCTATAAAAGCTATTGGAATTATCTTAATATATACAACTATTGATTTTCAATAACCCAGCTTTCGATAATATCACTTTCAATATTATCCAGGAATCTTGAAGGCTTGGACAAGACCATGCCTGTAGAATGATCAAACATATCAATAGGATAAGTTATATATAAGAATGTTTTGGCTCTGGTTACCGCTACATACATTAATCTTAATTCTTCTTCGAGTTCTTCCTGCGAATTAAATGAATAAACAGAAGGGAAACGCCCGTCAACAGCACCAATTATAAATACGGCTTTATATTCAAGACCTTTTGCGCTGTGTATTGTTGAAATAGTCAAAAATTCGTCTTTATTTGTACCATCTACATCAACAATAGAGCTGTTTGGCGGTTCCAGCGCCAAATCGCTTAAAAAATCTTCAAGACTTGTATATTGAGATGAGAGGTACAAAAAATGTTCTAAATCTTTCATTCTCTTTGAATAATCATCATATTTATTCATAAGAATCGGCTCATAGTAATTTATTATCGCCTGAACTATTTTAGAAGGTTCAAAAAGAGTTGCTTTAGCTTTTTCAATTGTATCTGAAAGTTTTTTAAAGTTGCCTGAAATCTTTGCGGGAAGATTTAGCCTGTCTTTATTAAAAGAAGGCGAATTTATTGTTCCTATTAATTTCCCTGCAGTTTGAGCTCCTACCCCCTCAAGTAAAAGCAGAATTCTGTTATAGCTTATTATGTCATTCGGATTTAAAATTACACGAAGATGAGCAATTATATCTTTAATATGAGCTGTTTCAATAAATTTCAACCCGCCGAATTTTTTATAAGGAATATTTCTTTTGGCAAGTTCAATTTCAAGGCGAGAAGTCATTTTATCACTTCTTGTAAGAACAGCTATTTCATCAAGTGAAATATTTTCTTCTTCAACAAGCTCAAGTGCTTTTTGTGCAATAAATTCAGCTTCTGTTTGCATATCTGTAGCGCAGATTAAAGCGGGTTTATTGTGATTTTCGATTGTTGAAAACAAGTTTTTTGTATATTTTTCTTTGGCTTTTTTAAGTATTTCATTAGCCAGAGAAAGGATATTTTGGGAGCTTCTGTAATTTTGCTCAAGTTTAATGATTTTTGTATTTGGAAAAATACTTGGAAATTCAAGAATATTCTTAAAATTCGCACCCCTAAAAGAGTAAATACTTTGAGAGTCATCACCTACAGCCATAACATTATTATGTTCTGATGCGAGCAGCTCAATTATCTCTGCCTGAATGGTGTTTGTATCCTGATATTCATCAACAAGGATATATTTATAAGTATTTGAGATTTTTTTTCTCAATTCATCATTTGCACTCAATAAAACTTTCAGATATAAAAGCAAATCATCATAGTCCAAAAGAGAATTTTTCCTCTTATAATTGCAATATCCTTTAGAAATTTCCAAAATTTTTTCGCTGCAATGTTCAAATTGCTTATATTCTGTTTGTATAATTCCTTCTGCAGGAATATTTTTATTAATTGATTTTGAATAGATGTCAATAATTGTGTGCTTTTTGGGGAATCTCTTTTCTTGTTTAGCTATTAGCTGACCTCTTATATGATTTATGACGTCTTCACTGTCACTCCTGTCAATAATAGTAAAATTATTATTTAGCTCAAGATAGCTTGAATATTTACGGAGAATGAAATTAGCAAATGAATGAAAAGTTCCGCCTGCGACCTTTTCACATCTTGAGTCCAAAATCATTGCCGCCCTTGAGAGCATTTCGTTTGCTGCTTTTTTTGTAAAAGTCAAAAGCAAAATATTTTCAGGGGCAACACCGCTTTCAATTAACCTTGCAACTCTATATGTCAGGGTTTTGGTTTTTCCTGAGCCCGCTCCTGCAATTGTTAATATAGAACCCTCATTTTGCATTACGGCTTCAAGCTGTGAAGGATTCAACTCCTTTTCATAATCAATTTTATACTCAATCTGAGAGGAAACCTTTTTCAGTACGTATTTTTTTGTCGTTAGATTCTCCATAAGAATATTATACACAGTTTTAAAATTTATTTGATATAATTGTATAAGTTAGAGGATTGGACTTGATATGAAAATAGTTGCAGAAAATCTTATAAAAATTTATAACGACAGAACAGTAGTTAATGATGTCAGTTTTGAGGTTAATAAAGGCGAAGTTGTTTGCCTTTTAGGACCCAATGGGGCAGGAAAAACCACTACCTTTTATATGGTAGTAGGACTCGTTAAACCTGAAAAAGGCAGGATATTTCTGGGGAATGAAGAACTTACACATTTAACAATGAATATCAGAGCTGAAAAAGGAATCGGGTATCTTCCTCAAGAAGCATCTATTTTTAGAAAACTCTCTGTTGAAGATAATATAAAATTGGTGTTGGAAGTTAATAAAAAATTATCTGAAGAAGAGAAAAAAGATAAACTGGAAGAACTTTTAGACGAATTTGGTGTGAAAAAATTAAGAAAAGAATCAGCCGTATCCTTATCTGGAGGTGAAAGAAGAAGAGTGGAGCTTGCACGAGCCCTAGCTGCAAGTCCTGATTTTATATTGCTTGATGAACCTTTTACCGGAATTGACCCTATAGCGATAGGTGAAATTAAAGAGAATATTAGGAAGCTATCTGACGAAAAAGGACTTGGAGTCTTGATAACAGACCATAATCCCAAAGCTACCCTGTCAATTACTGATAGAGCTTATGTCATATTTGACGGAAAAATTAAAATTCAGGGCAAAAGTGAAGATGTAGCTAATGATAAAATTGCTAAACAATTTTACTTAGGAAAGGATTTTACACTTTAATGAAGCTAAAAATATTTGACAAATATATATTTGGACAAGTTTTTTTAGCAACTTGTGTTTGTATATTGCTGTTTATGGTAATTTGGATTGCCCCTGAACTCCTTTTAAAAACAATTCAAAGGACGCTTGAGGGAAGCTACACCGTTAAAATGGCGGTTGATATTTTAACGTATGAAATTCCTAAAATTTTAGGCAATGCTTTTCCTGTAGGGCTTTTATTAGGAGCATTATTTACTTTTGACAAACTGAGCAAAGATTTTGAACTTACAATATTTAGAGGAATCGGAATATCTTTTTGGCGAATTTTAGCCCCTGTTATAACTCTCAGTATTATAATTTCTGCATTGTCATTTATTGTGTTTGATAAAATGATTCCTTATAGCTCAAACAAGTTGAATATGATAAAAAATGAAAATAGAGGATCACATTTTGTATTCCCGATAAAAAATAACACAGGACAAATGGATAAAATTATTATTGTTTCAAGCTTTGATAATAATGACATTAATGACTTGGTAGTTTTAAAATTTTCAAAGAATCAATATGACAAAGCAAGTGTTCTTAATAATATTATAATATCTGATTATGCGGTATATAAGCCCGGAAGCTGGGTATTAAATGATACTAAAAACTACTTAATTTCAAATGAAGGTATATTCGAAGATATCGTTAAAGAGAAAAAAGTTGAAATATTAAACGGTGATAAAGCAGACAGAGCTTATAAATTGATGATGTATTCCGTAAAAAGAGACAGAGAACTTACGAATTCTCAAATGTTTAATTATATAAAATTGCTAAAAATTGAACAGATGGATGATGAGTTCAGGTTTATGCTTAATAAATATCTGCAAAGATATACACATTCATTTATTTGCATATTATTTGCGATTTTGGGATGTTTGTTAGGCTTTTCTCAACCCAGAGAGCAGAGGCTGATTGGTTTTACTATAGCGGTTGCTATTATTTTCTTATATTATATAACCATGCCGTTTTTCGATATGCTTGCCGAAAAAGGCATTGCAAGTCCTATCTTAACCGCATTTATACAACCTATATCCATTTTTATTTTTATAATTTTGCTCAAAAAGAAAAAGGATTTATAGCAAATGAAAAAAATATTTTGCATGTTTTTAATAATTTTTGCTTCTCTCTCTCTTACGGCTTTTCAGTATGAAAAGGAAATAATAATATCCGAAAATATTCCAGGGGTATTAGTTGTTCAGATTAATACTGATAAATTAAAAAATAAAATTAAGCCTTATTATGTAGAGCATTTAGTCACAAATAGAGAAGTGTTTGATTTGACCAAGGCAGTTTTAGTTGTAAATGCCGGTTTCTTTGACCCTAAAAATGAGCAAACAGTTTCATATGTTACTGTTAACGGTAAGGTAATACTTAATCCTCATAACAATAAAAGTTTGATAGAAAATCATTCATTAAAACCTCATATGAATAAAATCTTAAACCGCTCAGAGTTCAGAATCTTAAGTAATAATGATAAAATTAAATATGATATTGCTCCTCACAATGCCCCGGTGGAAGCCGGTTGGGCAATAAAACATGCAATACAGGCAGGACCTGCGTTATTGCCTGAAGCTAATTTAGAAGAAGAATTTTTTGTTTTAAAAAAAGATGGAAAAATAATAAGTGAGTCAGCTTCATCATTAAAAAAGTATCCCAGAACAATAATTGGTATAAAAAACAATAATATTTACTTAATTATAGCAACAACAAAAGCACCGATTACTATTCCTGATGCCGCCGCATATGCTAAAGAATTGGGGTTAGAAAAAGCAATGGCATTTGATGGTGGCGGTTCTACTTCAATTGACTATAAAGATCTGCATGTAGTTTCAGATAAAGACTCAACCGCCAGAAAACTTAAATCTTTTTTGATAATTGAGCAATAATACTTGGTTAGATTGAATTTTTATATTATTCTAATATTAATAAATAGAAAATAGTGGGAAGAAATATGCTTAGAGCCGGAATTGTAGGACTGCCAAATGTAGGGAAATCAACTTTATTTAATGCACTGACTTCATCTAAAAATGCACAGAGCGCAAATTACCCCTTTTGTACAATAGAACCGAACGTAGGAGTGGTAATTGTTCCTGACGAAAGATTATATAAACTTAAAGAGCTTGTAAAAACACAAACAGTTATTCCCACTGCCATAGAATTTGTGGATATTGCAGGACTTGTAAAAGGAGCTAGCAAAGGCGAAGGACTAGGCAACCAGTTTTTGCATAATATAAGAGAAGTAGATGCAATAATTCAGGTTGTAAGATGTTTTGATGATGAAAATACAATCCATGTGTCTGGGAAAGTCAATCCCATTGATGATATTGAGATAATAAATACCGAACTCGCTTTAGCAGATATAGCTTCAGTAGAAAAAAGAATTGCAAGAATCCAAAAACAGGTTAAAGGCGGTGATAAAGAAGCAATTTTAGAATATAAAGTGCTTGAAAAACTTATGAAACTGCTCGAGGATGCTAAATTTATTAACCTAAAAGACCATTTCGAGGATGATGAATTGATTGTTGCAAAAAATTCTCATCTTATGAGTACAAAACCTGTTATATATGCTGCTAATGTTGCTGAATCCGATTTGGCTACGGGTAATTCATATGTTGAACAAGTTAAAGAATATGCAAAAACGCATAGTGCTGATGTGGTTGTTATTTCAGCCAAAATTGAAGAAGAATTGGCTGAACTTTCAAAAGAAGAAGCTGTTGAATATTTAAAAGAGCTTGGAGTGGAAGACTCCGGTATAAATAGGATGGTAAAATCTGTTTACCACCTTTTGGATTTAAGAACATATATTACGGCAGGTGAAAAAGAAGTAAGGGCTTGGACAATACCTTCAGGTGCCAAGGCTCCACAGGCGGCAGGTGTCATTCATACAGATTTTGAAAAAGGATTTATAAGGGCGGAAGTTACTGCATACAATGACTTTATCGCTTGCGGTTCTTACACTGTTGCCAGAGAAAAAGGACTAACCCGTCTTGAAGGTAAAGATTATGTTGTTCAGGATGGAGACATAATGCATTTTAGGTTTAATGTTTAATTTTTGTTAAAATATGATAAAAATTGTAGTCAAAAATAGCAAAAAAAATATTTATATTTATTCAAATAATGTCCAGGATAGATAAATAGGAGCAAAATAATGAAAATTAGTCCGATTTCTGTAATGTCAGCAAATAACACCTCTTTTAAAGGAGTATGGGGAAAAGTAAATAATGATTTCCATGACGAGGCAGGTACAACTGAAACAATTTATGATGAAACATCTGCTAATTATTACCCGTTTGCTGATGAGACTGCGGATGAGATAAAAGAAGCATTTGCTAAGAAAAATGATGAAGAAAGTTGTGAAATTCACAACACAGGTGCTGCTTGGGATAGAATAGTCAGATTTACTCCAAAACAGCAGGAAGCTCTTAATATTACTACCAGAGAGTTTGATTTATACCAACAGAATGATAGTTCGCAATCAGCTGCCGATAGAAAAAAAATTGAAAGAGTTTTAGATACAATAAGTTAGATTTAAAAAAGAGGAGTTTTAAAAACTCCTCTTTTTTTTTGCGCTCGATGGGAGTCGAACCCACGCCTAAAGACTTCGGAGATCTTTGCTCTATCCAGCTAAGCTACGAGCGCATTACTCATATAATAGCAAAAAGCTCCGATTATTCATAATTTTCCCAGCATTATTGTCTTAAAGAAATACAAATCCCGTCCATGATGTTTTTAAAATCTTCTTCGGGTAATGTAGAAATACTTTTGAATGCGTTAGACAGTGCCATTTCTTTATCGTACCAACGGCGGGAATTACTTGTTTTATAAAGCCCCATTACTCTATCTATACCTATACTTAAAGGTATTACTTCCTGTTCTTTCCGAAGTGTTTTTAAAGAGTTTGCAATACCGGCAATATCTGATGAAATCAAGTTAAGAGCGTCAGGCTCAAGACTTCTTAAAAGCTCTATTGCATCCGGTGCTTTTGTTGTTTTATCATACCATCTTTTTTTAAGCAAAATTTTATCTCCGCAAGTCAACCTATTACTATTATAAAATTTTTAATTGGAAATTCAATAAATTTATATATTTGTAATATTTGTAAATGGAGTATATGCTTTTTGAGGAACAGAAAAACTTGAAGTTTCCATAATTTTGGGGTAAGGGTTTTTCTTTAGCATTTCGGCATCGGATTTAGTTTTGAAATAGTAGCCAATTTCATTTCTGATAAGCGGTGTTGCAATATTTATAGAAAGAATAGAACCTACTAATGTAGCAAGAAGTCCTATATTAGACCTGAATTGCGGGAAGTCATATTTGCCCGCTAAATCACTTAAAAGAACTTTCCTGTAATTTTCAAATTTAACTTTGGATATTACTTCATCGCAGGTTTTATGGTATTTGTCGGCAACAATTTTAACCGCAGATGCCACTTTTGATGATAATCTCGGAGTATTTGGCTTGAATTCATCGACAACTCTTGATATATTTACATCAGGGTCTTTTCTTAAAATCTCCATTAACAGTTTGTTATATTTAGCTTCTTTTGAGTTTCCGATAGTTTCTTTGAAATCTTTTATACTTAGCTTATTTTGTTTCGCAGTATCTTTAACTGCTTTCTCCAGTGTTACATTAGTAATCTTAAACTTATTAACAAGGTTTTTGGCTATTTTAGACAAACCTGTTGTAAAACCAAGGTATAAAAGAGTATTAGAAAGCCCGTCCGCTGTTTCTTGCGGAATTAAAAATTTCTTTTTGTCTTCTGATATTTTTTTATTTGATTTAATAGCCAGCACTTGTGCAATCATGGCTGTTAGCCAGCTTATTGCTCCGAAAACAATCAAGATGCTTTCGCCGGAATAACCTTTACAGGCAAGTTTGAGCTTAGAAAAATCCATCATTTAGGCTCCTTTCCTGTAAAAAATTTATAAAAGGCATTCGTAAGTCTTTTTGTAACAGGCGCATCCCAGAGGAAATTTGTGGCTAAAAGCACCATTATAGCCATAATATTTCCTATAAAATTGGAATATTTTATAAGATAACTTGGTTTTAATTTGTTGTTTTCAATAGCATCAGGGAACTGTTTTTTACACTCATTAATGGTTTTACGGGTGACGTTTTTCATTGGGTCTAAAAAACTGCCATTTAAACTATGATTGTTACAAAAGTCTATGCAGGCCTTTCTGACCGTAACTCCGCTGATGGTTCCTGCAATTCCTTTCGCCAGAGATTTGCTTACTGCAAGGGTTTTGGTATCATCATCCACTCTCTTGTTATGAAGGTCTATAAGGGGCTGTAGGGCAAAAGCAGTGACCCCCGTTATAAAACGTTGTTCTGGTGACTTTATAATTCTACCGGCAGAATTAATGAGCTTTTCAAATTTTGTACCAATTACTATCACGTGTTGCCCCAAATTTTATGCGCACTTCATGCAAGTAGCCTGAAGCTTTAAAATTGCCAAATTCGCCTAAATTATTACACATTTTTTACAAATATAAAAGGAAGCAGCTCATAAGCCGGGTTCTGTTTTAAGATAATCATCTGTCTGGGATATTAATTACTTAATACCTCTAGCGATCTGTCAAAAGATGGCGGGCCGCCTTAACCTTTTAGTTGATCTTGCACCCGATCGGGGTTTACCGAGCCGATACCTCTCGATATCGCTGGTAGTCTTTTACACTACCGTTGCACCTGAACCTGTAATAATACAGGTTGTTTACTTTTCTGTGGCACTATCCTCACGGTCGCCCGCACCGGACGTTATCCGGCGATCTGCCCTGGGGTGCCCGGACTTTCCTCATATAAGTTTTATACGCGATTATCCGGCTGCTTCCTGTGAGTTATTATTACACAGTTGATAAAATTATTAAATATCTTTTTTTGCATTTGTCTTTTTTAAATATGCATCAAGATCTTTAGGAATTTCGATATTTTGAAGCAATATATTATATTTCTTTAGCTCAGCTATTTCTGTTTGTTCGTCTAATAAATCTTTTTGTGGAATTTGAATACTGTTTTTAACTTCTTCGAATTTTGACATTGGTTTTTCTTCAATTATTGTGGCTATAACTTCATCTATGTTGTCAAAATGTAGTGAGTATGCGCTTGCAATTTCACTTACTGTTTTCCCGAAAGGCAGCTTGTATAACCATTTTATTGAATTAATATCACCTTCGCCGAGGCTTACTGTACCGTATTGATGAGGAGTATACATTATATCTTGCTTGTGAGGACTATGTCCGAGTCCTAATGAGTGACCGATTTCGTGGATAATTGTGTGAAAAACCTCATTTTCGTCCATATATTGATGATGTATTATGCCATCAGACAGACCGATTTGGACTTCGGCTGAATATAATCTTGATAAACCGTCAAAGTTATAATGGCAATAACCCAGAGATTTTCTGTCTACCCTTTTCCATTCAAGGTTAATTTGAGAATCATTAAGTACATTTACTATTTTAAATTTTACTTTTCCTTCGCTAGCGTTTTCCCAGATTTTTAAGGCATCAAAAACCATTTGGTTGTATTTATAGCCTTCATTTTTAGCTTTATACCAGCGAAAAGGAGCAATATAAAATTTAAGTGGAAAGCAATTTTCAGGCCACCTTATAATTTTAGAGTCTTTAAGATTTTCTTGTAAATATGTAATTTTTTTCATACTTAGTTATTGATTCTGTTTTTATCCTGATTTATGAAGTTACAAATTTCTTCGAGCCTTTTATCCTCCATTGCACTCATAAGGTCCTCAATGTTTGATATCTTTTTGAGAGCAAATCCTGTTTCAGCAATAAGCACACAGTCATTACAAAGTCTGTAATTATTATATTGGATGGAGCCTGCAAGGGACTTATACTGACCGCAACAATCGCAGTCAAAAAAATCATTTTCGCAATCAGGATTCTCTTCAAGGTCATCTTTTTTTATTTGCGCTACAACCTGCTGCATATTTTCAATAATTTTAATTTCTTCTTCTTTATTCATTTAAAACTTCTCATTATCCTACTATTACTCATATTTTATCATATTGAATCATTTTTTGCTTTTTATTAATTCTTATTTTATTATCTTTTCTCAATGTTATTTTTAAACTATTATATAAGCATGAAATTTAACAGATTATCATATTTGAATACTAAAAGAGATGCTTGGATTGAAATTAACCTAGATTATATTGAAAAAAATGTGATTGAAATTAAAAAATTCATTAAACCGGGCTCAAAGCTTTTAGCTGTTGTAAAAGCTGATGCATATGGACATGGGGGCGTTATGATAACTCCCACTCTTTTGGCATCAGGAGTTGATATGCTCGGAGTTGCATCTATTGATGAAGGAATGCAGCTAAGAGAAGCTCAAATTGATGTTCCTATTTTAGTATTGGGTGCTGCTCCCATTTGGGCTTTTGATTATGCTGCCTCAAACAATATTACTCTTTCATTATTTTCTGACGAGCATATAAAAGCTTCAAAGCTGGCGTATGAAAAAACAGGAATAAAACCCAAAGTTCATATAAAAGTTGACACAGGGATGAACAGGATTGGGGTAAGACCTGAGTATGCTGTTGAATTAATTAAAAAGGTTCAAAAGTCAAATTTCATAGAGCTAGAAGGAATATTCACCCATTTTGCCTGTGCTGAAGATGAAGTTAAAACAAGAATACAGCTTGATATATTGAATGATATTCTATCTCAGATTGATAAAGAAAATCTTTTAATACATTCCTCTAATACAGCTGCCACGATAGCATTTCAGGATATTGATTACAATATGGCAAGAGCTGGAATAGGTATTTACGGCTATGCGCCGGATTTGCCTTTGGGAACTGAACCTGTACCAAAATTGATTCCTGCAATGTCAATAAAGGGCAGAATAACAAATATACACACAGTACCCGAAAATGACGGCGTAAGCTATTGTCATACTTTTACAACCGATTCTAATACCACAATAGCGACAATTCCTATAGGTTATGCCGACGGAGTTTCAAGAAATCTGTCAAATAAAATAAATGGTCTTTTAAATGGTAAAAAAATTAAGCAAATAGGTAATATCACTATGGATCAAATGATGTTTGATATAACGGGTATTGATGCCAAAGAGGGTGATATTATTACGATTGTCGGAGAAGATAAAGATGAATTTATCTCAATTGATGAATGGGCAAATATTTTAAATACTATAAACTATGAGCTCCTTTGCAGAATGAAAGTAAGACTATCAAGAGTCTATACAAGGTAAGCTATACTGTTAAATTTGCAATATTGTTGCCAATTAATCCTCTTGCAAAATTCATCGATTCTTCATTAATCTCACCGCTCGCAAGAAGCGCTATTGCCTTGATTTTATTTTCTCCCTGAAGGTTATAAACTTTTATTTTTGTACTTTCTTCCTGATCCTTAGCGACGTAAAAGTGAGTATTTGCTTTAGCCGCTATAACAGGCTGGTGGGTTATTAAAATAATCTGGTGATAATTAGAAAGATTTACAATCGCATCAGCAACTGCCTGAGAGGCTTTACCGGAAATTCCCGTATCTATTTCATCAAATATTACCGTATTTGTTTTATCGGCATTTGTAAAAATGGTTTTTATTGCGAGCATAACCCTTGAAATTTCACCGCCTGAAGCCACCTTAGCCAGAGGTTTCAATGGCTCTGATACGTTTGTTGAGATTAAAAATTCTACTTCATCTATGCCATTTTCACACAGTTCACAATCTTGAATATCCACGCTGAATCTAACTTTTGGAAGCTCAAGCTTTTCCAGCTCCTCTGTAATAAGAGCTGAGAGGTTAATTGCCATATTTTTTCTTATATTAGATATATTTTGGGCATTAAAATATAATTCTTTTTGTATTTCATCAATCTCAGCTTCAATTCTTATGACTTCATCTTGTGAAAACTCTATTGAATTAAGCTCTTGAGTTAATTTTTCGTAAGTTAAAATAACGTTTTCAAGAGAATTTCCATATTTTCTTTTGATTTTATCGAGTAAATCCAATCTTAATTGAATAGCGTCAATTTTTTGATTGTCAATTTCTTGCTTTTCTGAGTAATTCCTGAGTTTTGAAGCTAAATCTTTTAAAATTTCCTGACAGACAATAATATCATTTTCGATTTCTTCAACTGAATTATCCATCTGTGAGAGTTTGGAAATATTTGTTTTAACAGATCCCAAAGTGCCTATGATGTTGGCATCTTCACCATATAGTGCCCAGTAAGAAGAATAGGAAAGTTCTTTTAATTTTTCTGTATTTAAAAGGAGTTCAAGTTCGTGTTCCAGATTTTTATCTTCTTCTAAATTTTCAATTTGAGCATTTTCGATTTCATTTATTTGAAACTTTAGAAAATCTATCTGCTGTTCAGTTGCATTTGTATTATTTTTTGCATTTTCAAGCTGTTTTAATAAATTTGCGTATTTAGAATATTGCTGCTGATAAGCTGTCAGAAGATTTTTATATTCATAATTCCCAAAATTATCTAAAAGTTTTATATGGTATTTAGGCTGAATGTAATTGTAATTTTGATGCTGCGTATGTATGTCAATTAAAAGCTCTCTTACTTCTTTTATGAAATCCTGAGTGACTAAAACCCCGTTTATTCTTGAACGTGTGGTGGTTTCACTTATTTCTCTTGAAATAATTAATTCATTTTCGTCAATACTAATTCCGTTACTTTCAAACAAATCTTTGTCGAAATCATCAGAAACTGTTAAACATAGCTCTATTAATGCTCTTTCCTGACCCGTTTTTATATCTTCTCTATTTGTTTTTGAACCCAGAACAATATCGATTGCATTAATAATAATGCTTTTTCCTGCTCCTGTCTCACCTGTAAAAACATTAAAACCTTTATCAAAATCCAGTTTGAGTTCATCAATCAGTATAAAATTTTTAATATACAATGATTTAATCATATTACCCTTTCCAGGAAATTCCCCAATGGAGCTTTTCCCTTAATACGGAATAAAAACAATTGCTGTCTAAGTTTAAAAGTAATAATTTTGCCTTTTTATTGTGTTTTTCTATGATGATTTTTTCAGACGGGTTAATATCCATCACTATCTGACCGTCAGCTGAGATTTTTAGCTTTGGTTTGACTTGGCATGTTGTGACTTTTATTTTTTCTTCTGCGGGCACAACCAAAGGTCTTGCATTCATTGTGTGAGGACAAATAGGGACTATAACCATTGCTTCAAGACTGGGAACTAATATAGGCCCGCCGGCAGAAAGTGTATATGCGGTTGATCCTGTAGGGGTAGAGATAATTATTCCGTCAGCAAGGTAATCACAAACTATTTTATCGTTGATATGTACATAAAGTCTGGATGTTCTTGAAAAACTTTCTCCTTTTATCACGATATCATTAAGTGCAGTGAGTTTTGAGTTTAAAGCGCTCAGCATCAATCTTTCTTCTATTTTAAATTGACCTTCTAAAATTTTTTCTATTGCAAAATTAATTTCAGACGGTTTGGATTGGGATAAAAACCCCAATCTGCCAAGGTTTACACCAAATATTGGCGTGTCATATTGACTATAAAATCTGGCTGATTTTAATAATGTACCGTCACCTCCTACTGCTATTGCAAAAGTTAATGAGGTATCCATTCTGTCTATTGAAACCCTTTTGCTTTTCAACCCCTGATTTGATAAAGCCAGTTCGATTTTTTCAATAGTTTCAATTGATTTGGCAATTCCGGGGTTGTAAATAATCCCAATTTTATTTAATGATATTTCATCCCCGAATGACGATATTATGTACTTTTTATTCATATCAGAATTATACACTAAATCTAATATTCTTAACAAAACATCTTAAATTTTGTAAGCTAACAGTAATCCATCCGGTAAATCAATGATTTCTGATTGGTATTCTTTATGGTTTTGAATTAAATCAACAAATGGCTTAACTTTTTGCGCATGCGATGTAATATTGTCAGCGGAAATGATCCCGCCTTTTTTGAGCATGGGATGAACAAGCTCAAAGTATTTTATGTATTCTGATTTATTTGCATCAATAAAAATAAAATCGAAGTCTTCGTTAATATCATCTTGTAGAATTTTTAAAGCAGAACCTAGTTTAGTAGTAATAATTTCATCCAGATTACATCTTTTAAAATTTTCTATTGCAAGGGATTGCCTGTTTTCCCAAAATTCGATAGTGGTAAGATGTCCCCCGGTTTCTTTTAAGGCAGAAGCTATCCAGATTCCGGAGTATCCGTTTGAAGTGCCAATTTCTAAAGCTTTTTTGGCGTTTACGGATTTAATTAAAATATTTAAAAAATTTGCAGTTTTATGCGATATATTCCAAAAATTGTCTGCCGTTCTTTCAAGCTCTTCAAGTATATCTTTATAATCTTCCAGAATATTCATTATTTTCTATCCACGATTGTTATGGAATTTACCGGAGTGTTAATTCCTAGTGTTTGTATGGCGTCTTCTTTATCAAGGTCAATTGCTACATATCTTTTTTCTAAAACATTTGTTATTAAAGCAAGATTTGTATTGTTAACCTGTGTTATTTTTTTAGAAAAACCGGAAATCGGTAATTTAATAACTTTTTTAATAGATTGCGATGTAGTATCAAAAACATATAGATCGTTACTTTGTGCACACAGAATAAATAGTTTTGAATTATAAAGAAGCATATCAGTTGGTTTAATGCCTATTTCAAAATCTTTTTCTTCGGTTGAAAATGTTTTTGGCGCTTTTGTAAGCTGAGGTTCGGTTTTATTTTTTAAGCTGAAGCCAGACATAAGATCTCCCAATATATCTGCATTGTCAGTATTTGTAATGCTTTTTGATTTTTCTTCTTCAAAAGATTTATTAAGATTGTAAGATACAACTTTTAATTTTTTATCCGTTCTGATTGCTAAATATAGCTTGTTATCATTTAGCAAAGTTTTGGATACGTTGGGAGCATTAGTAATTAATTTGTTTTCATAAGAGTCATCTAAGTTGATTATATAAATATCGCAGGTATCTTTATCCACATATGCTATTTGGATTCCGTCATCAGATATGGCAATTTTTTCAGGAGAACCAACAATTTTAATTTTTTCTTTTATAGTCATTGTTTTTAGATCGATTATAAAAATAGCTTTTCCTGGGGTGCTTGCAACATAAGCTTTTGAAGCATTTTTATCTAGAACAATTTCAGAAGGTTGTACATTAAGTTCTATTTGCTTTGCTATTTGTTCAAGTTTTACATCGACAACGTCAATATTAGTTTGTCCAATTGTAGTGAGTAAAATATATCTTCCGTTCTCGACAGGTTTTATATCTTTGGGTACCCCATTTATTTTAAGGCTGTATAAAGGATCTGCCTGTTCTGATGAAAAGACTTTTAAATAGCTTGAATCATAGTTTGTTATGTAGTAAAGTTTGTTTTTTAGTTTATAATTGACCGCAACTTTTTCACTTGTGTAATTTTTGTTATTGGGTAGTGGTGCTGTTTTTGATTTGGTTTGGGGTTTAGCTTTTGCTTTTGCAACTATTTTAGCGCTGTATAAAGGCACTTGGACGTTTCCTAAAACTCCTTTTAAAGTATCAGGAAGAGTAAGACCTTTAGGAACCAGTATGTCTTGAGGTATATATCCTGTTTTGATAACCATTGGTATATCCTGATTTTGGCATACTGTAAGCGTGCCTTTTTGTGTTTTTATTAATTTTAATAAAGAATAATTATTATTGAAAATGATTACTTCAGGCTTTTTATTCAAAGGGAGATTAGCCGGATAAGTGTAAGTTACAGATAGCTTATCAGTATTTTCTGTATAGGCCGGAATAACAGGAAGATATATTGTTCCGTCTGAAAGGCTGATTAAACCGTCAAACCTTACATTCGCACCGGGTATCTGTTTTACTATAAAGGCCTTTAGAGGTTCGGGAAGCTTTGTTGCAAAAGCTGCAGGAGTACTAAAGACTAGTAAAGCCAATACCGTTATTAGATTCTTAAATTTCATACTTCCCTCTTTTGCGATTAGTTATGAAGTGCATTTTTCATTTTATCTATTATGGTTTCTGAATTTTTTTTATTTTTGTTTAATTCATACAGTTTTGAATATAATTTTTTTTCTTCAGATGTTAGATTGTGAGGAGTTTTAAGCTTAATAATGACGTTGTGATCTCCTCTTCTGTTTTTTTCTCCGAGATATGGAACCCCTAAAGATTTCATAGTAATTATTTTATCATGTTCTGTAGCTGGAGGTATAGAAAAAGTTTTTTCCCCGTCCAAAGTTTTTATTAAGACTTCATCCCCAAGTGCTGCCTGAGGGAATGAAACCTCCAATATTGTATAAATATCATTTCCTTTTCGTTTAAAATATTTGTCTTCTTTAACAAATAAAACTATATATAAATCGCCGTTAGGACCGCCGTTTTTACCTGAATCACCTTCATTTGCTACTCTTATCTTGGAGTGGTTGTCAACTCCTGCAGGTATTTTAACTGTAATTTTCTTTTCTTTTTCAATTCTGCCTGCACCTTTACAGTCAGGGCAAGGATCTGTTATTTTCTTACCCGCTCCATGACAATTAGGGCAAGTTGAAATTTGGCTAAAATGTCCTAATATTGTTTGTGTTACCTGTTGAACCCTTCCTGTTCCGCCGCAAGTAGGACATGTCGAAGGTGGGCTTCCCGGTTTGGATCCTGTACCGGAACACTTTTGACATTTTTCAAGATGGTCAATTTTTATTTCCTTTTCAACACCAAACACAGCTTCTTGGAAAGTTAACTCAATATCAAGTCTCAAATCAGAGCCTCTTTGTGGGGCATTTGGATCTTGTTGACGTTCTGAAAATCCTCCGAATCCGCCAAAAAAGCTTTCGAAAATATCATTTAAGTTACCGAATCCAAAATCAAATGGCCCTGAAGTATTATAACCTGCATTTTTAAGGCCGTCTTCTCCATATCTATCATATAAAGCTCTTTTGTCATCGTCCATTAATGTTTCATAAGCTTTTCCGAGTTCTTTGAATTTTTCTTCAGCATCAGGTGCTTTATTCACGTCGGGGTGGCATTCTCTGGCTTTTTTTCTAAAAGCGCTTTTAATTTCATCTTTTGAGGCATTTTGATTTACCCCTAAAGTATCATAATAATTACTCATAATTCCATTTTCTCTCAAGTCCAGTTAGTTATTCTTTTACTGCTACATCAACAAGTGATGCTCTTAATATTTTATCACCAAGTTTGTAGCCTTTTTGAAGTTCTTTAATAATTGTTTCTTCAGGGTAGTCATTTGTTGGTGTTTGCATAACTGCTTCATGTAAGTTAGGGTCAAAAGTTTTACCTTCAGTTTCAATAATTTCCAAGCCCATTTTTGTCAAAGAATCGGTAAATTGTTTGTGTAGAATATCAAATGCTTCTTTTAGCGTGCCAATTTCATTTATAGATTCTATTGATTGTTGGGCTCTGTCGAAGTTATCTATTACTTCAATCATTTTTTTAAGAGCTTCTTCCTGTCCGTATTTTAAAAGAGCTTCTCTTTCTTGCGCCTGTCTTTTTCTATAGTTGTCAAAATCAGCCGCAAGCCTTATATACTGATTATTTAAATTATCATAGTCAGATTTTATTGCATTGATTTCTTCCTGAATTTTATTATCAGTAATCTCTTCATTATTCTCTTTTAATTCGTCTTCCTTTTCCATATTGTTTTCTTGTGAAAAAGGATTATTTTTTTCATTTTTGTGATGATGTTCTTTTTTATTCATGATACCCTACATTATTTTCTACCTATACAACATTATAAATTATCAATCCTTATACTCAACTTTTTTTAATATTTTATTAAGGTTTCAAAAAATTTATTTAAGCCGTATTAGACTGTTTGTTTAAGAAAAGACTCAATAAATGAATCTATTTCTCCGTTCATAACGGCGTCGACATTGCCTACTTCATAATTTGTTCTATGGTCTTTAACCATTTTATAAGGATGAAAAACATAAGAACGGATTTGTGAGCCGAAATTTATATCAACGTTTTCACCTTTAAGCTGGGATAATTTTTTTTCATGTTCTGCTTGTTTGATTGCAAGTAATTTTGAAGCTAAAATCTGCATAGCTGTTTCTTTATTTTGGAGTTGAGAGCGTTGTTGCTGGCATCTTACAACAATTCCTGTGGGTTTATGTAGAATTCTTACAGCAGTTTCGACCTTATTAACGTTCTGCCCTCCGGCACCTCCTGAGCGCATTGTATCTATTACCAAATCTTCTTGAGGAATTATAATTTTTTTGCTGAAATCTTCTATTACAGGGCTGACTTCAAGACTGGCAAAACTTGTTTGTCTTTTCCCGTTTGCATTGAAAGGTGATATTCTGACTAATCTGTGAACTCCTTTTTCCGCTTTAGAAAGCCCATAGGCGTATTTTCCTATGATTTTGATTGTTGCTGATTTGATTCCTGCCTCTTCACCATCAGAGCGCTCTATTAACTCTGTTTTCCAGCCTTTTGATTCTGCCCATCTCAAGTACATTCTTAATAGCATTTGAGCCCAATCTTGCGCATCAGTACCACCGGCTCCTGCATTTATTGATATAATCGCATCCTCTTTATCATATTCACCGCCAAGAGTTTTTTGAATTTCCCATTGTTCAAGTTTTTTATTCAGATCTTTTAAATGCTGCATTGCTTCTTCGAACATTTGATTGTCGTGACTTTCTTCATAAAGCTCAATTAAAACTTGAGAGTCGCTCAACAAGAGCTCCCAACTTTCAATCATTGAAAGAATGTCTTTATTTTCTTTGAGTTCCTGAGAAATTTTAGAAGATAATTCAGGATTATTCCATACTTCAGAATTTTGCAGTTTTTCTTCTAGTTCTTGAGTTTTGCTTTTGATAGTTGAAAGGTCAAAGATACTCCTTCGCTTTTTCAAGCATTGTCTTTACAGAATTATAGTTTTGTTTGAGTTCTATGAGCATTCTATATGTTAGCCTTTTTTCTTATCTGTGGCAAATTCGGAATCCAGCCTTAAAAAGACGGGTTTTATTTTATCTTTATCAGTAATTTTGCCTTGTTTTAAATTTTCCCATTTTAAATTTTCAAGCTTAAAATTACATTCAAGACTTAGCTGAGCCATTATATCTTTAGAAATATTAGGGCAATAAGGATAAAGAAGGACTCCTATATATTGCATTGCATTTAATACATTATATAAAATTTCTCCGCATTTATCCATTTTATCTTCTTTAGCAAGTACCCATGGAGCATTATCAGAAACATATTTGTTGATATAATTTGCAAAGTTAACAATTTTACCGGCGGCATCTGATAATTCGTAATTATCAAAATGTAATTTTACTTCCTGAACTGTTTTATCCGCCAAAAGTGCAATTTCTGAAGTTTTTGAAGTTATAAACTCAGGTTTAATTTCTCCGCCAAAGTATTTAACAAGCATATTTAATGTTCTGTTCAAAAGATTTCCTATGTTATTTGCCAAATCTGCATTGACTCTTTCTTTAAAGTCTTCATCAGAATAGTTGCCGTCTTTGCCTGTTGGTGCTGTGACCATCATAAAATATCTGAAAGAATCTGAATTTTCAAGGCTAAAAGTTTCGATAACATCTTTTGGAGCGATGACATTCCCGATAGATTTGCTCATTTTTGACTGATCAATTGTAATCCAACCATGTCCAAAGATTGTTTCAGGCAATTCTGTTTCAAGGGCCATAAGTATTGCTATCCAATAAATTGAGTGAAATTTTATGATATCTTTTCCTATAACCTGAATATTTGCAGGCCAAAACTTTTTAAAAGTTTCAGAAGGATTTTTAGTATCGAACCCAATAGCTGTTATGTAATTAGAAAGCGCATCAATCCAGACATATATAATTTGAGAATCATCTTCAGGAACTTCAATTCCCCAAGAAACAGATGATTTTGTTCTTGATACAGATATATCTTCAATATCTTCGAGCTGTTTTAGGACTTCATTCGCCCTGCACTCAGGAAGGATAAACTTAGGATGTGTTTTTATGTGTTCAATAATTCTATCTTTATATTTTGTGAGTTTAAAGAAGTAATTTTCTTCTTTTATTTCTTCCGGTTTTTTAAGGTGATTGGGGCATAAGCCGTCTTCTGTCAGTTCTCTGGAATTCAGGAAAGACTCACAACCAGAGCAGTATAACCCTGTATATGAATGTTTATAAATATCACCCTTATCAAGAAGCTTCTTAAATATTTTTTGAACGGTTTTCTTATGTTCAGGGTCAGTTGTTCTTATTAATTTATCATAGTGAACGTCTAGTAATTTCCAAGCATCTATAAACTTTTGCGCATTTTCATCACATAGCTGCTGGGGAGTAATACCCATTGATTCTGCTGTTTTTTGGATTTTTACACCATGTTCGTCAGTCCCCGTAAGAAAATAAACGTCATCAATCCTTTGATGCATGTGTCTTATTATTACATCAGCCATAATTTTTTCATAAGCATGTCCTATATGAGGCGCACCATTTACGTAGTCTATTGCCGTTGTTAAATAAAACTTGTCCATATCAAACCTTATATTGTAATATACTAAAATAAAATTTAGCATAAAAATGAGGATTTAAAAACATATGTCAGAGCGATTAAACCAAAGAAAAAACGATGAATTGAGAAAGATAAAATTTACAAAGAATTACACAAAACATGCTTTAGGGTCTGTATTAGTTGAGTTTGGTGATACTAAGGTTATAGTTACCGCATCAGTTGATGAGCAGAAACCAAAATGGATGGAAAAAGATGATAAAAGGGGCTGGGTTACTGCTGAATATTCACTATTGCCATCAGCCACACACACAAGATGTCAGAGAGAGAGGACAAAAATTTCAGGTAGGACTCAGGAAATTCAAAGGCTTATAGGGAGAAGTCTTCGTTCTTGTGTTGATTTGGAAAAATTAGGAGAAAGGACAATAACTATTGATGCTGATGTGATACAGGCAGATGGCGGGACTAGATGTGCAAGTATTTGCGGTGGCTTTTTGGCTTTAAAGCTTGCAGTTGACAAACTAATTGCCGGAAATCTTATAAAGGAATCACCTATTATAGAGCCTATCGCTGCTGTTTCAGTCGGTATTGTAAATGGGGAAATAATCTTAGATTTAGATTACTGCGAAGATTCCTCAGCTCAGGCTGACAGTAATATTGTTATGACAAAAAGCGGCCGAATTATTGAATTTCAAACCACAGCAGAGGGTAACCCTTTCATCAGAAAACAGCTTGATGAGATATTAGATCTTGGTGAAAGTGCGGTATCCCAAATTGTAGGTATGTACGAAAAATCTTAATATATTTTTAATATCAAATAATTTATAAGTATGTATAATATAATTTATGTCATTGGTTTGAGTAGAAGAGGAACTTAATAAAAATGTGCGGAATCGTAGGATATATAGGGGAAAAACCCGTTGTAAAAATATTATTGGATGGACTTACCAACCTTGAATACAGAGGATATGACTCATCAGGAGTTGCTGTAAATGATGAAGGAGAAATTAAGATTTATAAGGCTGAAGGTAAGCTTCAAAACCTTAAAGATATTTTGGAAGCGAAAAAATCCGAAATTAAATCTTCAACAATGGGAATAGGTCACATAAGATGGGCAACCCATGGCGGAGCTACAGAACTAAACGCTCATCCGCATACATGTAATTGCGGAAAATTAGTACTTGTTCACAATGGAATTATTGAAAATTATAAAGAGTTAAGAGAAGAATTGACCAAAAAAGGCTGCGTTTTCCGCTCTCAAACGGATACAGAGACAGTAGCACACCTTGTTGCCTATGAATATGCACAAACCGAATCTTTGAAAGAGGCGGTAAGAAAAGCTTTAATCCAACTAAAAGGTGCATATGCACTTTGCGTTATGCATAAAGATGAGCCAGATAAAATTGTTGTAGCAAGAAAAAATGCCCCTCTTCTGGTAGGTTTGGGAGAAGGTGAAAACTATATTGCCAGCGATGTCCCTGCAATCATTGAACATACAAAAAAAGCAATATATCTTGAAGATGATGAAATTGCTGTAGTTAAAAAAGATTCTGTTGAGTTTTTTGATTTAAAAGGAAATTCGGTTAATAAAAAAGTGGAGCATTTGCCCTGGGAGCCTGTTGCTTTGAGTAAGATGGGCTATAAACATTTTATGCTTAAAGAAATCCATGAGCAGCCGGATGTTATAAGAAATGTTCTTAATGGAAAATTATTCGGTATTGACTCTCTGGTAAGGCTAAATGAAGTTAAACTTAATAAGGAAAGTCTTAAAAATCTTAACCGTATAGAAATTATAGCTTGTGGAACATCCCTTCATGCCGCAATGATCGGCAAATTTATAATTGAAGATTTTACGGGAATAGCCGTTGATGTCGAACCTTCTAGTGAATATATCTATAGAAAAACAGTTACCGATTCATCAACCATGGTAATAGGGGTTTCTCAATCAGGAGAAACTGCAGATACAATCACAGCAATAAGACAGGCAAAAGCAAAAGGCTCTCATGTACTTATAATAACAAACAGGCCGGATTCTACAATGGCAAGAGAAGCTGATAGCCTTGTTCCAGTGAATGCAGGTATAGAAGTTAGCGTTGCGGCGACAAAATCTTATACAGCGCAGGTTATTTCTTTCTATCTTTTAGCTATTCATCTTGCCGAGATTAAAGAATCTTTGAATAAAAAGTATTTATCTGAATTAAAACATGAGCTTATTCAGCTTCCAACCAAAATAGAGCAGATATTAAACAATAAACAGCAAATACAAGATTGTGCAAGAAAATTTGCCAATACTAAAAACTTTATATATATTGCAAGAGGAATTAACCTCGCAACAGCATTGGAAGGAGCTTTAAAACTCAAGGAAATAAGCTATATAAATGCAACAGGTTATCCGGCCGGTGAATTAAAACATGGTCCTATTGCAATGCTTGATGAAACTTTGCCCGTTTTATCCATTTTGATACCGGGGCATGTTACATATGAAAAAATCCTTTCAAACAGCGAAGAGGCAAAAGCCAGAAATGCAAGGCTAATCGCTCTCACATCTTCTGATGATGAGCATTTAAAAACCTTATTTGAAGACATAATTAAAATTCCTCCTGTATCAGAGATATTGTCACCCGTTGTGGCGAATGTACCGCTTCAGCTTTTGGCATACTATATTGCGGAGTTTTTGGGTAAAGATGTTGACCAGCCTAGAAACCTTGCTAAATCTGTAACGGTAGAGTAAATGATAACAAATAAAGAAGTTTTTATAAAAAAAACATCTGCTTTGACATCCGAATATGTAGAAAATGAACTTAAAAAACAGGGGTTTAATGTTCTAAAATGGGCAATAGTTAAAGTGAAAAAAGATTGCTATAAGCTCAATGTTGCAATTATAGAGTGATTTTATCAAAAATCTTTGTCAAATCCTTTTCTTCAATAATAATATTAGCTTCTTTTTTTAAGACTTCTTTTGCGCAAAATGCAACTTTTTTAGCTGCATATTTAAACATACTTAAATCATTTGCTCCGTCCCCAACCGCAATAGTATTTTTAGGAGAAATTTTTAGTATATTTTGAAGTTTATTTAACATATAACCTTTGCTTGAAGAAAACATCATTTCTCCACCCAACAATCCCGTCATTTCCCCGTTTTTAAAATGCAGAATATTTGAAAATTCAATATCGTAGCCGAGGATTTTTTGTGCCGGAATGGTTGCTGACTTAAATCCGCCAGAAAAGCATACGGTGTAATACCTTCTTTTTTTTAATTCAGAAATAGTTTCGCTTGCACCTTTTATATAAGGAAGATTTATGCAAATTTCATTAACTTTTTCTTCCTTTAAGCCTTTTAATAGGGCAACTCTTTTTACAAGACTTTCAAAAAAATCCAGCCTTCCTTCCATTGCCTGTTTTGTTATTGTTGTGATTTCATCTTTTATATTTAGCTCTTGGGCTAAAAATTCTATTGTTTCGCCATCCATTAGTGTTGAATCAAAATCAAAAACAGCGAGTTTCATTTTCCCTCATTTCCAGATTCAGCTTTTACTGAATTTATTATCTTATTTTACTATTATTCTTTGAATATACAAAAAATATAATTTTAAAATTAATTATTCTTTAGATATAAATATTTTTACAATATTTACCATTCCAAAACATTTTGAGAAGTTAACTATGGGAATGCCTGTTATAAAAAACTTTGATTAAGATTATTCTTGTTAAGAAATATTAATAAAAATTTTAAAAAATAGCAATTATATAATTGATATATACTTTATATATATATCAATTTTGTTTATAGAAAGAGGCAAACTATGAAAACAAAAAAAATGAATATTGAAGATGTTGTTATTAATTTTTCCAAAAAAGAAATGCAAGGCAACGGGCTTTCAGGAAATGGAATAGCCGGTAACGGAATTGCAGGTAACGGCTTAATTTCAAATGGTATAGAAGTTGTAACCTCATTTATTGATGAAAAAGCAATTAGCGCATTATTTGAATAATGATTATTTTATAAAAATTTTACAAAAAATAAGTAATAAAAATTAAAGAAATAAAAGAAAGAGTTAAATATGAGTGGTTCAAACGGATTAAAAATATCAAAATCAGCATATATGGAAGTACTAAGAGGCTTAAAAAATGAATTGGGTATTAAAATTGAGTACCCTAACGGTGCTGGTGGCAAATATGATATGGTTGGCTGCTTTAATAAGATGAAATCTTCTGATAAAGATGCTATAGCAGCAAGTTTTGATTCTTTACTCGACCTTACTTTAAAAGATGATTTATTGTCCATAATGAAAAAATGCGGAGTCCGTAAATATACAGATTTACTCAAAGGCAAAAAAGGCTCAGGTAAAGCATTAAAAGAAGCAGGAATTATTATTCAGGCAGTAGATGAAAAAGGAAATGTAATAAAAGATATAAATAAAGTTAAAGCCGGTCATAGAAATTGGTTGATTTCAAGAGTAGATTCAGAAGGCAATGTAATGAAAGATGCCAACGGTAAACTTGAGCAGTTCAAATGGAAAGATTTTAACTCAGACAGCTATATTCAAGGCGCTGAAGCAAATGTTAATGAGCTACTTGCCGCTGCAGGATATGACTGCGTAAGCTATTTGAAGTTGACTGATGAACAAAAAGCTATGGTTAAGAATGATTCAATTGCAAGATACAGTTCAACCGGAACATTGGTATCCGGAACAGATAATGTTGCAGTAGGACAGACAGCTACAGATTCATCAGCAACAGGTTCAACAACAGATCTGACAGCAAGCTCAACAACAGGTTCAACAAAGGAATTGATGAATGCTTTATTAGCAGATTTATTTGATGCTGATAAATTATTGAATACTGATAAAACTAATGCTACTGAAGATAAAGAAGAAGTTGAATCAACAGATGAAGCTGATGAGGCTGACGAAGCTGAAGAAACAGATAAAAAAGAAGAATTAACATTAACAGAATTTTGGGACAAAGTTCAAGAATTAGTAAATGAAAAACAAATCACAAAAGATGAAGCAATCAAAGTAATTGAAGAAGAATATATTTGTCCTGCAAGAGACTTTTCATTTTAATAATTTTATAAATTATCAAATATAATAAACAAAAAATCTGCATTTGCAGATTTTTTGTTTATCTGTCAGAAGACTATAAACCAGTTAATTTTTATTTTTTTTGATTTCCAAGTCCTTTTTTTCTTTCCAAAATCTCTATAGTTTTCTTCTTTATTTCCAGATTCATTCCGATTGCTATTTGATTGATTTTTTTCTCTGCTTCGTCAACAATATCTTCTGTATCGGAAGCGTCATTGTAGACATTATTTAGCTGTGATTTTATTTTATTAATTTCAGTTTCAACTTTATCAACAATCATTAGAATTTCTCTTATTTCCATGTCTGTAAAGCCGAGTTGTTCTTTAAAATTTTTTTTAATATCGTTTTTTATTTTATTTCGTTCATCATCAATTTGTTTTTGGCCATATTCTTCATCAAGACGCGGAGCCATTTCGTCATCTTTTTTAAACTCTTCAAAAAAATCTTTAATACCCATATTTAAAATCCTCTAATTGAATTTAAAACTGTTAACCCAATCAATCCCGTATTTATCAAGATAGAGAAAAAGCAATTCTCTATACCCTAAATACATAGCAAGAGTGTTTCCGTATATTTCATTACACTTGATTGAACATTCGTTTAGAATATTGTTTAACTCTTCTTTACTCATACCGGCTGCATTATATTCATATGTCGGAGAAAATTCGGCTTCTTGATGGGTATCTCCTATAACCCCGTATTTTTCAGGATTTTCTCTTAGTTTTGTATGTTTTCCCATTGTAAAAGCGCATTTCCCGTATGCATTTATTATGTCAGAATTTTCACAAACCATTTTAATAGTTTGTCTTGCTTCAGCTTGTGTTTCGGCCGGAAAACCAAAGAATATAAAAGCAAAATTACATATACCTGCATTTCTTGCGTTTCTAAGGATATTAAGTCGATTATCTATGTCCACTCCCTTGTTTATCAGCTCCATTATTCTTTTTGAGCCTGATTCAACGCCCCATAAAATCATTTTAAGACCTGAATCCGCGGCAGTTTTAAGTAATTCCTCCGTAAATTCACTCTCTAGCCTTGCATTACAGAAATAAGATATATCAAGTTTTTCATCTATGATGCGCTTTGCCATTGCTTCCAAATATTTTGGACCTATGGCTTCATCAATAAATTCAAATTTACTTATATTGTACTTTTGTTTAACTTCCTTTATTTGTTCAATTAATTTATCAATATTTTTTATATTATAGTGCTGTCCGAAATCATGGTCGCAGAAACTGCACTTTCTCCAATAGCATCCTTTTGAAGTTTGAAATGGCAATACAATATCAGGGGCTAGGTATTTATCCAGCTTAAAATCATCAAGATTTATATTGTATAAATCATTTAATTTAATTGGAACTGCTTTTTCATTTATTTTAACTTTGCCTTCAGAAATATAAATAAGGTTTGAAACTTCTTCTATAGGGATTTCTCCGTTAATGTATTTAGCAAGCTCTATAACCGGTTTTTCTCCTTCTTCTATCAATACGGAATCTGCAAACAGCTCAAAAAATTCTTTTCTTTTCTCAAGTGTTTCAACAACTCTTCCAAAGAAATTCCCACCGATATTAACATGGGCATTTGTTTCCTTTTTAATCATATTTGCGAGGGTTAAACCTGCTATAATCTGACTTGAAGAGTTAATTGATATGCCTATATATTTGGCATTATATTCTTTAATTTCAGGCAGTATTTTTTTATAATAATCGATAAACATATTAGTGTTTTTGTCAAATACGTAGTGTTTTATGGTCTCAAAATCTAACTTAAAAAACTGGTTTTGATAACTGCTGAATGATATTTTTGACGGCAAATAAGGCAAAGAGGCAATTTCGAGGGCATTTTCAATTATATTCATGACTTTTAAAATTGTTTTCGGGTTATAAAAGCCTTCTTCTGTTTTAATTACGCTTAGCGCATTTTCTACCACATTAGGTATAATATTTAGCAAATCAGAGTTTTCTGCCAAATATTTTTTTACCATTCCATATTTTGCAATTTTATTTTGCATATCAAAGGTATAGCTGTAAAAGTCTTTTTCGGGAGAGTATACTTTAGACAAGTCTTTAAGCATCTCTGTTTGAAGCTTTTCAGCTTTTGTAATTGCATTCCACAAATATTCGGGAGCTAATATATGATTGTAAAAATCTATATTTAAGTCCATTGCATTTACTTTATACGGATAGTCCTTAAACTGTCCGATTAAGGTCGGGATGGCAAAATGAGGACTTGTCGGCATCCATTGGGGAGGGAATAGCAGTAATACGTTAATCATAATGTCCCTAAGATTGTTCTGTTTTTATATATTAGTTCCTAAGGGCTGATAAGATAACCAATGAATAGATGATTTTGTTAATAAAACTTAATATCAAGACTAAATTAATCCCTGTAATATTGGGAAGAAAAAATTACGAATTTGTAAGTTCGATTAAATTGTGGAATAAGTATTGCGTTCATGTTATTTTATTGATATAAAAATCAAGAAGTAAGACACAGTAGTAAAAATTAAAGGAGAATTATGGGATTACCTAATGTAGCATATTTTTCAATGGAAATAGCAATGGACCAGTCTTTAAGTACATACTCGGGCGGGCTTGGTTTTCTTGCGGGTTCGCACATGCAGTCTGCAGGGTATTTACAGTTACCTATGGTTGGTGTAACTATGCTATGGTCATATGGCTATTATAATCAAAGAATTGATCATGACGGGAATGTCGAAGTAGCCTATATAAGAAAACATTATGATTTTTTAACTGATATTGACGATATAGTGGAAGTTGATGTATTCGGAGAGAATATAAAAGTTAAGGCATACAGAGTAGAACCCGAATTATTCGGAACTTGCCCTGTTTACCTTTTAACAACTGATTTTGAGGAAAACTCAGAATGGGGAAGGTCAATTTCTCACAAGTTGTATGACGGAGATGAAAAAATCAGAATTGCACAAGAAACGGTTCTTGGTATAGCAGGTATAAGACTGCTTCAAAAGGTAGGATACAATTTTGATTGTGTTCACTTGAATGAAGGTCATGCTCTTCCTGCAGCGTTTGAGCTTTTAAGGCAATATAACGGAGATTTAGGTCAAGTTAAGAGAAAAACTGTATTTACAACACATACCCCTGTTGCAGCCGGAAATGAAGTCCATTGGGTGGACACATTATTAGAAGGCGGTTTCTTTGCAGGATGCTCAAGAGAAAGAGCAGTTGAGCTCGGTGGAGAACACTTCTCTTTAACAGTTGCAGCCTTAAGAATGAGCAGGATTGCAAATGCTGTATCACAATTACATGGCTTGGTCGCAAATAAAATGTGGGATTGGGTTCAAGGCCGCTGTCCTATAAGAGCGATTACAAATGCAGTTAATTTACACTATTGGCAAGATGAAAGAATTCAACAGGCAAAAACGCTTGAGGATTTGTTAACTGCCAAGTTAGAAATGAAAAAAGATGTATTCAGCTATATAGCCAATACTACAGGTACAAGGCTTGATCCTAATGTGTTAACAATTACTTGGGCTAGAAGGTTCGCTGATTATAAACGTGCCTGGCTGATATTGATGGATAAAGACAGAATTTCTAAATTACTAAATGAAAATAAAATTCAATTGATTTTTGCAGGTAAATTCCACCCGGATGATGTAATGGGAAGAGAAATGTTTAATAAAATCCTTCACCGTTCTCATTCTATGAAAAATGTAGTGGTTCTTGCCGGTTATGAACTGGAATTAAGTGCTAAATTAAAAAGAGCAACAGATGTCTGGTTAAATACTCCTTTAAGACCATTTGAAGCATCTGGAACGTCTGGTATGTCAGCTAATATGAACGGTGCATTACACCTTTCTACCTATGATGGTTGGACTGTAGAAGGTACATTCCCCAATATCAACGGTTATACTGTTGAATATCCAGGACTTGATGATGATATTCCTTGGGAAGAAAGACACTGGAAAGACCATCAATGTTTAATGGATATAATTGAAAATCAGATTATTCCTACTTATTACGATAATAAGCTTGAATGGGCGAGATTGATGCGTCAGGCAGTAAGAACAGCAGAAGCTTACTTTAATTCAGACAGAATGGTAATTGAGTATTACAATAGAATTTATAAGCCAATCGCTCATGAAGATCCTAAAGATGGCGGTTTAAACGGTGATTCTAAAATCGCTGAAAATCCAAATTATGATGCATGGACATTCTCAAATATAAAATAAAAGTAGAAAATATAAATTAAAAGCTCCGATTTAACTACGGAGCTTTTTTAAAAAGAGATATATTATGAAGTCTAAAAACGAATTGCGAAAAATTGCCAGAGATACAAGAAAAAAACTTGATATTAAATCTATCAGTTTAAAAATTCAGGATAATTTAATGAACCTGCCTGAATATAAGTCTTCTGAAAATATATTTTGTTATTGTTCATTTCAGGATGAAATTCAAACAACGCAACTTTTAGAAAAAAATAATAAAAAATGGTATATCCCAAGAATTTCAGGCCATGAGTTGTTAGTGTGCGAATATTGTGGAAAAAACCTGATAAAAAATGATTTTGGAATATTAGAACCCGATTTAAGTTATGTAAAAACTATTGATGAAAATAAAAGAATAGATATGATAATTTTACCTGCACTTATGTCTGACAGACAAGGTTACAGACTTGGTTATGGTAAGGGATTCTATGACAGATATATTGCCAATCTTAGCTATAGCCCTTATCTTGTAACGTTGTTGCCCGAGGCGCTTTTGGTAGATAATTTGCCTATAGAAAAACACGATTGTAAATGTCATATAATTGTTACGGAAAATTCTGTTTATCGAACTTAATTTAATTAATATATTTGCACCTGAGTATTTTATAAGTAAAATATTAATATAAAGAAAAGTGAGTAATCAATAATTATGGAATTTTTTAGAAGAAATCAGAAGATAATAATTGGCTTTATTGCAATAAGTTTTATAATGTGGACGGTAGGTCCTGTAATTCTCGCTGTTTTAGTTCATTTATAGTTATTTAGGATTAATAATGTCAGGTTCCTCTTATTATAAAAAAATATTCAATATATTTTTAATAATAGTCTTATTATGTTTTTATGATGCAACAGCCTTTGCGGCTCACTCTAATTTAGAGAAAAAACGTATAGAAACAAGGGCTAAAATAAAGAGATTAAAAATTTTGGAATCTCAGGAAACAAATAAGATGTATAAAAACCAGTTAAAACTGGAAAAAAGTGAAAAAGTACTCCAACATTCAAAACAGCAATATACTTCTGCCAAAACTAAAATTAATACTTTAGAATATGATTTGTCCAGATCACTTTCGATGTTTTCAATTTCTGAGTTTCAAGCGAGAAACAGAATAAGACAGATTTATAAAAAGCAAAGAAACGGTTTATTTGAACTTTTACTTTCAACGAATGATTTAAATTTATTTCTAGACAGAATATATTATCAAAATATTATTGCAGGTAACGATAAAACAAAATTAAATAACATAAAAGAGAAAGCAAGAAGAATTGCCAGGCTCAAGTATGAAATGGAAGCACAAAAGCAAATGTTGGCAGGAGCTATACAAGATATTAACTACCAACAGAAGAACATTCAACATGCAATTAATAAAAATGCTTCAATGATTAATAAGCTCAGGACTGACAGGTTTGCATATGAGAGGGCGGAAAGAGAGCTTGCAAGACAGTCGGAAAATCTGGGTAATATGATCTCTAGAAACACAAACCACAGTGATATAAAAGTAGTTTCAGGATTTATAAGACCTATCTCGGGAAGAATAACATCTCCTTTCGGTTGGAGAGTTCACCCGATATTTAAAAGCAGGACATTCCATTCAGGAGTCGATATTGCAAATGTCTATGGTACATCGGTAAAAGCATCAAATTCAGGAAAAGTCATTTATTCGGGATGGTATGGCGGCTACGGCAAAGTTGTAATTCTTGATCATGGGCGATATAATGGAGTTCCGATAACCACATTATATGCGCACCTTTCAAGCTATCTCGTAAGTGTAGGTGATTATGTAACAAGAGGACAGATAGTAGGTAAAGAAGGCAGCACAGGGTACAGCACTGGACCACATTTACACTTTGAGGTTAGGATAAACGGACGTCCTTGTAATCCATTTAAATATATTTAATTAAAGGCTAAAGTGTGAAAATTACTAAATCAATAAAATTATTAATATTAACCATAACAATACTTTTTCCAAATATTGTTATGGCGGCAGACTATGTTCCAGAGACAGTTAAAGTGGAAAAAGAAAATGTATTAGTGAAGCCTTTAAAGAAAATTAAAAAGATTAAAAAAATCAAAAAAACAAACCAAACCCAAGAAGCAGAAGTTACCCAACAACAATACAGTTCTTCAGAAATTGTTATAGATTCTGATTTTATGGAATATTATCCCGAAAGATCAGAAATTGAAGCCATTGGTAATGCTAAAGTTACATTAGAAAAAGATAATACAACTATATATGCAAATAGAATTGTGTTTAATCACGATTTAAATAACATAAAAGCTTATGATGATGTAAAAATTGTAAATAGCGATTCGACCACAATAGGTGATTTTATTAATCTGGATTTAAATCAAGAAAATGGATGGATAGATAAACCAATAACTGAAAACTATGCAATCAAAATTTCATCTAAAGAAGGCTATATATATTCAGACAGGATTGAAGAATATGATGGTGTGGCAAAAATTATCAAAGACCAGAAAATTAAATTTGGAAGTAATTCTCTTGCTACTCTTGTTAATCCGGGGAATCCCAGCTTGTCATCAGCATATTCTGTAAAAGATTCTGAGAATGCAGAGTCGGGTGTTTATAAAATTAAAGCGAGAACAATTTATATTGATTCTCAAGAGCAGCATAACGTATTAAAAATGGATAATGTTGATATATATTTAAAGAACATAAAAATAGCAAGTGTTCCGACTCTTACAACGGTATCTAACAAAGAACAGCACCTTTTGGATACTAATTTGCCTGAAATGGGGCAAGTCTCACAGCTGGGTATGTATGTAGGGCCAGGATTTGTATTTAATCTTCCTCGAGCCTCAACTTTAAAAGTTATTCCTATCTTAAACTATAAAGATGATTTTGGTATAGGTGGTATCGCTAGATTCAGGAATAGCAGGAATATTACAGAGATAGCTTATGGTTCTGCTAAAGATGTTTTTCTTATCAGAGGAAAACATAATATTACAGACAATTTAGAGTTAGATTATAACCAGAATACTTTAATGGATGAATGGTTTTTGGGAGCAAGGCGTCCTCGATATGGAACTCAACTGCAATACAAAAAAAGTTATCGCATAGATGATTTAAATGCTGTATATAGTCAAAGATTTTCTGGCGGCTATTTCGCTGACTACGGGCATCAGGTTGGTGACGGAGAAGCCAGAGTAAGATGGCAGGCTCAGATACATAAACCTCTTTATTCATATGAAAACCCTAATGGAGATTTAAGTATTAATGTCAGTGTTCTCGGACAGACTTCTATGTCTCTTTATACGACAGGCGATAATATTGGAATCGTCAGGATAGGTCCGATGTTATCTACAAACTTTAAAAGATGGTCTCAGGATCTTATCTATTATCAATCAGCAGTGGCAGGGCAAACTCCATTTGCATTTGATAGGTATGCTTATGGTAAATCAAACCTTGTGCTAATTGAAAAGGTTAAATTACATAAATATGTTTCAATAGGCTATTTGGCATCTATGGCTTTATTGAAAGACAATTATGAAAATAAAATGTTACAGGAGAGTCGTCTACTTTTATCTTTAGGACCTGAGTATGCCCAGATTATATTGGGATATGATGCGAAAAGAAAAAATACAATGATGCTATTTGCAATGCAGGTTGGAACTAAAGATTCAGATATTAAGTTTAAAAAAGCAGTACTTAAAAATCCTGATAATATGAGTAAAAAAGTTGAACCTTTATTTGATTTTTCTAAAGTAAAATATTACAGAGACAAGATATTTTCTCCTCCGGTAGAAGATAATAAACCTGTTCAGGATGGATTTGACACTGATTCAGCAAATCCATTGCAGTACGATCCTTTAAATGATAAAATACCTGCTATTCAGCCAATGCTTATGCCTCAGCAGTGGATTAGATAATTATTTGTTTAATTGGTGGAGACAACCCTCATCATTTTTATCAATTTTGCCGTCGAAATCATTATCAATGCTGTCGGTGCAAGATCCTACAGATGCAAATGACTCTGCAGAGGGAGTGTAATTCAGGTATTTATCAGGGATACTGTTCCAAAGATATGTAAATACAAGTTTTAAATAAGAAGCTGTTTTTGTATCTTCAAGTATTACAACATTTTCATCGTTTGTGTTTTCCCCGCTTTTAGTAAAGTTCATCGAACCTATAATTGAGTATTTGTCATCAATAATCATCGATTTTATGTGCATTTTTCCCGCTTTATTTTCTGTTTTAACTTTTATACCTGCGGATTTAAGCATTGTATTAACGGAATATTTATTGTTTGCATTTGTTGCATCTGTTATAACTTTAATATCGACTCCTCTTTTATGTGCTTCAATAAGGCTTTGTGCCATTGGCTTGCTTGTAAAATAAAAAATTGGTACATAGATATAATTTCTTGAATTTTCTATAAGTTTAATTAGGTGATTTGAAATTATTTTATCCTGAGGTGAAAAATAAATTTTTATTTTATTATTGTCATTAAAGGTAATTTCATTATTTATTGTTTTTTCTGTTTTGTTATTATGGAAATCTCCTTTATATAGTCTTTCGAATTCTTCTCCAAATATTTTTGCAGCTTGGGCAGAATCAATTAAGATTGCAAGATTTGCGTTAAAATCGGAAAAATCTGTATCGGTCAGATTTGCTGAGCCTGTCCATACTTTTTCGTTGTCAAAAATAAAAAATTTATTGTGCATAATCGCATTTTGAAAACGTTTATGAGTTGATGGAATATTGTTTTGAGCCGAATCAACATTATAGTTTTTTACAACATTCATTAATTTTAACGTGTCAGGGTAGTATGTATTATCTTCAGAATCAATATCAGTTACCCATCTTATTTTTACTCCTCTTTTTTGAGCGTTTGTTATTGCATTGTATACTTTGGGTTGATTCAATATTCCATAAACCGCAAAGTCCATCGTGTGCTTTGTATTATTAATTTCAGTCAGAAGAGCCGTACAAGCTATAGTAGAGCAGTCATTGTAAGGTTTTTTTGTATTGGAAAAATCTATAAAAAATATTTTAATATTTTTTAAGTCTATAAAATAAGGAATTTTGTGAATTGGCGTAAAATTATAAGTAGATTTAGTTAAAGGTTTTTTATGGCAAAATCCACATGGCGCAGCTTCTTTTGGTAAGTTTTTGTAAGGAATAATCTCAAATTCATTTACTTTTAATGCATAATCACAATCCAATTCATGAAATTTTTTACTCTTATTATTAAAAACTACGTAGTGATTTTTTTGTATTTCATATATATATTTTTTTATTGCATTTAGGTTTTGTTTACTATCATATAGAGAATTCTTGTCAGCCAGTGCAAATCCATTTTTCAGTAAATTTTGGGAATAATCTTTTCCATTTATGATAATTATTGCTGCATTTTTGTTCTTGAATTTTACTTTTACATATTTTCCCAGTGCTTTTTCTTTTGCCCATTTTTTAGAAAAATACGAAAGATATACAATTTCTTTTTTATTTAAATTAATATTTTTAAAGCTATTATTTTCTAAATTATCAAAAGAAAAAGGAATTACACCATATACTTCAATTAATTCGTTATAATCAATTTGGTCATTATCATTTAAATCAATGTAAAAATCAGCAGAATCTTCAATTTTTAGGACTTTATGTTCACCAAAGTGCCTGAAATTATAGATTATTGTAATCAAAAAAAGAAAAAATAAAACTAAAACGGTAATTTTTTTCATGATAGAATTATAGCAAAGAAATTAACATGGAGAAGTGTCCGAGCGGTTTAAGGTGCAGACCTGGAACGTCTGTGTGGGACTCAAATTCCACCGAGGGTTCGAATCCCTCCTTCTCCTTTTTTTAATTTAATAATATTTAAGGATAATATAATGCCAGGACGTTGTGATAAATGTAGAGAAAATGATGGTTTATATATAGTGGAATCAGAAAGATGGCCTAGTTCAGATGTTTGTACTCCTCAAAAAATCAAAATAGAGTTTGCATGTTGGTTTTGTGATAATAAATATATAGCAAATATGGAATTTGAATCTTTAAATTCTTATTTAGATTTTAAAGAAAAACATCAGCCTTATAATGATTAATTTATAAGAGACTTTTGCTGCCTGAACTACAATATCCGTATTTAAGTTCGCCCATCTATGGCCGGTGGATTTTTTAATTAGAATATAGGTTGTTTTTACTGAATTTTTGCCCTATATGATTTTAGGGAGAGACTGATTCGACAGACTTTTTAAGGCAATTTATAAGTCGTTTTCTTCAAAAGTCTCTTTTCATATTTTAGAGGCGGATAGATTTAATATTTCAACTTTCGAGTTTCTTCTTAAATCTCGATAGCTTCAATTTTATCTGATAATCAAAATAACAAGAATAAAATCAGCCGTTAAAAAAAATTAATAAAAGACAAATATTTGGCAATCTTTAACATTTAGAATATTAAATACATTATGAAAATACAGTTTACACCACTACAAAATATATATACAGTAAAAAACCAAAAAGATGTTGCTCCAAAATACAACTCTAAGCTAATGGCAGATTCAGTTTCATTTGGAGCGATAAAAAAAAATAAGTTAAGTAACTACCAGAGACTGTGCGCAAATTATTTTAAGGCTCCTCTTGAAAAATTTGAAACCCATGAAGATTTCAGACAATGGGCAAGAGAAGGACTTGCTCGAACAATGGAGCTTAATGAGTATGAAGCGCTTGATGAATTAGATTCAAAAGAGAGAATGAGGCGTCTTGAACAATGGAAAGAGTTCTTGATGCAAGATGATGAGATGAAGGATTATCCAACCTTAGCCTTTTATGTAGCAGATTCAATTACAAAAGATTTGTATCCTGAGACGAAAAATTTTCCTCCTTTGTTTGATAAAGATTCTTTTAGGCAAGTTGTTCAAGAAATGGATAAAATTCTGAATAAAGACCCAAAAGCTATGATTAACTTCAAGAAAAAATATCAAGAATGTCTTAGGGAAAAGGCACTTAAATCAGTTGAAATAATTGAAGACGACTCAAAAAAATCAAAAAAATCTTTTTGGGTAAGGATTCCTTCAAAAGAGAATGATCCAGACAATTATGAAAAAAACCTGAGGAACATGAATATATTGAGCTGCGAAGCTTGGTGTACTAAGGGGTATTTTGCAGACAAATATCTGCAAAAGGGAGATTTTTATATTTATATTGATAACAAACTTCCGGAGTTGTCCGTGAGGATTGAAGATAGAAGGGTTAAAGAAGTAAGGGATAGAAATCATAGCAGTAAAATTGGGCTTTGTTACTACAATGCTTTGAAGTTTTTAGCTCAAGAAAAGCAACTAGACGAATATTTAATGGGCATTCAAGATTTAGAATATCGTAAATATCTAGTTGATTTTGCAAAAGATTTAATTCAAGAAGATATAGATACAAAAAATTTCGCAAATATACTTCGTTTTGCAGGTATTAAGGTGGAAGAACTTGAAAATGGTTTGCTTGAGTTATCTACTTTTAAAGCTCCTAGCAAAGATTATACATATAAAGATTTAGGTATAGACGAAAATGAGATGTTTAGATATATTCGTTCAATAAAAGGCAGTGCAGATTTTCAAGGTACACAGGTTACAAACCTTGGAGCTTTAAAGAGTGTAGGTGGTTATACATTCCTGGGTGGGAGCAAATTGACTGAACTTGGGAATGTCGACTTTAAACAAGGAGTTTTTTGGGATTAGCCTTTTTTTCTATTTGTAAAAAAAACGAGTTTTATGGTTCGTCCTGCTCCGGTATTATTGGTCCAAGAATAGAGTTAGTAATTTGCTAAAATACTAACAAAGAAGAAAGGACTAAAACCTTGAAAAAAGGTTTTAAAATTAAGCCAGAAGAGATTATTGATATTCTCAGGCAATTAGAAGTTATGATTAATCAGGGAAAACAGTTCCAATGGCTTGTCGAGACTAAAGAATAGTGACTATTAAATTTTTATAAAAAGTAAAATTTATAAATGCCTTTTCATTTCCTGTTATTCATTTAGGGAATTTATATTGAACTTACTTGGTATGAATTAGCTTGAAAAATGAAGAAAATTGTAAAAATGTTATAAAGCTACAAATAATCCCAAATTTACTACTTATCAAGGATTATCTTCAGAGATTTTTGCTGTCAAGACTGCTTCCACCGTTTTTTTTTTGCATAAGAAATATTGCTATCAGGACTACCTATAATTAGGCTGGGCAGGACTTTTGGGACATGCCTTAGAATGGTGATGCGGTTAAATCAAAATGTAGCCTTGCGCTTGGTTCAGCATACATATCTTTATTCATTAAAGGTATGCCAACATAAGTTCTTGCGGTTATATATTTAGAAATAGCAAATCTTAATCCAGCGCCTACACTTGCCAAAAAATCAATCTTATTAATTTTCTCTTTATAAGGGAAAACCGTACCGGTATCAGCAAATAGAGCAAATTTAACGTTGTTTCTCAAGTCAAATTTACCTTCATTTTTAGTAAACGGAATTTTTATTTGCTCCGGAAGAAATGGAATAGGGAAGAGTAATTCAAGACTTGCATAATATGATGAAGCGGCCATCAATAAACTTTCTGCATAACCTCTTACGCTTGAAATGCCACCTATTTGGTATTGTTCAATAAAAGCTACATTATTAGGCGAATATTGCCCGCCGACTCTTAATGTGGTAATTATATCCTTTGGTAAATAATGGATATAGTAAAAGTCACCGTTTAATTTTGTAAAATATTCTTTTACAGATTGCATTTGGTTGTTAATTATACCATTTGTTGAATATAATGAGCCGTATAAAATACTTTTGTTAAATCTGTATTGTCCGCCCATACCAATAGCAACATTATAATCGTTATATCTTGAATAGTTATAGTCAGCTATCGAGGCGGTTGATAATTTTATATTTCCAGAAGTATTTAAATTTAAGGTTAAACGTTCAGTTTCCTTTAAAGGATGTGTAATATATGTACTAAAAACATTTGTCTTTGATATTATATCAAAGTCTTTGTATTGCCCACTTGAAATGTCACTTTTGCCGTAGATATAAGAAAAACCTGCTCTTGTACCTTTTTTATTGATTGGAACATTATAGTCAAAATATGGTGAAACAGAAGAGCGAGATAAATTTACCGCTGCAGACATTCTGTCTTGGAAACCAAAAAGTGTATCGGCGCTCGTCAAAATACCGCCTCTTAGTAAACCGGTGGTCTCTCTTCCAAAACTGTCATAAGATGCTGATATATGGTAAGGTAATTGCTCATTGGCCATCAAAGTTACATCTGTTGTGCCGTATTCTTTACCTGGTTTTAATTTTGCAGATAGCTGAACGCTTCTTGCATTTTTGTTGAATATTTTTAAATCATTTTCCAATTTTGCCAAATCTAAAATATCCCCTTTTTTTTGAGAATATCGAGATTTTAAAAACCATTTTCTGTTAAATTTATTTCCTTCAATATTAACTTCTCCGATTTTGGCTTCAATAAGTTCTACCTTTAAAACTCCGCCCTTTAAATCTTGGACCGGCAAAAAAGCCTGTGCTGTGATAATATTCTTTTTTTTGTATTGAATATTAATCAAATCTACCAAGTTGTTTATATCTTCACTTGTTAATTCTTTTTTTTCGGCTAAACTCTTAAAATGATTAATTTCGGAATCGGAAAATATTTTAGAGTCTGTTATTAGAACTTCTTTAATATATACGCTTGAATCCTTGGCAATAGTTCTTTCAGGAAGTTTTATGGAATTCAAATCTTCAGTAACATTGCCATTTAATTGGTATTGTTCGGAGTCTTTGCGATTTTCTAAGTTTTCATAATACTGCTTTGTTCTTTGTATATCCACACCGGAAAAAGCACCCGGTGACATATTAGGTGTTAATAATTTTTTATTAGTTTTGGATAAAGAAGGATTGTTTTTGTTTTCTTTTTTTTGTTTTTTAATTTTATTTTCTTTTTTTATAGCAGAATTATCATTTAAAGAAGTATCCTGCTGCAATTGCTCTATTGCTTGACAACTGGTTGCCAAGAATATAAATGCACATAAACTGCTAAATCCTAATTTGGTTAATTTTAGAATCTTCATTTCATACCCTTGGGTTTTATTCTACAAGAAAATTTTTTTAAAGTCTACATATTAGTAGAAAATATGTTTTATTATTTTTAGCATTTTTGCATTAAATTAGCTTAATTTTTAGTAACAAATTAGAAATAAAACTTAAATTTGAATTATAATTTAAAATACAATTTATAACTTGATTTATGGGTATATGGTTAAACGATTTAAAAAAATATTAGCAGCTTTCCAGTGTTTATGTTTTTTATTTTTTAATACGGTGGGAGCCTTCGCAACAGAAATTAATCTTTCTGACACTTACAAAACAAATACAACTGTCGATATAAACAGTAATATATATAACATACAGACGACATCGACGAATACTGCCGGTACAATCGGTCTTAACGCATTCGACAGGTTTAACGTTTCAAGCGGAAATATAGTTAATTTTAATTTGATTAATAGCCAGAGTAAATTAGTAAATTTGATTTACGATAACTCCCCATCTGAAATTAACGGTATTATCAATTCTTATAAGAGTGGAGCTATTGGCGGGAATATGCTGTTTGCAAATCCTAACGGCTTTATAATAGGTGCAGACGGTAAATTTAATGTTGGTTCCTTATCACTTATAACACCAACAGAGGATGCGATGAAAAGCATTCTTAAGCCCGGATTATTTTCAAGCGATACATTCAATGAAACTAAATTAAACAGCTTGATTTCTTTTTCAATGAACGGTGATGATTATTTAGTTACTGGGACTCAAAATAATGAAATAGAGATAAACCCCTCAGGGTCAATAACTATTGACGGTATTATTAACGCAGGCGCCGGCATTGATTTAGTTGCTGGCAATTCTGTTAATATAAATTCCGGAGCAGAGCTTAATGCGAATCAAGATTTTTCCATAAGCGGTGATACAATTACTCACGCAAATAAAACTAATCCAGGAGTAACATCATTAGTTGACAATAAAAGAAATATGGCAATGAGTGATGGAAACGGTATTACAATAGTCGCATCAAATTCAGGTGCTAATAATGATTATATGTCTGCTATCGTTAATTTAGAGGGTAAAGTTAATGCGAATGGAAACGATGTAATAGCAGAAACAGAAGTCCATAAAACGTCTAATTCAGGAACAGATGGTGCCTATATTTATGCAAAAAATGGTGCAGATATTTCAGGACGAGATGTTACTCTTAAAGCACAATCTAAAATAACTGACTTTGATGCAAATTTACTGAATTTGGATGACGACTATGGCTCTGAAGTACCTATTGTTGGAGATATTGCTGATGGTTTAGGTGATGTAGCAAACTATATATCAGGATATGTAGTTCATGAAGGCAAAATCAATTCCAAAGTAGAAGTACAATCAGGTGCCAAATTAAATGCTTCGCAAAATTTGAATATTAATTCTGTTGTAGATGCCGATTTGAAAGCATCCACAACTTCTATAGGCCTGGCTCTCAATGTGGTAAACTTGGAATCAAATTCGGAAAGTATTGTTAAAGAAGGTGCAATTCTAAAGGGTAAAAACTTAACAGTTTCTGCAAACAACGATGTCAATTTGTCAGTTGAAACAAAAGTAACCAATCTTACTGATAATTATATAAACAACGATGTCGGAAACGGAATTGTAACTGTTGCAATTGAAAATATAAAGACAAATGCGGAAATTGAAAAAAATGCAGATTTATCCGGTGTTAAAGATAATTTGAACGTAAATGCTGTGACCTCAAATCGTTATAAAGAAGTTTCGAAAAATTCATCTGTCCCATTAGTTGATAAGAATCATGGTGAATTAGGCATTGGAATCTCTGTAAATTACATTGATGCTAAAAACAATGCCACATTGAATTCTGATGCTTCTGTTACAGGTGATGTTAGTGTTACGGCTGATATTTCTCAACAAATAAACAAGCAAGTTAATATATATGCAACCGGAGCTTCAGGCTTAGGCGAAAAAATTGGTAAAAATTTATTATCAGGGATATTTAAAAATGATTTATTTAAACCTGCTTTAGCTCAAGCCACAACAAAGTCAAATACTAATGTTTCAAAAATGGAATTAACCGGTGCAGTTGGTATTTCAGTAGCAAATGCTTCATCTGCTGCTAAGATAGGTGACGCAGATAATAGCATTAAGCCTACCATTAGCGCTAAAAATGTTAACGTGTCTTCTACAATGTACGACACGAAGAGTAATCTAGATGTGGAGGCAATGTCTGAAAAAGAAGCGACAACTATCGCAGGTGCAATCGGTGTAAATTATAAAGACATATCATCAGATGCTAAAGTAAACGCAAATATCACCGTAAGCAACGATTATAGTTTAGCGTCATATTCAGCAGCAAGAAATTCAGTCAAAGACGTTCCGGCTAATAATCTATATGCCTGGGATGTTACAATAGACGGAATTGCGACTACATTGTATACAAACGATGAAACCCCGGATGTATCAACAGCATATCAATCTGACGGCGAAGGCGGATATGAATTATCTCCATATAAAATATTAACTTATAATTCATCAACAAATAATATTTCAATGGTTAAAGATTATGGAGAACGTTCATCAAGCAGTGATGTAGTAACACCATCTTATACAAGCTATTATGCCTGGACTGTAAATTATGACGGAAAAGAAATAATTTTATATACAAAATCACAAAACCCTTCAGTTGGAGATGTCCTATACACAAATGTATCAGGAACAGATACTTTTGTTCCTTCAAATGCTAACTATTACATAGCATCCGTTGTCTCCGGTTCAGATAATAAGGTAATTACAGTCAATAGAGCTGCTTTGAATTTATTTTCTGATACAAAAATCACTCACCCTCTGTCATATATAGATATTATAAAAAGTCTTATCACAAGTACTCCCGATTTTTTCAGCAACGCTACCTGGTCAGAAGCATGGGATAATGTAAAAAATAACTGGGATAGTGTAGATAGCACTGACCCTACTCAATATTTAAATTATTTAACGGCCATTTCAGGGTTGTCATCGATAACCGATACACAATTTATAGATGACATAAGCAATACTATATCATTAGTCTCAAACACCAATAACTTTGGCATTTATGACTTTTTTACAACATATGTACAAGCTGCTTCGAATTCTGTTTCAGATACCCTAGATGAGGGTACTATAAATAATCAAAAGTCCCTAAGCGGTGCAATTGGTGCATCAATATTTAAACAAAATGCTAACGCTTCTATTTTAGACGGTTCAAGCATTACAATGAATACATCTAAAGGTGGTGGTGACATCAATGTATTAGCAAACTCAACAAATGAAGCATGGACCGCTGCTACATTATTAAATCCCCTAAATTATAAAAATTTTGCAATGGGGTCAACATCAGGAGGATTAGGTGCGGGCGGAACAATAGCAGTAAGTTATTCAGATTCTTCTGCGACTGCAACAATCGGGAATGTAAGTATTATAAAAGGGACAGGATATAACGGCGCTTCTAATGTAAATGTAATTTCTAAAACAGACGGAAGTTTTCTTAACCTTTCAGCAGGAAGCTCAACGGGAGATAAAACAGGAGTTTCAGGCTCAATAGACATCGGATATATCAATGGCACTACAAAGGCAGGTATTGACAGTGGTGCTAATGTATATAGTGACGATGTTTTGGTTAAAGCACTAAAAGATACATTAAATCTAAATATATTCTTTGCTTTTGCCAAAGCTTCAACCTCAAACCCTTCCGCAACAGCAGTCGGCTTTGGAATATCCGGTTTAATAATCCAAGATGTTGTAGATGCATATATAAACGGAACCGTCACGGCTAATGATGTTAATGTATTGGCAGATTATAATGAAACAGTTGTTAATGCCGGTATAAATATGGCTGTCCAAACAGCCGGTAAAGCAACCTCTCAAACTGATTCGGCACAGGCTTTTCAAAAGAGTGTAGACGAACATTCAGAAACCGACCTGGGATTTATCGGAGCATTACTTTCAGAGGACTGGGATGCTAAGACTTTAAATACAGTATGGGATTCTCAAGCAGCATCAAATGCTTCTGAATCAGGGGCATCATCTTCTTTAGCCTCAGCCAGTAATGCAACAGGTAAATTGAAAACTTCAAAATCGGGTGCCGGTGGAATTACTGTTTCTTGGCTTGATAGTGATGTAAAGGCTCATGTCGGAGGAACAATTAATGCTGCTAATAATGTTTCTGTAAAAGCAAATAATGATGTAAACCTTTATGATACATTTGTAGCCTTAGCAACCGGCGGTAAATCAGGTGCAGGAGCATCTGTAATGTTGGATGTCCTACAAAATAATGTACATACATACATAGATAAAAATGCAACAGTCAATGCCGCAAAAGATTTATTAATACTTGCTGATTCTGATTATAACCTTATAGCTGCTTCTGCAGGTATTTCCTCAGGTAAAGACTCCACAGGGGCTGGTAATATCGCTGTAACTATTGGGCTAAATGATATTCAAGCATATATTGATGAAGGTGTTACCGTTAATCAAACAGAAAATAATCAGCAAACTGTAACAGTTAAAGCAGACAATTCAACATCAACAATAAAAGTAGCAGGTGCAGTTGCTGTTCAGGCAGGGGCATCGACAGAAGCTACTCAAAAAGCAGTTGGAGGCACAATAGATGCCAATATTATTGAAAATAAAGTAAAAGCATATATTGCCGGAACAGCTGATAACAGAACTACGGTGAATGCAGGAAAAGAAGTTTCTGTTATTGCTACAAATATTGATAAGTTTATCGGAGTTGATGTAGCAGGTGCAATTGCGACAGGCTCAAGCTCATCAAGTTTTGCAGGAGTATTATCTGTAAGTTATCTTGCGGATGATATCGAAGCTTATATTGAATATGCAGATATAAATAAAAATCAAACAGCTTCTAATGCAGATTCTTCACAAAAACTAACTGTTAAAGCAGATAATAAATATCAGGAAATTACAGTTGAAGGTACAGGTGCAGGCGGAACATCAAAGAGTGTCGGTGCAACTTTAAGAACGGGTATTATTGCAAATAATGTTAAATCTTATATAGATAATTCATATTTGGAATTCTTAGGAAATTCAGATATTAATAACTTAGAAGAAATAAAACAAATTTCTGTTGCAGCAACAGGTTCTGTTGCTACAGGTTCCAGTGGAGCAAGCATAGCCGGTGTTGTAAATGGTATTTTTTCTTTTTCTGATCAAGAAAACTACATTTCAAATTCATCGTTAACAACAAATAAATTGACGATGGATAGTGACAAAAACATGTTAAATATTGGGGTAACAGGTGCAATTTCCGTTAATACAAACGGTTCTGCTGTGGGCGAATCCCTTTATGTTGTAGGCATAGGGCATGATATAAAAACTTATATAGAAGATTCAGACATAATCTCTGTTGATGATATTACAATGACTTCGGATTTTGATCAGGATTATGTCGGAGTAACTTTTGGGGGCGGTGTTTCGACTTCAAACGGAGTTGCTGTGTCAGGTGCATATACGGTATTAGTAAATGACGGGAACGTTGATACTCATATTTCTTCATCTTCTGCCAGAAAAACCGTTAAATCAACAAACGGCAAAGTTAAGTTAAAGTCAAATACAGATATTTCAGAGGTAAACGTTATTGGTCAAGTTTCTGTATCAGCAACCAAAACGGGAGCTGGAGCCGCTATATTAACTTCAGTGTATGATTCAGACGTTAAATCATATATAGAGAATACAAATATTTACGCAAAAAATGGTATAGATATAGAAGCAAAAGGCAATGAAGACCATTATGATATTGCTGCAGGGTTTGCAGGCGGTCAAGGAGCTTCATTTGAAGGTTCGATTTCTACTTTAGTATTTAATCAAGATGTTGACGCTTATATTAAAAATTCAGATATTTATACCGATGGTGGTATTTCTGTTATTGCGCAAGATATTTTAAAATCAATACCCGTCACAGGAGCCATCGGCTTTTCTACAGGCGGTGCTGGTATTGGCGGAGCAATTTTTACAGGCATAATTAATGGGCATGTAAATGCTTTAGCGCAAAATATTGATGTTTATAGATATACTGACAGTTCAACTTCACCTATCGGGGCTTTTCTGGTTAAAGCCATTCAGTCCGATGAACTATATGGCGCTACAGTTGCAGGTGCAGGTTCAACTTCGAGCTTGGCGGCTTCAGGTTCTGTGACAACAGTAGTTATTAACAAAGATGTTAGCGCAGAAGCAAATGATGTTGAAAATAAATCATCAAAATTTTCATCTATAACAGTTGACTCTGAAGGTACTACAAAATTTGGACAAGGAACAGGGGCTATTTCAGGTTCGAGTTCAAATGCTTTTGGTGGCGCTGTATCAACTTTAGTTATAAATAAAAATATTAATGCCAAAATAACAGACTCTGATATGAGTACATCAGGTGCTCTAATAAATAAAGCTATTGCAAATACTTGGATTGAATCAAATTTATTGGCAGGTGCTGCATCAGGTAATGTATCTGTTGAAGGTGCAATTGCAACGCAGGTTTTAAATATTGATACAAAAGCGCAAATCAGCGGTTCAATATTGAATGTGGAAGGAACAACAAGTAATACCGCAGATAGCACAATATGGGATAATATGAATGTTGTCTCAATAGCCGCATCAGGTTCAACAGCCCTTGGCGGAGCTGTGTTGACAATAGTAGATGATACAGATACTACGGCCGATATTATAGGTTCAAGTATTTATAAGACAACAAAACTTGATAATATATCAAATGTTAATTCTGATTACATTGTTGCTATGGTTGGCGCTTCAGCATCAGGCTCTGTTGCAGCATCAGGAGCTGTGAGTACAGTTGTTCTTAATTCTACTTCAAATGCAAATATTTCAGGCTCTTCAAATGTTGGTGAAAGTGCCAATAGAGCTGGTGCCATTAATAATAAAGCAACAAATGATTCTGATATAACTGTCGGAATGGGGCAGGCTACAGGTTCAGGAGAAGTTGCAGTAGGCGGAACAGTTTCAACTCTTGTAAGTAATAAAAAAGCTCAAGCAAGTGTAGCCTCATCAAATATATATTCAAACGGTACAATATCTCTCGAAGCTAAAAATATTGACAAAAACAGAGCAATAACAATAAATGCAGGCGGTTCAGGCTCGGTTGCAGTTCAAGGGACAGTCAATACTACTGTTTCAACTAATACTACAGATGCTTTTGTATCAGATTCTTTAATTAATACATCTGTTGCAAATAATGCTGATAATAGTTCAGGATTAAATATAAAAGCAAGCAACGATACAATATTATCAGGTATTGCAGGTTCTGTTTCAGGCTCCGGCTATGCGGCCGTTGGGGCAGCTATATTTACCGGTGTAGTTGATAATAAAATATCTGCATATATTTTAAATTCTGATGTTACAGCAACAAATTCAAATGTAATATTAGCCTCAATTGCCAACGAAACATTAGGTGCAACAGATAATCCCATAGTTGTAGTAGCTGCAGCCGGCGCAATTGCAGGTGTTTCCGGTGCAGTTAATACTTTGGTTCTGTCTTCTTCTGCAGATTCCTATATTTCAGGTAAAAAATCTAACGGCATCACCGCAGGCAATAATGTTACAGTTTCAACAGACGGTAGTACCAACTCATTTATAACCGCGGGTGCTTTAGGTATAGGTGCGGCAGGAGTAGGCGTTACCGTTAATACTTTTGTTATAAGTAAAACTTTATTATCTAAAATAAAATCAGGTGCAAAAGTTATTGCTTTGAATGGAACAACATCAGTAAAGACGAATTCAAATGATACACTTAAATCTTACGAAGTCGCAGGAGCGGCAGGCGGTAGTGGAATAGGAGGAGTTGTTTCCAGCAACGTTATACAAAATACACTAACATCAGCTATTGAAGATTCCTCTACTTCTGTAAACACTAAAGATTTAGTTGTAGACGCTAAGGCAGTTTCAACTTATTCTGATACAACAGGTTCCCTAGGCATCGGAGGTAGTGTCGGTGTCGGCTTATCGTTTCAAACTAACGTAATTGCCTCAAATTTATATTCATACATTAAAGATGCAGCCGTAACAGGAAGTAATTCTATAGATGTTAGCGCTGACAGCAGCCAAACATTGGATTATATAATAGTATCAGGAGCTTTGGGTGGTACAGGCGCCGGAGCAGGAGCTGTATCCACTAATGTTATTAATAACAATATTAATTCGTATATCTCAGCTTCAGTTACAGACTCAGGAAATGTTACTATTGACGCAAAAGATTCAACAAAATTCAATAAAATAGTAGGAGGAGTTCTTGCGATAGGTGCGAGTGCAGGTGTCGGGGCTACTGTAGTTACAAATGTTGTTTCAAGTACTGTAAATGCTTATGCAGGTGGTAACATTGAATCAAATAATTTAGCTATAAATGCAAGTACTGTGCAAAACTTTGATAATTTGTATGTTGTCGGATTCTCAGGCGGTTCTGTTGCAATCTCAGGGTCTGTTTTAGTAAATATAATTGATACAGAAGTTAATGCTTATACTGAAAATGGTGCAACAATAACTGCAAATGATATAGACATAACAGCATCTGCTGATACTGATATTGATGCATTAGTGGGTTCGGCTTCAGGCGGTCTTGTTTCTGTAGGAGCTTCAGTTGAAGTTAATTCAGTTACAAATACAGTTAAAGCAAATACAGGCAATTACAATACAATTAATGCAAACAGTCTGGATATAAATGCAACATCAAATGTAGATATAGGCTATTCAGGAAATAAACAGGTTATTTATGCAGGAGGTGCAGGAATTGGTGCAGCAGCAGGTGCTGTTGTCATAAATACCATAAACGACGGAGTTTACGCTTTCATAGGCGGAAAAGGTGAGGGCTCCGGTAATTCTTCTATAACAACAACTAATGATATTAACCTAAAAGCAGCTCAAAATACAAATATATACCAATCAATCGGTTCAGCAACTTTGGCTGGATTTGGAATAGGTGCTTCAATTGCCGTTAATACTATTAAAAATACCGTAAATTCTTATATAGACAATAATACTAACGTTTACACAGATGGAAATCTTCTTGTTGATGCATATAGTAAAGAAACTGTTCAAGGACAAGCTTTAGCCGTATCAGGAGGCGCATATTCATTATCGGGCGGTTTGATTTATACAACTATCGGTCAAACTGTATCAAGCGCAAATTCAAATGATACTTCTACAAATTCAAATGTTAATACTTCAATAAGTCAAGGCAATAGCGCTTTAGCAGCAGCACAAAATTATAGAGGTCAGTCACAAACAAAATACAATTCCAATGTCAATAGTGCTTATTCGGGTCAGTCTTATAGTATAGATTCTAAAATAACTGAAACTGAATCTACAATTCAGACAGCTTTAAATAATGGTTTAAATGCCAAAGTAAAATCTGATTCAACTTCAAGATTATCTTCAGGATACACAGACGGCACTTATGCTTTAAATACCGCTTCCGGTAATACTGATAATATTGATGTTTCCAATATTAATGCAGCATCTTACAATAAGACCGCAACTAATACAGCATCAAGATCAGGAGCAACTTCTGCATTCGTAGGAAGCGGGGTTATAATCGATAAAAAGACATCCGGGGTTCAGAGTGTAACCATTAACGCTAAAAATGAGGATGATATTGATTTAAGTATTATTGGCGGTGCAGCAGGATATGTTGGGTTAGGTATTGCTTCTGCTGTTGCAAATAATTATACAACCACAGAAGCTTACATTAATAATGCGACAAATATATATTCAACAGGAGAAATTAAGGTTAATTCATCTTCTCTTGATGATATAAATATTCATTCAATAGCTGCAACAGGCGGTATTATTGCCGGCTCAGGCGCTGTAGCAATAGCTAATTCAAATAAAACAACAAAATCTTATATTAATGACTTAACAACTTTATCAAGTGGCTCCGTTATTAATATTTTAACAAATGCAACTTCCGTCACCAAAGCTATAACCGATGCTTATGCTATCGGAGGCGGTGTGGTTGGAGTCTCTTTGGCATATGCATATTCTCAAGGTGAGAACACTGTAACGTTAGGTGAAGACGTTACTTTAAAAAGTACAGGTAACACTAATATAAGCACTAACTCAAATATGAGTGCGAATGCCAAATCAACAGCACTTACAGGTTCATTGATAGGCGGCACAGGGGCAAGTGCAACTGCTAAAGCAGGTCAAAACGCTAAAATTACTATGGACGAAGATTTATCCGTTGATTCTACAGGTAAGTTTTCTGCTTTATCCCAGGCTGAAAATAAAGCTTTAGCTGATACAAACGGGAGAGCCTATGGTGGAATTTCTGTCGGAGTAACAACAACTACTGCGGAAATTTCAAATAATTCAGGAAATGCCCAAACAGGAGTTACAATAGCCGACAGTTCTAAATCTATTAAAGCAAAAGGATTCGGTATAGGTTCAAATATGAAGAATACCGTTAAAGGAACTACAAAAGCCGGTTCAGGAGCAGCCATCAGCGGTAGTGTTTCTGCTGTAAATTCAAATATTAAAGCAAATAATTCTTCAAGTATAGGAACAGCAACAATTAATTCTGAGGGTGGACAATATGCAGTAACTTCTTCATCTACAAACTACTTTGAATCGTCAAATAATTCATCAGCATACGGGGTAATTGCAGCAACAGTGGGCAGAATTAATAACAACATTAATTCTACGGTAAATGCTTTAAGTTCTGCTGATATCGCTGCTTCTTCAGAAATTGCGGTGACTGCAAATAATACAATACAAAAATCTTCAACAAGTTCAAATGATTTGACCGGAGGCGCAGGTGGTATTGCAGGGATAGGTTCTGCGGTTTTAGTTGATACACTATCTGCAACTACAAATTCAACTTTGGCTGGTTCAAAAGCTTTAAGTACTGGTAATGTTTATACAACGGCAAATACAAGAGTATATGATGTTGAAAAAGTCGATGTGACAGGTTATGGAGCTTTGGCTGCATCTGATGGAGTAGTAAAAGTTAATCTTGAATCATCAAATATTGCCACTATCTCAAACAGCGATGTTGATGTTGATGGAAATGCTTACTATTCTGCGACTTCTGATATTGATGTATATACAAAATCCAACGTTGAAGCATATGGTGCAATGCCTATTGCAGAGGGAGAAAGTAATGCCATTGCAAAATCCATAAACAACAAAGTTATATTTAACAGCGGTGCAAAAACAACAACTCTATTAGATACATACATATCAGCAGTAACTTATTCTGATTTAACAGCAATTATGTATGCTTATTCAAAAGGATTATTATGGAATGTAGGAAGTTCCAGTGCCAGTGCTGAAAATCAGGATGTTAATAATATAGTGTCAATTGCAAACGGAGCCGCCGTTAATTCTTATAGCGCAATTAATGTAAGTTCATTGGCTTATGGCAATGTAGATGCGGACAGAACCGCAAAAACTGTCGGTTATGCATTATTTGGCATTCCTATAACCATAACAAAGCACTCAAATGCACACGAAGAAAATGATATTTATTCCGCTATTGAATTAAACGGTTCAATAACAAGCGGACTTGGTTCTCAAAGACAACTGACAATTAACAAGGCCGATAATGAAGATGGTTATACCGTAACAGAGGATAGCAATATTGATATTGAAGGAAAAGTCACTCTTGGTAGTATAACTTCTTCTGAAGTGACAAGTATTACAAATGATTTAACCGCTGATTATAATGAGAATAAAACAGCTATTCAGTCTGAAATAGATACTTATAACGAACAAATTCAAACCCAGCAAAATGCGTTAGATGATAACAGCAATGCAATTGGTACAGCATTAACTGATGCAAATTCAAAAATAGATACCGCAAAAGGTTATATTAACGATCTAGAATCAGCAAGTGATAGTTATACTGAACTAAATCTGGATACAGACACATTAACAGCTAATTATAATAGTTATAGTTCTACTTTAAGTAATTCTGAGGCAACAGAGTCTGATAAGCTTACAGCAATTCAAAATGCGTATGATTCGGCTAATTCTCTAGCTAATACTTTAGAAAATGCTTCAAGTGCCGCATCTACTCTTAAAGACAGTGCTATAGCAGATAAAATAACGGCAGAAAATAACAGAGATGATGCATTTAGCGATATGAACAATTATAAAGACTTAAGAGATACATATGCTACAGACACCGCGGACTATATCCATTATAATAACCTATATGAAGAGTCCAAGACAAGTTATGAAACATATTCCGGTCAGGTTGATACTTTAACAACAACAATTTCAAATTATAGTACAGAAATTTCAGAACTTGACGCTCTTAAAGGCCAACAAACAACTTTGGTTACAAATTATACAACAATTCTTACCAATTATACAAATGCATCTAAAGCCTATAAAAATGCAGCATACGCAAAGACCAATGCAGAAGCTCTTAGAAATGAATTATTAACCAGATCAGATATTTTAGATGACAATTATGATTCTCAAATGGCTTATTATAACAGCATACTTGCCGCAGGTACTACATCGATGGATTATAACTTATTAAACATTGAAAATGTTGTGGTTCGTTCGGGAGAAACTAATATAAATGGTAATGTTGTCGGTTCAGGCTCAATAAGTGCTCCCGGAAACAAATTTACTATTAATGTTATAAATAATACGATTAATGATATTCAATATAATACTTTGCAAATAGGAACTAATTTAAGAGGCGGAATCTACGGAGGCTCAATAGGCAGCGGTATTACCAAAACAATCAGAAATCCCGGTGTTACATATTATGGTATTTCAATAGCAAACACTGTAGATATAAATGATCCTACCGTTAAATTTGACGCTGCCGGCAATATGTTGTTCGCAGGTGATATTCTAAATCCAAACGGCTCATTGAATATCTTAAACTGGACAGGAAACGTCGTAACTCAGGGCGCGATTACAGTTAAAGATTTATCAATATCTGTTCCTAACGGTGATTATATGCAAGGGTTTACCAACTCTCAATTCTCAACAGGTGGAACTTCAGGCGGCGGAGACATAATCGCAGGCGGAGACATAAATATTATGGCTCAAACAATCAATGTTAACGGTTTGATTCAAAGCGGATCAGAAATTAAAAAAGTTACAATAAATGATTTTGATGTAATTAGTTATAACAATACATACTATCAATCTGTTGCTGATAATGTTTATGTACAAATGGAACAGGCTGTAACCGAGCCCAATTACTATTATATTAAAGGTAATGCCAATGAAGGTATTCAATATAATCTGGTCTATAGTAACGGTAAATATTATCAATTAAAAACAGATGGCAACTGGTATGAGATGGCATCTTCAACATCAGGTGGAAAGACTTATTGGAGCTATGGAAATACAGTTACAAATCAACCATTAATTGATACTTTGACTGCAAATAATACTACTTATTCTGATTTAAATGTTATCAAGGCCTATTATGATACAACTGCTGACAATGGCGAAATAGAACTTTTTAAAGCCAATATTACTGGTGGTGATATCACTTTGACAGGTAATGTCGTAAGTACAGGCAACGGTAAAATAGTTTTAATGGGTGGTTATGGAAAAATCGATGTTACTAACAATACAAATTACAAATTAGTTACCTCCAAGTTGAATGCTGATAACCCTGTTTATGGAACATTGACTATCAGGGATTTTATTACTACACCAACTACCTCCAATCTAGACGCGTATTATGCTTCAATAAGAAATTATATCCAAAATTCCGATTGGTATAAAGAAGTATATGGCAGCAAAAAGATTGCGGATATGAATAAATCAGAACTTGAAACATTACATAGTCAGTTATCTGGTAATGATAATTGGTTATTTTACGCCTTTAATATTTACGGTTATAGAACATTGGTGGATAGTTATTTAAGTGGTTATGCGGCTCAATATAAAACAGCTATTGACTCCGATATAGCTGCAAACAATAATATATATAATTATTTAGAAAATGCTTACAAATCAATACAATCAGCCGAAGAACGGGCAGCATTTAACTCTTTATTAGATAAAATTTCCGGTATATATAAAGCCTGGATTGATGAAAATGGGACATTACATACCGATGTTGATAATCAAGCATATACTATTACATCTAATGGCTCTACATATAGTTTATCCCCTACACAAAACAGAACAAACGGTTCTTATCTTACACCGGGAAGCACAACAACTACAGATGATTTAAGAGTTACAAATCTACAGTATGTACCTGATTCTAACGATTCTATCTATGGGACAACAACTTACACGACTCAATCAAGTAATAGATACAGAAGCTGGTTTTTATGGTTGTTCGGGTTTTGGCATACAGGTTCGACAACTACAACTACGACAACTACTGTTCCTATAGCTCAAAGCTCCACCCCTCTTTTAGCACCGGGCGGTACTGTTGCAGCGAATGCTACATCTCCTGTTAACATACAATTCAGAGGATATACAACCCCTTCAATTAACCTTTCATCTCAAAGCGATATCCAGATTGCCGGTAATATAACCGTTTCTCCGGGAAATTTAAATATAACTTCAAAGACGGGAAATATTTATCAGGAACAAACAGCTTATAGTTTGACAGGTAAGAATATTAACTTATATTCAGATTACAATATAGGTTCTGAATCTGTTCCGATTCAAGCATTGTTATTTGGAGGTAATTTAACTGCTCAAGGATATAGTGTTGCAAATGCGGCAAATATTTATATAAATGCTCCTGTTATTGATGAAATGGGCGGATATACAGGGTTTACCAATGTAAATCTTAAGTCTAATAATGATGTAGCCCTTTCAGCGACAGAAGGAAACATTGGAGATGACCAAGGTACAGTTAATATTACAGGTAAAAATGTATCGTTAAAAGCATTGAGCGGAGTTGTCAATATAAATAAAGATAATTCTAACTTAATAGCTTCAGACTCCATAAATGCCCAAGCAGCAGGTGATATTACCATTGCAACACAAGGTGATATGAAGGTAAAACAGATTTATTCAACAGGTGAAGGGAATATAGATTTAACATCTGTAGGTGGAAGCGTTATTGCTTTAGATACTGATAAAACTTTCCATGTAAACGGTGACAATTTAACAATTTCGGCAGTTAATGGTTATGTTGGCGGCGATAATAAATTGTTAACAAGAAATACCGGTACATTTAATATAGCTGCTAAAAACAATATAAATATAAATAACGTTTCAACAGATACTTATATAGGACTTATTTCTTCTGAGACAGGCAATGTTTCTTTAACATCATTTGGTGCAATAGTTGATGCAAATACAACTTCTACTCCATATAACATAAAAGCAAATAATTTATTCTTAAATGCTCAATATGGCGGTATTGAAAATATTTCAATTAATATAGACGGAGTTTTAGATGCATATGCAGGTTATTTATATAATTCGATAAGCAGTGAGTGGATTATAGAGAATGCCTTAGCAGATGCTAAAATTAATCTTATAAGTAAAGCTGAACTTTCAGATACTGCAACAGATGAGGAAGTTATTGCTTATCAAACGGGCTTAAAGGATTTAACAGTCGGTACAGTTTTGGCTGCAAATAACGTAACATTGAATTCCGAAGGTTCAATTTATACAAATGATAATTCAAATGATAATATAACTGGTAATAAAATTAACCTTATGGCTACAAATGGTTCTGTTGGAGCATCATCAACCCCTGTAAATATTAACAGCAATGATTCATTAACTATTTATGCTAAAGATGATGTATATTTAACATCAACAAATTCAAAAAATGCTCTAAAAATAAATGAAATCAGGGGGCGCAAAAATCAAGTTACAGATTCAGAAGGCAATGTAACGGGTTATGTTTACGATGCGTTAAATAATGTAGTTATAACTTCTAATAGCGGGATTTTAAATGCTGCAGATAACCTTGAAACAGCAAATATAGTTGCTAAGGTTATTGATATTACCGTAAATAATCCATCAGCTTCAGCAACATCTGTTGGAATAGGTTTGTCAATCAAACCTCTTAATATTTATACAGTGGCTGACAATAGTTTGACAAATAACGGACTTACAATTAACAGTAATAAAAATGTCTATTTAACTTCAAGTATAGATGATTTATTAATTGATAAATTAGATGTTATTGGAAACGTTCAAATAGCAAAAGTTACTTCTTATGAAGAAACTGTTCCTACAACACTTGCAACCAATAATTATTCTTACGTGGAACATACCGCCGATGGAGAACAAGAGGCTAGTGAAGACAATTCAATAGTTGTAGATGTGACAGTAACAAAATATAATTATGAAAAATTAGACAATGATGTAAATATCAAAGATTCTTCTATCACAGGCAACTTAACTGCAAAAGCTAATGACTTAATTATTGGAACAGCAAATATTTCAGGCGCATTAAATGTTGAATCTAATAATTTAACAATCAATGATGCTACGGTTAACGGCAATACGGTTCTCAACGTAAATAATTTGACTACAATTGATAATGCAAATCTACAAGTATTAGATCTTGATTCAAAAGATTTAAATATTACAGATACATTAACAGTTGCACAACTCATAGATATTGATTTAACAGGCTCTGCTGTTATCAATAATATTATTTCAACTGCCGCTGTCAGCTCTATCAATATAGATGTCGCAAATAATTTAACCATTGACACTTTAACCGCTGCAAGTAATGTGATAATAAACACTGGAGAGCTAACTGAGATTGACTCTGCCGATATTGAAGGCGCATTAACTTTGAATTCAAAGAATTTAGAAATAACAAATACTCTTGATGTTAATAAAATCGCTAATATGAATATTGAAGAAGATGCAGTAATAAGTACAATTATCGCAAATGACGTATTATTCTTAAACACAACAAATACAAGCATTATAGATTTAAATGCAAATTCAAATGTAAATCTCACTGCAATAGATACAATCGATATCACAAACGCTACTATCGGAGCAGACTTGAATGTTACTAAAACTCAAGGAAGTGATGTCTTGAATGGAACAAATAACTTTAATATAAGTGATACCATTACAGTAGAAGGTGAAACCAGAATCAAAGCAAGCGGCGATGTTGATATTAACAACGGTAATTTTACAGGTGATTTGAACATAGATTCAAATAATACAACAATCACTACTTTGAACGCTGATTCAAACGTAAATCTCACTGCAATAGATACAATCGATATCACAAACGCTACTATCGGAGCAGACTTGAATGTTACTAAAACTCAAGGAAGTGATGTCTTGAATGGAACAAATAACTTTACTGTTAGTGATACCATTACAGTAGAAGGTGAAACCAGAATCAAAGCAAGCGGTGATGTTGATATTAATAACGGTAATTTCACAGGTGATTTGAACATAGATTCTAACAATACAACAATCACTACTTTGAACGCTGATTCAAATGTAAATCTTACTGCGATAGATACAATCGATATCACAAACGCTACTATTGGAGCAGACTTGAATGTTACTAAAACTCAAGGCAGTGATGTTTTGAATGGAACAAATAACTTTAATATAAGTGATACCATTACAGTAGAAGGTGAAACCAGAATCAAAGCAAGCGGCGATGTCGATATTAACAACGGTAACTTCACAGGTGATTTGAACATAGATTCTAACAATACAACAATCACTACTTTGAACGCTGATGATGTTGTTAATTTGAAGTCTAATAAACAAACAACAATCACAACAGCTGATATTGACGGCGTTCTTACTTCCTATTCAACTGATTTTGATATATTGGATAAATTAACTGTTAATAATGAAACAAATATTTATTCAACAAATTCAATAGACATTAATAATGCAAAAATTACTGAGAATTTGAATATGGAATCAAAAGCCATAAATATCAGTGAAATTGAATTATTGGGTAATATGAATGCCAAAGTCGATAATTTAGATGTAAACACTTCCAACGACATCAAATTAGGACTAAATCAAGGATATTCTGATAAATATAATAATGACTTTAATCTTACAACTGCAAAATCAATGTTAAACGGTAACTCTAATAAAACTAATACGAATATTATGAGTAAAAATATTGATATAACAGCCGGAGTGGGCATTGGTAGTAAAACAAATACTATAAATATAGAATTACCTTCAAATGGAGGGGAATTAAAGACCATAGCCGGTGATATTATAAACATAGCGACGACTAACGGACCGGCAACTTATACAAAAATTAAAACCAATGATTTAACATTAAATTCGCAAAATAATTTGACAATCAAATCTATGGAAATAGATACAGGCGATATAGATGTTCAGTCAAATAATTTTGATATGTATGACACAGAAATTACTACTTTAGCAACTATAAATACTCCAACTAAGTATGTGATAGTTAAAAATACCGATATAGCACCTGTTTTAGATGCGGATCTTCAGATCTATGTAACTGAGCACCCTATATATTTGAGTTTAAACGGTTCAAATTATATAAATACCCAATCAGTTAATGTTACAAGACAAAATAAAAATATACTTGTTTCAGATATAAAAGAAACTAATAGTATGGATTCTGAAGCCAATACAAATACTCAATCATTAATTCAGCAGAATAATCTTAATACTATCAGCGGAATAATTGGATTTAATCAACATATCAATAACAATTCTACTTTAACAAGCTATATCAACAATTCAACACGGCCCCAGCCTTCTCAAATTGATGCCATTGATAACTTTTTAAGTGATGAAACTAATGTTGGCAATGAAATAAATAGCAATTCTTCAGTCCAGCAAGGTCAAGTTGGAAATATTTATCAAGTAAATTCATCCGGTTATCAAGGTAGAGGGTTTGACCAGTTAACAAATCAAATGAAAAATAAAGATAATCAGCTAAAATTCTTAAGAACCATAGTTAATTATTAAGGTAATAGCTAAATATAAAAAGAAATGACGATAAATATTAAATTTGCCGTCATTTCTTTATAATTATAGATTCTTAAAATATATACTATTTCACTTCTTTTACGATTTCATCAGTTATATCTTTTCCACCAAATAAAATAACATTTTTTGCTAAAACATTTTCTGTTATAAGTGTGAGGTAAAATTTGTGTTAAAGCAGAATTATGCTATAATATAATGATTATCTTAATTTTTATTTTTGTTAACTAACTGGTAGGCAAGTAATGAATTATAATTTTTTCAATTATAACTACATAGCCAAAGATATTATAAATACAATATCTTTGAAAAGCTATGCTGCCAATTTGTATTCTATTAAAAAGCAAATTAAAGATGCTCATATTTTAAAGTGCGAAAAATTAGTTTTTTAAAGCGGGACAAGAGTAGAAGTTGTCTCGCTTAAATTAGTTATTTTATTGGCGATAATATCCTATTGTCAATGTTTCATATTAAATTTAGTCTGTTACTTATGCAATACAAAGGAGGATTAGGATGAAAAACATTGCAGATTTCGAAAAAAGATTTAAAGATAAAGCAAATATTTTAATGGTGCTTGATTATAACGGAACTATTACTTCAATAGAACCAAAATTAAATTCTCCATTATCTAATACAAAGTTTAAAAGAGTATTGGAAAATTTTGTTCGCAAAGACTATATAAAAATAATAATAATAACAGATAGACAAATAAAAGAATTTAAAAATGAATTTGGTATTAATTCAGAAAAAATTGATATTTATGGTTTCTTCGATAACAGATTCAAAAATGAAAGTGGCAAAGAAATTATTAAAAAAGAAAATATAATAGCCGAAATAATTGCTGAAAATCCTGAAAATGAAGTAATATATGTGGGAGATGACAAACAGCTAATTGCTAAAATAAAACAATTAAAAGGGTATGCAATAGGTATTCTTCCATTGTGTACAAAAGGTGAAAAGCTGGTTGATTTTGCAATTTCTCAAAATAAATTTGAAGAATCTTTAATAACGGCTAATAATTTATATCTATAAATAATTTGTTATAAAATGGGCAAAGATTATTTTGCCCATTTTACAAGTTTAATCTAAATCTAAGCCCTGCCATAGAGATCTTCAAACCTGATTATATCTTCTTCAGAAAGATTATTTCCTTTTTGTACTTCAAGAATTTCAAGATCTTTATCAGTTAAGTTTTGAAGAGAATGTTTGGTTTTAGTCGAAATATCTATGCTTTCTCCAGAGTTTAGGGTAAATGTTTCACTATCTCTGATTACTGTCGCACTGCCTAAAAGTACAACCCAATGCTCACATCTGTGATTGTGCATTTGAAGGCTTAATTTAGCTCCGGGCTTCACGTGAATTACTTTGGTTAAGAATCCTTCACCTTTTTGGAGAACAGTATAAAAGCCCCATGGTCTATAAACAGTTTTATGTAAGGAATGTTCAGAACTATTTTTCTTCTTTAAGTTATCAAAAATATCTTTTACACTTTGCGTTTTACTTCTATCACAAACCAGAATGGCATCTTCTGTTTCTACTACTGCCATATTATTAATGCCAATAGTTGCAACTAGTTTGGAAGAGCTGTAAATCAGGGAGTTTTTGCTTCCAATATCAAGAACATTTCCTGTAATGAAATTATTATTTAAATCTTTTTTTGATACATCATAAATTGCATTCCAAGAACCTAAATCACTCCAGCCGCAATCAAATGGAAGTAACACTATTTTCTTTGAATGCTCCATTACCGCATAATCTATAGATATGTTTTCCACTTTATCATATTCATCCATATTAACATTTAGTTCTTTAGGGTTTAATTCAATATTTTTTAAAAGTTTTAAGATGTTGGGGGAATAATTTTTTAATTCATCAAGTATAGTTGAAGCTTTGGACATAAAAATTCCCGAATTCCAAAAGTACTTGCCTGATTTTATGTATTTTTTTGCAGTTTCTACATTTGGTTTTTCTTTAAAGCTTTTAATTTTTAGGACGTTTTTATTAATTTTAAATATATCAATACAATTATTTCCGTTTGTTTCTATGTATCCATAGCCTGTGTCAGGATAGTACGGTTTTATTCCAAAAGTTACAATATAACCTTTATTTGCTAAACCAATACCTTGTTTAAATATTTCAACAGCTTTTTCTTGATTTTTAATAAAATGATCGGATGGGGCAATTAATATTATGGGGTCGATGGACTTATTTTTCAGCTGATTTAATATATATAGTACAGCTAATCCAATAGCTGGAGCTGTATTTCTGCAGGTTGGTTCATTTATTATTTTTACATCTTTGTTTGCATTTAATTCTAATAATTGAAGCTTAATATCATTTGAATGCTTTACATTTGTTACTGTAACTATATTTTTCTTATTGATAAATTCAGCTAATCTTAAATAAGTTGATTGAAATAATGACATATCAGAACCTATTTTTAAAAGCTGCTTAGGATACATTTCTCTACTTAATGGCCAAAGTCTGCTTCCATTACCGCCAGCTAAGATTACCCCGTAGATATCAGGATTATTCATTAGTGCTAACCTCATATAAACTATTTTGTTTTTAGTAAATAGCCTATCTAAAGTTAATACTAAATTTATTAAATTAGATATTAATCTTTTAAATATTTCTAAATGCATTGGTAGGTTAGTCCATAATGAAATTTTAAGAAATGTTATTTTTTTTTAGTGATTGGGTTTAAATTTGAATACAGATTGAATAAGGATTTAGCGGCTAAATTAAATCTTATAAAGCCCCAAAGGTATATTTAATAAGAGTTATAACAAATATAATTTAACGGGCATAGTTAGAATTTGCCAAATATTTACAAATTAAGATATTAGAAATTTTCTGATAAATATGCAAAAATTCAGTATTAACAACTTTTTCTTGTCAAAAATTATTATATTTTGAAATAAAGAATTTTTAAAAATAAACTAAAAAAGAGGTTTAGAAAAAATATAAAAGGAATAGGGATAGGAGTTTTAGGTAGATGTTAGAAGTAAAAAGAATTGATAAAAAATTTTATCCGGATTGTTCAAGAGTTATTACAAAGCCATATATTCCTCAAAACGAAAAGCATATAAAAAACATAATTAATAGAGTTTTAAATTTATCTGAAGCTGAAATAGACAAGCTTTTAGATAGGCTTGTTGCAAAATTTATTAAAAGACACAAAAATATTTGGGAAATCTTCGATTGTAATTTTAACTTGATAAAAATGCATGTTCCTCAAAATAAAAAATTAAGCGATAATAGAAGATACGTACTCGGGGCTCATTTTACATGTGAATATTCTATTCAAACTGCAGGCTTTTTTAACCCTTCAATAGTTATGCATCCGGATCAGAGTAATCTACCTGAAGGTAGTTTGCGCTTTATTTTAAGTTTTAGGTCAGTTGGTGAAGGGCACATATCTTCTATAGAGTTTAGAAGTGGTATAGTTGATAAAGATTGTAATTTTACTTTGGATAAGGTCGGACATTACGCTGAAAGAGGCTGTGTAGTTGATAATCCTCTTTATGACAAAACAATATTCTTTTGTAAGCTGTTTTATGTCAAAAATCAAAATTATATAATTTTTAAACAAATTTACGATCTTTTACCTGATAAGTTTTTTCTATCAGACTTGATTGAAGTTTTACAAACACTTATTGATCCTGCTCATAAACATATTGCTGAAATCATATTAAATTTGGCTAAATCCAATTATCAACTTCAGTTTAAGCCTGATGATGATTTATCAGAGAAAGTTATATTTCCTACGTCTTCAAACGAAAGTAACGGCATTGAAGATGCCAGATTTGTAGAGTTCACCGATGATGATGGGACTGTAACTTATTATGCAACATATACCGCATATGACGGGCATAATATTTTACCTCAACTTATTGAAACAAAAGATTTTATCAATTTTAAAGTAAATACTTTATGTGGTGACTTTTCAAAGAATAAAGGTATGGCACTTTTCCCAAGAAAAATCAATGGTAAATATATGATGATATCCAGAATCGATGGGGAGAGCTTATATTTGATGTCGTCAGAGAATATATATTTCTGGCAAAATGCCGAACCACTTAAGATTCCTGAAACAGGCTGGGAATTTGTTCAAATAGGGAATTGCGGTTCACCTGTCGAGACTGAAAAAGGCTGGATTCTGCTTACGCATGGGGTAGGAGCAATGAGAGAATACTCTATCGGCGTTATCCTGTTGGACATTGACAATCCTTCAAGAATAATAGGTAATATGATAGAACCCTTGATTACTTGCAATCAAGATGAACGCGAAGGATATGTTCCAAATGTAGTTTATTCCTGTGGTTCAATGGTCCATAATGATAACCTAATTATTCCCTATGCAATGTCAGATGTTTGCTCTGGAATAGCAACGGTGTCATTATCAAATCTATTTAATAGCATGCAAAAAAATGTAACAAAAAACTATGTTGAACTCTCACAAGAACAAAAACATCGGTAAAATAGCGGTTATTGGTAATTATTTACCAAGGCAATGTGGAATCGCAACTTTTACAACAGATGTAAGCCAAGCTCTTGCCGCAGAATTAACAAAAGAAGAAAATTTGATAAATGTTGCAATGGATGATACCGCAGAAGGGTATGATTATCCATCGCAGGTTAAGTTTAGAATAAGACAAAATGCCAAAAGCGACTATATATCCGCCGCAGATTATTTAAACGCAAATAAATATGATGCAGCTATAATTCAACATGAATTTGGTATTTTCGGAGGAGAAAACGGAGATTATATTTTACAAATGATGCAGGCATTGAAAATGCCTGTTATTACAAACTTGCATACGGTTCTTGAAAATCCTTCGAGCGGACAAAAAAAAGTAATAAACGGTCTTGCTGAATATTCTGACCAATTGCTGGTAATGAGCCATAAAGCTCTTGGAATACTTACAAGTGTTTATAATATTCCTTCGCAAAAAATCTCTTTTATTCCTCATGGTATTCCTGATACAGCAATTAAAACTCCTGGTATATTTAATAAAAAATTTGGGTTTGACGGAAAAGATTTAATTATGACATTCGGGCTACTTGGACCGGATAAAGGCATTGAATGTATGATAAAAGCAATGTCTTCAATAGCAAAAGAACATCCCAATTCTTTATATTTGATTTTAGGGCAAACTCATCCTCACATACTTAAAAAGTCAGGAGATGCATATAGAGATAGCTTAAATAAATTAATACACGGACTGGGCTTGCAAGACCATATTAAATTTCACAATCATTTTGTTTCTCTTGAAATGCTTATTCAATATCTGCAAACGTCAAAAATCTATACAATACCGTATTTAAAAAAAGAGCAGATAACATCGGGTACACTTGCATATGCTCTAGGTATCGGAGTTCCTATCGTATCAACCCCGTTTTGGTATGCTGAGGAACTTTTGGCAGAAGAAAGAGGTAAATTAGTTCCTTTTAATGATTCAGAGGAAATGGCAAAAACAATAAATCATTTATTGTCTAATGACCAAGAACGGGAAATAATGAGATTTAAAGGGTATCAATACGGTCGTTCAATGGTTTGGAGAGAAGTATCAAAAAATTATTTAAATATTATTTCGGAAATAAAAGAAAAAAAAAGAACAGAAAATAAACAACTTGTTTTAAATAAATACCATAAAATATATGACGAACTTCCTGAAATAAATTTATCTCATCTTGAAACAATGACTGACAGTACAGGTTTATTGCAGCATGCTAAATATATGACACCTAATCTGGAAGAAGGTTATTGCGTAGATGACAATGCTAGAGCATTAATTGCAGTAATAAAATACTATTCTCTTAAAAAAGACAAAAAAGTATTTCCATTGATTCATAAATATTTAGCATTTTTGTATTATGCTTTCAACAAAGAAAACAGCCGATTCAGAAATTTTATGTCATATGACCGCAAATGGATGGAGATTCAAGGTAGCGAGGATTCTCATTCACGTGCTTTATGGAGCTTGGGAATTTGTGTTAAAGAATCGCCTAACAGCTCAATTAGAAATACTGCTATGCATTTATTTTTAGAGGCATTACCTGCCGTTGAAAATTTCTATTCCCCCAGAGCTCTGAGCTATTGCGTGTTAGGATTACAAGCCTATTTGACAATTTATGGAGGCGACACAAACGCACGGAGGATTCGTGACAAGCTTGCTATAAGGATATATGAATTATTTAAAAATAACTGCTCTGATGATTGGCCATGGTGCGAAAATATTGCAACATATGCAAATGCGGTTTTGCCTCATGCACTAATTGTTGCAGGGAAGTGGGTTCCTGACAAAAACATGCATGATGCAGGGATAAAGGCATTGAAGTGGTTATTAAAAATGCAAACTGCCTCGGAAGGGCATTTATCTTTGATTGGAAACGATGGCTGGCTTCAAAAAAACGAAAACCGGGCAATGTTTGACCAACAGCCGATAGAAGTTAAGGCTTTAATTGAGGCCTGCATTGCAGCATATATTGATACAGGTGATAAGAAATGGCTTGAAGAAAGTGAAAGATGTATTTGTTGGTTTTTGGGACAAAATGATTTACAACTTCAAGTTTGTGACTGTGAATCAGGCGGATGTTCTGATGGCCTTGAACGACAAGGAATTAACTGTAATCATGGAGCCGAGTCGACGCTTTCCTGGCTAATTTCTTTAATCAATATGCATTCAGTTAATAATCTTAAAACAAGCATTGATGAAATATTTAAAGTAAAAGAAAAAACTTTTGAAACAAGTAAATCTGACAACTAATAGCAATAACGAGGCTGTTTTTAAGAGCCCGCTCTATCTAATACATAATTTTGAAAAAAATAAGTATCAAATTTATTGTTAATTTTCTAAATTAGCCATTATTTTTCTGTATGAATTTCTAAAAATTCTTTTTCAGCGTTTACTTCCCAAATTTGAGATTTATCTTTTATATTATTTTTTAACAAATCTACAGCTATTATTGAAGTCAGCATTGAATGGTCCATATTATTGTAACGGTGCTGACCGTTTCTGCCTATACAATACAAGTTTTCATATTGATTTAAATATTTAACTACCAGATTCAGTTTATTATAGGCGCCGAAGTAACAAGGATAGGCTTTTTTAACTTTTATGTGAGTTGAATCTATAATATCTTTTTTATCAATCATATTTATTTTAGACAATTCAGATATGGCAAACTCAATAAATTCATCAGGAGGCATATTCCATAAATCATCACCTTCGTTGCAGCAATACTCCAGCCCTACCCAAACGGTATTTTTATTGTCGGCAGGCAAATATGGAGACCAGTTATTATAAATTTGTAGTCTGGTAATTTTTACATCTTTTTCTTGTATATATATCCAGCAATCATCAATAAGTTTATCAGGATTGGTTCCATTTTTGATTTTTAATTGTTTTAATAATAACCCCACTGTTATAAAATCACGGTATAGGAGGTTGTTAGCACTATTTTTTACTTCTGCGGGAACGTCTGTCTGCATTGATGATACAAAGTCTTTTATCGGCATAGAAGAAAAGAAAATCTCTGATTTAAAGTTAACAACTTTATTGTCATTTGTTTGGGTCGAAATTTCAGTAATTTTATTATCATTAGATTTTACAGCTATTACCTTATGATTTAGCAGAATTTGTCCACCTGCTGCCTTTATTTCATCGGCCATAATCTCCCAGAGCTGTCCGGGACCTTTTTTAGGGTATAAAAACTCTTCTATTAAAGAGGTTTCATTTGAGCTGTTTTTTCTATTAATTAATTTTGCAAACGCTTCTTTTATTACTTTAGAAAGAGACAACCCTTTTATCCGTTGTATACCCCAATCAGGAGAAATCTCTGAAGGTTTGACGCCCCAAACTTTTTCTGTATAATCTTTAAAGAAAATTTCATATAACCCTTTTCCAAAACGATTTACATAAAAATCTTCAAGCGAATTTTCTTTTCGTTTTTTTAACAATGAGGAAAAAATCCCAACCATAGAATACAAAGTATTTTTCAAGCCTAAATTAACAAACACCGAAATTTTTGGAGAAAGTGGGTAATCAAAAAATTTTCTTAGATAAAAAATTCTGGAAACTCTTTTTCTTAAAAGCATGATTTTGTCATTATTTTCAAAATCCATTGTATTTTTATTTAACTCATTAAGCTCTTCACTTGTAGAGTCGATTTTTTTTCTGTGCGGCATGAGTTTTGTCCAAATTTCATTTACTTGTTTATTTTTTGAAAAAAACCTGTGCCCTCCTATATCAATTCGGTTTCCTTTATACTCAACAGTCTTGGATAAGCCTCCTATATCAGAAGATTCTTCAATGATAACAGGCAAAATGTCCGTTTCTTTAATAAGCTGATAAGCCGATGTCAATCCCGCCGGACCTGCTCCGATTATTAAAGCTGTTTTATAGGGAGAACTCTCTGTCATTTAATGGTTTCCATAAGTTTGTTATTAAAAATTATACGTTTTAAGCGTAATTATTGCAAATTTACAAACATGGAAAAGGCAAAATATATGCTATCATTTTATGTAATTATGCAGTAGCAAATTTAAGTTATTTTGAAATAAATTTTGAGGTATTATGAATGTCAAATAATTCTATATCTAAAACAGATAAGTATAATTTGATATATGCTATTGCTTTATCTTTTATCTTTGCAGCAGGAATTTTTATTAGACTTTTTTTCTACCTTAAAAATCCTCCAATGTACGTTGATGAGTGCTTATTAGCATTGAATTTTATGGACAATGTAAATATATTCGGTCCTCTCGAAAATTTGCAAAAAGCTCCGCTTTTATTCTTATTGTTATCAAAGTTAAATTTAAATTTATTCGGTTATTCTGAATATTCCTGCAGGTTAATTCCGCTTATTGCATCAATTATATCAATTCCTTTTATGCATATTGCCGCTTCAAGATTTTTAGACAAAAAGCTTGCAATTATAATCGTAGATGTTTTATTTGTAATATCACCTGTATTAATATTTTATTCTTATGTATTTAAACCATATCCTTCAGATGTAGCCATTATTTGTATTTTCTTAATAGCAGCAGGAAATACAAAGTTTTACAATGACAGTTATTTAAAAAATATATTAATAGCGGTTTCTTTTTTTGTATTTTCTTTATTTTCTTATCCGGTTGAATTCTTTATAGCTGCGTGGATTTTATCGATGATTCCAAAATGTTTGGATAAAGAAAAATTTAAAAAACTTTCAATATATATAATCACTTTTTTACTATCGACATCTTATTGTTTATATAGTTTTATTTTTGACAACTCTACGCAGTCCTTTGTAAAGTATTGGCCAATCAATGAAACATCTTGTTTTATATCGTTGAATTTAAAATCAATTGTTGAAGTCAATTTGCATAATTTAAATTATTATTTCTTTGACAAATTTTTGTTTAACATACCTGAAAACTATCAAGTTTTACCATATATTGTAATAATAGCTCTCTTCATAATTTTAGGAATTATAATATTTATAGTTGAAAAAAAGAAAAATTATCAATTTATATTGTGGGTAATAATTCTTGCACACATAGCATCTTATTTAAAACTTTATCCTATGGCAGAGAGAATGGTTTTATACCAATTGCCGATTATTTTAATTTTACTTGTAAAACCAATTGATTTCTTGTTTGCGAATATAAAGAGGTTAATAAAAACAAGGAAATTTTTATTGTTTTCGGCTTATTTATGTTTTATTTTAGTTTTTATATCATCATTTACACCTTATTATGTTAACTATTTGAATTATTTTAAACATAATATTTACTTGTCAAATGAAATATCTCCCAAAGATGTAGTCAAATACATAATCGAAAATAAATCAAAAAATAGTGAAATAATTGCTATAGGCTACTCAACAGCCACTGCAAGATTTTATTACAAAACATTTGCCAATGATGATAAAATTATTATTTTTAAAGATTATACAGATATTAATGAAAATACAAGGTTTTCTTATATAAGTAATACTTTTACCAAATTGAATAAAAATAAAACTTATTGGATATACCCTATGTTTATGGAAGACAAGGATTGCAAAAATATCATCATTAAATATTTAAAGAATAACAACATTAAATATGAAGAAATTAAATACCATAATAATTCACTAATAAAAATGTATTTGTAAAACTTTAAGATATATTAATAAAATTCAATAATACGAAATTTTAATCTAAAAATATACTTTATATATATAGGTGTATATAAAAGTATTTGTATTGGTATGTCAAATTTCTACGTTGATCTAGTAAATATACTTAAAGCTCAAAAGTCTGAAAATGACAGTATTTTAGGGCTTGATAAAGAAACTTTTAGTAAGTTTATTGATAGTGAAGTTTTGGCTATGAATCCGGGAGCTGACTCTTCAATAGCATTTGAAAGTCTTGATGCAGATGGAGATAATTTTTTATCAGAAACAGAGCTTTTAGATATCGACAACTATATAAGCAATGTGAACAAAAATGCTACCACTACTACTCAACCAAATACGAATACACAAGCATCAAACAGCATAAATACAATACTTACCAATGGAACAACAACTGCCGAGCAACTGGAAGCAATAAAAAATATTGGAATTACTCCTGAGGACATAAAAACTCTAAATGCGAGCCAAATTAAAGAACTTTTGAATCTGATGATTGCCAATAATGCTACAGCACCACAGACCATTCTAACTGATCCTTTATATCAGTTAATAATGCAAAATGTTGATCCGACGGTTTATACCGCAGCTTTAGATCCAAAGACCGAAGGGAATGGAACATATATTGAGAAATATGGTTCATTTCTGAACGCCAATAGAACTAATTTATCAGATTCTACAGAAAATGTACGGGATAGAGTTAAAGGCAGTGGTAGAAGAGACCCAAGTACTAAAGACCCCGGACCTAAATCTGCACCTGAACCTCAAACAAAAGAGGAACTTCAAGCTGCTATAGAAAGTAGAAGGCAAGATCTGGCAACTGAAAAAGGCAACCTTCAGAATGCAAAAAATACGGTATCACAGCAAAAAGCCAATATTGATTCAAAAGCCCAGGCGATACAAGATAATAATAAAGATAGAGATAATACCGACAGAACAATGCAGGGTCAGATTTCTACTGCTGAAGCAGATTTGGAAAATGCAACAAGAACTGCAATGGAAACAAACAATGTTAATCAGGAAATCAAGGCTGAATATGAAAGACAAGTTACCGAGATAGACGGACAAATTACAGATATTACCGATAATAAAATACCTGAACAAAATTCAGCTATTGATTCTGCTACAGAAAATATCAAAACTAATACCAATATAATTGATACAAGTACAAGTACCATTAATACTCAAACTGACGTTAAGGAAATACAGGCACAAGTAGCAATCAGGCAAGAAGGAATAATCAATGCAAAAGGAGAGACAATCGATAAAATAGATAGAATGACTAGAAGTCTTTCTAATCAAAGAGATTCAGCTCAAGACCAAGAAACAAAAGATGCAATTCAATCAAAAATTAGAAATCTTTCAGGAGATAGAGCTAGTGCTACAAGAGCAAAAAATAATGCAGTCAGAGATAAAAGATTGGCAGAGGAAAAACAAGCTCAAGCTCAAGAAGCAATAAACAAAGCTCAATCTGACCTTGATACTGCTCAAGGAAATCTTGCTTCAGCTCAGGAAGCACTTAATACAGCTCAAAATACAAAGACAACTCTAGAATCAGACAGAACAAAGCTACAAACCGATAAATCAAATCTTTTAACGACTCTACAAGAAAAATATAACGATCCGGCATTGGCAAAAGTCCAAGAAGTAATTGCAGAGAAAAAACAGGTTGTGCAAGATCTTATTGTTCAGCGAGGCGAATCTTTGAAAAATATTGATGCACAAATTAAAACAGATACTGATGACATGAATAATCTTACAAAAGGTATGAAAACTACCACAGACACTATAAAAGTCAGTCAAAATAACATTGATGCAATAAATCAAGATTTGCAAAAATATGAAGTAAAATTAACTTCTATTACAGAATCAGAAGAAGTTAATAATACATTTAAAGAATATCAAATTGTAGAAGATTTAAGCAATATTGAAAATGGCGATGTAACACAAGGAATAATGCTCGAACTCGGGATTTATAGCCTTGATGACATAATCAATTGGGGTTCCAGTGCTGATGATAAGAAAACTAGATTTGCAAAATTGACGCCAGAGATGCAAGAAGACGTACTTCGTTTAGCAGTATATGCGCAGTCACAAGGTCATACTATTGGTTTTAACAGTCCTCAGGGTATATTTAGAACATATGATGAGCAGGTAAGAACATATGCGACATCAAGGCCCGGATATGCGGCCAAACCAGGAAGATCACTGCATGGTAAAGGCTTAGCTGTTGATATTAATGTGGATGGCTCACGCATTAATCAAACTAGTGAAACAGTTCGCATGCTCGCTGATTATTGGACAAAAGACTTAGGTAACAGCTGGGGCGGCAATTGGAAAAGCATTTTTGAACCTTGGCATTTTGAAATTCGCAAATAAATTATAGTTTTTAATATTTTGAGCATGGTACTAAGAATCTATTACGCTGATTTTTAGTCAAAATGATGCAAAATTTTAATTAAATTACACAGGATTTTCTAAATTTTCCAAAAGTAAAAAATAATTATTTAGTAAATTCCTGAAGAATTTTTATTATTTTGGATAATTTAATTTAAAAAAAATATTTTCTAGTTAAGGTCTAAAACATAAATTAATTAGGCTTTTCGGAGTTTGGATTATTCAATAGTGAGTAATTTTGAAAAATATTAATATTAATTTTTGTAAAAAAAAAACTAAATTTACAAAAAATCGTTAAAGATATTAGCCAAAAAAAACGAATAAATTAATAAGGGAAAAGTTAGTTTTGATTCTTCAAAATAGAAAGGAAATAAAAAAATGGCAGACAACTTAAGTAACATAGGCAGTAATCCTGTCTATTCATTGACAGACACCCAATTAGAGGCACTCAAAAGTAGTAATCCAAACAAGATAGCAGAAATAGAACAGGCTGCTGCTGATGGATTTGATGCAAATGAAATTATGAGTCTTGGGGTAGACGTTGCAATACAAATTGTAACAACAGGCAAATTATCCGGTTCAGAATCTTTAGGAACCGACACGAACATAGACAAGGAAAAAACTGTAGCACTTCAACTGGAGATAGGAACCGTACAAAAAGAATACAAAGATGCGATTGCGTCATCAGAAGGACTACAAGAAAAACTCGATGCTGCAGAAAAAGAATTTGATGACTCTAAAGATGCTTTAAGTAAGGCAGTAGAAGAAGTTGCAACAGATGCAAAGAAAGCAGCGGCAGAAGTCAATAAACAAATTGATTCTATAAAAAACAGAGCCAAAAGCGGTAAAATAACAAAAGAAGAAGCTCAAACATTACTTGGTGATATTGGTTTTGAAACTCCTGAGGGTCAAAAAAAGTTAAGTTCACTTGGTGATGTAGTTGAAGGAGTCGCTGATAAAATTTCTAATCTTAGCGATCTATATGCAGGCATTTCTAATATGATCGGAGATTTAGTATCTAAATATGGTGATTTTCTTGAAGTAGACTTGTCAACAATTTGTGTAAATACAGCAGGACAAATAGTTATAAACCAAGCTGGTACTGAAGGACCTGCAGAAACAGGCGCAGAAGGAATATCCGCCAGTGATGTAGCAAAATTTGCATCTATGACAACAGATGAATTGGCTGCAGCACTAGAAAAAGACTATCCTGAACTTTTAAGCGCTCTCCAAAGCAGTGCAGTAACAGCCGCAGCTACTACCGGTACTACAACTAATGCTACAACAACTGGTGCAACAGCTACGACAGGTACTACAGCTACGACAGCTACTACAGGCACAACTGCTACAACTCCTACTACCGGAACAACAGGAACTACAGCTACTACAGGTGCAACAGCAGCTACTTCAACTGCATTAACTTCAAAACAAGCTGCCCAAATCATTAAAGATTTGATTAGTAAACAAGCACAAGGTACAGGTGATGCCTCAGCATTTGGTACAAAAGGCAACGGTGCTCAGGTTAACATATTAAACGGTATTACAATGGCTGACCTTACTGCAGGGGTAAAAAAATGCTGTACTCCACCACCTCCTCCACCAAGCAATTGTCAAGATCCTTATGAAGTAACTATCGATGGTGTAACATACCAGTTTATCCAAGATAATGGTGACGGCGCTTGGAATACCGCAGATATATTTGGTATTAATGATAAAAAAGACAATATATTTGAATCTATGAAAAATGCAGATACCAATAAAGACGGTAAAGTAAGTGCAGAAGAACTTCAAAAACAAGGAATTCGTCTAGTTGCAGTTGAAAACGGGCAATTACAAGTTGATGATAAATCAAAAGACTTCGACTTGTCTAAGGCAGATTCTATAAGCCTTTCCAGCTTGAAAAGCTCAAATGATAATGACGGCAATGTAGGTACTTTTGGTAATTTCAACTTGACACTTAAAGATGGCCGAGTCATTGAAGGAAAACAAACATTTGAAGAATTGAGCACATTACAAAAATTATTTAAAGGTGTTAAAGAATTCTTCTCAAATGCTGCAGGCGCCGTGTATAACAAATTCTTATCAGGAATGTCAAAAAATGAATTCTATTCTAACATGGGTGAGCTTGCAGAACAAAGTAACATACTTGAACAAAAATCATTAAACTTTAAGATAAGAGAAACAGAATATTTGAAAGATTCTAGTTCCTTAAAAGTATCAAAAGCAATGAGTTCAAGTGAGATTTCTTCAGCACAACAGCCAAAACCAGAAGACAACGCTCCTCAAGTTGATAAAGAAGAACCTGAGTCAGAAGTTGATCCTCTCAAGAAAAAGAAGCCTTTGTAAACAAATCTGCAAATGCAAAAAAGGTCGATGATAGATGATATCATCGATCTTTTTATAAGCAGATTTTTCCATTTATATGGTTTTTTAAATATATTTTGAAAATTGTTTACGGTGATTTGCAATTATTTTAAAATCTTTATTTCCATAATCTTACTAGTTTATTATAATATTAAATGTATAGTAAAAATAAAGAAAAAATTATGAATATTTTGGTAGTTTTTCCACCTTGCTCTTCTCCAATAAGTCCATATTTATCAGTTCCATTGTTAGTTGGTCAGTTGGAAAGCGCCGGTTACAAAGCAACCTGTCTTGATTTAAATGCGGAATTTTTTTATTATATTTTGCAAAAACCATTTTTAATGAATTCACTTCAAATGGCGGAAGAAATATTAAAATCTTTGCAGGCAAATCCTGAAAACAAATTATCTATACAGGATTTTGACGATTGTTCCTTAGAGGATAAAATCAAGATAATAAAGAGAGTTTACATAAAGCATGAATTGGCATATAACAAAAATTTGTATAAAAAAACAATAAAGGAAATAGATTCTGCCGTTGCTATAATGAAATCAGAAAAAGACTTTTACAATCCAAATAAGTTCAAAAAAGCACACAAAATTCTGGAAAATGCATTTAAACTTGCAACTCTGCCTTATTGTCCTTGTGTATCAAGCTCTATAAAACTAAGAAAAGAATTATTTACGTTTAATTATAATGATATTAAATATCAATGTTTTAATGAATCAATAAATCCATATATTAAATATTTTACAAAAAAAATTGAAGCAGGTGATTTTGATAACTATGACTATATAGCGTTATCCATACCGACTGTTAGGGAGTTATTACCCGCTTTGACACTAGCAAGATTATTAAAAGAAAAAATTAATACTAAAGTTGTCATGGGAGGCAATTTAGCAACACGTGTAAAAGATGCTTTCATTAACAATCCTGAAATATTCGATATTTTTATTGATGCTTTGTCTGTATGTGATGGTGAGGACTCCATTATTGAATTTGCAAAGTATGTTGAAGGTAAAATTGATATATCTGAGGTTTCAAATTTAATATACAAGAATAATGCAGGGCTGGTTATACAAAATGAATTAAGAATTTACAATGATATTCAAAACCGCGCTCTACCTTCTCTCAAAGGTTTAGATTTTACTAAGTATTGGGCGCCTGAAATTTATTTTACAATCCAAAGTTCTAAAGGTTGTTATTGGAATAAATGTACCTTTTGCGATTATAGTTACGGTAAGCCGGTTTATTCATTTTATTCAATTGATAAGCTAATAAATGAAATAATTTATTTGAAAAACACATACAATATTAAACTTTTTGAATTTATTGATGAAGCTTTAAGATTAGATTATTTTGAAAAATTTTGTGATAAATTGATTGAACTAAAATTAGATATAAAAATTTATTGCTTTTTCAGACTAGAAAAAGGATTTACGCAAGAATTGTTTGATAAATTCCATAAGGCCGGGGTTGTAGCCATCCAGTGGGGCTATGAAGCGACTTCGGAAAGAATTATGAAACTAATGAATAAAGGTATTGATCCGAGCAAAAGACTTGAAATTTTAAAGATGTCTGCAAAAGCAGGTATTTGGAATAGGATTTTTGGAATAGCTCAATTCCCGACAGAAACCGAAGACGAGATAATTCAAACGATTAATACAATTGCACAAAATGAAGATATTATTCATTCTTTTGCTTTAGGTAAATTTGAATTTTCCAGATATGCTCCATTGCTAGAAATGCAGCAGGAATTAAATATTAGTAGAGTAGTAGATTCGCAGGAATTTTCTCCGACATATGATTATATTGCTGACAAAAATTATGGCCCTAGAGCAGAAAAACTTTATGTTGAATTAAAAAAGAAAAATTCACACCAATTTTGGACTACATGTGGGCCGGATGAATATTTATTATATTATTTATCTCGTTACCCGCTTAATGTGTTCAAAAAGATGAGAAAATAGGAATTACAGATAGATAATCTTTGCCTGTTTAATTCTTGTTTTGCTTAGTAATTTGGTATAAAGTATTAGTAAATAAGTTTAGGAATTTAGAGAAGGATTAAGCGCCAATGCGTGCATTACTAATATTTCCGCCATATGTATCTGCTAGCCGTAGTCCTTATCTTTCTGTTCCTCTCCTAGTGGGGCAATTGAGAGCTGAAAATATTGATGCTAAAGGACTTGACCTGAATCTCGAATTTAACAATGATATTATAACGAGAAAAAATGTTGAAAATGCTATTGATAAACTTCATCGAATTTACGAACACATCGATGAACAAATTATGTCAGCACCTGAACTGTCAATAGATTTTCGCCCAAGTAAAACGGATTTTCAAAATAAGAAAAATTTAATAGAAAAACTTTTTAGTGATGAAAAACAGTCATTATTAAAACAAGTTACTCAAGACATTGATGAAGCGGTTAAGTTTATTAAATTACTTCCTTATGATGATTGTATACCTAAAAATCCCATTACCAGTACAATTAACATAGCAAAAGAAATAATAGGATTGTGTTACTACCCATCTTCATTTTATCAAGGGGGAAATTATTCTTTAAATTATAAGGATATAAAAAATTGGGCATATAATGTCGATGAAAATATTTACATAGAATATTTTTCAAAAAAAGTGTCTGAAATTGCAAATGAAAATTATGATTTCATAGGTGTATCAATTCCATCTGAAGAGCAGTTTTTTGCTTCGTTCACACTACTGCGTCTACTAAAAGAAAAAACAAATTCGAGAATATTAGCAGGTGGGCATATTTTATATTCAAATCCAGATGTTTTGAAAAAATATCCAGATTTCTTTGATATATTTGCAGATGAAATCTTGATTGGGGAAGGAGAAACTTCTATCGTTCAATATGCGCATTATGTTGAGGGGAAATTACAGGCAGAAGAAGTTTCGGGATTAATGTATAGAGACAGTAATGGCATTATTCAAAAGAATGAAGTTAGAAAAATTGATAGCATAAATTTAATAAAAGAGCCGTCATACGAAGGCTATAACTTAAACAAATATTGGAATAATTATATGTACTTGCCGGTACAGTTTACAAAAGGTTGCTATTGGCACAAGTGTGCATTTTGTACGGCATATATGGGGAAAGGATTCTATATGATTAGAACCCCCGAACAGGCAGTCGATATAATTGAAAACATGACAAAAAAATACAATATATATGCTTTTGAAATATTGGATGATGCTATTAATCCTCAATATTTTGATAAATTTGCGGATGAGATATTAAAAAGGAAGCTGAAAATTGTATATAATGCTTTTTTGCGCTTAGAAAATTTTACCCCAAAGCTTTTAAAAAAATTATATAAATCCGGTTTACGCGGTGCTTTTTGGGGGTATGAGGCTGAATCGAACCGGATAATAGAGCTTATGAACAAGGGGATAGATTTAAAAGAACGGAAAAATATACTAATTAATTCACATAAAATTGGAATCAAGAACTCAGTAGGCGTTATGCTTGGTTTCCCAACCGAAACAGAAGAAGAAATGAAGCAGACAGTAGATTTTTGTAATAAATATGATAAATATATAGATAGACTGCAAATGTTTTCTTTCCAGTTAAGGAAAAATTCTTTAATGTTGCTAAATCCTGATAAATATCAGATACATGAACATACAGATAAAGAAGAATTTTCATACACATATAAGTACGACGATCCTTTGATGCCAACAAGGATAAAGTATTTGAAACAACTTCTGGATCTCAGGTTCAACCATCAATCAAAAGTATTTAGGAGAGTAAAACCTAAATATGAAAGTATGAAAGCAGCTTATGAAGCTATTAAAAAAGAATATGAGTCTGTTTACAAAATCAAATTGAAAAGTAAAAAATGACAAATTAGTTGATTATGAAATATTTGGAATAACGGGGTGAGTTGATAATTAAATGTTTTGGCAAAAGATAAAAAAATATAATAATGAATTTTTTGAGAAAATACCTCCGATATTATATCCGGTGTATTTAAAGAAAATTTATAAAGAAAAAATGGGGCATAGTTTAAATTTAAGAAATCCCAAACTTTTTACTGAAAAAATCCAATGGCTGAAACTGTATGATAATTTGCCTATAAAGGCTAGATTAGCTGACAAACTGCTAGCTCATGATTATGTAAGAGAAAAAATATCTGATATAAAATTTCCTGAATTATATACTGTTGCAGATTGTTTTGAAGATCTTGATTTCTCTTTGTGTCCAAATCAATTTGTAATCAAAACCAACCACGCATGGCGGCAGCTCGTATTTATTAGAGATAAAGAAAAAATTTTCAATAGTAAAGACAATTCTACATATATAATTATGCGAAATGCATTTAATTATTATCTGAAAATAAATCATGCTTTTAGTTCAGGATTTGAGCTTCAGTATAAAGATATAAAAAGAAAAGTTTATGCAGAAGAAAATATTTGCGATTCATTTTCAAATTATGATTTAAATTATAAAATACACTGTTTTAACGGAGAGCCAAAATTTATTGATTATTATAAAGTAAGTGTAGAAAAGGGACAAGAACACAGTTATATTACGGTTTATGATACAGACTGGAATAAGTTGGATTTTTATCACTCGGAGCCGCAATATCCCGGGGAGCCTATTGATAAGCCTATTACATTATCAAAAATGTTGGAATATGCAAAAGTTTTATCAAAAGATTTCAAATATGTAAGAGTGGATTTTATGCTAAAAGGAGAGGACATATATTTTTCTGAAATGACATTTACTCCTTCAAGTGGCTTTATTTTTTTTAATCCTCCAAAATATGATAAAATTTGGGGAAATTTATTAAAATTATAACCGATATTTTGAAAAAAGGATTGATAGTCAAAATGAATAATGTTAAAATAAATTATGAAAGGAATCTCTAATAGTATAAATTATGTTTGATTTATTTAAAGGATTTTTTGAAGGTATGAGTGCTAATGCATCAGAAAATGTAAGTTCTGATGATGTATCTGCTTTTGATGCATTAATAAACGATACTCCTGAATATGATTTGGTTGCGAAGGCTGCACAATAGCAATCTGAGTTCTAGTGCAATCATTCTTTAATAATATATTTTGTAATATATTAGGGATTAGTTATGGGAAAAAGTATGAATTTATTTAAGAAAAAAAGCAAATCTTATAATATTTTTGTTTGGGGGGCATCACTCGAGTCTTATGCTCTGGTAAAGAAAATATCAGAATCGAATAAAGTAAAAAATTTATATACTAACAATGATTTTTTTGCAGAACGTGAAGCAGGTTATAAGTTTTTTGCAAATCAAGAATCGGTAAGACAAGATATTGGCTTGCTGCTTGATTTTGCAAAGAGAAAAGAAATAGATATCTTTATTTGTGACTGGAAACATAATACACAAGGTGTGATAGAAGCATTTGAGTCAATTAATATAAATACGATTGGCGTAAATAAAAAATGGGCAAATCTTGAAACCCGAAAAGATATTGGTAAACAATTTATGCGCATAAATAAAATACTTACCGCTGACTATGTTGTTGTTGAAAATGAGAATGATTATAAAGCAAATATAAATAAGTTCGGATATCCTGTAGTTGTTAAGGCTAATGGACCTGCGTTAGGGCTTGGTGCTTATATTTGTCATAATGAAGAAGAAGCAGAAGACGCATATAAACGTATAAATTCAGGAGAAGCTTATCCTGTACAAGAGAAAATTATTATTGAAGAGTTCCTTGAGGGTGTAGAGTTCGATATTATTTCATTATGGGATGGTAAAACTTTATTGCCTCTTTTGCCTTTTAAGGATTACAAATTAAGATTTGAAGGAAATAAAGGCTTAAATACAGGTAGTATGGGGCAGTATTTTCCTTTTGAAATACCTAAAAAATATCAATCAGCAGTTAATGCATATATCAAAAAACTTGAACGTGCCCTAAGAAGACACAAGGTTAACTATAAAGGTGCTATATACTCGGCTCTTATGGTAAATGACAAAGGAGTTTATTGCTTAGAATATAATATGCGTATAGGACTGACCGAAGCGCCTCTGTTTACAATACATTCAAATAATGATTTTGTTGATATTCTTGAAGCAATATTACAGCAAAAGTTAAACAAATTAAAATTGCAATGGAAACCCGGAAAAGCAGCTTGTATAAATATTGTTGCAAATGAATATCCTTACTCAACAAAACAAATTGTCGAAATTAATTTTGATGCAGTAAATAAATTAGAAGAGGCCGGAATAAATGTATTTCATTCTTTCCTTAAGCCTCAGGAAGACAATAAAGTTTCAGTTCCTGGTCTTATTGCCCTGTGTTTAGCAAAGTCTTCACAATCACCTTTAGAAGAAATTTATGAACAACTAAATAATATTGATTTTGAAAAGAACTTTGTAAATTGCAGCTACAGGACTGATATTGGAACTAACTATCTTAGTCAAAAATAATTAGTCTTTTCTTCTTGTTAAATCTTAATCATAGACCGAAGTTTTCGCCTGTCAGGATTAGCGACTTTTAGTCCTTCAATCTGAACAGAGTTTTCTTGCTCTTCTTATAAGTTAATGATTTAGATGTTAAGGCTTTTTTTGCAACAAGAAGAAAGAATATAAAAAATTCTCTTTTAAAAAGAGGATTTTCAAAAGAGTTCAAAAAGTTAATCAATTATATTTTTCCTGATAAAAATTTTGAAACTTGCTGTTGATTTATAATTTGATAATTTAATATGAAACTAAATATAAAAATATGCCGCAACTCGGAATTGAACCAAGGACACAGGGATTTTCAGTCCCTTGCTCTACCAACTGAGCTATTGCGGCATATTTATCTGTTTTTATTTTAATCCTAAATATTTTTTGAAAAGTTTAAAAAACCTTCTCTCAAGCTATTTTTAAGATTTATTATATTATGATAACAATTAAAAACTTTTAGTCAATATTGAATTTTAAATAAAAACAATTATATTAAATTTTATCCAAAAATTCGCTGATATTGAAAACAGTTTTAATTTCGTTTTTTTGAATAAGACCCTGTTGTAATCCCATTATACATGAGGGACATGAGGTAAGTATGATTTGAGCTTCTGTATTTAATATTTCTTCAGCTTTATTTTTTGATATTTCTTCTGATAATTTATAATATTTAAAAGCAAACTCACCTGCAAAGCCACAGCAGCTTTGGTGTTTAATAGGTTTATAAGCTATATTGTTTAACTTTTTTATCATTTCTTCCGCTGACATGTCTCCATGGCATGGCTTATGATAAGTTATCGCATGATTTTTTTGAGAAGTTTTGTTATAGCCGTTAATTATCAAAAATTCTGAAAGGCTTATGGCTTTTTTTTCTATAAACTCAGCATCTTTAAAATATTTATTGTAGTTTTTTAAGACATTAAGGCAACTATCGCAGTCACAAACAATCGCTTCAATATCTCGTGGAATTTTATTTATAATATTATTTGCCTGCTTTTGAAATTCCTTAAAATGACCGGAATAGTAATTAGTGATTCCGCAGCAGCCTAAATTTAACTTTAAAGGTTCATAGCCAAGTTCTTCAAGTATATTTAAAGTGGCATTTTTTGAACCCGGGTTTATATACTTGTTAAAGCATCCTTCAAAGAATAAAATTTTCTTGTTTTGAACTTTGTTAGAGCTGATTTTTTTTCTCTTCGTATTAATTTTTATTATTGAATTTATAAATACAATTTTTTTACCGATAAATCCAAATTTTAATAAAAATCGATAGCTTAATTCAATAAATTTATCCAAAAATAAGAATCTGTAAATTGTTATAAAAAGCTTTATCACATTCATTTTAAGGTTAAAAGTGCTTTGAGAATATAAAAATTTATTTATGAAATTTTCAGAAGAATTAAAACTGTTTTTGACAGTTGAAAAAATTTCTACAGCATTAATTCCGCTTGGGCAAAATTCTTTGCATGCATTACAGTTTAGGCATATATCAATCTTTTTTATAATATTTTTATTAAGCTTTAATTCATTTTTTAAAACGCCTTTAAGAATAATAAATTTTCCTCTTGAAAGAGCGCATTCATCTTTTGTAATTTTATAAACAGGGCAGACTGTTTGGCACAATCCGCAATTTGAACACTTGGTTATATCTTCTTTATAATCAATCATTTCCTGCATATTAATAATTATGCTATAAAAATTATTTCAGAGCACATAAAATTGCTTTTTGTTAAATATATAGATATAATTGTTGTAAAGAATGAGATTATGTTTATAGCAAAATATTTGAAGAAAATATCTAATAGTACTTTTGCTTTCTCTCTGGCCGAAGTTTTGTTAGCCTTGACTATATTGGGTGTGGTTTTTGCAATGCTAATTCCTACATTAGTTACACAATACAACAAGACAGCATATGCAGTTGCTCTGAAACGTTCTTATTCAATAATAAACCAGGTTTTACTCAGGGTAGCAAGTGATTTGGCAACAATAAACAATCTCGAGGCAACAGGTATTTTTTACGGCTCTGACACTTTATTGGGAGATAATTTGGTCAGGTACTTGAAAATTTCAAAAAATTGCGGCACTTCAATAGGATGTTTTGCCCCTGAAATCGGTCCAAATTTTAATTCAAAATATAAAGTTCCGACATCGACAATTACAGGAAGTCATTATTCTTTTATCACAATGGACAATATGTCTTATATAGTTGAATCTACCGGTGCCGGTTGTATTTCTTCTTTCAAAGGCGCATCTTCTACAGGGCATTCAAACCATATGAGTGCAATATGCGGAAGGCTATGGGTAGATGTGAATGGATTAAAAGAGCCTAATAATTATGGTAGAGATATTTTTCTTTTCTATATAACAAATGGCGTGACACCCGGACTTTATCCGGCAGGAGGAGAGGATGATGCTCTTAAACAGTGGACAAATAATACCTGCCGTTCTGTTGAAATCGATGGTTATGCTTGCGCAGGAAGAGTCATTGGGGAAAGCTGGGATATAACTTACTAATAATATTAGTGGTATTTCGGCAAAGACTTTTATGATAAAATCTTTTTAGATTGGATTACTTATGCAAAAGAAAAATATTGGTTATATTATAGTTTTTATAATAATATTTGGAGCTTGTCTTTGGGCATTTATTTATGCAGGAATGATTACTAAATCGTTTAAAAATAAAGTTCTACAAAATGATTATGCCAAAAAAGAAGTAAATATTAGTAATTTGCTTGTAACGGAAACAAAAGACGAGAAGAAATTATGGGAGTTGTTTGCTGATAGCGGGCATTATGATAGTGAAAATGATATTGCATATTTAAATAATATTATTGGTAATTTCTATGAAAATGATAAGGTTGTTGCCAGTTTTAAATCAAGTAGCGGCACTTATAGCTATCAAAAAAAACAGATTATTTTATATGATGAGACTTTAATCGTTTATAAAGATGGCTCAAACGTTAAGGCCAACAGGATTACATGGCAGGGTAAAAATAGTGATATAGTTGCAGAAGGAAAAATTCGTCTGGAAAAACCTTCTCAGATAGTTGTATATGGAACTAAAGCTGTATTGAGCAGTGATTTCAAAAACCTGAGAATAGTGGGCAGGACACGTACTGAACTTTATGGAAAAGGAATTAATTTATGAAAAAGTTATTGATAATTTCATTGATGATATTTTCTCTTGTTGGAGTTTGTTTTGCAGCAAATCTTTCAATAGAATCTGATAAGCAGTCTTACAAAGAACAACAGAACAGGATTTTTCTTGAGGGGAATGTGAAAGTTAAAATGGATGATTTGCACGTTTCAAGCCCAAGAGCAGAAGTGGAACTTGATCCTAAAGATAACCAAATTAAAAATGTTAATTTTCTTGATAATGCATATTCTTATCAAGTAAAAGAAAATAAAAAGCAGGAAATTAAGGCAAAAATAATTAAAATGTCTTTGTTGGATAAAACAGTGCTTGCAGAGGGAAATGCCCAATCATCAGTTACTCAAAACAAAAAACCTTTGATTATTGTTACTGCTGAAAGACAAGAATATAACAATAATACAAATGTTGTTTCCGCAAGCGGTTCTGTAGTTGTTTATTACAAGGATGCTGAAACATTTTCTAATACTGCAATTGTCGATTTAGACAAGAAAAATGAAATTAAGAGGATTCAGCTTATTGGCAATGGAATAGTTAAGCAAAAAAATAATAAAATTGAAGCAAGTAGATTTGTATATAATGCTTTGAGAGAAGAAGTAAATGCATCAGGCAGCGTTTATACAGATGTTAACATGGAAGACGGGACTGCTCTTAAAGTTTCGTCAAATTATCAAATGTATAATCAAAAGCAAAATATCTTAGTTGCAAGCGGAAATACAATAGTAAAGTATAAAGATTATACTGCAATAGGACCTAAAGCTTCTGTTTTCCCGGATAAAAAAACAAATAAACTTAATGAAGTTGTATTTCTGGGCCGCTCAAAAATCATGCAGCAAGGAAGGTCAATTGAAGCCGACAGGATAATTATGACGCTTAATCCCAAGGATTTTTCAGCAGAAGGGAATGTTAAAACATTTATTCCTAACGTAAAAAGCGTTGAATAATAGTTGCGTTTATTTTTCAATTACTTCAATTTCATTACCGTCAGGGTCTTTTAAAAATGCTATTTTTAAGCCTGCACTTTCCAAAATGAATGGCTCGTAGAGATATTTATAGCCTAATTCTTCAATTTTTTTATTAAAGTTATCAAAAGAGTCAATCTCAAAAGCAAAATGCCCGAATGAATTTCCATTTACATAACCATTTTCTGGGATATTATCATTGACTGTTAACTCAATTTGGGTTTCCTTTTCTGAGTTGCCTAAATAATATAAAGTAGAATCATCAAGCCTTAATGTATTTATTAATTTTAACCCAAGAAGTTTCTGATAAAAACTTAATGATTTATCTAAATCTTTTACCCTTATCATTGTGTGTAAAAATTTCATACTGTAACCTTTCATAAATTATAATAAATTTTAGCATAATAAATAAAAAGAGATAATCTCATAAAGCTTACCTCTTTTATTCTAAATACTTAATTATTCTAAATCTGTTAATTTTGTTTGCTCGTAATCGATATCTGTTACCGTAGTATCAGAGGTATCAGTTTGAGCATCTTCATTAAAAACATTTGTTTCACATTCGTCATCAGGAACGACAATTTTATTGACAGCCATAACAGCATCATTGTCCATTAAGTTTTGAATTCTCACACCTGTTGCAGGTCTGCCTTGTCTAGATATATCGCCGGCTTTGATTCTTGTGACGATTCCGTTAGCTGATACCACCATTATTTCATCACAGGCATCAACTATCGTAAGGGCCACTAATCTTGATGTCGTAGTCTTAAACTTAGTTGCAATTAAACCGATTCCGCCTCTATTTTGGGGTCTAAACTCTGATAGTTTTGACCGTTTGCCGAACCCGTCTGAAGTAACCACCAATAAGTCAGCATCATAATCTTTAGGTACAATATCCGATCCGATAATGCTGTCACCTCGTCTAAGTTTTATAGCATTAACACCTCGGGCGCTTCTGCCTAGCGGTCTTAAATCTTCTACCGCAAATCTTATTGCCATACCACAGCTTGTACCGATTATTATTTCATCATTATTATTGGCTTGGTTTACCCAGTTTAAAGTATCTCCTTCTTCAAGACCTATTGCAATAATACCGTTTCTTCTTATATTAGCGAAGTTATCAAGACCTATTCTCTTTATATAACCGCCTTTTGTAAGCATAATCAGGTTAGAATCCTGTGAAAAATTGCTCACAGGAACAACTGCAGTAATTTGTTCATCTTGTTCTATAGGAAGTACATTTATTATCGGTAAGCCTTTAGCCTGCCTTGAGCCTTCAGGGAAGTCATAAACATTAAGACTATATACAGTACCTTTATTTGAGAAGAATAATACCTTATCATGCATCATTGCTGTAAAGAAATGACCTACGTCATCATCTTCTTTGGTCTTGATACCGCCTTTGCCTCTGGTTGCTCTGTTTTGACGTTCAAACGTGTCAAGAGAAATACGTTTGATATAGCCCTGGCGGGTTATAAACACAGCCATAGGTGTATTAGGAGTCAAATCTTCTATTGTCATTTCGTCCATTTCAGGAAGTATTTGAGTCTTCCTTTCATCACCGTATTTTTCTTTATCTTCAATAAGTTCTTCTTTTATGATAGTTAGAACTTTTTGTCTGTCAGCAAGTATAGCTTCATATTCTTTAATTTTTTCCTTTAATTCTTCATACTCAGCCTTGATTTTATCTTGTTCTAAGCCTGTTAAACGTCTTAATTGCATTTCCAGGATAGCATTTGCCTGATCCGCATCAAGCCCAAATCTTGACATTAAACCGTTTCTAGCATCTTCAGTAGTTTTTGATTTTTTAATAAGTTCAATAACTTCATCCAGGCTTCCAAGTGCAATTAATAGACCTGCTAATATATGGGCTCTCATTTTAGCCTTTTTCAAGAAGAAAATAGTTCTTCTTGTTATAATTTCGACTCTGTGTTCAACGAATTCATTTAATACTTCAATTAAATTCATAAGTCTTGGCTGTTTTCCTACAAGAGCTAACATATTAACACCGAAAGTTGTTGATAACTGTGTATGCTTAAATAAGTTATTTTTTACAACATCAGGTTTTGCATCACGTTTTAATTCTATAACTATACGCATACCATCTCTGTCAGATTCATCTCTGATGTCAGATATGCCTTCCATTCTTTTGTCTCTAACTAGTTCTGCTATTTTTTCAATCAAAACAGCTTTGTTAACCTGATAGGGTATTTCAGTTATGATAATTGCTGTTCTTGCTTGTCTTCCCGCTCCTCCAGGGATTTCTTCAAAACCTGCAACAGCAGACATTTTTATAGAACCTCTTCCGGTTTGATATGCCTGTCTTATTTCTGATAAACCTATTATACTTCCCGCAGTTGGGAAATCAGGTCCTTTAATATGTTGCATTATTTCTTCATTTGTTATTTCCGGGTTGTCAATGAGGGCTATTAATCCGTCAACAACTTCGCATAAATTATGAGGAGGAATATTTGTAGCCATTCCAACAGCTATTCCGCTGACACCGTTAAGCAATAGCATGGGTAATCTTACGGGTAAAACAGAAGGCTCTTCTAGTGAACCATCGAAGTTTGGGTCAAAGTCAACTGTTTCACAATCAATATCAGCCAACATGGATTGCGAAATTTTGTGCATTCTGGCTTCTGTATAACGCATCGCTGCTGCTGCATCTCCATCAACCGAGCCAAAGTTGCCATGTCCATCAACTGTTTGATATCTTGTTGAAAAATCCTGTGCCATTCTGACTAAAGAATCATAAACAGCGGTGTCGCCATGCGGGTGATATTTACCCAAAACTTCCCCGACTATTCTCGCACATTTTTTGTATGGTTTATCGGGAGTCATTCCTAGTTCGTTCATAGCGAATAAAATTCTTCTGTGAACAGGCTTTAAGCCGTCCCTAACATCTGGAAGCGCACGTCCTACAATAACAGACATAGCATAATCTATATAAGAACGCTTCATTTCATCTCTAATATTAACAGGAACGATTTTTCCGTCTTCAAATAAATTTTTTTGGCTCAAATTCCTACCCCTTTTAGTGTCCTCTATTATATTGTAGCACAACCAAAACATAAGGCAAGCATAGGTTTTGGGATTATAAACCTGTCTTGAATATTAATAAATGTAACAAAAAATTGTACTATTGAAATTATATACTCTATATATTTTTTATATATATGTGAGTACAATCTAAGGTTAAAAAAATGGCAGTTACTGCATGTAACAACTTTGATAAACGACTAACAGAGCTATACGCAGGAAAAGTGACTGTAAATCTTGATAACAATAATTCAAGCCTTTCTCCTGATGAGTTTTGGAAATCAATGCATTTAATTGCCAATAATAATAAGATTTATATGAATTTGCAAAAGAAGTAAATTCGAATTAACGGAGTTTTGGAGTTTCCCTATATTAGTCTTAAGCGCCTGAGTTTTAACTCGGGTTTTTTCTTTTTTGGGCTTTTATATTAAACTATTTATTGTAAAGGGGAATTTTTATGCACAGACTTCCTTCATATCTCAAAAGAGGAATTATAAATACAGATAATACAAAGTTTGTAAGGGCTGTATTAAAAGAAAATTGTTTGAACACTGTTTGTGAATCAGCAAGATGCCCTAATAAAAATGAATGCTATTCCAAAAATACTTCGACTTTTTTAATCATGGGCAATATTTGTACAAGAAATTGTAGGTTTTGTAATATATCTGAGGGCAGACCGATGCCTTTGGATAGTGAAGAGCCGGAAAATATTGCTATTGCAGTAAAAAAACTAAATCTCAAGTATGTTGTTATAACTTCTGTCACAAGAGATGATTTGCATGATAACGGTTCCTCGCATTTTAAAGAAGTAATTTTAAGAATAAGAGAAAAAACTCCGGATGTAAAAATTGAAGTTCTAACCCCTGATTTTAAAGGAAATACAAATGATATTGATACTGTATTAAAGGCTATGCCTGATGTCTTTAATCATAATATTGAGACAGTTCCTTCTTTATATAAAACTGCAAGGCCTCAGGCTTCATATAAGCAATCAGTTGAGTTTTTAAAGTATATTAAAAATTCAAAACCTGAGATTTTAACAAAAACAGGTTTAATGGTAGGTCTTGGCGAAACTTTTGATGAATTAACAGCGGTATTTGAAGACCTTAAGTCGATAGACTGCGATATAGTTACCATTGGGCAATATATACAGCCATCAAAAAATCATCTGCCTGTTAAAAGATATTATGAGCCGGAGGAATATAAACTACTTGAAGAAATTGCTAGAAATATCGGCATAAAATATACCTTCTTCTCGCCATTAACAAGAAGTTCATACAAAGCTTTTGAGGTATTTGAAAAAAATTAAATTTCTTTTTCCCGTCTGTAATTTTCAAAGTATATTTTTAACTTATCGTAAAATATATAGAAAAATATCCCTATACCAACCAATATTAATGAATTAAGCATAGCGAACTGAAATATCTTCGGATTTACGTGATTTGCAAAAACACCTAAACCTGAAGTTATAATTAAAAATATAAATGATAATAGTAGCCATACTACTAGAAATATTGCTGCACGCCTTTTCATGCAAAACCTGCCTTTTCTCTTTTAAAAATTAAACTGACCTTATAAAGTTTTCATAGCAAAACTTTCTGAAGCACTCACTTCAGGTGTCAGATGAAAAAGAATTTATGCAAGTTAATAATATTTTTATCATATAACTATTGTACCAGATTTTGCTTTATATTAAAATAGCCTACGTTGGGAAAATAAATTATTATGAAGATTTTAATAAAATATATTAGCTTTTTTACATTATTAATTTTAATGCAGTCAGTGTCAATTGCCGCCGAAGCTAATAATATTAGTGCTGATGAAGCATTAGTAAGACTTAAGGATGGGAATCATCATTACATAACAATGCACTTAAAACATCCTGATCAATCCAAAAAAAGGCGTCACGAATTGTTACGAGGTCAGCATCCTTTTGTAATTGTACTTTCCTGTTCTGATTCAAGGGTGCCGCCTGAGGTAATATTTGACCAAGGGTTGGGCGATATTTTTGAGATAAGAAACGCCGGTAATGTTCTGGATGAGCATGTGATTGGCAGTATAGAATATGCGGTGGTTCATTGCGGTGTCAAGCTTGTCGTCGTACTTTCTCACGAAGATTGTGGAGCTGTAACCGCAGCTATAAAGAATAATAAGGAATCTAAATATATTGAAAGCCTTACAGAGTCAATTAAACCTGCAATTCCTCAAAAAACTAAAAAAACAGTAAAGGATTTAATAACCGAAACTGCTAAAAATAACGCTGTATTATCTGTTTCCACTATAATTAAATCAGATCCTATAATATCTGATTATGTTTTAAACCATGGGGTCAAAGTAATTCCTGCTTTTTACTATCTTGATTCCGGTTTTGTCGAATTTTTAAACTAAGTTAGTTACTTATTTGCAAATTCTTTAATAATTAATAAAACACAACTCAATTGGGTTGTGTTTTATTGAATTTTGTGGACTTTTTATTTTGTAGTTTCTGCTATAGCTGTTTCACTAACAAAAATAATCTTTTTATCTTCGAGTTTAAGAATAATCTTTTGTCCTGCTTTACATTGTCCCGATAAAATTTCTTCTGCAAGACCGTCTTCGATTTTCTTTTGTATAAGCCTTCTTAATGGTCTTGCTCCGTATGCTTCAGAGTATCCGTCTTCGGCCAGGTAATCTTTGACCTCGTCGGTTACTTCAATTTCAAGTTCTTGAGAAGCAAGACGTTTAAATAAATCATTGAACATTAAATCAACAATCTGTCTTATTTCAGGCTTACTTAAATGGGCAAATACTATTATGTCATCGATTCTGTTCAAGAATTCAGGTCTGAATGCTTTTTTCATTTCTTCCATAACGGTATCTTTTAAGTGATCATATTTATCTTTTGACGCATCGCTGGAAACTGCGAAACCTAATTTGGAACTAGTCGCAATCATGCTTGCTCCAACGTTACTAGTCATGATGATAATTGTATTTTTAAAGTTAATATGTCTTCCTTTGGAATCTGTTAATCTGCCGTCATCAAGAATCTGAAGCATTATGTTAAACACATCAGGGTGTGCTTTTTCGATTTCATCAAACAATATAACAGAATAAGGTTTCTTTCTAATGGTTTCAGTCAGGTGGCCACCATCGTCATACCCTACGTATCCTGGAGGTGAACCTATTAATTTTGAGGTAGAATGTTTTTCCATAAATTCTGACATATCTACTCTAATCATATTCTCTTCAGAACCGAATACCGCTTCAGCGAGTGCTTTAGCAAGTTCTGTTTTACCGACTCCTGTAGGCCCTGAGAAAATAAAGCTTCCTATTGGTCTATTAGGGCTTTTTAATCCGACTCTTGCTCTTCTTATTGCTTTTGAAATGGCTACAACAGCTTGATCTTGACCTATGACTCTAGAATGCAATGTGTCTTCAAGTTTAAGAAGTCTTTCACTTTCCCCTTCAGTGATTTTAGTTGTAGGGATACCTGTCATAATACTTACAACCTGTGCAACCTGTTCTGCTGTAACGGTTGGTTTATTGGCATCATTTTCATCACGCCATTTTTGTGAAAGTTCTCTGATTTTTTCTTTTAAATCAGCTTCATCATCACGTAGATTTGAGGCCAATTCGAATTCCTGATTTCTAATCGCATCTTCTTTTTGTTTAATGACAGTTTTTAAGTCTTTTTCGAGCTCTTTTCCTTCAGGAGGAAGTGCGCTTGTCTGAATCCTGACTTTGGAACTTGCTTCATCAATTATATCAATAGCTTTGTCAGGCAAAAATCTGTCTGTAATATATTTATAAGAAAGTTCTGTTGCTGCAACAACAGCTTCGTCTGAGATTTTTAATTTATGGTGTTCTTCGTATTTTGGTCTTAAGCCTTTTATAATTTCAATAGTATCGTCAACAGACGGTTCTTCAATAATTATAGGCTGGAATCTTCTTTCCAGAGCTGAATCTTTTTCAACGTGTTTTCTGTATTCATCAAGAGTTGTAGCTCCGATTACCTGAATTTCACCTCTGGAGAGAGCAGGTTTTAAGATATTTGCGGCATCAATTGCTCCTTCAGCGGCTCCTGCACCTATTAAGGTATGCATTTCATCAATTATCAAAATTACATTTCCTGCCTGGCGGATTTCATCCATAATTTTCTTTAAACGTTCTTCAAATTCACCCCTGTATTTTGTACCGGCAACTAAAAGCCCCATATCTAACTGGATTACTTTTTTGCCTTCCAGTAAATCAGGCACTTCACCGTTTACGATTCTAATTGCAAGACCTTCAGCTACTGCTGTTTTACCGACTCCGGGTTCTCCTATTAAAACAGGATTGTTTTTTGTTCTTCTTGCAAGTATTTGTATGACACGTTCAATTTCTTTTTCTCTTCCAACAACGGGGTCAAGACGTTGTTCTTGAGCAGCCAATGTTAAATCTGTTCCAAATTCATCAAGGCTCGGCGTTTTTGTCTTACCTCCTGATACTGTGGATGTTGATTGAGTTTGTGCCGGTTTTGTTTCACCAAGCATTTTTACAACATTGCTTCTAACTTTATTTAGGTCAACACCAAGATTTTCAAGAACTCTGGCGGCAACGCCTTCACCTTCTCTTATTAAGCCTAAGAGCAGGTGTTCTGTTCCTATATAATTGTGTCCTAATTGTCTTGCTTCATCCCAAGAGAGCTCTAAAACTCTTTTTGCTCTTGGAGTGAAAGGAATTTCAACAGCTACAAAACCAGAACCTCTACCGATAATTTTTTCAACTTCGGCACGAGCATCCTTTAATGTTACACCCATTGATTTTAATGTCTTAGCTGCAACTCCTGTGCCTTCGCCAATTAATCCCAATAAAACCTGTTCAGTTCCCACAAAGTTGTGACCAAGGCGTCTTGCTTCTTCTTGTGCAAGCATTATTACTTTAATAGCTTTCTCGGTAAAACGTTCGAACATTCGTTATTGTCTCCTAATAAGATTCTTTTATTATATATTTTACAACAGATTCTTTATTTATACCAATTTTTTATTTAATTTGCTCTAATAATTTTTTTGCGGGAAAATATTCCGGATTAATTTCAAGAGTAGTCTTTAGAGAGACTTTTGCTTCTATATCAAGTTTTTTTTGCAGGTTGATTTTAGCAATTAAAAAATGAGTTTCCGGATCTCTATAATATATTTCTTTGCTCTGTTCAAGAAAATTTTTGGCAATATCAATATATCCGTGGTTTAGAAGCACTCTAGCTATGTATTTGTATGTTTCCGAATTTACCTGGGCAAGTATGTCTGCCGAATTTACAAGGTTTTCGGCATAATCTATTAAATTAGCATCTAAAAGTGTATCAAGATCCTGTTCCAAAAAATTTCTTATCTGAAAATATGTAGGCAAAAATTTTACATTTTTCTCTATAAGTCCAAGCAGGGATTTTCCCCAGTTTATTATTGGAGATTCATCTTCCAGTTGCATCCAATATTTTTTTGTTGAATTTATGTCCCCTAATAAAAGCTTACAATATCCTGCTTCATAGAGCATATTAATACTTTTGTATATTTCAAATGATGATTCATAATCTTTTTCAAAAAAATATACTTTTGCTAAAATATGTTTATACCAGATGTCTTTCTTTGATTTGCAGAGTTTTTTCAGCTTTGAATAATTGTTGCTCTGGTATAGTAATTTTAGAATTTCTTTTTTATTCATTTTTAGTTATTTTGACGCTTAGAGATTTTAGTTTATTTTCTGCAGGAATGCTTGAGGGTGTTATGTCTATTGTTGAGAGGTTGTCAATCTTGGAAGTTTTGCTTATTTCGTTTGCTTTTTTAAGTTCAAAATATAGTTCTTCACGATAAATTGAAACATTTTTAGGTGCATTAATCCCAATTTTAGCTATTCCGCTTTCCGCTTCAATTATCACAATTTCTATATTGTCATTTAAGATAAGCTTTTGCCCTCTTTTTCTGGCAAGAACAAGCATAACTATTCTCCTTTAGCTTGTGCAACAGTAGTATCTTTCTTAAACAGAGGATATTTAATAGGCAAACTGTCATCTGAAAGAATAATTTGCATAGCGTATAAATTTGCAGTATTAACAACTACAGGGGCTCTTAGATTTATAGTGGCTTCTTTGGGATTGGCTTGTGGTATTGAAGCAAGATTAAGAACCAATAAATCTTCATTGCTGTTAAGCCCTATTTTTTCTGCATTATCATCTGAAATCTCAAAAATATAGTCAATATTGAAGTAGGTCGTTAAGGTTACAGGAAAGGCTATTTCGGAATTTTCAACCGATTGCAGCCATTTAAAACATGAATTTTCATCATGTTCAATAAGAATATATTTTTTAAGGTTATTATAACCAATAATTGGCATTTTAAAATCAATTAAGAGACTTTCGTCAATCTCTATCTCTCCAAATCGGCTTGTAGTAATGTTCATAAAATCCTACTATCTTTAATATTTGTTATTTTTATCCGAATCAAAACTAAAATCGGGCATCATTGATGACATCATCATTGCCTGAATCATTTCTTTGCTGAATTGCTTATTTCCGGTTTGATTCTCTGACATAATAAATGGCAACATGTTCATATAGTTATTATTGTTATTATTTTGATTAGAGCCAAACATCATGCTTAGTGCCGCATATTCATTATTTGGGTTATTTACTTGATTATAAGGTAGATTGCCTGTTGTATTTATCGGGTTGAAACCAGCTTTGGCAAGTACTTTCACTGCATTTGCTATTTCTTCATCTGTAGGGGCTTCACTTTTTTGATTAAGATTCCCTGAAGCATTTATATCTTGTTGTTGTCTCATCAACATCGTATCAATAATAACCTTTTTCGCCTCAGGATGAATTTTATTGCTATATCTGCCGTTAATAAGTCTGTCTATTTCAACTCTTTCTTTATCAAGTTCTATTCCTGTAGTTGCTTTTTCTTTTTCTTTCAATTGTGTAATGTAGTTTTGAGGGTCTTTAATAAGTTCATTTATCTGCTCAGGGGCTAATTTTTTATACTCACACATCATGATATTGTCCATGCAGTTTTTTGCCTGGATGGAATAAGATGTTAGCGGAGGAATAGTATTAAGCGTAATTACTTTATCAAAAGCTTCTATAGCTTTGTCCCTGTTGCCTATACGCATATAAGCTGCGCCTAAGTAGTAAAATGCTGCTGCGTTAGAAGGGTCCCTCTTGACGATATACGACAAATCCTGAATACATCCTACATAATTTTTAGCTTTGTATTTGGAAATCGCAATCTTAACCTGTGGACTTAGTGATTTTGCATATACTGGTGTATACGTCTGGGAAACGCCAAATAATATTATTAATGTAAATAGCAATAACTTTTTCATATTTTATTCCTGCCAGTTTTTAGTTTAATAATAAAAGCATAAAAATCAACTATAAACTTATTATTATTATAAACAACTTTCCTTAAAAATACTCTAATATAAATAAACTATAAAACGCTTTTACACTAATGTATTTATACGATTAAGCTAAAATATTTTTCAATTTTTCTTTAATAAAAGAACTTTTTTAGTAATATTTTTAAATTATAATTTACGTTTTTGCTCGACCAAAAGAATGAAATAGTTATAAAACTAGTATATTAATTCTTATTACATATGTATAATGTTATACATAAATGTTGAGTAACTTATTTGTTAACGAGGATTCAACTATGAAAATCAAAATTAAAGAGGCAGTTAAAAAGCAAAAAGGATGGAGCTTGTATAAGTTGGCCAAAGTATTAAATTTGCCCCAGCAGACAGTTTATTCCTGGGCGAGCGGAAGAACACAGCCCTCTTATGAAAACATGGACAGACTATGCGAAGCCTTAAACTGCGGTATTAGTGACTTATTTGAAGCAGAACCGGTACAGCAAAAATTAAACTTAATCGTTAATCAGTAGTAATAAACTTATTTTTGCAAATTGTAATAATCTTCCCTTTTGAGCTTTCTGTTCATTAATTTATCCAAAACTTCATCAGGTGTTATATCTGTATATACGGCTTCATAAATTGCTGCTGAAACAGGTACCTCTAAATCAAGTTTATTTGCAAGTTCACAGACTGCTTTTGATGTTTTTACTCCCTCAGCAACGGAGCCTAATTCATTTAAAATATCATTTATTTTTTTACCTTTGCCGAGCATTGAGCCTACAGTATAGTTTCTACTCATAGGGCTTGAACAAGTGGCTATTAAATCACCCATTCCTGACAGTCCGTATAAAGTTGAAGGATTTGCACCCAGAGCAAGACTTATTCTAACAATTTCAGCCATGCCTCTTGTTAAGAGAGTTCCCCTGCAGTTATCTCCGAGGTTCATTGAATCTGCAAAGCCTGAAGCAATTGCTATTACGTTTTTCAAGCTCCCCCCAAGTTCAACTCCAATGACATCAGGGTTTGTATATAATCTAAATTTACTCGCTACATTGAGTTTTTCTTGTACAAATTTGGCCGTTTCCAAATCCTCACTTGCTACAGATGCTGCTGTAGGCATTCCCATTAGAACTTCTTTTGCAAGAGTTGGGCCTGATAATATTGCAAGTTTTGAATTTGGCAGTTCATCTAAAATTACTTCTGACATTCTCATTAAAGAAGGCAATTCTATTCCTTTTGATGCATTTACGAGTATTTGATTATCTCTTAATCCTGCTGTTTTTAATTTTTGGCAAACATCTCTTATTCCTGAAGTTGCTACTACAATTAAAATTATTTGAGCATCTTTTATTGCACATTCTAAATCAGATGAAAATTCAACTTTATCTGCGAGCTGTATTTCAAGAGGTTTTGAAGTATGTTTATTCTTTATCAAATCATCGTTTAAGTCTTCTTTTCTTCCCCAAACGCAGATTTCATCAAAATTTTCAGTCAATAACCATGCCAAAGTCAACCCCCAGCAACCTGCTCCTAAAACGGTTAATTTCATACTAACTCCTTTGGTTTTGCATCTATATAATAATTATAGCTTATACCAGACTATTTGCAAAAACTTTTCTGGCTTCTTCTCTATCATCAAAATGTATTGTTTCATCTTTTAGAATCTGATAATCCTCATGGCCTTTACCTGCAAGGACAATAACGTCATTTTTATTAGAAATTGATTTTAATAATTTTATTGCTTCTCTTCTATCGGGTTCAACGAATATTCTTCGGGTATTTACTGACTTAATCCCTGTCATAATGTCAGATATTATTAATTGAGGGTCTTCGCTTCTTGGATTGTCAGAAGTTACAACTATTTTGTCAGCGAGTTCATCTGCAATTTTCCCCATTTTTGGTCTTTTTGTTGCATCTCTGTCTCCACCACAGCCGAAAAGGCAAATTAGAGAACTTTTTTCAGGGGTGATTTCTCTTGCCGCCCTAAGTATATTTTCAAGCCCGTCAGGAGTATGGGCATAATCAACTATTACAAGGGGTTCTTTGTTTACAATCTCAAACCTTCCTGCTACACTGGCTGTTTTCTCAAGTGAATCTTTGCATATTTCAGGGCTTATTCCGAGGGAAATTCCACAGGCAAATGCTGCTAAAGCATTATATACACTGAACATTCCGTTTAATTGCATATTCAAAAATAATGTTTGAGTGCCTACATTAAAATTACATTTTGCTCCATGTATCGAAAAATCAATATTTTGGGCGGTTATGTCTGCAGGTTTTTTGATGCCGTAAGTTATAACTTTGACGCCCTTAGGGATAATGCTTATGAGTCTTTGGGCATATTCATCATCAAGGTTAACCACCGCAAAATCATTTTCTTTTAAATTCTTAAACAGAATTGCTTTTGCTTCAAAATAATTATTCATTGTTATGTGATAATCCAAGTGATCCTGAGTCAGATTTGTAAAAACTGCTCCTTTGTATACGCATCCTCCGACCCTGTTTTGTTCCAAAGAGTGTGAGCTAACTTCCATAACTACATTTTTTATTTGTTTATTTAGAATTTTCTTTAAAGTAGCCTGTAATTCAGGAGCTTGAGGTGTTGTATGTTTTGCTTCTTTATAATCATCCGAACTTGAAAGCTTATAGCCAAGGGTTCCTATTAATGCACATTTTTCATTATTTTCTTCAATTATTCGTTGTATTAAGTGTGTTACTGTAGTTTTACCGTTTGTTCCTGTGACTCCGATTAGATTTAGATTTGTTGAAGGATTGTCATAAAATGCTGTAGCCAGTTGTGCAATTGAATATCTTGTGGACTTAACTAAGATTTGAGGAGCTTCAATATCTAATTCCTTTTCGCAAAGGAAAGCAGCCGCCCCTTTTTCTAATGCTGCTTTAGCATATTCATGTCCGTCTGAGTGCTCACCTTTTAGGCAAACAAAAATATCTGAGGGTTTTGTTGTTTTTGAATTGTATGATATTCCCAGTATTTTTGTATCCTTAAAGTTTGAAAGTCTAGTATTATTTATTCCTTTTAAAATCTCACTTAACAACATAGTTTTATCCTTTTTTATTTGTTTTAATTTCAGTTTTTTTATCCGGTACAATATTTAATATTCTTGCCGTTTGAAGGGCTACTTCTTTAAAGACAGGTGCTGCAACTGTGCTTCCCCACATCTCAGAACCTGACGGTGAATCCACAACTACATATATAAGAACCTGAGGGTTAGATGCAGGAAAATAACCAATAACAGAAGTGTACAACTTATTCGTGTAACCTATTCCATTTTCTTTTGTTTTTCTAGAAGTTCCTGTTTTTGCAGCTACAGTGTAGTTATCAAGTTTTACCGGGGATTTGGAATTTGCAATACTTTGCCTTAGTAAAGAAGTCATTGTCTTTGCGGTTTCAGGAGTTATAGCCTGAATACTTTTCACTTTTTCCAATGCTTCCTCTTCTGAATATTTAATGATATGAGGAGTAACCCGTACCCCGTTATTTGCAAGTGCTGAGACTGCAGACGCCATTTGTATTGCTGTTACGGAAGCACCATAGCCATAACCCATTGTCGCTTGTCTTGATTTGTCCCAATTTTTATAATTAGGTAATAACCCGTTTGATTCCCCAGGTAAGTCGACACCGGTTTTTGTGCCTATCCCAAGCCTCGATAGAACAGTATAAAACTCAAAAGGTGTCATTTTTAAAGCAACTTGTATACTTCCGACATTGCTTGAGTGTTCAAGCAGATAATATAAATTAATCCATCCCGGGAACGGTTTCTTTCTATAGTCATAGTTTTCTATTGTCCATCCGCCGATTTTTATTTTTCCTGTGTCATAAACTTTTGAATTTATATTTATTTTTGCATTTTCAAGAGCAGAAGCTATCGTAAGTGTTTTAAAAGTTGATCCGGGGGGGTAAACATCAGTTAATGTCCAGTTTTTTAATTGAGATGAGTGCGCCTTTTTATAATTGTTGGGGTTGTAAGTAGGATATACTGCATAGCCCAGGATTTCGCCGTTCTTAGGGTTCATTACGATTACAGTACCTCTTAACGCTTTCTTTTCCTGAATCACTTTTAAAAGTTCTGTTTCACAAGTGTGTTGTATTACAGAATCCAAAGTTAAAGTTATCGATTTTCCTTTTAAAGGTGCAGTTGTCATTGCAGGATCAGTCATCATATCGTAGATGATGTCTCCGCTTGGAGTTTTCTCGAAATTAACTTCTTTTTCAACGTGTTCTAATTTCTCTTTTGCAATTAGTTCAACACCTGATGCAGTATCAGCATCAGGATTGAAAAAACCCAGTACATGCGCAGCCATATTCCCTTGTGGGTATACTCTCTCGTTTTTTTTATCCAGACTTATTTCTCTTAATTTTAATAACTGGATTTTTTCTGCGGTAACCCTGTCTATATCTTTTTTTAAAAGAGTAATGCTTTGATCGTTGGATAGGGTATTTCTTAGTGTTTTTACGTTTATATTCAAGTATGGAGCTAAAATTTTAGCAAGTTCATAAGGAGTGTGATCAAAATATTCTTTGTGCGCATACACGTTATAAGATGTCTGGTCAGAAGCTAATTTGATGCCGTTTCGGTCCAGAATATCGCCTCTCATAATAAATCCCTTGGCGCTTCTTTGACGTTTTGCCTTATTACGGTAGTGCTTAACATCTATAACTTGAACTAAAAACAAATACCCTACAAGCAAAATACATAATATTAAAGAAAAAATCTGCCATTTTCTAAGTCTGCTGTCAAAATCTTTAAATTTCTTTTTCTCTTCTTCACTAATCATATTTTTGTATGCAAAATCCCCTCTAATAAAAGAATATCACAAGCAAAAACTGAAATAAATTATTTAATCATTCTTAAAAATAAAATTTAATAACCTATAGACCATTTGTAAGATTTTTGGTCGGTAGTTGCGATAAACTGTTTTTCGGGTTTAACAGCAGTTGCGGCAGGCACTTCTATTACCTGTTTTGCAGTGTTTAAAAGATTATTTTTTCTTACCAGTTTGTCTACGTTATTAAATGAACGTAAATTATCTAATTTATTTTGCAGTTCAACATTTTCACTGTTAAGTTTTGTTGTTTCTCTTCCGATTTTATTTAAAGTCATTTCACTTGATGTAACGAAATAATAGCTTATCAATGAAATTAAAATAAGCATACTCAACAATACACAAAGTGTTCTGTTAACTCTGGCTATAGCAATCTCCTTATAAGTTTTATGAGGGAAATAACCATATATTATGGGATTAGTTTTATTGTGTGTTCTTTGAACCCTACGATTAACTAACCTTTGGTTTTGTCCTCTTGTAGAATTTAAATCTACATTATTTCGACTCAATGATGTTCTCCTAACGACTTATATCCGTTTAGCCATCCTTAGTTTAGCTGACCTTGACGGCGGATTTTCACTAATCTCTCTTTTAGACGCCACTAGAGGTTTTTTTGTAATGACTTCTAGCTTGGGTGGCGGACAATTGCATATTGCCTGATTAGGCTGACAGTTACACTTGTTGGAATGATACTTGAAAAATTGTTTCACAATCCTATCTTCTAAAGAGTGAAATGTCACTACAGATAGTATAGCACCAAAAGATAATATTGTAAGCACTTCATTTAAAGTATTTTTTATATTTTGTAACTCATGATTAACTTCTATTCTTATTGCTTGAAAAACTCTCGTGGCAGGATGCACACGGGATTTGATATTAGGAGTTGCTTTTATTATCAAATCAGCCAATTCACCTGTTGTTTCTATATTTTTTGACTTTCTGTAATCAATAATCTTTTTTGCAATTCTTTTAGAAAATCTTTCTTCGCCGTACTCACTGAAAATCCTTACCAAATCCTCTTCTTTATATGTGTTTACTAAATCGTAGGCGCTAAATTCACTTAATTTATTAAATCTCATATCAAGTTTTGCATCTTTTATAAAACTAAAGCCCCTTTCTGCTGAAGTCAGTTGATAATATGATGCTCCGAGGTCAAAGACTATTCCTCCTGTTATTTGATTAATTCCGTAACTTTGTAAACAATTCTTAATATTGGTATATGAATCGTGTATAATTGTTAAATTATTATAAGATTTTAAACGCTCTTTAGATGTGTTAATTGCATCAATATCTACATCAAAGGAAAATAATTGCCCCTCCGGCTGAATTTTCTCTAAAATTAATTTACTATAGCCGCCGCCTCCTAGAGTACCGTCTACGTATATTTTGCCGCTTTCACAATTTAGTGCATCTACGGCTTCTTCTGACATCACAGGGTAGTGTTCATATTTAATCATATAAATCAATCGATTTGTGCAAGTTTTTCAAGTTTTAATTTTTGGTCATGTTCAGTTAGTAGGTTAATTAAATCATCAAGTTCACCTTCAATAACCGTCCAGACATTTAAGTTTTGTCCTATTCTATGGTCTGTCAAACGACCTTGTGGAAAATTGTAAGTTCTAATTCTCTCAGATCTATCACCTGTGCCTACTTGTGAGCGTCTAAGGTCAGTTATTTCTTTCATTTGTTTCTGAACTTCTAAATCATATAGTTTTGCTTTTAATATTTGCAACGCTCTTTCTTTATTTTGAAGCTGTGAGCGTTCTTCAGTACAAAAAATCATAATCCCCGAAGGCTTATGGAATACCCTTACCGCTGTTTCAACTTTGTTAACATTTTGCCCACCTGCTCCGCCTGAGCGTGCTGTTGATATTTCTAGGTCTGTCGGATTTAATTCGACTTCAACGTCATCAACTTCGGGCATAACAGCGACTGTTGCTGTCGATGTGTGAACTCTTCCTTGAGATTCTGTTGTCGGAACCCTTTGAACTCTGTGAACTCCGGATTCATATTTTAACTTGCTGTATATGCTGTCGCCCTTCATTGAAATTATAACTTCTGATACCCCGCCGGCTTCACATTCTGTTCTGCTGAGAAGCTGTGTTTGCCAACCTTGTTTGTCAGCATACCTGAGATACATTCTCATAAGGTCTCCCGCAAATATGTTGGCTTCATCACCGCCTGCAGAGCCTCTTATCTCAAGCATAATATCCTTATCATCCATAGGGTCTCTAGGCAAAAGAAGAATTTTCATTCTTTCTTCAAGTTCTTCTACTTTTTGTTCATTTTGCTCTATTTCTAAATTTAAAAACTCTCTCATCGATGAATCAGATTCGCCTTTTAGCAGTTCTGTAGCCTCAGAAATAGCTTCATCAGCCTTTTTCCAGGCATGATAAACTTCTACTGTTTCTTCCATTGCTTTTCTTTGTTTTGACAAATCTTTGAATTTATTATAATCCTGAATTACACTAGGATCACTTAATATTTGACCCAGTTCAGTATATTTTTCTTCAATTTGAAGAATTTTATCCATCATATCTTTCATAGAGCATATTCCTTAACGGGTTTCCTTCCGCATGATTTATCTTCATCGCAGAAGCCAAGTCTTTCACATTTTGGTACAAGATAATCTTTAATCCAGGGTTCTTGTTTTATTAATTCGTCACACATTGCTTTAACCAGCATTCTTATTTCAAGTTGAGAGCGGGTACATAATCTTAAATTTGCAAGGTGTATTAATTCTCTTAAATTAAGGCTTGCAACCATTGAAGTTACAGTTGCATTCGGAAGAATAAACCTTGCATCTTCGGCAGGAATTCCGTTTTCAGTAAGCTCAAGATAAAACTCTGAAATTTTACCCATAAATTTATTATATTTTTCGGTAAGTTCTTGATTTTTTTGTATTGTAGGAGGGATTATATATTCAAATTGCGCTTTTTCTTTAACATATCTTTGAGATTTTTGGGAAAATGACATATGTCTGTGTCTAACAAGCTGGTGGGAACAGGCTCTTGAAATATTGTTTATCGCAAAAGTCACCTGTATATGCTCAATTGTACTATAATGCCCTGATGAAATTACTCTGGTAATCAGTTTGAGCATTTTTTCTTCATCATTTGTGGCTTCAGAGTCAAAAATATTAAGAGGAGAATCTGCACTATAACAGGTTCTACAGGCGGTATATACGGTCTTTAGCATGTTTTCGGGTTTTGATATTAAGCTTACTTCCACACTTTTGTTCATTTAAAGTCCTCTCATATAATACAAATACCCGCTTTTAGCGGGCAATTTGAAAAGGAGTTATGCTGCAACATAACCCCTGTATAAAGTTATTTTTTGTTTTGTTGATAACGCTTTTTAAATCTTTCAACACGACCTTCGGTATCAACGATTTTTTGATTTCCGGTGAAGAATGGGTGACAATTATTGCAAATTTCAATGGTAATATCTTCAACTACTGAACCTGTTTCTATTTCGTTACCGCAAACACATTTTATTTTTGTTTTTTTATAATCCGGATGAATTTCTTTTTTCATATTATTTGCCTCTGTTATTTATTATATCTTTTTCCTTACAATATTATAATTACCTGAAAATTTTATATCAAGTGAATCTTAAAAATAGTTCATATATAAATAAATAACTATTACGTATATTAAGAACATTTCTATTTTAACTTTAGTCTGAATTTATATATATAATTATATTTTAAATATATTTTCTTAATTAATTCAAAAAAAACTAAAAATCAGTAGTTTATGGTAAGTTAAAAAACTTTAAATTGTGGTATTATATATATAAATGTAGTTAATAATGAAGGTTAAAAAAATGAGAAAAGCATTTACCTTGGCTGAAACTTTAATAGCAATAGTTATTATTGGAGTTATTGCCGGTTTTTTGATTCCTGTACTTAATAATATTAAGCCTGATAAAGAAAGAGTCTTATATAAAAAAGCTTTATATACAATGCAAAATGCAATAGCTACCGCTATTAATGACAATACCTTAAGTGCTTCAAATACTTCCGCATTCTGGGCAGGTGATGAAATAGGAGCTACAGATTTTTGTAACAATATAGCTGAGACCATGAATATTATGGGAAATGTTAATTGTGGTAGTGCCGGAACTGCATCTTCTCCAAACTTTGTGACAGTCAATGGTGCCAAATGGTGGGGACTTGGTGGTAGCAAGTTTACCTTGACAGGCACTGGCAAAACTAAAACAATAACAGTTGATATTGATGGTGATTCAGGTAAAAATACTACAGGTGTTGACCAGTTGAAAATGCAGGTTCGCTATGATGGTAGGGTAACTACAGGTACAGGTACTGATTGGGATGTAGAAAATAATTACCTGAAAGACACAACTAAAATTCAAAAATAATATTAATTAAGTTTATATAAGCATGCAGGTATATATTACCTGCATGCTTTTTTGACTTGTTTTAATCAAAGCTGACATGTTATTATAAAAAAAGTAATATATGCAGTTGTGAGGGTAATAATGGATACAGAAAAAAATAAAGCGTCTATTGGTATTATAGGTGGTTCAGGATTTTACAAATTTTTTGAAGAAACAGGCTCAAATGTAAGAGAAATAAAAATATCAACGCCTTATGGTGATCCCAGTGACCAGATTACTATAGCCAATATAGCAGGTCATTCGGTGGCTTTTATTCCAAGGCATGGGAGAGACCACAGATTTCTGCCCCATACAATAAATTACAGAGCTAATGTATGGGCTTTAAAATCGCTTGGAGTTGAAAGAGTTATTTCTCCTTGTGCTGTTGGCAGTCTCCAAAAAAGAATTGAACCCGGTCATTTTGTAATTTGTGACCAGTATGTTGATTGGACAGACGGAAGAAAATCAACTTTTTTTGACGGTCCGATTTGTGTTCATCCTGCTGCTGCTGATCCATATTGTCCTGAGTTAAGAGAAATTGCAATAAATTCTTGTAAAAATAACGCTATTACAGTCCATGAGCAAGGAACCGTGGTCGTTATAAATGGTCCGAGATTCTCAACGAAATCAGAGTCAAAGTTTTTTACTAATCAAAACTGGGATGTGATTAATATGAGTCAGTATCCTGAAGTTCAACTTGTAAGAGAGCAAGATATGTGTCCTATTACAATTGCTTTAGTTACCGATTATGATGCGGGACTTGTAGGTGATGTCCCACCTGTCACTCATCAAGAAGTTATGAAAGTATTTAAATCAAACGTAGAAAATCTGAAGAAAGTTTTGTATTCAATGATCGAAATGATTTCTGCCGGTAGAGAAAAATGCTGTTGCATGGAAACAACCAAGACTTCATAGTTATTAGAAAAGAGGTAAAAATTGATATCAGGAATTGTAAATAATTTATTCGGTATATACTGGTGGTTGATTATTTTAAGAATTTTTCTAACCTGGATACCTACTGTAAAGTGGGACTCTCAACCATTCAGTTTTTTAAAAAATATTGTTGATCCGGTTTTACTTCCATTCAGGTCATTAATACCTCCTATTGGCGGTTTAGATTTATCTCCAATAATTGCTCTTTTGTTTTTACAATTTGTAAGGGCTGCAATTTTGCAACTTTTATACCATATTGGTTTGTAGAGGATTTAGCCCATTGTTATCCAGAGGAATTTTTTTGTGAGTTTAGCCATAAGTATGGCTAAAAAACTGAATATGAAATCGTATAAGATTTTAGAAATACTTTGTATAAAAACCCAGTTAATTATATAGTTAAATGATTCTCTTTTTACTACAAATAATGCAAGAATATAAAATATTCCCAAAATATGTATTGTTAATACACTCCACAGGCTTGCTTTTGCCATATTTTTATAAGAATAGTTATTTTTCAGGCTTTTATAAACAACAAATACAGCCGGCAAATAAGCTAATATATATCCAAAATTATATTGAAACAGGTATCCCGGTCCACCTCCCAATGCAAATATTGGTAAAAAAGTCAATCCAAGGATGATATAAATTAAAACAGAAATCATCCCGAACTTTGGTCCCAATAGAGTTGCTATATAAATAATTACGGGGATTTGTGGGATATATTCGTAATATTTTAGAGTAATGAGACTATTGTGCTGTGTTAAAAAATTTATAGGATGAAGTAATGCATTTATTGTGATTGTGTAATGATAAAATGACAATTGAGTAAATGTTGCAATTACAATCATAAAAGAGCAGAAAATAATTAAAGATATTGTCAACAGACTGAACTTTAATCTGTCATTGTTGCTTTTGACTTGATTTATCTGAGATTGTACTCTTTTACTCATAACAATATTGTACCTTGGTAATACTTTCAACTATGTTTTTGTATATTGATTTAAATTTATCATGCCAGATGTTTTCAGTAAACATTATTAAGGCATTTTCACCATTGTCCTGATAGTAATTTTTTCTTTTTCCTATTGATGAAAAACCGAACTTTTCATAAAGTGCTATTGCTGCAATATTGCTTTCTCGCACTTCAAGAGTTATGTATTTTATGAGTTTTTTATAACAGTCATCAATCATTGCTTTTATAAGGGTATGTGCAATTTGATGATTTCTGTAATCAGGATGAACCGCAAGTGTTGTAACATGAGCCTCTTCAAGTATTTGCCAGTATCCTATATATGCAACTACATTATCTTCGTTATCAGTGGCACAATAGTAAAAGGCAAGCTTGTTATTTAATTCATTGTAAAAAGAGTCTTTAGACCAATGATGGTTTGGATATGATAGTTCTTCTATCTTCATCACCTGGTCGATATCATCTTTAGACATTTTTCGTATTTTGATTGCTAAAACGTTTTTCATTATTAAAAGATTGTAGCAAACTTAATATTAACTTTCAATTTTAAAAAATAAATATTTAATTTTATATTAAAAGAACAAGCTACACTTTTTAGACTATAATCCTGAGATTTTATAGTCTAAAAATACTTTTTTTATTCAAAATATACAAAATATAGAGGATATAAAGCTCAATTTAAATATATTATTATAGCAATAGAATTATATTCTTATAATGCTAGACATACTATTTTGAGGTGGGTTTGAAAAAATTTAAATTTAGACTGGAAACCATCCTTACGCTGAAAGAAAAAACTCTAAATGAAAAACGTCAGGAATTAGCAAAGGTAATGAACCTCCTAAATGAAGCAAAACTACACTTTGAAGAGCTAAATGATTCAAAAGAAAAAGCAAGCCTGGCATTAATGGAAATTTATGAAGGCTCTGAATTCTTTGATTTAAACAAGATCCAAATGTATAAAGAATATCTTATAAAACTAGATTCAAACATTCAAAATCAAAATAACATTATTAAGCAAATCGAAAAAACACTTAAAGCAAAGCAAGAAGAAGTAAATCAGGCATTAATTGACAAAAACATATTAGAAAAATTAAAAGAAAAACAATCTCAAAAGCATTATAAAGAAATATTACATAAGGAAGCAGTTGAACTTGATGATATATCTATAAGTAGGTATAAAGCAGGATAAGGATTAAATGAATGACAACAAACATTAGTGATTCCATATCGAATACAACATCAAATAACATCCAAGAACAAAATGTCAAAACAAAATATCAAAGTTCTGAGGTTAATAGTTTTGATAAGATATTTGATGATGTTTTTAAACATTCGCAGAAATTTTCTAATTCGAATGTCAATGATAGTGTAATTAAGGATCATAATGATATTTCTAACAAAAAGAGATTCGAACCTTCAGAAGGTAATTCAAGGAAAAATCCAGCTCATAACATAGATAAATCAGATAAAAATGAAGGTAGAATCGCAAATAAGCAACACAGAAAAACTGATGAGGTTAAGGCTGATAAAAATAAAGCGCAAGACAAAACCGAAACTGAAGGAAATACCTCTCAAAAAGCTAATGATTCAACGGAAACCTCTTCGGCGGTTCCTGTTGATACTATTGATAATGCAATAATAACGACATCTCAACTTGAAGAAGCTTTGCCAGAAGAAAACCCAGTAGATACAATTTTGCCGCAGAACAATCAAAATGTTGATATAACAGTTGAAACGGAGACTTCTTCTGATATAAATACTACTGAAGTTGACACAGTAGAACAGATAAAAAGCTCTTCTGAAAATACTGATTCTTCAATTAAACAAAAAGTTGAAGATATATGTGATGATGAAACTTCAGAGTTAGATAATCAAGCAGAAATTGATTCAAATACTATTCTTTCTGATGATGAAATTGTTACTGAAGAAGAAACATCAGTTCCTAAAATTAAGGTCAATGAAGAGATTCAGTCAAATATTAGTAAAATTTCAGAAAAGCAAACAGATGAGAACAATGAAAAGATATTGTTAGACCAGACAATTCTTGATGATCTTGATGCCGAAATCACAAGTGTTTCCAGTAATAAAGCAGATAGCGGTTTTATGGGGCAAGGAAATGCAGCAGAACAAATAATTAAATTTTCTATTGAACCTACTTTAGCCGATTCTGATGTACAAAGTGATTTCTCAAATTTACTTAGTCAAAAAAGCGCAATAACTAGTGATGTTAAATCTCAAATTAACATCCAAACTGCAAACCAGGCAAACGATGTTCCGAAAACAAATATTATGAATCAAATAAATGAAAAACTTCATTCATTTAAATCATTTGGAGCTGAAAAAGTGGAAATAATTCTCAAGCCTGAAAACCTTGGTACTGTGAACGTCCAAATTCAAAACTCAAAAGGTGTAATTACTGCAACATTAATTGCCCAAACCCCCGAAGTAAAAGAAACTTTAGAAAAAAATATAGAAATCCTTAAAAATAATCTAAATAGTCAAGGAGTCAATGTCAGTAATCTTGTTGTGAAAATTGATGAAACTGATAAATCCGCATTCAATAATTTAAATTTTTCACAAGACCAATTTGGAAATAATTTTAACCAGCAACAACAGCAACAATATAAATCAGAGTTTAATAACATTAATGATAATACAAATTTAGGGAACGGTGAGATTTTACAAGGTGAAGACGATATAAGTGCTGAGCCTTCTGTTTCTTCTCACAATGGAATGGTAGATTATAAAATATAATAGAGGAGGTCTTTATGAGTACAATATCAAGCGAATTACTGGCGATGCAGAATGCAACTGCTCAGGTTAATGCGGCAAAATCAGAAAGCAGAAAAGGTTCTGATGAAATAGGCGGTGATGCATTTTTAATGTTAATGTTAGAACAGTTGAAAAATCAGGATCCAACAAGTCCGATGGATAACAAAGAATTTTTGACTCAGCAAGCACAATTTACACAATTAAGTGAAATTCAAAAACTTAATGCAAATATGTCGACATTATCTTCAAGTATGCTAACGAATAATGAAATAATGCAAGCAAGCTCTTTAATAGGAAAAGAAGTTTCTATTATGGATCCTGAAGATGATAAAAAAGTTATAACCGGGACAGTAACTTCTGCAAATTTCAGTGGCTCTCAGTCAACAGTGGTCGTTAATGGTGTTGATTATCCGCTTGGTTATGTGTTTAAGATATCTCAACCAGCAGCTACTAATACCAATAACTCGAGTGAGCAATCTGCATCAGCTGACTCTGAATCTACAAACGGCTAGTTAAAAAAACATAATAATCGGGAGGAAAAATGGCACAATCATTCTATACATCAATCGGCGGTATAAAATCAGCACAAACGCAAATTAACGTTGTTGCAAATAATCTTGCAAATATTAACACTGTTGGTTTTAAAGAATCAGCAGTTAATTTTTCGGATCTTTTCTATAATACAATTTCTTCAGGTTCTTCACTTACTGAAAGATCTGCAGGTACAAACCCTTTACAAATAGGTTTTGGTGTTCAGGTATCATCCATACACAGAAACTTTGCCCCAGGGTCAACCCAAAGTACAGGGTTGCCAACTGACCTATGCATAAAGAGTAACGGCTTTTTTACTTTATTAGGCCCAAATAACCAAGTGTTGTATACAAGAGCAGGAAACTTTACAGTGGACGCCAATGGTAATTTGGTTTTACCGGGGGGATATAAATTACTTGGTATGGGTTCCGAATTCAGTATGGTAAGTGGTACCACCCCTATTCATATTCCCCAATTTTTAGATACAAAAACAATTGCAAATACTACAAATCTAACAACAAAAGACATTAAAGATTTAAACAATTTCAATTATGCAGATGGTACTTTCTATATAAATGTTGCACCAACAGAAGGTGCCGACCCTATCAAAGTTGAAATAGATGTAACCGGAGCTAGAAACCTTGGGGAAATTCAAACCAGAATTCAAACAGCGCTAAACGAAGCTGCTGACCCTGATAGTGACCCTTCTACGGCTCAATTATTTGATCCTGATGCGATTTCAGTTAGTTTTGCTGATGGGCAACTTCAATTTAATGTTGTAACTGATGATACAGCATCTCACTTCGTAGGTGGAATAGCTTTTGAGAACGGTACTTCAACATTTTTAACCAGAAGTGATATTTTAACCAACGTTCCGATTACTAATGCTGACGGATCTACAACATATTCAACAAAAACTCTTGACTATAAACAAGTTGTAGCTGCAGCCGCTTCAGAAGATACTGCTGCAAAATATTCAGAGATGAATATTAATGAAGGCGGACAGATAGAAGTTAAATATTCAAACGGTGATAACATCACTGTAATGCAGGACCTTGAAGATGGTACCTTGATTTTTAAATATACAACGTTGGACGGCGTTGAGATTGTTGGAGAAGATGTGTTGATGGGTAAGGGCGTTGTTGATCCTGCTAATCTTCAAATAGGTATTGCAAATTTCATGAACCCTAACGGGCTTGTAACCAAAGGTTCTAATACATATGCCAAGGGCGATAATGCCGGTGAACCTATTTACGGTATACCTGGCACAAACAGTTTTAGTGCTCTTCAAAGCGGCGCTTTAGAATCTTCAAACGTTGATATGACAAAACAGTTTGCTGATATGATTGTTGCTCAAAGAGCTATTGAGTCAAACAGCAGGGTATTCTCTGTACAGAACGAAATATTAAAATCGTTGGTTTACATGGGCAGCTAATTAGCTCTATAAAATAAGTTGTATAAACATCTGAAAAGGCTGGAGTAATTCAGCCTTTTTTATTATAATATCCTATATGGTAAAAAATGCTTATATTCATATTCCTTTTTGCCGCAGTAAGTGTAATTATTGTTCTTTTGTTTCTTATGAAGAAATTGGTTTGAAAAATCACTATATTAAGGCTCTTGAATCAGAGATCTCAAGTTTTTACAATGGTGAACTTTTAGAAACATTGTATTTTGGGGGAGGAACTCCTACTCTTTTAGAAATTACAGATTTTAAAAGAGTTTTAAATACTTTAAATTATGATAAAAATACTGAAATAACTGTAGAAATGAATCCTGAGAAGATTGAAAAGAATTATTTAAATGAATTGAAAAAAATCGGGATAAATCGTTTAAGCATAGGCGCTCAGGTCTTCGATGACAAATCGTTAGAAACAATCGGAAGAAGGCATAAATCAAAAGATGTTGAAGAAACTCTAGAAATAGCCCAGGGCATTGGATTTAATAATATTAGTGTAGATTTAATTTATGGCTTGCCGAATCAAACAATTGAAGCATTTAAAGAATCTTTGAATAGGGCAATTAATCTTAATATTCAGCATATTTCATTGTACGGCCTAAAAATTGATGAAGGGTGTAAATTCTTTGATAAACCGCCGGATTCTTTGCCTGATGGTGACACTCAGGCAGAAATGTATCTTAGTGCAATTGATACTCTGCAAAAATCAGGATTTTTTCATTATGAAATAAGTAATTTTGCAAAAAAAGGTTTTGAGTCAAAACATAATTTAAACTACTGGGAAAATAAAACTTATTACGGATTTGGTGTTGCTGCGTCAGGTTATGAGGGATGTGTTCGTTATTCAAATCAAACTGCTCTTAATAATTATATAAATAATCCTTTAACCAAACTCTCAACCACAAAACTTTCCCTAAATAATGTTCTTGAAGAAGAGATTTTCTTGGGATTCAGGATTTTAAAAGGGATAAATGTTGAAAAAATAAACTCTAAATTTGGGATAAATTTTGATGTAAAGTATAAAAATATCATAGATAAGTATATTTCATCGAAACATTTATCTAAAACAAAAGAAGGTTATTCTTTAACCACAGAAGGAATACTTTTAAGCAATATTGTACTTTCTGATTTTATTGATTAATAAAACTAAGATTGTCTTGTGCCTGTTTCATATCCCGGAATCATAAATGCAAGAGGAATGGCTTTTGATGTAACATTTAAAATTTGTGGGCTTTTAAAAATTAAAGAAGACTGATAACATATATCATCAATGTGTGCACTGAAATCTTTTGCTTCGACTTTTCTTTCCTGTTTATCTTTAAAAATGCGGTTATTAAGCTTGTTTGTAAAGAAATTCCCTATAGTGGTTCCAAGAATAAGACTTGATATAATAAGAGCTGTTCTTGGCAATTCTTTGATTAAGGGATTTAGTTTAGAAAGATGCTTTGCTTCAGGCTTAAATAAAGGTAATTTTACTAATTTATCTTCAAACAATTTTAATGATAAAGCTAAAGTCCCTATAGGGGCTAGAATATTACCTCCAAATTGTTGTATAGCTTCTCTAAGTTTTGCTTTTCTGTTAGATTGTTTATCTGTTGTTATACCGCCAACAAGACCACCTAAGATTGATAACCCACCGAGTGTAATTATATTTTTTTCACTGATTCCTTTTAAGAATGGTTTTCCTTTCTTAGCTTCAGCATACATAATTCCAAGTGATGTGGCTATACCAATACCGCTGCCTACAAGTGCTCCGACTTTTACTTTTTTGTCAACTTCTTTATGCTCGCCTTTTCTGCCTTTTTGTGCAATTGGTTTGCGGTTATTTAATGCCGGTATAAAGTTTGTTTTCATATATGTTTGTTAGTCCTTAGGAATAATCTGATTCTAAACTTATAATAGTCAGACAAAAAAAAAATTGTTAGTTTGTGTAGAATAGTTAAGCTAAATAAATTCTGATAGTTTCAAGCAGTTTTGCTTTAATTTATTTTGATATTGTACTAATATTAATAAGTAGTTAATAAACAGGCATAAATATGATTGATACTCATACCCACTTAGATTTTGAATGTTATGATGATAAATTTGATGAAGTGCTTAAAAATGCTCTTGACACAGGGGTTGAAAAGATGGTTATCCCGGGAGTTAGGCCAAAGTATTTTAATAAGATTATAAGTTTAATTGAAAAATATGATTATTTATATGGCGCAGTCGGAGTGCATCCTTCTGAGGCTGTAAATTGGGAAGATGGTTATGAAAAAGAGTTATATGAGCTTGCAAAACATCCTAAGATTGTTGCAATAGGTGAAATAGGACTTGATTATTACTGGGATAAGGATAATATTGACAAACAGAAGGAAATTTTTAAGCTTCAGCTTGATGTTGCAAATAAAATCAATAAGCCTGTTCTCATTCATGACAGAGAGGCTCACTTAGACACGTTTAACATATTAAAAGAAAAAAATGCTTCTTCTTTTGGAGTAGTGATGCATTGTTTTTCAGGCAGCAGCGAGTTTGCCTTACAGTGTGTAAAAGAAGGATATTATATTGCTCTTGGGGGGGTTGTTACTTTTAAAAATGCGAAAAAAGTTAAAGAAGTAGCTCAGAATATTCCGATAGAGAAAATTTTGCTTGAAACCGATTCTCCTTACCTTGCGCCCACACCATTCAGAGGTGAAGAAAACCAACCTGCATACGTAAAATATGTTGCGCAAGAAATAGCTGCTTTAAAAGGTCTTAAATTTGAAGAAGTTGATTTCCAGACTACGAAAAATGCCTGTAAACTATTTAAATTCGGTAAAACAATTAATGGCTAAAAAAGAACGATTAGATAAAATTCTTTTTGAGAAAGGTTTTTTTGAAACTAAAAGTAAAGCTCAAGCAGCCATAATGGCAGGCGATGTTAAAATAAACGGCGAGCTAATTACAAAAGCGGGTACTTTATTTTTTATTGACGAAAAAACTCAAATTGATATCAAGAGCATGCCTTATGTTTCAAGAGGCGGGTTTAAGCTGGAAAAAGCCTTGCAGGAATTTGGAATTGATTTAGCCGATAAAATTTGTCTCGATGCCGGAGCTTCAACCGGGGGGTTTACTGACTGTATGCTGCAAAATGGTGCCAAAAAGGTTTATGCAGTCGATGTCGGTTATGGACAGATTGCTTGGAAACTCAGGAATGATGAACGAGTTAAAATAATAGAACGTATTAATATTAGAAACTGCTCATTTAAGGATATTTATAGTGAAAATGAAGAAATTGCACAATTTTGTGCAATGGATTTGTCTTTTATTTCAATTAAAAAAGTTATTGAAAATGTGTTAAGTCTTTTGGGTGAAAAAAAGGAGATTGTTGCTCTTATAAAACCACAGTTTGAAGCCGGCAAGGATGAAGTCGGAAAAAATGGTGTTATTAAAGATAAAATAATACATATCAAAGTAATTAAAGAAATAATTGAATATGTATACTCACTTGATTTATCCGTGATAAATTTGACCTACTCTCCGATAAAAGGTCCTGCCGGAAATATAGAATATTTAATATACTTTGCAAATAATACAATTAACAAAAATAATCTTTCTGTTGAATCAATAGTTAACAATGCTTTTGATTATTTAAATAAATGATTTTTTTAAGATTAACTGAAAACTAGTTATAAAAAAATCCCCTTTTATTTAGAGGATTTCTTTTATTTTGATTAATAAATTTTACATTGTACCTGAAGACCAAGAATTCAAATAATTATTTTGTTCATCAGTAAGTTCATCAATTTCTATTCCCATAGATTCTAACTTCAATTTTGCGATTTCGACGTCAGTTGAATGAGGAAGTGTATAAACTTTATTTTCAAGCTTGTCTTTATTTTGTATTATAAACTCAGCACCTAAAGCTTGATTAGCAAAGCTCATGTCCATAACAGAAGCAGGGTGTCCCTCTGCTGATACAAGGTTGACCAATCTGCCTTCTGCAAGTACATATATTGACTTACCGTTATCTAATACATATTCTTCTAAAGTAGGCCTTATTTTCTTAATTTCTGTTGCATGTCTTTTTAGTCCTGCAATATTAATTTCAACATCAAAATGCCCTGCATTGCAAACCATAGCACCATCTTTCATTGATAAAAGATGAGGAAGGTCTACAACATTTATATCGCCTGTTATTGAAAGGAAAATATCTCCGATTTTAGCGGCTTCTGCAATAGGCATAACTCTATAACCTTCCATAGCTGCTTCTAAAGCTTTTAGTGGGTCGACTTCCGTAACAATAACATTTGCTCCAAGCCCTTTTGCTCTTAATGCACAGCCTTTTCCGCACCAGCCATATCCGCAAACCACAAAAGTTTTTCCTGCAAGCAATATATTGCTTGCTCTTATTATACCGTCTATTGCGCTTTGTCCCGTTCCGTATCTGTTATCATATAAATATTTAGTTAAGCTGCTATTAACTGCTAAAGCGGGGAATTTTAGACTTGCATCTTTTTCCATTGCATTTAGTCTTATGATACCGGTTGTGGTTTCTTCACAAGAACCTATTATATTCTCAATCAATTCGGGTCTTTGAGAATGAACCGTAGCAACAATATCGCATCCGTCATCTATTATAAAGTGGGGTTTATGGTCTAAGACAGCTTTAACATGATTTTTGTAAGTCTCTTTATCTTCTCCGCTGTATCCATAAACCGGGACATTCCAATATTTTACCAAAGCTGCTGCGACGTCGTCTTGAGTGGAAAGAGGGTTTGAGGCTGCTAATACAGCATCTGCTCCACCTTCTTTTAATGTTATAACTAAATTTGCTGTTTCTTTTGTTACATGTACGCAGCTTGAGATTCTTAATCCCTTAAACGGCTGCTCCTTTTTAAATCTTTCTCTGATTTTAGCAAGTACAGGCATATCTTTATATGCCCATTCAATATTATTTTTGCCTTGTTCGGCTAACTCAATATCTTTAATATCATAATTTAAATTCATTGTGGTCATTATCCCTCCTTACATTTACTAAAATTTTAGCATAAATAGAAAAAACAATTGTATAATAATTAAATGAACAACTTATATAAAACCATTAAAAAAAATAATCTTTTTAAATTAATACTTGGTCTTGGTAATAAATCACTTGAGAACATAAAAAAATACAGTGCCATTTATTCTAAAGCAGGGGCGGACATGTTTGATTTAAGTCCTGATAAGGACGTTTTTCAGGCGGTTTATGAAGGGATTAAATCTCAGAATTTAGATATCGATGATTTTTTATTTTGTATAAGTGTCGCAATTAATGATGATATGCATGGAAAAAAAGCTTACATAGTGCAAAAAGAATGTGTAAAGTGCCTAAAATGCCTTAAACAATGCCCTCATGGAGCTATAGTTTTTGATAAAAAAGTAACTGTAATACAAGATAAATGTATAGGCTGTCAGAAATGCCATTGCAGTGCAATAAAATATAAAAGACCTAAATCGGATGCTATCGAAGCAGTAAAATCAGTCTTAGGATACAAAATCGATTGCATTGAGGTTCATATTTCAGGTGCAAAGGCTAAGGACTCATTATCATTTTTTAAAAAAATCAGGCAAAAATTTCCCAATATCCATGTAGGAGTTTGTGTTTCAAGAGAGAATTTTTCAAATAAAAAACTGGAAAAATTTATAAAGCAGTTAAAAGAAATATCAGGAGAGAATAAGTTAATCCTGCAAGCAGACGGTGTCAGTATGTCAGGACAAAAAGACAGTTATGCATCCACACTTCAAGCCGTTGCAATGGCTCAGATGTTTGAAAAATCTGATATTTATATAATTCTATCAGGTGGCTGCAACTCCAAAACAAAAGAACTTGCTAAAATTTGTGATGTAAAAATTAACGGCATTGCAATAGGTTCATATGGAAGAATCTTACTTTTAGAGGAAGTCAATAACAGCGAATTTTGGTATAATAAAAAAGTATTTAATTCAGCATTAAAAAAAGCTCAAGAACTTGTTAATTCTGTGAAAGCGAATTCTTAAAATGAAAGAGTTTATAAAAGATATTTTAAAACAATACGTTCCTATCTCTGAGAACACTACCTTTATCGTTGCGTTTTCAGGAGGTTGGGATTCAATGTGTCTTCTGCATATTATGAAACAGCTTTCTGATGAATATAAGTTTAATGTTGTTGCAGCTCATCTTAATCACAATTGGAGAGGTGAGGAGTCTGATGCTGAAGAAGAAAATTGCAAGAGATTCTGTGAAACACATTCAATAAAATTAATATCTAAAAAACTTGATGACAATACAAAGCAATCAGAACTTGCAGCAAGAGAGTTAAGGTATGATTTTTTTAAAAGATGCGCAGAGGAGGTTAGTGCCGATGCAATTTTGACAGCGCATACAAAAACCGATAATGCAGAAACCGTGTTATATAGAATTATAAAAGGAACAGGTCTAAATGGCTTAGAAGGAATAAAACCGGTACGTAATCTAAACGGGGTTAAAATAATAAGGCCGATTTTGAATTATTCAAGAAGAGAAATTGAAACATATTGCTTGGTAAATGACCTCTTTCCCAATAACGATTCCAGCAATTTAAATACTAAATATGCAAGAAATAACATCCGCCATAATATAATGCCGATTTTAAGAGATGTTAACCCTAATATAGAAAATGCGCTTGTAACTCTGTCCGAGATAGCTTCGGGTAACAATAAAATAATTACAGATTTAATTGAAAATATTGAAAAACAAATTACTGAAGAAGACAAGTGGCTGACTCAAAACTTTTTGCTTCTGAATGATGCCATAAGACAACATTTTATTTATAATCTTTTATCTAAAAACGGTATAGAACCGAGTTTTAGCAGGGTATATGAGGTCTTGAATTTTATAGACGGCAATCAAAAATCAAAATCAGGTAAAAGGTTCTCCTTGACAACCGGATTGAGTTTATTTGTTTCTTATAAACATACCTATATTATAAGTGATGACAGCATTTGTCCTAAAATCGAAGAAGTTAATATTGTTTCAGAAGGTAAATACCCGTTTGCTTGTAAGTATGTTTTTTCGATTAAAGAATATAATAAAAAAGTTTCAAAATACCCATCCTCAGATAGTAAACAGGCATACGTGGATATATCCAAAGTCGGATTACCTATGACCTTGAGAACCAGAAAAAACGGTGATATAATTCAGCCGTTTGGCATGGAAGGAAAAATGAAATTGAAAAAATATTTAATAAATAAAAATATTCCAAGCCATGACCGTGATAAAATATTATTGTTATGTAAAGGCAATGAAGTTCTTTGGGCTATCGGTATAGGACTTAGCGAAAAACTTAGGGCAGGGGAAACTCCCACTCATAAAATAGAATTGGAACCGGAAGGTAAGTGATGAAATTGTTGGATAAAGATATTAGAGAATTAAAGTCATTAATAACCGAAGAAGATATAAAAAAAAGGTTGAAAGATTTGGCGTCTAAAATTGACAGGGAATTCTACGGCTCAGATGAGCTGATTGTTATATGTGTTTTGAAAGGTTCTGTTATATTTTGCTGTGATTTAATAAAATATATTAATATCCCAGTTAAAATGGAATTTATCAGGATTTCCAGCTACGGAAGTGAATGCAAATCCTCAAATACATTAAAAGCCATAGATTTAACCCTTCCTGATATGAAAGGAAAAGATGTTTTAATAGTAGAAGACATTGTAGATACAGGTTTGACAGCGAAATTTCTTGTGGATTTAATTAAAATGGAACACCAGCCCGATAAACTTAAATTTGTATCCCTTCTAAATAAAAAATGCGCAAGAAAAATTGAAATTGAACCCGATTTATATGGATTTGAAATAGATGATAAATTTGTTGTAGGCTATGGATTGGATTATAAGGGGTATTTCAGGAATTTGCCTTACATCGGGTATTTCCCTCAGTAGTTATATTTTTAAATTCCGGAGCCTTTTATCTCTATTTTCTTTAATTTTTTCTCAAGTTTTTTGTACCATGGCAATTTTTGCTTAAACAGAAATCTGTACCCATCAATGTTGCCCGAGCAAATTTCATGCAACTGTTTGTCACAAAAAATAGTAAAATCTTTTTGTAGACCTTTAGTAAATTCATGCCTGTCAATATTACAAGCACTTTTATCAAGTATCAAAGGTTCTCCAACTTCAACTAATACCTCAGGTTTGTCTTCTCTTAAGAATACATAGTTAACTGCAATCGGAATGAGGTTAATCCCTCCATATTTTTTTGCAACATTTTGTGCAATATAAGTCATTCCTGTTTGAAACTCTATAGGACGCCAATTTGGGGGTTTAATAATTCCCTGAGGAAAAATCCATAATCCCATATCAGACTTTTTTAAGTCTTCAACAATGTATTTTAGGGCTTTCATTGATTCTTGAGGTGACTTTTTATTTACCGGGAATGCACCTGCTTTAGAAAATATCGGGAATCTGTTCATTTCTTCAATCATCATTCTGAGTTTAAGATCGAAGACTCTTCGGCATAAATTGTATCCGACGATTCCATCCCACCAATTTCCATGCGGGGCATACAATATATTAGGATAATTTTTGTCTCTTTTTTGGAACAGTTCCTCATTTTTTATTTTTAGTGCGTAGAATCTGTTTTGCAACATATTAAAAAAGAAACAATCTGCAACCCACGTCCAAAAAGGATCGTTGGTTGCTTTTCTGAATTTTTCTCTTTTATTCCTCAATTTTGTTGGAGGGATGTTGGAGTATAAGACCTCTGGCATTGCTTTTCTACCTTTTAAGTTTTTTTATTATAACATTTAAAATGAATAATGAAAATAAATATTTTAATATTTGAAAATTGAAATAGTTCTAAATAGTGGCCCCTTAACTTTTTTATTTTTTGTTAAATATATAAAGACCGATATATCATCAGTTTTAACAAATTCATCTTCTTCCAAAAAGTTTACTTTCAACTTAAGATCTATGACTTTTTGTCCCGGACTTAAAGGCGTTCCTCTTGTAACAACTCTTTTTGTTGCTTTATATATTAATTTATTGTTGCTAAAAACCTCAATATACGCAAAGAGTCTGGGGATTTCTCTTGGAGTCTTATTAATTACATTATAAGTTACATAAATATAATTATTGAACTTAAATTTAAAATTTGAGCGATGGAATCTGTAAATTACAGGTTCCACGTAAAATTCATTAGGAAAAGTGATGTTATAATCCAAAAACCTTTGCAGTTTCTTTAATTTTTCTGTATACACCAGTGTTTCTAAGTCGTTACCTTCTATCTGCGCTTGAGATTTAAGACTGTCTAACAAGTTATAATATTCATCATAATTTATAACAGTAGGGTCGATACGCTGAACGTTTGATAAAATATCCAGTGTTTTTTTAGGTTTTTTATTTTTGTAAAACATTGCTAATTTATATAAAAGCTGTGGAGTATCAACGAGTTTAATTCCTTCCAGAAGGATTTCCTCCTGTCTGTAGGGATCATTTTTAAGTTCTTCTGCACGTGCAATAAATGTTTTGCTTACATCTTGGGTTACATCATCAAGCTTTTTTTTAACCCTGCTTCTGTAATAAAACGCTTTTCTATATAATTCTATAGCTGTTGCATAATTATTTTTTTGATAATAAGCTTTTGCCAATTTTTCGTAAAATCTTGCTTTAGAAAGGATTAAATTTTGATTAGGATATTCTTTAATAGGATCTATTAAGAGAAGAGCTTCATTAAGGCGGTTTTGTTTTACATAAAGATCAGCAAGCATAAAACGAGGTTCAAAGACATTATATCCTGCTTTATTGATAGCAGTTATATATTCATTTTCAGCTTCTTGTAATTTACCGATTGATTCAAATAATATTCCAAGTTCAATATTTACCCCGTAATTTTTGGGATTTCTTAATTCTTTATACCTATATTGATCAATGAGAAGGTTTATTTGTTCAAATTTATAATTCGAAAAATCCTTTTTTAAGCCATATCTCATAATATTTTCTTTTGAAATTATTACAAGAAGGATAACAACAGCAAGTACAAATAACAAAGTTATCATTGCTGTTGTAAAATATCCGATTATTTCTCTATTAATCGTAAATTTCCTGAACCGAAATCGCTTCAATGTCCTCTAGCTCGCTTAATTTTTCATGTACACATTCTACGGGATTTTTACAATTTATTGCAAGTTTCATAACTATTTTTATTTGAGTTTCGTTGTCTGCGTATGGTTTTTTAGACATTTCAAATACTTCTGTAAATATTTCAAATAGATTTTTTCGCAGAATTGAATATATGTGCTCTTCACAAATAATAGAAACCTTTAATTTGTGAAGGTTTTTTAGATTATTTGGTATAAATTCTTTTTCGAATATTCTTATAAGCACAAGAACACCTACTGACAATACAGCACCAACAATTGCAATATTAAATTTTCCGCATCCGCAGGCCATGCCGATACTGGCAACCATCCATAAAGTTGCAGCTGTTGTTAACCCTGATACGGTTATCCCATGTCTTAATACTGTTCCTCCGCCTATAAAACCTATACCTGTGAGGACCTGAGCCGCAACTCTTCCGGGATCCCCCATCGGATAAAGGCTTAGTGCGGTTGAAAATCCGTATATGGATAGAATTGTAAAAATACAAGAGCCTAGAGAAACTAAAATATGAGTTCTTAATCCAGCCCATTTATTTGTGAGTTCTCTTTCCAGACCTATTACAAAGCCTAAGATTATGGCTAATAAAATTCTGGACAATATATTAGCATCAGGAATTTGAAAGTAGCTTAGAAATTCATGCATACAAAAATTATCTCACTTTACTTTTTGGATCCAATACATCTCTAATTGTATCACCAATTAAGTTAAAAGATAAAACCGCAACAAAAATTAAAAAACCCGGAGTCAAAAGCCATGGCCTTGATATTATATTGATAAATTCCTGAGCTTCTTTAAGCATATTTCCCCAGCTCGCGTCAGGCTGTTGGATTCCCAGCCCCAAAAAACTGAGCCCTGATTCTGCCAGTATATATGATGGAACACTTAAAGTCATAGCAACTATAATGTAGCTTACAGTTTGAGGAAGAACATGTCTTACTATTATCCTAAGCCTTGAAGCTCCTAAAGATTCTGAGGCTTGAATAAATTCCTGCTTTTTGATTGAAAGTACCATACCTCTTACAACACGAGCAAAACCTGCCCATCCAATCATTGCAAGGATAAGTATTATTAAAGTGAATCTCTGAATACTCGTCATATTGGCAGGTAAAATTGATGCCAATATGATTAAAAGATAAAATGACGGAATCGACATTATGGCTTCTGCTATTCTCATCATAAAAAAGTCAGTTTTGCCACCCAGATACCCTGATATTCCCCCATAAAGCATACCAATTGGAAATGAGACAAATAAAGCTAAAAATCCTATTGTCAGTGAAATTCTACCGCCATATAAAAGTCTGGAAAAATTATCTCTGCCGTTTATATCCGTCCCTAAAAGAAAAATATTTCCGCCTTTTTCTACATTGTAAAAATGTCTGTCAAAAGGTATTAATCCCAGTATTTTATACGGTTCACCTTTGGAAAAGTAATTAACGTAATATTTTTTACTTCTATCTTGCTTGAAAGTTATTTTAAAACTGTTATTGTCAAATTTCCTTATGTAGTTATATGTATAGGGCCAGGATAATTTACCGTTTTCATCAATAATAAACAACTTGGAAGGAGGCGCATAGGCAAGATGTCTGTCTGAAAAATCTTTTGAGTATGGAGTGATAAAATCTGCCAGAAATACACTTAAATATAAAATCATTAAAACAACAAATGCAATCATCGCAAATCTGTCTTTTAGAGTCGATTTTAAAAGGCTTTCTTTTATGTCTTTATCAAAACTTACAAGATTGCTCATCAGCTTACCTCGACTCTCGGGTCAACAAGTTTTAGCAAAATATCGGCAAGTAAATTGCCTAAAACCAGCATTATTGTTCCAATCATCAAAGATGCCATAACAAGGTTTATATCCGACTTCATAACTGCTTCAAGAATTAACCTTCCTAAGCCCGGGTATTGAAATACATATTCAGTTAATGCGGCTCCGCTTAGAAGAGAAGCAAACTCAAATCCCAATAATGTAATCATAGGGTTAATTGCGTTTCTTAGCGCATGTTTATATATGACTTTTGTTTCGCTTAGTCCCTTGGCTCTGGCAAATTTAACATAATCAGACTCCAAAACATCTAAGAGATTGCCACGCATTTGCCTTTGCAGACCGGAAAGCGAAATTGTAAACAGCACAACTACAGGCAAAACAAGGTGATGCAGTATATCAATGATTTTACCAAAAGGAGACATTGAAGAATAATTGTAACTGGTAAGCCCGCCTGTAGGAAACCAGCCTGTTTTTACGGCAAACATTAAAAGTAAAAGGGCAAAGAAAAAGGATGGGATTGCCATACCGATGCTCGAGAGGAGTGTTAGTATTCTGTCTATAGGTTTTTTCCAGTTTAGTGCAGCTACTACCCCTAGAGGAAGCCCTATTGTCCAGGTAAAAAATATTACAAATACAGTTAAAAGAAGGGTATTCGGGATTCTTTCCTTTAACTTATCTGAAACTTTTTCTCCTGTTGTACATATCCCCAAATCCCCTTTCAAAAAGCTTTTTAACCATAATGCATATTGCACGACTATTGGCTTATCTAAACCTAATCTTTTTGTCTCAAGACTTAAAGTTTCCTGAGATATGGATGGATTCAGTTTAAGCTCTCCCAGAGGATCAACAGGGCAAAGTCTTATAAGGAAAAAACTTATAATCGAAACCAAAAATAAAAGCGGAATTGTTTGAATAAGACGTTTTATAATATAGTTTAAAATATTCATTCCATAATTTTAGATGATTTTTTCTTTTTTGCCAATTATACAATAATACTGACTTGATGTTATATATTTACTTTTTCTTTAGACAAAGAAACTAAAAATTCATTAACCTTTTCAAAGCACCAATCGTTTGTATTATGCTCTCCTTTATCTGAAATATAAAGAGTAGATTGAGGGTTTAATTTATGTAGCTTCTGAGCTATAGAATAGTGAATTTTAACGTCATTTTGGCTATGGATGATTAAAATCGGGCATTTAATTTTTTCAATTTTTTTATCATTTTCAAACTTTTGTATAAAATCAATTTTTTCAAAAGCTTTATTTATTAAATCTTTAAATATATTCAGATTGAATTGCTTTATATACCAGTCTTTTAAGGATGTTGATGCAGAAGTAATATTTAAAATCGAACTTTCAAGTATTATTCCCTTTAAGTTGTGCCTCAGTGCCATTTCGCAGGCGATACAAGAACCTAGAGAGCGCCCCCAGATAACAATGTCCTGAGTTGAACATCCTTTTTTCTTCAAAAAGTCGATCATTGTTTCAGCATCCATATATATTCCTTCTTCAGAAGGCCTACCTGCACTTTTATAATGCCCCCTGTAAGAAAAGAATAAAGCACCGAATCCGAGTTTTTCAAGAAAAATTGCGCTATCCTGCCATTTTGAAATATTTTCTGACTGTCCGTGACAAAACATAATAATCGGTAAATTCTGTTTAGGTTTTATAAACCAACCGTATAGCTTAACGCAGTCTTTAGTTAAGATTCTTACAGGTTCAAATTTTCCCAATAATTCAGGTTTAATAGGATAAACTTTTCTTGTCCTGGGTGCAAAGAATAAAAAATTCTCCATTTTTTTTCTGCAGTATCTTAAAATTATGTTGTCTCTTGAGAAAAAGCTGTAGGATAAAATTAATAAAACTTTATTTAAGACATAATAAATGTAGATAAATCTATACATAAGTATTACTATTATATCAAAGGATAGGCGTAAAGTGTTATATTTAAACATTTTATGTTAACATTTATACGTACTCGTCAAAAAAAGGAGAAGCGAAATGGTACAAGCAGCACAGAATTTGAAGATTTACACAGATAAAGATATTGATAAAAATAATATTTTATCTAAAAACGTGGCAATCATAGGATATGGTTCTCAAGGGTACGGACAAGTTACAAACCTGAGAGATTCAGGATGTAAAGTTGCTGTGGGATTAAGACTAGGCGGTCCTTCCGCTAAAAAAGCAGAAGCTGAAGGTCTTAAAGTTATGAGTATAGAAGATGCTGTTCAATGGGCAGACGTTATACAAATTCTAATCCCTGATGAAATTCAAGCAAAGGTATATCAAGAACAAATTAGCCCATATTTAAGAGCCGGTCAATATTTAATGTTTGCTCATGGTTTTAATATACATTATAAAAAAATTGTTCCACCTGCAGATGTAAATGTAATTATGGTGGCACCAAAAGGTCCAGGACACACTGTAAGAAGCGAATACACCAAAAATAAAGGAGTCCCTGCTTTAATCGCAATTTACCAAAATCCTTCAGGTGATGCAAAAGAAGTTGCACTTGCTTATGCTTCTTGTATAGGTGCAGGTCGATCAGGTATTATTGAAACAACTTTTAAAGAAGAAACCGAAACAGATTTATTCGGAGAACAGTCTGTATTATGTGGGGGAACCGCAGCTCTTATACAGGCAGGATTTGAAACTCTTGTTGAAGCAGGATATTCCCCTTACATGGCATATTTTGAATGCTTGCATGAACTTAAATTAATTGTTGATTTGATTTATGAAGGTGGAATTTCAGATATGAGATATTCAATTTCAAATACTGCGGAATACGGTGATTTAACAAGAGGTCCAAGAGTAGTTACCGATGAAACAAAAAAGGAAATGAAAAAAATTCTTACAGAGATTCAAAACGGTACATTTGCCTCCGAATGGCTTAATGAGTACAATTCCGGAATGCAAAGCTTCAATAAATTAAGAAAAAATGGCGAAGAACACCAAATCGAAAAAGTAGGTTCTGAGCTTCGTTCACTCTTCAGTTGGAATAAAGACAATAAAATCATCGACAGATCAAAAAATTAATCGTATAGTTTAATTTAGGATTTAAAAAGCCCTCTTAATTGAGGGCTTTAATATATGTTAGTTTTTAGAACTAGTCTACTACCATTATGTTGCCTTTTGCATCTGAAACATCATATTTTTCCATAAATGATTCAAAACCTTTTCTGCAATCTTTGGTTTGATATATGATACCTGTTTTAAGATCAACGTTATCAGTTATGCTACTCAAGATAGAAGCTGGTACGCCATAGAATTTATTATCTGTTCCTGTTCCTTTTGTTGAAGTTTCATAAGCTACTTCTCTCATAACTTTCATGTATGCTTCAGCGGTTCCGATGTCATCCCAGAAGGCTATTTGCCCGTCAGCTCTTTGAAGAGGTACAGTATAAGCTTTCATTGATCTTCCTGTTTTTTTACTAATCAATGTACCTTCATTACACCTTTTGACTATTTCAGGAACAACATTGTTGCCGAGTCCTGCTTTATCTTTAAGCTCTTCAAGTACACCAAGAGCTTCTTTACTCATTATGTAGATGCCAGGATTAGCATAATATTTATCATTTTCAGAATCATGGGCTTTTTCTGCACCAGGTAATTTGGCTATTTCGACTTCGTGTTTTTCAATAGCTTTGTCAAATTCTTCATCGGTTTTGAAATCACTGCGTTTTGGGGCATCAGGAATGCCTGTTATGTATAATGGTTTTTCAACAAAAGCTTTAATTTGTCCGTTGCCTTCAGCATCTTTTTCTATACCGATTAATCCGAATGATCTTGACCTTTCAGGACCAAAAGGAACATAAGGTATGACAATCGCTGCATCAGGAAGTGTTGTTAAAGCATTATAAGCTCTTGTTACATCGGCATTTGTAAATATGTCTGCATTCAGGATAATTCCGTCTTTATCTTTAGATATTATTCCTTTTTCAATAGCTTCTGCTAGAGCACCGCCGTCTGTTTTGTACATATTTGTATGGACTACGTTTTTACCTGGTTTTAGTTCATGTTTTTGGCTTAAGTAAATAACTTTATCTTTTCTAGGGTTACCATCAATTATACCTGCAGCTGCGAACATGTTTAAAGTTGTGCCTATCATTCTGAATGCATTACTTGTTGGTAGCGGATATGTAGGTTTGTTTTCAAATTCTCTTGTTAAATTATAAAATCTTTCGCCAAATCCTCCTGCGGGCATGATTCCTTGAACTTGGTTATCTACAACTTCATTTCTATATTTACCCGGAATTACATCTTCATAAAACTTGTTTTTGTAATAATCTTCAATTGCATTTTTTGTGTTTTGTTCTTTAGTAAGAACTGATGTAATTATATTTCCTGAAAAAGATATTCTGCTATTTTCACCAGGCTTTATGCTGTGTATTTTTTCATTTGGTCCTACGTATTTACCCGGCATAACGAGAGAAAAACCGTCAGCAATAATTGAACTGCCTTCTAACATTTTGGCCCTTTTATGCTCAAGAATGCCATCTTTTATAGTTATTTCCGGTTTGAATTTACCGTGTTTATATATTACTTCAGGAGTTAATATTCCATTATGAACTTCTCCAAGGAACACAACTTTTCCTTTATCATCAGTTATTTTATACTGCTTGGAATCAATTTTTTGGGATATTTCAATATGAAGTCCGTTAGGGTTTACATCATTATTTATTCCAAGCGATTCGTTCATTGATTTTGGGATATGTACATTTTCATCAAGTTCTAACAGGTCGGGAATTCTTATCTCTTTTACGTTGTTAATACCGGTATTAACGTATTTTTTGACGTTTTCAACAGTGCTAGAGTTAACTTCATTGCCTTTAAAATTTACAAGATAAGAAGTTGAGTTTGGCATATTGTTTAAATTAATATCTTTTGCCATAACCGGATTTGAAATTTGCTGTTTTGGTTGTGATGTTATATCGTATTGATTTTTTACAGCATGAGAAACTATAGCAGAAACTTTCATAAATTCCCTTCCTAAATAAATGTATAAACACATTTATATAAATATCATAAAAAAAGAATTTGTCAGTATTGTAAAGGAATGTTACAAAAAGATTTAAAATACTGACTTTTCACTAAAGGTCATTAAATATAAAACCGATAAATAATCTGTAAGATAAATTTATAGATTAGGAGATGAAAATGGCAAACAATATTAACCCTATCAATATCAATCCCCAAATTGTAGGTTATACGCTTAAAAAAGAAGCAAAAGATAAAAGTGCTGAAGCAGAAACTTCAACCAAATCAGCAGTTGATAAAAAAGAAGTTCCGGCATCAGACGTATTAAGTTTTATGGCTGCTCAGAGCATTGATGTTAAACCTGCTGCAAAGAAAACCATTGATGTATCTAAATACGTAACTTCTGAGCAGGCAGCAAGAATTGCAGGATTTGTTCAAGGATTTGAAAAAGAAGTTGAAAAAGGTCTTTTGCAATTTAATAAAGAATTCCCGCAAAGCAGCTTGTCTGATAGCGCTAAGCTGGATATTGTTGTTGAAATGTTTAACAACAGCAATTTTTAAACTCCTCCAACTCCATATTATTGTTTGTTATTTTAGGCCGCAGGAATGCGGCTTTTTATTTTGATTTTCTGTTATAATACATTTATAGTGTAATTTGGTTTCGGAGGAAAACGTGGGATACGAAATTTTATCAAAGACAGAATTATGTCCTAATCAATATGAAATAAGAATTAAAGCACCTTATATAACAAGAAATGCAAAAGCCGGTCAATTTATCATATTAAGAGTAGATTCAGAAGGGGAGAGAGTCCCTTTAACTATTGCAGATATTGATAAAGAAAATGGAGAACTTACAATTGTTTATATGGCTGTTGGTTATTCAACCAAAAAGCTTGCACAATTGAATGTTGGTGATGAAATTGCTGATTTAGTAGGACCTCTTGGCAAACCTACACATATAGAAAATTACGGTACGGTTGTTTGCTTGGCTGGCGGATATGGGGCAGCTCCTTGTTATTTAATTGCCAAAGCGTTCAAAGAAGCCGGAAATAAAGTCTATATGATTATGGGTGCAAGAAATAAAGACTTGATATTTTGGCAGGATAAAATGGAACAGGCATCAACAGAACTTTTCATAACAACAGATGACGGTTCATTGGGAACTAAAGGCTTTGTTACAAATGTTTTATCAGATATTATGCAAAAAGAAAAAATTGATTATGCGATAGCGGTAGGGCCTTTGCCAATGATGAGAGCCGTTGCAGACCTTACACGAGATAAAGGCATTAAAACAGAAGTCAGCATGAATCCTATTATGGTTGACGGAACAGGTATGTGCGGAGCTTGCAGGCTTACAGTCGGCGGTGAGGTTAAGTTCGCATGTGTGGATGGTCCTGATTTTGATGCGCATTTGATTGATTTTGATGAAGTTATAAATAGAAGCCGTATTTATAAAGAACAAGAGCTTAAAAGAGACGAAAACTGTAATTTGTTTAAACAGGCTGAGTTACAAAATAGCAAATAGGAGAGTAAAATGAGTATTCCAATTTGTCCGATAATGAGTGCCGGCAATAATGTTGAGATTATTTGCGCTCAGGATAAATGCGCATGGTATTTGAAAAATTATAAAACATGTTCGGTATATATATTGGCACATAATGCTGCTCTTGATATCAAAGGAAAACAGCAACCTAAAAAATAGCCTTTTTATTTTAAAAGTTTTTTGACGTTATATTGGCTTAAAAGAGTTTTTGCATCATTAACCGGGATAGCAAAACCTATGCCGATATTTGATTTGTTATTGTCGGGATTAAAAATAGATTGGCTTATTCCTATTACTTCCCCGCTTGCATTTAAAATCGGACCTCCTGAGCTTCCCGGATTTATAGCGGCATCTGTTTGTATTTTATTTCTTTCATAATCTATCCTTGAAATTATGCCTGTAGTGAGTGTTCCGTTAAAACCAAATGGATTACCTATTGCAAGTACTTTCTGTCCTACTTTGATGCTGGAAGAATCTCCCAGGGCTATTGCGGGCAAGCGGTCTTTTGTTTTTATTCGTAAAAGAGCCAAATCATCACTGTTTTTAATATCGAGCGGTATTACTTCAGCTTTAAAAACCTGTCCTTTTGCAGTTGTAATTTCGATATCAGTTGCGCCTTCCACAACGTGAGAGCTTGTAAGAATCAGCCCCTTGTTATCCACAATACATCCTGTGCCGCTGGATATACCGTCTCCGACTTGAGCATCTATTGAGACAATAGTAGGGTTAACTTTTTCATAAACAGTTACGTTTATTTGTTCATCTTGATCATAAATTTTTTGAAAAGGCTGAGAATATACAGGTGCAAGAAACATTATTGCGGCAGTTACGCTTAAAAATATTTTGTGGTATAGTTTCATTGTTTTCTCCCCACTCGTTTTTTATAATTTAACAATATGTGGCTGTTTTGTGCATTGCCGATTTAGTTCAGACATTGGATATATTAAAATTGTTATTATAACTTCAAATTAAATAGAAAAATTTACTAATGAGCGCTGTTTTATTCTATAATCATAGAAGAGGTAATAAATTTGAATCTGACAATAAATAAAGATAATAGACTTGAGCGAGAATTAACTAAAATTGTAGGTAAAAATAATATTTTATCTGAAATTGAGCAGAGGTATTGTTATTCATTTGATGCAACAAATGCCTCAGAGTCTTCAGGTATTGCAGATATTGTTGTATTTCCAAAGAGCACCGCAGAAGTTTCTGAGATAGTAAAGTTTGCCAAAAAAAATAAAATTCCACTGATTCCAAGATGCGCCGCAACAAACCATGTCGGGGGATGTATTCCCAAAAATGGCGGAATAGTTATGAGCTTTGCAAAAATGAATAAAATTCTTGAAATTAATAAAGAAAATATGTATTGCAAAGTTGAACCCGGGGTTGTGATTGCAGATTTAAAAGATGCTGTTGAAAATGAAGGTCTTTTTTATCCCCCAGATCCTTCAAATTATGCTGTTTCGATGATTGGAGGAAGTATTGCGTTGTCTTCCGGAGGTCCTACTTCATTTAAATATGGGACAACAAAGGACTATGTGATTGATTTGGAAGTAGTTTTAGCGGATGGAAGCGTTATAAATACAGGCAGCCCTTGTGCGAAAAATGTTACAGGTTACAATTTGACTCAGCTTTTTGTCGGTTCTGAAGGAACGTTGGGTATTGTAACACAAGCTACAATAAAGCTTATTCCCAGACCTGAGTCTAAAAGAGTTCTTCTTGCTTATTTTGATTCTTTGGAACAAGCATCAGATGCTGTGAAATCAGTTATTTCTAATTTAATAACACCCTCAGTTATTGATTTAATGGATAAGAACACACTTTGTACAATTGAAAGATTCTACCCCTCAGGGCTTCTCACAGATAAAGAGGCAGCGTTATTGCTTGAAATAGATGGATTTAAGGATAATATCGAAACTCAGTATAATAATATAATATACATGTGCAAAGATGCAGGTGCTTCTTTTATTCAAACAGCACAGAATAAGGAAGAAGCTGAAAGAATTTGGACGGCAAGACGGGCTTCTTTTGGTGCTACTGCTAAACTTGCACCTACCGTTGTTACTGAAGACGTTGTTGTCCCAAGAGAGAATATCTCAAAGCTTATTATGGGAATACAAAATATTTGTAAAAAATACTCTTTAAAGGTCTGTATAATGGGTCATATTGGAGATGGCAACATTCATCCAAACATTGCTTTAGATATAAACAATAAAATAGAACTTTTGAATTATAAGTGTGCGAAAAAAGAAATATATGAATTAACGGTTTCTTTAAACGGAATGCTCTCAGGTGAACATGGTATAGGCACTGAAAAATCAGATTATCTTTCCATGGTTCTTTCTTCAAAAGCTATTTTATGTATGAAACAAATAAAAAACTTGTTTGATCCTGATAATATATTAAATCCGGGAAAAATCTTTAAGTAAAATTATTAAGGAGGCAAAATGTCTTATATTTTGGTAAATTGTACCACTTCAAATAAGAAAAATGCACTGGAAATTTCAAAATATCTAATTGAAAAAAAACTTGCCGCCTGCATAAATATTATCCCAAATATTATTTCAGTGTATAGATGGGATGGATATGTCACTGAAGAAGAAGAATTTTTACTTGCTATAAAAACTCAAAAGAAATTATACAAAAAGCTCCAAGCCGCAATACTTGAAAAACATGAATACGAGCTTCCTGAAATAATTGCTATTCCTGTGCAGGAAGGTTATGATAAATACTTAAAATGGGTTAAAGATGAGACTAAATGATTGAGATTTACGAAAAAAACAGACAAAAAATTGAGAAAAATGATTTTATAAAATTTTTAGAAAAACTTGATATCCAAGTAAAAACAAACACTAAAGCCAGAGGGCATCAAGGTGTTTACTTTAAAAACAGGATTGACATCTCAAAGTATCTTGACGATAACCGCTCAACTGAAGTTTTGGCTCATGAGTTTGCTCACTATGTACATAGCAAAATCGAAAGTGATATTTTTAAAACCGGAGGAAGTCTTAGTAAGCTTTTTTGTTTAAATGATTGCTCAATAATCGAAAAAGAGCTTATTATGGTTACGGATTTTTGCGATAAGAATTCAAGACTTATTAGTCTGAAAAAGCTTAAAAATCAAGCAGTGCAAGAAATAAAGATGCAAGAAGAGATCATTAAAAAAGATTATCCAAAGTTTTTACGCTCAAAAAAATTTAAAGAGTTTGACAGGTATATCAGAAAATCAAATGCCAGATATCTTTTGAAATTTGACAGGGTGAAAATAATATCAGGGTTTTTCAGGCAAGAAAAAAGATTATCCATCGACAACTTAGAGAACGATTTTATTGATATGCCAAGGGCATTTGCTGCATATATAAGATTGCGCTCTTTGCAAAGACGCCAGAGTCGAATAGCAAGAAGAATTAATAAACTCAATAAATATTATAAACGCCCGTCTGAGCTTTTTGCCAGATTTGTTGAAGCATTTTTTAAATCTCAGGATATGGTTAGAGTGCTAGCTCCAAGTACTTCCTCAATATTTTTTGAACTTTTAGAAGAAGGGTATTATTTTGAGCTTAAAGATTTATTTAAAATTGCTGAAATAATTTGAAAAAAATCTGGATTTTTACTCTAAAATCAATTAGAATTGACTTATGAAAAAGGTCATTGCATACGTACATACACATTGGGATAGAGAATGGTACAGGGAATTTGAAGAATTTAGATTGCGCCTTATAGAAGTATTTGATAAGGTTTTAAATGATTTAGAAACAAATAAACTCCCTTATTTTTACTTTGACGGTCAAACAGCTGCTATTGAAGATTTTCTTGAAATTTTCCCGGAGAAAAAAGAAAGAATTGAAAAGCTGATTGAAAAAGGAAAGCTTTTTATAGGACCTTTTTATTGTTCCAGTGATGAATTCTTAACTTCATCTGAGAGTTTTGTAAGAAACTTGTATTTGGGGATAAAAAAATCCAAAGAGCTTGGCTGTAATGATTTTATAGCATATTTGTCAGATACATTTGGCCATAGTCACTCTACGGTTCATATTTTAAAGGCTTTTGGGATCACTAATGCTTTTATTTGGCGTGGGATAGGCAATCTTCCGGCCGATATTAACTGGGATGGCATTAATGCCGTAAATCTTATACAAGGCTATTTCCAAGATGTTTTAAGTCTTAAAATTCCTCCTGCGAATAAAGCCAGGATTTTAAAAAAATATTTGACAAAAATTGAAGCAAAAAGTCAGGACTATATTTTGTTGCCTCTAGGCGCTGATCATCTTGCGGCGCCTTCAAACATCAATCATCAGATAAGGAAAATCTCAAAATATTTGCCTGACTATAATATTTCTGTTAAAACACCATTTGAATATGTTGAAAAAACGAGTAAAGTTGAAAGGATTGAAGTCAAAAACGAATTTTTAAATAATGATTTAACCTTTATTTTACCCGGAGTTTATTCTTCAAGGATGTACTTAAAACAGCAAAATACAATGATTGAGTGGAAGCTTTCAAGGTTAGCTGAGCCGATTCAGGCTATATCTTCTTTCATATTTAAAAATGAAAACAGACAAAATCAATGTGATTATGCCTATAAAACACTCATTAAAAACCATGCTCATGACGGTATTTACGGCTGCGGCATAGATCCTGTCCATGATGAAATGGTGACAAGATTCAAAAAAGTTGAAGCTGTAACAGACGGCATAATTAAAAGAACAATCAGAGATTTATCAACCGACAAAGATATTTTAAGTGTATTCAACCTCTCAAACTATAATTATTCCGGAGTTGTAAGGTTTAAGACAAACAAAAAAATATCTAAAATCTATAATCCGCAAGTAATTAGCGATGAAAAAGGGTTTACGGACGAGAAGCTTTATAATATAGAACAAATACCTATTACAGAGGATATTACAACAATAAAAGAATATTTAATTGATGTAAAAAATATTCCTTCTTTTTCTATTAAATCTTTAGTCAGAAAGGATATTTATAAATCAAAAAATTTGAAAACTTCTGATAATTCTATTGAAAATAATTTTATAAAATTTGAAATAATTAAAGGGAAAATAGTTGTTACCGACAAATTAAATGATGAAGTTTATGAAGATTTCATCAAAATAATTGATAGGGCAGATGTTGGCGATAGCTATAATTTCGGGGCGTTAAAAGGCGATAAGCTGATATCCTCTAAAATTAACGAAATAAAACTCCTTGAAGAAGGACCTCAAAGAGCTGTACTTGGCTTTGTGTTTGAAATTGAGATACCTGAAAAATCTAATTTAAAATTAAGGAGCAAAAAACGCATTAAACATAAGTTGCTCGTAAAAGCGATTTTATATAACAGAAGTGAGTATTTGGAGTTTGAAATTGAGTGGTTAAATAAATCTAAAAACCATATTTTACAGGCGGAGTTTAACCTTAAAGAACCCATAAAAACTACACTAAGCGAGGATTCTCTTGGCTTAATAGAAAGAAATTTTGATTCGGATTATGATATTTATAAAAAAATTCCTGCTAAAAAAGGTAAAGAATTAAAGACTAATACAAGACCTATGCAAAGATTTGTCTGGACTCAAAACTTTGGACTCATTACAAAAGGGCTAAGAGAATACGAGGTCTTTAAAAATAATTTAAGGTTAACGCTTTTAAGAGCAACAGGAATAATATCTGAAGCAGAAAATCCGACAAGAGGCACTCCTGCAGGGCCGCCGCTATTAACTCCCGGCCTTCAGTCAATAGGCAAGAATACAGCCAAATTTGCTCTTAATTTTAATAAAAATCCTGAAAAATTATTTGAAATTACAGAAAAATTTTATGGAAGTACAATTGTTCTTTTCACTGATATTGAAGAAGACAATATCATTAACATTGACAATAAAAATATTCTCATATATGCTGTTAAGCTCTCAGGCAAAGATCTTATAGTAAGGATGTTTAATCCGAAAGATGAAGTTCAAACTTCTAAGATTTCAACAATAATAAAAATTAAAAATATTTGTGAAGTAAATCCGCTTGAAGAAAATATTAAAGAAGTGGAATCAAAGCTGGTCTTCGAGCCAAAGGAACTTAAGACAATAAAACTTGTCAGGTAAGCTCTGGACTAAATTTATTTAAATAATAAAATTAATATAGGTTAAAGCGGAAGATAAAAAATTGAGCAAAATAAAAGTATTGACAGTATTTGGGACAAGACCGGAAGCCATCAAGATGGCTCCTTTAATAAATGAAATTAAAAAATATCCTGATATTTTTGAGAGCCTTGTATGTGTAACTGCACAGCACAGGCAAATGCTTGATCAAGTGCTTGAGCTTTTTGAAATTAAGCCGGACTTCGATCTTGATATTATGAAAACGAATCAGAATTTATGGACTTTAACATCAGATGTGATTTTAAAAACAAAAGATGTTTATGAAAAAGTCCAGCCGAATGTTGTTTTGGTCCATGGTGATACAACAACTTCTATGGCGGCTGCTCTTTCTGCTTTTTATGCAAAAATTCCAATAGGGCATGTTGAAGCAGGACTTAGGACTTTTGACAAATATTATCCATTTCCTGAAGAAATAAACAGAATATTTGCGGATGCGCTTTCGACTTATCACTTTGCTCCAACTGATACATCGTGTGAAAACTTGATTAAGTCAGGAATACCATCTGAAAATATATATAAAACGGGTAATACGGTTATTGATGCTCTTTTGTACACTGTGAATAATAATCATATTGACATCCCGGGGTTGAATCTTGATAAAAATTTGAAAACAATACTTTTAACTTCTCACAGAAGAGAAAATTTTGGTGAGCCTATTAAAGAAATTTGCAGGGCGATTCTTGAGATAGTGGATAAAAATAAGGACGTTCAGGTTGTTTATCCTGTGCATTTGAACCCAAATGTTCAAAAACCTGTCAGAGAAATTCTCGAAAATAAAGAAAGAATCCATTTAATAGAACCTTTAGACTATGCGCCATTTGCTTCTTTAATGAAAAAATCTTATTTAATTTTAACTGATTCTGGAGGCGTCCAAGAAGAAGCACCTTCTTTAGGTAAGCCTGTTCTTGTGTTGAGAGATACAACCGAAAGACCTGAAGCTATTGAATATGGAACAGTGAAGCTTGTTGGTACAGATAAGCTTAAAATTATTCAAGAAACGCAAAAACTTTTGGATTCTGACGAAGAATATAAAAAAATGTCTGAAGCGATAAATCCATACGGTGACGGCAAAGCCGCATCAAGAATTGTTGAAGTTTTAAAATCTTTATAGATAATAATTTGCTTTATTATAAACAACTTTTATCGAGATGAAATTTTTTTCCTTTTTAATTTTAGGCGGCTCATGTTTATAGTTATTTTTAAAGAAGTAAAGGCAAGAGCCTGTGAATATTGCTAAACCTAATAGAATAGCCACTTTTGCAATTATTTGTTCTGTTGTTTGATTTTCTCTTTTAATTTTTTTTACTATTTTTTTTGCAAGATTTACTCTGCTGTGTGATATGCATTTTGTGAAGGAATCTTTAATTTGATTTTGCAATATGTACATATTTTTAAGATCAGATCTTGCCGATTTTGATTTAAGAAGGTATTTTCTAAAATCAATACTTTCTTGATTACTCAGTTCGTTGTCCATATAAGCCGATATGTTTCTATAAAATTTTTCATATTCTCTTATGTTAAAAAGATTTACTGTTTCTATTGGTTCAACTTTTTCTAACACTTTTTCATAAGAAAGCTTTAAGTTTTCAATAATACTTTTTATATTCAGATATTTTTGATAGCACTCAGGACATTGCGCAAAATGTTCTTCGACCATTTTTTTATGTTCGTCATTCAGTTTGTCATCGATATATAGAGATATCATTGAACTGATTTTTTTACATTTATTGTCATCCAATTTTTTGCTCCTAAATTTGTCAACTTAAATAAGGCTTCAAGCATTCTTGTAGCCTGTTTCTGGCTCTTGATATTCTGGATTTAACCGTTCCGACATTTGTATTGGTTATTTTAGCGATTTCATCATAGCTCAGACCTTGAATTTCTCTTAAGACGATTGCAAATTTAAAACGGTTGGGCAATCGGCAAATCATCTCTCTAATAATTTCATCGAGTTCTTTGTGTATTGTCGAATCGTCAGGTTTGGCAGACAGGTCACAGATTTCAAGAACATTTGCTTTTTCGTTGTCTTCCCCCCAATGGGCATCTATTGAGATTGTACTAGGGATTTTGCTTTTTTTCCTAAGTTCATCATAGAATCGGTTAGATATAATTTGGCTTAACCAGGATTTAAAATTATTTATATTTCTCAAAGTTTTTATGTTTTTTGACATTTTCAGGAGGACATCTTGAGTTAAATCGAGCAAGTCATGCCTGTGTGGGTCAAGGTAATAAAATGATGCATAGACATGCTTTTGCTCTCTTTTGATGAGTTCTTCAAGGGCATTAAAATCATCTTTTTGAGAGTATTTAATAAGCTCTTTTAAATCCATGTCTTTATATTTTTTTCCTATGAGCCCTTTCAAAATACTTTCTCTCCCATATTATCTTTTTAGAAAATAATTTATTTTAGTGGAACTTCCCACGCCCTTTGTTATATAATCACATAGGGTATATTGATAAAATGAAAAGAATTATTGACGCAAATCTTAATAGAGCTGTTGAAGCTTCCAGGATCCTGGAAGAAATTGCAAGATTTTATCTGAATGATGGAGAATTATCTGAGCAATTTAAAAAAATCAGGCATGAAATATGCCAAGAATCTGATAGTGACTACTCTTTGCTATTAAAAGCAAGAGACAGTCAAAATGATGTTGGAGCTGAAATTAAGAACCCTACTGAAAGAAAAAGTCTTGAAAATATTTTTAGAGCGAATATAAAAAGATTGCAGCAAGCATTGAGAGCTCTAAGTGAATATTCTTGTGCAGGGGAAATTAACGGCAGTGTTTTTGAGTCTCTTCGTTATTTGTCTTATACTCTTGAAAAACAAATGTGGGAAATACTTTGTATGAAATTAAACAGATTAAGACTCCAGGATAAAAAATTATATCTTGTTACAAATTCAGATAAGTTTAACAGTGATGATGATTTTTTAAACGCAGTTGCATCGGCTCTTCAAGGAGGAGTTCAAATAGTTCAACTAAGAGAAAAATCCGCATCTGCCTCAAGAATAATCGAACTTGGTAAAAAAATCAGAGAGCTTTGTTCAATCTATGATGCATTATTTATCATCAATGACAGGATTGATATAGCTCAAATCGTTGAAGCTGATGGAGTTCACTTAGGACAAGATGATATAGAAATTAAAAGCGCCAGAGAAATTTTAGGAACAAATTTTATTATCGGAATATCTACCCATAAACCCGAACAAGCTTTAAAAGCACAGGAACAAGGAGCCGATTACATTGGCGTCGGGCCTGTCTTTGAAACGCCTACTAAACAAGGACGTAAGGCAGTGGGTCTTGATTATGTCAAATGGGCAAGTGAAAATATTAACATACCTTTCTTTGCCATTGGAGGAATAGATGTACTGAACGTTGATGAGGTAATAGCCTCAGGTGCAAAAAGAGTGGCGGTTGTTCGGGCAATCATTAATTCTGATTCTCCTGAAAAAAGTGCAAAATTGTTTTTGAATAAGTTAAATAAAATTTATTGTTCAAAGTGATTGACATCTTGCTATGCTTTAGATATATTAGCATTACGGGCTAAGCCCCCATCGTCTAGAGGCCTAGGACAACACCCTTTCACGGTGTAGACGGGGATTCGAATTCCCCTGGGGGTACCATTTTAAAGGAGCTTAAAAGGCTCTTTTTTATTGAGTTTTTGTCTTTACATTTTTTAATAAAAATCGAATTGGGGACAGTTATAATCAAAAATACACAAAAAATTACAGTAAAGAAACTTAAAACTTCCCATGCTTTTCACTTGAAATTTTTAAAAGCAATGTTACAATATAAGAGTATAACTTAGGTGTTTCTCCCTGCTTTGGCATAGTTCCCTAAGTTTTTGCTTTAATAGTTTATTGTCAACTTCTATTTATTTTTGTTCTCTAATTTTTTAATTTTTTTATCAAAATCCGAAATAATTTTTTGCGTCTTATTAAATTCGTCATATTCTGATTTGGCTTTATCATCTGCTTGTTTTTTTGAAATTCTGCCTTTATTCTTTAAGATTTCATATTTTCTGAATGCCAAAAATTCATTTATGCTTTGTGAAAATTCCGCCATAGTAAAAGTGTTTTCTCGTTCAATCAAATCCTCAATATAATCAAAATAACCAGAAACAGCTCTCTCTAAACGCTTGATTTCCTTTTCCGGCAGATAATTTTTAGCTATCGTAACATCAGATTTGAGAATACGTCCATCTGGTGAATTCTTCCAATTAGATAATCCCATATTGTTTTTGTGTTTATCAGCTGTGTTATAAATGATTTCAGCCGCAGTATGTCCCGTTATTGCATAATGAAATTTATTTTGCACCATTGCATAAAATTCTTCCGTAATAGATGAATTACGGTCATAATCAATGCTGCATTCAGCAAAAATATCCGTAATCTGTTGCCAAATACGGCGTTCACTTGTGCGAATGGAACGAACACGTTCTAATAATTCACGAAAATAATCTTTACCAAAAACACTTTGTCCCTGCTTTAAGCGCTCATCATCAAGCACAAACCCTTTTTGCACAAATTCTTTGATAATTTTTGTCGCCCAAATCCTAAATTGTGTTGCTTTTGCAGAATTAACCCTATAACCAACTGAAATTATTGCATCAAGGTTATAAAACTGTGTTTCATGTGTTTGTGTTTTATCAGTAATTGCACCGTGCAATGTGGTTATTTCCATTTTGGAAACAACCACTTTAGCATCTAGTTCGCCCTCTTCAAAAATATTTTTTAAATGCTTATTTATTGCAGGCACTTGCACACCGAACAATGCCGCCATTGCTTTTTGGGTAGCCCAAAGGGTTTCATCTCTCACTATAACATCAACCTTAACATCTTCTTGCGGCGTATTGTAGATTAAAAATTGAAGCTTATTGTTAATATTGTTATTTTCCATTTTCTTACTCTCCAAGCATTAATAGGCTAATTATACCATATATATTTTTGTTGCCTGGCATGTGAATAAACTCTTTTATAAATCACAAAAACTACAACACGTTTTAAGCGATTATAATATTGCTTTGGTATGGGGAATATATATAAAATGCATAGAACGTTCGATAATGAGCTTTGTGGCATGTGGAAAATAACTAATAAAACTTGAAAAGCTAAAGAAAAGCCCAATATTTTAATATAATAATTTAATCAGATAATTCAGTTGTTTGAACATTTTCTTTTAGCAATTCAATGAAGTTGTTCAAATGATTCTTTTTAAATTCATTCAAACATTCGTTCATGTTCTTTACTGAAAGGCAACCATCTTCATCTCTTTTGTAGGTATAGTTAGCTTTCATTGTTTTAACATATTCAATAACTGTTTGTATGGTAGGACTGATAAGTTCAGGAATAAGGTCACATCTATAATCATTATTATCAAGCCCATTTACCTCAAGTTCCAAATCGTATTCACCATTATCATCCATTAAAACATCAGAAATTGAATATTTCATATAAGCTATATCTCCCTTAGTAAGCAAATTCATTATAGCATCTCTTTGGTGGTAGTGATATATTATTACAATTAAAATAAAAGCCCGGCGTACCGGGCTAGAAAAACTAAAATTATATTGCATTATTTATTCTATTGAATCAGGGAAGTCATATCGTTGCATAAGTTCTAATTTCTCACCCTCGTTATAAAGTAGTGATGATTTTTCTTTTAAGGTTCTATGCAAGAACATTAATCCGTCAAAGTTAAACATATTATGATTGTCAATATTTGAGTTATCTCCTTCACCTGCGAACTTATCAACTATTTTTGATAATGTTTCTAGGTCATAAGACACAGTTTTTACAGCATCTTCAACTTCAGATATTTTTGATTTAATTTCTTCAAGAGATAGTTTCTTTTCTTCTTTGGTTTCTTTTTCTAGTAACGCTTCTTTCATGCCTGAGTCTCCTCTAATAATGTAGTTACTTTGTTTCCTAACTCTTCAATCTTGTCCGTTATTTCGCTAAGCAATTCACCCCTTACTCTAAAAAAGTAGTTTATAAAAGTAATTGCTTCGTCGTCAAAATGCTTTATTCTATTGGCTTCAAAATCAGCATTTAGAGTGTCAATCATTTTGCATAACCCTGTCATATCAGAAGAAATATTCCATACTTCTCCCCATATTTCGTTAAAACTTTTGCTTATTTTTTGAATTGTAGATTTTTCTTCTTTTTCAGGTTCTTGGATTTCTTTTGTTAATGTTGCTGTTACCATAATACCTCCTTCTGTTGCGCTCTTTCTGCTTTTAGTCTGTTTTGATTTATTTCATTCAAAATTAAAATAAATCTTGCTAATCGTTTCTGATCTCTTTTTTTATCTGGTTTTTCATCTCTGAATGTTATTACGAAATTTGGTTTTTTAAGTACCATTTATTTATCCTCCTTTTCTTTATTCTGTTTGAGGAGGGTTTAATAACCTCAATTTTGAGTGTCAATTTTGAGGTAAATTAATTAAATTATCTTTTGCGGCCAACATAAGCATTTGTTCTTTGGTATCAACTCTATAATGTGCTTTTATTTTTTCTTCCAAGTCTCTTATATAAGATTCAGCTATGTTTATTTTTTTTGCTATTTCATTTCTTGATTTTGCACCATCTGAATATGCTTGTAAAATATTAATAGCGTAGTTTCGCTCTGTACTCTTTAAAGTATTTAATTTTTCTAAGCCAGGTTTAGAATTATTATAAATATCTTTGTTGGATATTTTTTCTCTATTTGGACTAATAATTTGTCCATCATTAGTTAAAAACATTTCTTTAGATGTTTTTGTAAATTCTGTTTCTATATATATAACAAGGTTACCCACACTAACCTTTTGATAACTATCTTCATAAATTCTTTTAAGCAGCTTTATTAGCTCTCGTTTTTCAGCTATAGAAAGATTTGCCAAATCATTATCATAAAATCCCACTTCAACCATATAACTGTATGTATTATCATAAGTGGATTTGTGAACAGGGGGCAAAATAAAATATACTTTTATTTCTTTACCATCTGATAACTTTATTTTTTTAATCCAAGAATATGAATAAAACTTGTAATCCCCTTTAGAAAAATCTTCATTGTTTTTTGATAATTTAACAATTTCTTCTTTTGATAAGTAATCACCTTCAATAAAAGACCAAGTTGCTAACTTCAAAATGGGTATAGACAATGTTACTAGGCAAATGAAAAATGCTAATACATTTTTTGATAAAATACAAAAAAATTATGCTAATTCTTATAATATAGCAATAGCAGGACATTCGGAAGGTGGAAGCGAAGCAATTTATGTAGGACTTTTGAATAACACAAAGGTTTATACTTATAACGCTTTTCCATTAGGGAATGACATTTTAAATAAAATTGCTGAAAGTGGCGGTTCTACTGATTATAACAATTTAATTGTAAACTATAGAGATGCTCATGACCCGATTTCAAAACTATTTAACCAGCATATTGGACAAACTTATATTGTAGAAAGTCAACAAAATAAATTTATGGCAAAAACACCATTTGGGTTAAAAGCTGCTCATTCTCTTGTAAATATGGGTAGCTGCCAGGGTGCAATTCCGCTTGAACAATACAAAAAAGAAAATCCTTGGTTTATTGATACAATAAAACTTGTTAAATTTACTAATAAAACCATTGATAGCATATCAAAAGCAGGGTTATATGATATATACGAACCTGAAATTATGGAAAGATTAAAAGTTAATGAAATTATATCAGATTCAAATGCTAATCAAATGGTAGAAGAAGGTCAACTTACATATATTAGTGGCTACCAAAAACAAGGCGGAAGCATTACTGACGGCTACTACGAGCAATTGACATAATGAAGTTAAAAATTGTATATTGTTTAAATGAACAATATAAAAAAAATAACCATATTTTTACTATTTATTATAGTAAGCATTATGCCTGTGTTTGCAGAGTGCTTACCCAAAAAATATCATAATGGATTTAATTCTGTTGATAACCCTGTTTGGTATAAATATATAAGTGATTATAAAGACCAACTATATAAAGCTTTTGACGTTCATAAGTTCAAAGAAAAAAAATGGGGACATATATTTATATATACTATTAATAGAGATGGTTCTATAACGGATATGATAAAATATGATACTCTTGATGAATCAGATAAATACATAAGGCAAGTCATATTAGACAATCCACCACCGCCTTTCCCAAAAGAGATTGAAGAAGATAAAGTAAAAATGGATGTTTCTCTTTGGTGCTCAGACCATGATGATTTCTATATAAATTACTATTCTTACAAAAAAACTATGGAGCTATTTGTAACAAAAAATCATAGGCATAAGAATAAATAAAAAATGTCTTGGAAGCTTTACTGACGGCTACTACGAGGAATTGACATAATGAAGTCAAAAATTGTATAGTTACATAATGAAAAAACTTTTAAACATAATAATACTTATAGGATTACTAATAGGCAGTAGCAATATTGTATTTGCTGAGAAACTGCCGTTAAAATACATTAATGGATTAAATCCAACAGATAATCCTGCCTGGTATAAATATTTATACGATTATAAAGAGCAATTATATAAAGCGTTTGATGCTCGTAAATTCAGAAAAAAAGAATGGGGGCATATATTTATATATACCATTAATAGAGATGGTAGTATAACAGATATGATAAAATATGATACTCTTGATGAATCAGATAAATATATAAGGCAGGTCATATTAGATACCCCCCCTCCACCATTTCCGAAAGAAATTGAAGAAGATAAAGTAAAAATCCATACTTCGCTTTGGAGTTCTAACGATGATGAATATAAAATAAATTATTACCCCAAAGATGATACAGTATGGCTAATAATTAGTAAAGACCGTAGGCATAAATAAACATGAAAACAAGACGGAAGCTTTACTGACGGCTACTATGAACAATTGACATAATAAGGTTAAAAATTGTATATTATGACAATGAATAAATCCTTGAAAATAATATTAATCCTGGGATTATTAATTGGTAATTGCAATTTGGTTCTGGCAGAAAAATTACCATCCAAGTATATCAATGGATTAAACTCTACAGACAATCCTGTCTGGTATAAATATTTATATGATTATAAAGAGCAATTATATAAAGCGTTTGACGCTCGTAAATTCAGAAAAAAAGAATGGGGGCATATATTTATATATACCATTAATAGGGATGGTAGTATAACAGATATGATAAAATATGATACTCTTGATGAATCAGATAAATATATAAGGCAGGTCATATTAGATACCCCCCCTCCACCATTTCCGAAAGAAATTGAAGAATACAAAGTAAGAGCTGATGTTTCACTTTGGAGTGTCAATGATGATGAATATAAAATAAATTATTATACGGATGATAAGAAAGTAGTGTTAATAATAGGCAAAGACCGTAGGCATAAAAAATAATAAATCATTAAATGTTTTTTTACTTTTTAAGCTATAATTTGATTTGTTTTAAAATATCATAAAACTAGCATCAAAATATTTATTAGAATGTTATAGAAAACTATATATTTTCTTAAGATTTATACATAATTTGAGCTCACCCACTTGAAAATGTGTATCAAAAATGGTGCACTATGGGTATACAATGTATACGTTTTAGGCACAGGATTTTAAAAATGATAAATAAAAAACATATAGGCAGTAGTTTTAATGAATTTCTAGAAGACGAAGGTATGATATATACGAACCAGCAATTATGGAAAAATTAAAAGCTAATGAAATTATATCTGATTCAAATGCTAATCAAATGGTAGAAGAAGGTCAACTTACATATATTAATGGCCACCAAAAACAAGACGGAAGCTCTACAGACGGCTACTATGAACAATTGACATAGTAAAGTCAAAAATTGTATAGTTACATAATGAAAAAACTTTTAAACATAATAATACTTATAGGATTACTAATAGGCAGTAGCAATATTGTATTTGCTGAGAAATTACCGCCTTTAGGGTATAAAAAAGAACTAAATTCCATAGATAATCCAGCTTGGTACAAATATTTATATGATTATAAAGACCAGTTATATAAAGCGTTTGATGCTCGTAAATTCAAAGAAAAAGAATGGGGGCAAGTATATATATATACAATTAATAAAAATGGAACTATAACAGATATAACAAATTATAGCCATATGAATAAATTTGACACCTACGTTAAACAAGTAATATTAGATAGCTCACCTCCACCATTCCCAAAAGAAATTGAGGAAAATAAAGTAAGAATGGATGCTTCTCTTTGGAGTACTAATAGTGATTATTTTCATTTAGATTACTACCCTCAAAAAAATAGTGTGAGTATGATGATATGCAAAGACCGTAGGCATAAAAAATAATAAATCATTAAATGTTCTTTTACTTTTTAAGCTATAATTTGATTTGTTTTAAAATATCCATAAAACTAGCATCAAAATATTTATTAGAAATGTTATAAAAAATCTGAGCTAATTTTCTAATGCTACATGTTTGGGGTACCATTAAACTATAGAATCTCTGAGCTTTCAGGGATTTTTTAATTTTATATGCCCACTGGATGCCCATTTACTCAATTGAATAAAATACTAAGTATATGAATTTAAAACTGCAATTGCTTCCAATTTTCTTTTAGGAGTCGGATGAGCATATCTCATAGTAGTACGTATATCACTATGAGCAAGAATATCTTTTACGTCAGCTAAATCAATGCCATGCTCTATCATTCTTGTAGCTACTGTGTATCTTAATCATGAAATCTAAAATCATTTATTTTAGATTTTTTATAATTAAATTTGGAATTAGAATTTGAATTAGAATACAATCAAAATATTACTGGAAATATCATAAAAATGTTTTGTTAATTTTTGAGTAATGTATATTTGATAGTAAACTTTAACTTTTTAATAACTCTAAAATACAAAAATAATGCATTATAGCGCCAGCCAAGACACACAAATGCCAAATTGTATGCATAAATTTCTTTTTAGATAAGTAAAAGACGCTTCCCAGAGTGTAAAAAAGACCACCGCCGAATAGCCATCCTATAATGGTATGGGGATAGTTTGCCCAGAGATGATAAAAAAGAAATACTGCCAGCCAGCCCATTAACAGGTATAAGCCTGTTGACAAATACCTAAACTTTAATGTTATACACGAAAATATAATTCCTGATATTGCTAAATACCAAGTCATCGACATTAGGGCTACAGAGTTCGGAAACCTTATAACAAGCATTAATAACGGAGTATATGTGCCTGCAATCATTAAATAAATTGCGGAATGGTCAATTTTCCGGAATATTTTTTTAGCCTTTTCATTTGTTATTGCATGATAACAGGTTGAGGATTGAAATAAGAGGAACATCATCGCTCCATATATTGCAGTAGTTGCCTTTTGTAGGGGAGTTGTTGAATTTACAGCAAGCATAACTATAGCGTATATAGCAAACATTGCACCAATTGCATGCGTAAACGCATTAGCAAACTCTTCTGCCTGCGTATAAGTTTTCGCTTCGTCCATTTAAAACTCCTTATAATTAAATAACATAAATGGTTTATGATTTATTTTTTTGATTGGGATTTTAATTTCTTGCTAAACTTTCCAAAAAACTTATCTTTAGATGGCTTATTTTTTTTATTTTTATCAATTTTCTTAACTGAATTTATCATATCATCAAGTGAAATAATTGGTTTATTATTTTTATTGTTTTTTTGCCTTTTTGGGCTATCATAACTGATATTATTTTCATTTTTTCTATTTTGTCTTATGTTTCGATTTACTCTTCTGCGTCTATTATTTTCTAAAATTTCTTCTTTAGGTGTTTCGAAGACAATATGTTTATTTATTTTTCTACCTTCTTTTGATAAAGATAACTTTAATAAAGCAGCTGCAATATCTGTTACAGATATATTTTCACTGAGCATTGCTTCAACTTTAGATTTGTATTCTGATAAATTTTGCTCCTGAATTACCAATTTAATTTTATTTTCAAAATTTAAAGTTCTGATTAATTCTATTTCTTCAACTGTAGGGTTATTTTTTTTATGAATTTGTATTCCATTAGCACGTTCGATTCTTTTTAAGCTTTGAACCTGCCTTTTTGATACAAAAGTAAATGCGATACCTGAAGTTCCTGCTCTTCCTGTTCTGCCAATCCTGTGAATGTAATCTTCATCATCTCTCGGCAGGTCATAATTAAAAACTGCTTCAATGTTTTTGACATCAATGCCTCTACCTGCGACGTCAGTTGCTACAAGAATTTTAATACTTCCGTTCCTAAACCCTTGCATTACTTTTTCTCTTTGCATTTGGTTCATATCGCCATGTATAGCATCAGAAAGATAACCTTTAGATTTTAATATTTCAACTGTTTTATCTACATTACTTTTTGTGTTACAAAAAACAAGCGCCAATTTTATATTGTGGAAGCTTAAAAGTCTTGCTAACAGCTCAATTTTATCTTTTTCCACAACTTCAAAATATTGCTGTTCGATATTTGGTGTGTTCAAAAGATTATCAGTAACATCAACTATATTTGGATGTTTTTGGAATTTTTTAGTAAGTTCTATGATATCTTTTGCCATTGTTGCCGAAAATAAGATAGTTTGACGATTAACCGGTGTCGTTTCTAAAATAGTATAAATATCTTCTCTAAATCCCATATCAAGCATCTCATCTGCCTCATCAAGAACAACTGTAGCGCAAAGGTCTAATTTTATTGAGCCTCGTCTTAAATGATCCATAAGTCTTCCGGGAGTCGCTACAATAATTTGAGGTTTTTTATTTAATGCGTTAATCTGTTTTTCTATGTTTTGACCGCCATAAATTGAAACAACTGAAATATTTTCAAAATATTTTGTTAATTTTTCAAACTCTTTATGCACTTGCATTGTAAGCTCTCTTGTAGGGCACAAAACTAGTGCTTGGATTGATTTATTCTCAGAATTTGAATCCAACCTTTCTATAATAGGAAGTGCAAAAGCTGCGGTTTTGCCGCTACCTGTCGGTGCTTTTGCTATAATATCATTTCCTGCTAAAACTTGCGGTATAGCTTCCTTTTGTATATCTGAAGGATTAGTAAATTTCATATCAGTAAGAGCTTTTAATAGATTATCCGATAAATTTAAATCCGCAAATCCTGGCGGTATAACAGAGATATCACTCACTTTTGTAATAGCAGTCAAACCTGATGCCTCAGCATCTTGTAAAATCGTTGGGCTAGTCATAATTTTCTTTCTTTCTGTAAAAATGCTCTTATACAACTAAAATGTAAGAGAGCATAGAAAAATTACATTAAAGGGTTAGTAAAATAAATTTATTTACTACAACATTAACATAAAAGAACTTTTAAGTAAGTATTTTAAGCCTTTTATTACGTTATAATAAGTTAAATAAATGATTATTCAGCATCAAAGGCAAGTTAGATTTAAATCTGTACTATAAGGATTTATTCCAAAACAGTCGATGAACTTGAAGCAATATATATCATAGAAAATTTGTACTAATTTTCTAATGATAGGAGAGCACCATTTTAAATGAGTCGTAAAGCCTCTTTTTTAGTATTTTCTTCCATATGTATTTATAAGATAATTGGATTTTTGTACGGGAGTTGTTAGTAAAGGTATTACATCAGTGGATGCTTCATCCGTATCAGAAATTTTTTGAAGTTTCCATCCTGCATTATTAATAATTTCTGTCACTTTTTTACCGAATTTTTTGAAATCTTCAAAAATCCTTACAGATAAAGCATGATAAGGTTTATCCGGCACCATTGCGGCAAAATATCCTCCATCATCAATCAAGCTTACGTTAACACCGAATTGTTTACTTAATTTATGGATGGAGTTGCAAGTTTTTATAAATTCATCGGCATTTGCTCTTTTGCAAATATCTGTTAAATGATTAGTCGTAGCACCATTTAGCTGGATAATTAAATTACCGAAATTAATATTTTGTTTTGATGTATTTACAGATGAAATTTTTGTCATATTAATCGCTTTCATGTATATTAAACTGTCGTATTAATAAAATATTAAACATAAATTTTTTTGTTATTGATGTTTTCCAAAAATTGTTTTGTAAATTATGTAATTTGTAAAATAATAATTTAATAGTGTTGTATTTAAGTAAATTCCATTCTATAGTTTAGTAGTGTTGCTTTTAAAAACTAAAAATATCAGTTTAGTATTAGACCACAAAAGGTAATTAATGAAAATAAAATTATATAATGTCTGTGCACGAGGCAGGAACTTTGGAGATTCCATAAATCCCATAGTTTTTGAACGATTATTCGGTCTTCAAACAGAGCATGCTTATCCAACGTTTTGTGATGTTTTAGGCATTGGCAGTATTATGCAAATGTTAACATTACAAGAACTTTTGAAAAAAAAGAAATATTTTTATTTTTATAGATATAGCTTAAAGCCCGTAATTACTATGGGAACTGGTTTTATGTTTGATAATATACCTCAAGGTCTATTATCAAAAACCTATAGAGCAGTCTATCCTTATCTATTAAGAGGAAAATTATCCCATTCAGTGCTCGAAAAAATAAATAAGAAGCAGTATACTGACGTGTCATATGGTGATCTTGGGTTAATTTTCCCATATTTATTAGATGAATCAATATCAAAAAAATACTCGCTTGGTATTTTTCCGCATATGAGAGATTTTGAAAATATTTATGTACAAAAGCTTTATAAAAATAATAAAAATGCAATTATAATAAATTCTCAAGATGACCCATTAGTTATATTAAGACAAATTTCTGAATGCGAAACTATTGTTTCGTCGAGTTTGCATGGTTTAGTTGCGGCAGATGGATTGAATATTCCAAATAAACGTATAAAACTTTCTAACCATGGCTACAGCAATAATATTGACTTTAAATTTAATGATTATTATTCAATCTATAGTTCAGATGTTCCGGAATATATTGATTTTACCAATATTGATATAGAGGCTGAGCCACCATTTGAATTATTAACCCCACAATCAATTCAGGATGATTATCGTATTAATTTTGAGGAAGTTAAAAACGTTCAGAATATGCTTTTGAAAAAAGGTACAGACCTTGCAAAAGTGATAGAAACAGTAAGAAATCCTTGAATGTAAAACACAACCTATAATGCATCAATTATTTTTATGTATTTCTCTGAAAAATTATCCCAGGATAAAGACTTCACATCTTCATATGCATTGTTAGACATAACATTGTATTCTTGAGTAGATAAATTAATTGCTAATTCCATTTTTTGAGCTAAATTTAAATCTTTATTACCAGAAAAATCAGCTATATATCCGTTTTTACCATCTTTGATTATATCTTTTGCTCCTGAAACAGAAGATACTATTGCAGGCTTTCCAAAAGACATTGCTTCAATTGTGACCATTCCATAAGGTTCTTTTAATGATGGCATCAGTAGAAAATCAATTGATTGATAAAAATTTGTCATATCATTTTGTAATGGCAAAAATTCAATGTAGTTCCTTATTCCATATAAGTTTACCAATAGTTGAATTCCAATGTTCTTTTTTGCATTTTGATTAATGATTTTTACTTTAAAATTTTTTGATTCTTTTTTGAGTCGATTAATTGCTTTTAAAAGTTCATAACCGCCCTTATTATGAAATCCTCTGGTATTAATCCCAAAAATTGTTTTATCATTTTTTTTATAATTTAAGATGTCGTTTGGTATTAAATCAATCCCTGGCGGTAATATTACCAGCTTTGAATCAGGTATTTTTAAATTTTGTTTATAATCATTATATAGTTCTTTTGATGAGACAATAACAGTGTTGACTATTTTAGCGTTTTGTTTGTATGTTTCAAATTTTTTAAGTTTTTTTAAATACCTTCTAAATTTAAATATTTTATATAGAAAATTTGCAATTTTATTTCGAACTTTTTTAGCTTTATCAATATAAGTATGTTTGTGAATATATGTAATATCAGAGGCGTAATTCAGATCAGAGCTTATGACTAAATCATATTTTGATTTTAAGTCTTTAACGATTTCGTCAAAATTGCTATTGTTGATAAATAATTTGTTGATAATTTTGCTTTCAGTTACCTCAGACTTTTTGCAATAAACATCAACTAAATATTCTTTTTGTAATAGACATTTAATAATATAGAAGTTTAACTTAGATCCGCCTTCGTAAAAAACATTTTCGCAATACAAATTAGGGTAAATAAAAGCAGCTCTCTTTTTCATGCTGATTTTTCCGACTGTTTCTAAAAAATTTTAATAATATTAAGTATATCATGAAGTTTTTTAATTATTTTGTGGGCAAATTCAAGATACAAAGAAAAAGAATTTTTCAAATATGGTTGCTAACATATTTGTCGATGTCAAATTTCTTTTTGCAACCATCCATACTCATATATCTTATCTTGCCGCTTATCATCCTGTCTATAAATGGTCTGTCGTGAAGCCCACCGATAGACCATAGAATCCCACAGTAGCCGTTCGGATCTATTCCGTCAAGAGAGTATTTGTCATTTAAATAAACTGCAATTTCAGTTGCTTCTTGAGGAGCTCCAGACCATTCGAGGATTTTTTTAGCCCAGTACATTCTTAAAAAACCATGTATAAAGTTATTTTTTAATAGGCTCTTTTGGGCTGCATTCCATAGTCTATCATGTGTTTTAGCTTCTTCAAAGGTTTTTAAATCATATAAATATGCTCTTACATCTCTTTTATGGTTATTTAAAGTTTCTTTAGACCAAGGAGGAATACCCTCAATTGATTTAAAGTTTTTATTATACAGGCAATAGTTGTCAGAGAGTTCTTTTCTTACAATCAGCTCTTCTAAATATGCCTCTTTATTTATTCTATCGGCTGTGGAATTTATAATTTCCATTGCAATTCTTTGAGATGAAATTTGACCGAAATGCAGATAAGGTGATAATTTTGATGTTACATTTTTATTAGGGTCATTTTTAAATTCATTATAATATTTAAGTTTATTTTCGATAAAGTCTTTAAGCACAGGATAAGAATTATTCTTTTTATATTTAAAAATAACAGGAAATTCTGTCAAAAAATTTGAAATATTTTTATAGACTTTTAGTCGAAAATGAGCTGCTGAAAATTCCTGTTTATCTGAGATATAACGCGCAGGTATTATATTGTGTGAATCAACTTCAAAAATTGAACAATTATATTTTTTAAGTTTTTCAAAGATTGTAAATATCGGGTTAAAATCAATAACTATTGCCCCTGCATCAGCAAAGTATTTCGGCAAGCTATTGGTAACGATATCGCATTCAATATTATTAATTTTAAGATTTTCCATTAATATATCAATTCCTTGCATCATAAAGGCAGATTGAGCTTTGGAATAATTTTTTTCATCTTTAAGAATAACAACTTTAAATTTTTGGTTATTATTTTTCGCAAGGTTATATGAAAATATAAAACCCCAGTTGTCCTCAAGGCGATGTTCTCTTGTTGAAAAATATATAATCTCTCCATTTTTAACTGATTTATTGTTTAAATTTAAAATTCTTGATTCATGCACATTAATAGGCGCAGTCGCAATATCTGCAGCAAAATCTAACATTAATCCTCTTTGTACTGTCGGTTTAATCATTATTAAATGCTAACGCAAAATACAACTAAGTAATTAACCTTATGAGTATTCTAACAGATTAAATAATAATCCTAAAATTTGTACAAACGTTTAATTTTATATGTATAAAATTCAGCTATCTTGTAAAAAAAAGGAGTGTAAAATGGCAAAGTATGGAATTGAAATAATTAAACAGGCAGGAATTGATGTAGACAGACTTTTACATTTGTTGGTAACTAATGCCGCATCAGAACTTTCAACATATTATCACTATAATATATTGCGCTCAAATCTTATTGGATTGGAAGGCGAAACTCTGAAAGAAATAGCAGAAATGGCAAGAATTGAGGATCGAAATCATTTTGAGGCTTTGGTCCCTAGAATCTATGAGCTTGGCGGAAAACTGCCCGATAATATGGCAGATTTTTATAATATGGCATCTTGCGCTCCTGCGAATCTTCCTGACAGTCCTCATGATGTTCAGGCAATATTGAAAATTTTGGTTCAATCTGAAAGATGCGCAATGGCCGGGTATAATGAAATTTGTAATCTTACTTATGGTAAAGACCATAGGACATATGATTTAGCTCTTGCTATTCTGCATGAGGAAACAGAACATGAATCGTGGTTCTCAGAATTTTTGGCAGAAGGACCCTCAGGGCACTTTAACAGACGTGGTGACTCATCACCTTATGTCAGAAAATTTCTTCAATAAATAATTTGTTTGTAAAGAATTTAAATAATAATAATTTTTTGTATATAATAAGAATACAAATGATTTAAGCATTTTAAACGGGTTTTAAGTATGGAAGAAAATTTATATGCCGTAATTTTGGCGGGCGGGAGCGGCTCAAGGCTATGGCCATTGAGTAGGGAGCTTTATCCCAAGCAGCTTCTAAAGCTTGATAAAAATAATACTCTTTTTCAATCAACATTCTTAAGACTTTTAAATAACTTTAAAGATACAAATATAGTTACTATAACTAACATTAAACATATTGATAACATTAAATTGCAGCTTAATAAGATTAAAAAAAAGTTCCAAAATACTTCCGACTTTAACATAGTAACAGAACCAATAGGCAGAAATACTGCTCCTGCCATTGCCCTTTCACTAAAGTATATTCAAGAGATAATGGGAGCAGATTCAGAGAGTATAGTTCTTGTAGCACCTTCTGACCATATAATGAAAAAGACTGATACATTTGCTGATGCTGTTGAATCCGGCATAAAACTTGCTAAAAATGATTATATAGTAACTTTTGGTGTAAAACCGGATAAAATTGACAGTGGCTTTGGATATATAAAAACCCAAAAGAAGGCAGCTCTTACAAAAATATTATCAGGTTCGTTAAAAGCAGTGGAATTTAAAGAAAAACCTGATTTTGAAACTGCTAAAAAATATGTTGAATCTGACAATTATTACTGTAACAGTGGAATTTTTATCTTTAAAGTGTCTGTTATGCTTGAAGAGTTAAAAAAATATTCTCCTGATATTTATAAATTACTAAAACAATTAAAAATATCAAAATCTCAGCCCAGTGTAGATTATGATTCTTTTGAACAGATGCCCGACATATCAATAGACTATGCGGTTATGGAAAAAAGTGAAAAAATCGTTCTTATCCCAATGGACTGTGAATGGAAAGATTTAGGTTCTTGGGAAGCATTATATGATATTTCAAAAAAAGACAAGAACAATAATTATATAACAGGTAATGTTCTTGATATTGATTCTAAAGATTCAATGATATATTCAACTTCTAAACTTATAACGACACTGGGTCTTAAAAATAAAGTTGTTATAGATACTGATGATGCACTTTTAGTTTGTGATAAGTCAAAAACTCAAAGCGTTAAAGAAATTTATTTTAAATTAAAAGAAGATAAAAATTCTATAGCTTCAACTCATAAAACAGTCTATAGACCCTGGGGATATTATACAGTTTTACAAAGCGGTAAAGGATTTCTTACTAAGTGTATTCAATTAAATCCCAAGGCAAAATTGAGTCTTCAAATGCATCATCACAGGAGTGAACATTGGGTTGTTTTACAGGGGAGAGCCCTTGTTATAAAAGGTGAAGAGGAACATCACTTAACAGCAGGTCAAAGTATTAACATTAAAGTCGAAGAAAAGCATTCTCTTCAGAATCCATACAAAGAACCGTTAAAAATCCTTGAAGTTCAAAAGGGAGATATGCTTAGTGAAGATGACATAGTTCGTTTTGAAGATATATACGGCAGAGTGACTTCTCCTGTTTAAATAAAATCTTTATAGAGTTTTGCCAGGTTAATGGCGGATTTTCTGCTAAAAATCCATCCAAAATTGAAATTTACGGCAAATCTCATCATATTTATCCTCCAATTTTTTAAATTTTCGGTTGATTGCATCATTCTTTTAAAACGGCTGTTAGCTTGATTAAAAGTTAATGTTTCAATGGTTAAATATTCAATAGGAATATCTTCACATACACAAATCATTATTTTTTTAAAGCCTGACTTTTTAATTTTAGTTCTTAGGTAATCTTTTTGAATAAGCTCATTTTTTGTTAAATTTACCTTGATGAAAGAGTGGTATTTGCAATTTAAATCATGTTCTAAACTCGGGCGGTTATCCCATTTCATTTTACCTCCGCCAAGCCATGCAAGGCATTCGGGGATTGTGTAGCTGTCTGATTTAAAATACCTTGGTACAAGAGATATTGTATTATCTCTATCAAGGAAAAGTTGATTGTGCAATGTATACCAGATTCCCGGGATTTCGGTTTGCGCCATTTCGCTGTAATATGTTAAAAATTTCATATAAAATTCCTTGTCTTTAAAATCACTGCCTTATTTAAGGCAGTGATAATTTTTACCGATTTTTACTAGAGATGTTCCTGCTGATTCCAGATGGTTTGGAATTCTACATATAATGATTTGAATTCGTCTTCAGGCAATTCTTGATTTTTAAACAAATTAGCTTCAAGATATTCTTCAATGGCTTCTACTTGAGAAAAATCAGGTTTAGGATAAAACGTCAAAATTCCATCAGGGAGTTTGTGCATGACTGATACAACATTAAACGCGCTGTTCATCGCTTCTGTTATGCTTGTGTATCCTTTAGGTTTTTTTCTTAAACAGCCGCAAGATAATTCAATAAAGTTTTTTTTAAATTCAGATTCTTTTTCAAGGAATTTTTTTTCGATATATTCTGTTGTAGCAGAAATATCAATAACTTCACAATTTTTTAGTTCTTCATAGTCTTCTAAGAAGTATACAGCAGTTTCATTATCTTCTTGATCGTAAATAAAAACAGGCTTCATTCCTTGGTGAGCGACAACAAAATCAGCTCTTTGAGCACTTGTGTATGGTTTTTCTAATTTATAACTCATATTTGATTCTCCTTAATAACCGCTAGATTGCCAGTAGGTATCTCTTGCTTCACTTCTTGTAGCATATAGAATGAAGTAATTTGGATATCTAGTAGATACCATTATATTTTCTGCCAAGCCAGTATATGCAGTTCCACGACCTGTAGTTACCGTATAATCACTATATCTGTAACTTTTTAAAAGTGTTACTGTTTGACCGGCATTGTTGACTGCAGATGCATATCCGCCTTGTTCTATCCAACCGTCAGACCAAAGACGATACCAGGAATTTCCATTTTTATATGATTCAACTACAGTTTTGAAATCGGCTCCGATTAGAAAGTCGCTTCTTTTTAAAATTTCTGTAGAATAAAATGGTTGTAAGTTAATAATATTTTTATTTATATCAGTTTGAAATTTTGCAATCGGGCAGGAAGGATATTCTACCCAACTATTAGACAAATATCTGTACCATTTATTAGCAGATGGTTTGTACCAGGTTCTAGTTGTTGATGGGCTAGGAGTAGATTCTTGTATGAAAATCGAGTCAGAGTTGCTTTTATAGATTTGATTTGTTGCTTCGGAAGATGCAAACAAAATATAAGAAGCATTTGCTGTGTCTTGAGTTTCGCTTCTGTCTTCGGTTATTATAAGGTCTGAATTTTTCAAGCTGCCATTTTCATTTCTACCGTTTGGAATTAAAGCTTTCAATCCGCTTTTAACGGTTATAACCGTTCCTTGAGAGGTGGCAATTCCATTTGGACTTGCTATTACACAGTTTGTAATTTTATTTAAAAATGTTGAATCCACATAAATTTTATTTACCAGATCTTGAGAATTGGCAGGTATAATGTGGCATATCCCTCCGGTTGTATATTCTCCGTTTCCTGATGAATTATCGAGGCTAAAGGAGTCAGCAGATAATTTTGTTATTTCCCACATCCCGTTTGCGGCGGTGTTTCCTGTAACTTCATCTATATAGACTTTTTCACCTGTTGAGCGTCCATGCCCAACTGCTGTTATTACAATGGGGGTGGCGTTTGTTGCACCTGTTATTGGTACTGTTCGGTAACTTTGAGGGTTAGCAAAGTTAACGCTTCCATCTTTTTTTATTATGCTATCATTAACATTTTCAATACTTACAGTATTAGAGTTGATAATATCAGAGCAAGCATTAAAATTAGCATTAACTTCACCCGCTTTGGCTTTTGTGCCGGGGACGAATGTATACGGCACTACAAATTCTGACATGGTTTTTTCCTTTCTTTCTTATGTTAAGTAAGCTTACATAGTTAATTTAAAGGAATAAATTTTTAGAAATTTAAAAAAGAAGGCGGTTTTGCTAAGATATCAAAATCGATTTTAATAGAGAGCATTTGCCAGTAGTAAAGCCAGTTTTTACAAGATAAAAAATCCTCGTCTATGTTTTTATAATGCCAGTTTGCAATAACATTTTCCTGAGCGAGAGTATCCATTACATCTTCAAATCTTATCCTGATTTCATTTGGAGCTAAAAAAGAATAATCTTTTTTTATGCATTTTAAGATTTTTTTTATCTGTATTATTGAAGTTTCGGGCTTTTTATATTTGTAAAATGTCAAAAAATAACCAATGTCTTTATGCCAAGGTTTTTTGTGGGGGTTATAGTTCAATATTTTTGATGGAATTTTTATTTTTCTTCTATCATTAAAATAAAAATTATTAAAACAAATTATAAAGTTAAATTTTTTATATTCTGTGACGCTTATTATATTTGTCTTCTTTAGACTTAAAAGAGATTTTCTAATTATTTCTCTTACATTATTTTTGTAACCGCTTGCTTTTGAGGAAATTTGTTTGATTTTTTTTATACCTCTATAACTTAAAATTTCATCTGTATTAGTATAAATAAATCCATCATTTTTGCATTTTAAGAATATATGAATAATGATAAGCAATACGTCAAAATCTATATGGCTGAAGATTTTATTTAGCTTTTCCAGTACTAAAACAGAGTCAATACTATCAATATTATTCTCTGAGGATTTAATAACCTTTAGATTAAAGTTTGGCAACTCAAAAAAGCCCGATTGTAAATTATTCATAGGGATTTTCCTTATATTAAAATTTAGCCTGAAGCTTTATTCAGACACTTTGATACATATACTTCGCAAAAATTGTGCTACTCCTTGCGGACAAAAAAGCTATCTGGAGCAATTCACGCAAGAGATGTTTCCACCATAATAATTATAAACCATGAATGGTTAGATTATAATATTTTTAAATTATTTATTACAAATAATGTCTTTTTTAAGATTGTAAATATGTTCTACTAAAGACATAACAATTTTAGGGTAAAGTGAAGTCATACAGGGTGTATAAATTTCATTTTTATTAAGTTTAGGACATTTTAATAAATTGCAACCTATACATTCAATATCAGAATTTATTGAGTATCCGTTTTTTCCATATGGACCGCAAGCAACAGCAGCGGTTGACCCCATAATTCCCAGAGTTTTTATACCAAGAGCTGAAGCTATATGTAAGGGACCTGAATCTCCGGATATAAATATATCAGCCATTGAAAACAGGCAAGCACTTTCTTCCAGTGTTAGTTCGCCGGACATTAGAACCGAATTGTTAATTTGCATTGATAGTTTTTTATGTGACTTTTGTTCTCCTTTTGAACCAGCAATAAAAATCGTGCCTTTAAATTCCGAAATTAATTTATTAGAAAGCTCAATCCAATACTTATCAGGCCATATTCTTCCCTGTCTGTAATTATCATGTTCTCCGCCCGGGCTTATTATAAAATATGGTTTTGGATATTTTTCAACCATTTCATTAATCTTTTTTAATGAGTTTTTATCAAGATATAATTTTATATTTTCAGGTTTTTCTATGTCGTTAAAAAATTCTTTAGCACTGTTAAAAAAAGCATCAACGGCATGTACCCTGTTTTTGTTTCTTCTTAAAAGTTTTTTGGGGTTAATGATTAAAGAAATAAAATTGTTCCTTAGAGAGTTTGTCAGGTTAATAACAATATCAAATTTTTCTTTTCTTAATTCAAAACCTAATTTCAGAAGATAAGGCAAGTTATTTTTTTGCTTCATGCTAAATGTATAAACTTTTTTCAGGTTTATATCATCTTCAATTAATGGTGAAATTAATTCAGAAGTTAAAAATGAAATTTCATATTCCGGATATTTTTGTTTTATAGACTGCTGAATCACAGTTGAATGAACAACATCACCTATAGCTCCGAGCCTTATTATAAGGATTTTTTTCAAAGTTCCTCAACATTTTTATAATTTTAATACAACACTTACTAATTAAATGTAGCATAAAACTATAGTTTAATCCAAGTTTTTATTAAACATCCAACTGGAAATAGTAAATGCAATTACGGCTATTATCATAAGCGGAATTAAATTAAGAACAACATCGTTGAATGTCATTGCTTTAAGGAAAAGTCCTTTTGTTATTATTAGATAAAATCTTATAGGGTCTAAATAAGTCAGGTATTGGAAGATTAATGGCATATCTTCAATCGGTGAAACATAACCCGATAAAAGAATTGCAGGCATTTGAAAAGTAAAAGCTCCCAATATAGCCTGTTGTTGTGTTTTACATATTGATGAAATAAATAAACCGATTCCTAAAATAGATAGCAAAAATATAATCGTTGATCCATAAAAAATTAATAATGAACCTGTAAAATGTATTTTGAAAACAACTACAATTAAAAACAGCATAAAGCTTGTTATTAAAAGAGAAAATATTAAAGGAGGCGTGGTTTTTCCTATTAAAATTTCAAATGAATTTAAAGGAGATACCAAAAGCTGGTCAAAAGTGCCCATTTCTCTCTCTCTTGCAATAGATAAGGATGTTAATAAAAGCGCAACTACAGACGACAAGATTGCTATAAGTGAAATAACCGTATACCATATAAATTTTAGATTTGGATTAAACCAGTTTCGAACCTCTATATTAATTTGAGGCGTGGAAATAAATCTTTTTGGAAAATTTTCTCGTTCAAAGGTTGAAATAATTTGCGCCGCATAACCATTCGTAATAGCTGCAACGTTAGTTTGCCTGCCATCTAATATTATTTGAACAGTAGTCGGTTTTGAGCTTAAAAGATTTTTTGCAAAGTCTGATTCCAAACTCATGGCAATTTCGATTTTTTGAGTTTCGATTAAATCCCTTATTTTTTTTTCATTTTGAACGAGTATAACACTATCGAACCATATAGAATTTTCAAACTTTTTAATTAATTCTCTTGATTGAATAGTCTGACTCTTGTCAAGAACTGCCATATGAATATTTTTAACTTCCATAGTTGCGGCATGAGCAAATATAATCAACTGTAATAATGGTGGCAAAAGAACAAGTGTACGGCTTCTGGGGTCGCGCCAGATTGAATAAAATTCTTTTTTAATTAAAGATACGATTCTGCCTATCATTTTATTCAAGCCTCACTTTTGTTTTGGAATATACAATGCAGAACAAAATCATCCCGATTAAAAGCATTATAAGACTGTTGGGTATAACTATTCCTTTTATTGTTCCCGCCATAAATTCGCTCTGTATGCATGGAACAAAATATCTTGCCGGTATAATTGCAGTGAATGGGCGAATAAAATCAGACATAGAGTTTATTGGATAAATAAGTCCGGATAACATTAATGAAGGTAAAAAACCCCCAACCAGTGCTGCCTGACTTGCAGTAAACTGGTTTTTGAAAATACTTGAGATACTAAGACCTTGCCCAAGTGAAGTGAATAAAAACACTGCGGCTTCAATCATTAAAATGCTGTAGTGTCCTTTGAAAGGGATTTTAAAAATAACTATGCACATAAACAAGTTAAAGACCATTGAAAACATTCCTAAAATAAAATAAGAAGCATATTTCGCAAGCACAATATCCATTTTTTTTGCTTGAGTGGAAATTAAGGTTTCCATTGTTCCCCTTTCCCATTCTCTTGCAATAACAAGAGCGGTCAAAAGCATCCCTATCAAAGTCATGGTAATAGCTAAAGACCCTGGCAGTATAAAATAATGGCTATTTATATCCTGATTATACCAATATCTTGATTGAATACTTAAAAGACTCGGAGAAACTTCATACTTATATTTACTTTGATATCTTAGCCAGTTATCAATTATTGTGATAGGGTACAGTTGCGCATAATTTGCGAGGTTAACTTCTGAACCGTCCGTTATAACTTGAATAGATGCCGTTTGTTTTTTATCAAGTTTTTTACTAAAGTCATTTGGTATTACAACGATGCCTCTTAGTTTTGTTCTTGTCAAATCGTTGTACATTTTTTCTTCATTTTGATACACAATCGATTGTATGAATTTGTTGTTTTTAAATGAACCCACAAGACTGCTTACTTGCTGAGGATCATCATCCACCTTTATACCCATTGTCAATTTTAAGGTATCAAGATTAATTCCATACATATAAATCAAAAGCAAAATCACAGGTAAAACAAAAGCTATCAGAATACTGCTAGGGTCTCTGACAATCTGGTAAAATTCTTTTGTAATCAGCGCTTTAATGATTCTCATTCATCGCCTCTTTGTTCATCATATTTTTCAATCAGCTTGATAAAAGCTTCTTCCATGGTTGCATTCTCTGATACCATAGCTTTAAGCTCAGTGGGTGTTCCGGTGGCAATAGCTTCGCCTCTATAAAATAGGCTTATTCGGTCACAGTATTCGGCTTCATCCATAAAATGAGTTGTTACCATAATAGTTGCACCTTTTTCTGCGAGAGAGTTAATATTATTCCAAAAATCTCTTCTTGTGATAGGGTCAACGCCAGAGGTGGGTTCATCTAAAAACAGAACCGGTGGGTTATGCATGATAGCGCAGGTTAAAGCAAGTCTTTGTTTATATCCTAGCGGAAGTTCGTATGCATTATGCTCAAGATACTTGCCAAAGTTAAACATCTCTATCATTTCATCAATTTTTTCTTTTTGGTTTTTGCCTTTGATATTATAAATACCAGAAAAAAACATTAAATTTTGAAAAACGCTTAATCTTTCGTACAGAGAAAATTTTTGCGCCATATAACCAAGATAAGATCTTGCCTTAGAAGGATTAATACGAATGTCCTGTCCCATTATTTTGGCAGTTCCTGAAGTAGGGCTGGTAAGCCCGCACATCATTTTAAAGCAAGTTGATTTACCTGCTCCGTTTGGTCCCAAAAGTCCGAATATTTCACCTTTAGGTATCTGAAAAGTATTATTTTTAACTGCATAAAAATCCCCGTATTTTTTTACTAAATCCATAGCTTCAATTACGAACTCAGAACCGTTTTCTTGGATTACAAAGTTTTTGGCAAAAGCCGATTCTCCCTTTGGGCAGCCTCCGAGGATATCAATTACCGCATCTTCGAAACGAGGTTCAGTAGCTTGAAGAGCCGGGTTATTTTCGATGTGGTATTCTTTGTTAAAATCTGCATCGTAAACAATTCTTACATAGTCTCCCTGAATAACAGCATCCGTAATATTTTTGCCTGTTTTTATAATGTTTTTTAAAAGTGTTCGGTTATTTCCGTTAGGGTTTTGGGTTAAAAAAACTCTTCCAACCATTTTTTTAGTTAAGTCATACGGAATTCCTTTGTATAGTAATTTTCCTTCATTAAGTAAAATACAAGAGTCAAAACTTTGTGCCTCGTCAAGATAAGATGTTGACCAGATTACGCTTATTCCTTCTGCTGCAAGCGCTCTTACCATTTTCATAAGTTCTCTTCTGGAAATAGGGTCGACTCCGACAGTAGGCTCATCTAAGAGCAAAAGTTCAGGTGTACCTATTAGAGAACAGGCAAGTCCCAGCTTTTGTTTCATTCCTCCCGACAACCTGCCTGCAAGCCTGGTTTTGAAGTGTTTCAAATCTGTAAAATCCAACAACTTCTTGAATGTTTCTTCCTTTAAGTTTTTATCAAGACCCCTTAATTCAGAATGTAATATCAAATTTTCCATCACGGATAAATCTTCATATAAACCAAATTTCTGTGGCATATAGCCGATTTTAGTATTAATTAAATTTTTATCTTTCTCAGGGCTTAATTTTAAGGTAGAAATACTGCCTTTATTAGGTAATAAAAGTCCAATCATCATACGTATTAGGGTAGTTTTGCCTGCTCCGTCAGGCCCGACTATTCCTGTGATTTCACCTTTTTGAATATTAATATTTATATCTTCAAGAGCATCCGTAGTCGAATCACTAAAACGTTTGTATAGATTTTTAATTTCTACACAATTAGTCGACATAGTTTTCAACTTTCTCTCTTACTTCTTTGGATGTCAGGTCTAATTTAACTGTAACAGGCATTCCCTGCCTTAAGTACTCATCTGTTTCATAGACATAGACCCTGATACGATAAACCAAGTCTGTTCTGAGTTCTGTTGTTTCGACTGTTTTTGGGGTAAATTCTGCAACGGGAGAAATATATCCGACCCAACCGGTATATTCTCTTTTTTTGCCTGTTTGAGGATTAATAGTGTCAGTATAGACATTTGCTTTCATCCCGTATTTAACGTTTGCGAGATTCACTTCGGGGATATAAGCTCTAATCCAAACCGGTTTGTCTTTAGCTATCGTATAGATGGGTTGAGAAGGAAGCACAACAGCTCCGGGTTCTTGAACTCTTGTCATAACAGTCCCGTCACTTGGCGCATAAATTTTAGTATCATTAAGATTTGCTTTTGAAAACTTTGCAGCGGCTATAGAAGCTTTGAGCGCTGCTTGTGATTCATCTTTATTATTAAAAATTCTGTCACATTCTTGTTTTGATGTAGTATTGTCACCACATAGCGGTAAATGTCTTTGGTAAAGGGATAAAGCATTTGCCGCAACAGCTTTATTTCTTTCAACATCGGCAATACTTTTGTCATAATTTGCGCTGTATGTTGAATCATCCAAATATGCCATCAATTGACCTTTTTTAACCTTATCACCTTCTTCGAAGAGCATTTTTTTAATTTTACCTTCAACTCTAAATCCAAGGTCCACCTGTCTTATTTCTATATTTCCGTATAAGGTCAAGTTGTCTTCGTCATTATCCATATTTTTATAGTGAACATATACAAGACTAATTATGCATATTAAAATTACTGCGATAAATATTCTATGGTGATTTTTCATTTAAATTTTTCCCCCAACAGCTTTGTAGAGTGTAAAATAATCTTTAATTCGATTTGCTTTAGAATCGATTTTTTCTTTTTCATAATTTAAAAGAAGTTCATTTGCACTCAAAAGGTCGCTGCAAGCTATAACGCCCTGATTATACTGATGCAATTGCCTTTTATAATTGTCTTTTTGTTTATTTAGTCTGATGATATTATTTTGGTCAACCTGAGTGTCTTGTTTGATATATAAAAGACTGTCATTAACTTCTTTCAGGGCAGTCATACTTACTTGGTTGTATTGTTCAAAAAGCTGTTCATATCTACTTTTTTGTATTTTTAAATTAGCAACTTTCATTCCTCCCTTAAAAATATCTTGAGCCGCACCCGTAAATAGGTAAGCAAGTGTGCTTTTCCAGCTAAAGAAATTTCCTGCTGATGTGTTAAATGCATAAATTCCTATAACATTAAAGCTAGGAAAAAATTCTTTTCTAGCGACTCTTACATCAATTTTGGCTTTTTCAAGTTTAGCTTCGGCTGAAAGAACATCAGGTCTTGAAAATATTGTGTCTGAACAAATAGATGTGATTGAATTTGTTTTATAATCAAATTCATCGAAATTTGTTCTTTGCAAGCAATGTGAATTTTCAGCTGAATCCCCGATTAAAACAGCAAGCTCATTCAAGGAATCTCCTCTGTATTTAATCAGGTCTTCAAGTGTATTTTTAGCATTTTTATAGTTTTTTAAAGCGTCATTATAACTCATTGCATCAATGACGCCTCTTTTATATTTTTTTTCTTGTCTTGCGAAAATCTCTTTTTGATTAGCGACAATTTTGCATTGAGTTTCAATTAATTTATCATATTTAATAATATTTAGATATGTGGTTGCAACCATCGATGCTATTGAAATATAGATTGTTTGCTCATCAAATTTTGATGCTTCGTAAGTTTTTTTTGCAGATTTTGTTTTGTCTCTGTTTTTCAAAAGAAAATCTGCTTCATAACTGGCAAGAAATGGCAGAACAAAGAAGTCTCTTTGTACATCATCACCAATAAAAGGAGGCAATTTAAGAGCCAGATTTGCAGGTGTTACTGAAAAGTGTGGCAGCTCCTGTCCAAAAGAATACTTGACAAATTGTCTGTATTCTTCGACCTGCCATGAGGCTTTTTTTAAGTCATGATTATATTCAACGGCACGAATTATATAGTTTTTCAGTATAGGGTCATCAAACTTATCCCACCAGCACATATTTACATATGCTATTTTTTCTTTGACATCAATTACTGGAGTTTTAGATTTGTTAAAAAAGGCAAAGCAAGGCAACTGTAATATAAGTGCCCAAATTAACATTATTGAAATAAGCTTATGTTTCACTTATACTCCCCACATCTTTAAGTATTGCTTTAATCTGGTTTAACACAATATTCTTAAACAATATATTATCCTCTTGACTATAAGACTCTTGGTTCATCATATTTAGCGAAAACTGTTTGTAGATTCTAGCCGACTGGATTTGTCCGACAAAAGAAACAGCTCTGAAGATTACTTCTTTGTCGTTTTCATCTTTTTCAAGAATTGATGCCAAAAGTTTTCTGAAAATTTTATATCCTATTGCGTTAATCTCTGTCCCTGATGAAATTTGCTCTCTGAAAAATATCATTATCTCGTTGTCTGAGATCCTTTCAGAATAAAAATAGTCGATTAATAAGTTCATTATTTTAAATAAAAATTCGATTCTTTCTTTTTTGGTTAATCCGCTAAAGTCAGGCGGAAATTCTTTGAACTTCATATTTCCTTTCATAAAACCTATTATATTATCTACAATTTTGCCGAGGATTTTTTCATACAAACCCTTCTTTCCACCAAAATAATACGAAATCATACTTATATTAATATTTGCTTTTTGGCAAATATCCCTGATACTGGTGCCTTCGTATCCGTTTTTAGCAAATAACCCGGTTGCTATCTCCAAAATTTTTTGTTCAGCGTTTTTTTCTTGCATTTCTAACTCCTTTTTTATTTATTATAAATCAAACGTTTGTTTGAATCAATGATTTAAATTAAATTATAACAAAATATAAATTATTAACCCAAAAATCAATTATAGAAAGGATAGTCTTCTTTAATTTTCAAGCAATCAGCATTAATTAATTTTGCACAGTGTCATTTTTACCGGATTGGCAAGTATTATATACTGCCGGCTATTTATATCAGTTGTAGAAGTCAGAGCCGCATTTTTTGTTTTAACAGAAAAAGTGTATGGCAAAAAATATTTATTACGTTTTTTAGATTAAACATAGAATAATTGAGGAAACACTTATCATGAAAGCTAATCAAATATCCGCATCAATTCCTTTCAGTGCTTTATTTAAAACTGAAAAAATAGATTTATATAGTAAAAGAAAACCGTTACTTTTAGATACTGATAATATTGCTATTGCAGAACCTGCTCCAAAAGGTGCAGGCGGAGACAAGAATACCAGCTTAAAAGTAAAAAGAGGTAGTAGCGCAGCTATAATTATACCTATGCCTTTGAATAAATTTCTTTCAAAAATTGAAAAAGAAACAGGCGAAAGAATCCCTAGTATAGACTATAAGGCGTAAGTTCATTTTGTCTTACAAAAGTCAATAAGCTTTGTAATATCTTTATTCCAAACAGTATTCCAGTTTTTTATGATTATATCCGCAGGTGTCATTTTATCTTCAGTCAGAGCTAAAAGCGCTTCAAGGTAACACTCTTCCCCTGTTTTATCTGCGGATAAGCTATAATATGCTATATTTGTGAGTTCTTTTGTAATTGTACTCAATTCTATATTTTTTATTGAATAATCGATTCCATATCTGGGAGCATTATTTCTAATATTTTGATAATCTTCATATTCAAAATGCTTTAATAACTCTTTTGCCGCTGTCATTGAATCATTTGTATTCATTATTCCTTTCCATAAGGCGGGGATGGAAAGCGTGAGTTCTTTATTTTGTGTGTCGTGATTTCTTATTTCAATATAATTTTTGAATCTGACATCGGGAAAATAAAGACTTATGTGGGTATTCCAGTCATCAAGATTTGCCCTTAGTTCTTCATATCCATTTTTCATAAAATTTCTAAAGGTTAAGTCTTTTACAAAAATTGTTTTGCCGTTTCTTTCAATAAAAATCATAGGAACGTCAAGCAAAATTTCAACATAATCCATAAAAGTAAATTCAATATTTTTGCAGAATAATTTTTCTGAAACAAGCCCACACCTGTCATTATCTGTATGAAGCCAGCTGTTAGCCCTGAATGACTTATATTCTGTAAGATTGCCTCCTCTCACAGGAGAATTGCAATACATTGCACTTACAATAGGACTTAATTTAAGCGCAAGTGACATTTTTTTCGATGCATCCTCTTCATTTTTGTAGTCAAGACTTACCTGAATTCCTGCTGTTTCTCTCATCATAACAAACGGTAAACTTCCTTTATGAGGAAGGTATTGAGTCATTTTTTCATACCTGCTTTTAGGAATTATTCTAATATCGTTATAAGTTGAAACAGGTTGTATCCCGTAATCAATCCAATCAATATCAATTTCTGAAGAAGCATTTTTAATCTGTTTATAATATTCTTTTAAGCCCATATTTATCTGATGAACATTATTCAAAGGATTTAAACTTAATTCAAATTGAGAACCCGGTTCAAGTGATATATGCCCGATTTCACCCGTTAATCCTATGAGTTCTCCATTCTCAATTACTTTTTTCCAGCCTTGTTTTTCAAATTCATTAATGACTTTTGTTATATCTTTATAGCTGACCGCATTGAAATTACCTTTATATACGGCAATTTTTTCAAGTTCAAGGCCGAGCTGAGATGTCTGTTTGCAGCCTGAATAAAATATTTCGCTTAATTGGAATTTGTCTATAATATGTTTCTGTTCTAATTTAAGCATATATTGCAAGTTCTATTAGATTGAATAGTTTTTCTGTTAATAAAATTAATTAAATCGTTCAAAATTTCGTCTTCAAATCTAACCTGATATAAAGAATTAATTTCTCTGATAAAATAGCAGGGGCTGGTGACATTGATTTCGATAATTTTTTCATCAATAACATCAAGTCCAACCATATAAAGCCCGATTTTACTTAGGTGTTCAGAAACTTTTTTTGCCATTTGTTTTTCTGAGTCTGTTAGTTTTGAAGCTGCAAAGAATTTATCACTGTGGGTATTAAATTTAAAATCATCCTCACCCGGCAATTTTCTGAGGCATTTATCATAAACTTTATCATTAAATATAAGTACTCTTTTATCCCCTTTAGAAGTGCTTTTAACAAATTTTTGCACCATAACTGCCGTTTTTCCATCGTTCGTTGAGGAATTAATTATTGAAATCTTATTTTTCTCTGCTTTATTAAGGTAATAAACACCGCTGCCAAAGCATCTGTTTAAAGGCTTTAAAATTACTTCATCATTTTTTTCAATAAATTCAATAATTTGATTTTTTGAAGCAGTAACTATATTTTCAGGTATAAATTCGGGAAAATAATTTATGTGGAATTTTTCATTAAAGTCTTTGATTTTAGAAGGATCATTTATTAATAAGGTTTTTTCCCTGTCTACAAAATCGAACACATAGCAAGCGTTAATATAGTCAATATCAACAGGCGGATCCGGTCTAAAAAAAACTACATCAACATTGTTAACAGGCATTTTTATTTCTTGTTTATCATAAAAAATATCATTATTTTTAGTATATGATTTGAATCCCGTAAAAAATGCTTCAGCACTTTCTATCATAAGCCTGTTTTTGGTTGTGATAAAAACCTGAAATTCTCTTGATAAAAACTCTTTTATGAGCCAAAAATTAGTGACTAAATCGTTAAATTCAAAATATTTTAACTCTAAATCATCAATTACAAATAAAATCTGTCTGGACATAAAAAATTTTAACGCCTTTTCCTCTACTATAACAGCAAAAAGGTTTTTTTCAATACTATATGTTTTAATACGTAAGCTTTTTTTAGAAAGATTATAAAGTGCTTGACAAAATGTTAGGCTTGCCTTACTATTTTTTTATCAGAACGAAAGGAACTTAACATGACAGTTATAGCTCCGATAAGAGCATTGAAAACCGGAGGTAGTGCAGTCGTAAAAGGATATGCAGACAATTTGCCTACTCCAATGTTAAAACACATAATGGAATTGGGCTTTGCTCCGAATAAACCTGTACATGTTATACAAAAAATGGGAGGCAGTTCTATTGTAAGTATAGAAAACGGTCCCAGATTCGCATTAGATGCTAATGCTTCAAAGAATGTTTTAGTTGAAGCTGAGCAGGATTTTTTTGATCTTTCTTTGTCGCAAGCTAAAAAAACAAGATTAAGTTTAACTGAAAAGTTAAAAAAACTTTTTAATAAGTAAAAAATTTTTAGACACAAAGTTAGTTAAAGCTAACATATGGGAATTATAAAAATGAGCAGAATATCAACAATCGGAAAATACTTAGACCAACCATTATTAGTTTCACAATTTTCAAAGGCTATGCCTAAATTGTTAGTGACAGCCGGTATTGGCTACGGTATAAAAAATGTCTTAAATACTCCTAAAGAGGAGAAAAAAAATGCAATTATAAAAAATGCATCAGTATTAGGCTTCACCATTGCCTCTGCCCTTATTTCAACCAGAGGATTACGTCCGTTAAAGCTCTTTAAAAAGCAAATTTTTAAAGGCTTTAACGGGCTCTCCGACCTAAAATTGCCTCAGGAAGTCAGACAGTTTCAGTCAAAGCTTGTTGAGGCTTTTCTTCAAAAAAATAAAGTCGCTGATGATATTTCAGATGTATTAAATAAAGCAAAATCAAAAATGTTGAAATATTCAGAAATTAAAATTCTTCATGACCAGGTAAAAAAATCATCAAGCTTCGGTAAATTTTTCAATGATTTAATTCCTGAGCCTAATTTTAAAACTTCAAAAGATATTTTTTCTGAAATCGGCAGACTCTCTTTAATGGGGCTCGTGCCTGTTGTCGGAGGAATTACAGGCGGAATTATCGGAGACAGGTTAACAGATGCAAATTGGAAGGAAAAAGTGCCGAATAAGATTAAGGAGGGTTCATATCAGTATCTTGCAAACATTTTTTTATGTAATTTAGGTGCTGGCGGTGCTCTTTGGGCTATGGAAAAAGCTAAAGTGGGCTCAAAATCCGTAAGAGCTGCAGGGATGATTGCGGGAATTTTAGTTACAGGGGTAATAGGCGGCAGTTTTATCGCAAATTACATATCAAAAAAATTCATCAATCCGCTTTTAGACAAGAATAAAAATATGCAGAAAAGTGATAAAAAAATATATTCAGAAAGACGCCCTGAAGCATTAGATATAGGTTTACACCTTGATGACGTTGCAACAGTTGCTGTTATGTCGGGATTAAGATGGATTGAGCCTGCTCTTCCTATCCTTTATTCGATATCAGGTTATAGGGCAGGAATAGGATACAGAAACGGGGATAAAACCGTTGCGCACATGAATCATCATCAACCGCACCGAATTGAAGATAATCAAGAACATAAAAACGTAAAAATGCATCGTCATAATCATGCTTTGAGTCAAAAAATATTAGTGCAGGATGAGAAACCGGAAGTCTTTGTAAAAGCTTTTGGTTAGAAGTTATTAAATATTTTGAAGTTCTTTAGTTAAAAGCTGCATACAAATGTGAGTCAAAATGAGATGAGTATCTTCAGAAAGTTGCATATCATTTACATTTGCATTAACCGAATATTTTGAAATTTGTTTTAGTTTGCCGCCGTCATATCCCGTCCAGCCAACTGTTATTCCACCATTATCATTGGCATATTTAACGGCTCTTATAACATTTTCGGAATTTCCGCTGCCTGAGATGCCTATTACGACATCATCTCTGTCAAGAAAATTTTTAAGCTGCTCTACAAATATATCCTCATAGCAAACATCATTGGCATAAGACATAGTTGTTGAAACACTGTCAGCCAGAGAAAATACTCTAAATCTTTTATCAAGACCGTAACTGACACATTTGTTCATATCACAGACAAAGTGGGATGCTGTTGTGCTGCTACCGCCGTTACCCATTATAAAAACGTGTTTTTTATTTTCGTAGGCTTCTATAAGAACGTTCAAAAATACATTTATTTCTTTTATATCAAGATTTTTAATGACATTTTCAATTCTTGTTAAATAATCTTGTATTTGTATCGAAAAATCTTTTTTTAGAGCCATTAAATTTCCTTTAAAAGTACCAACAGACCTTTTTAAATAATACTATAAATATTTTAAACCTTATACTCTTTTTCAAATCCGAATAAAGAGCTTACAGACTCATCATCATGGATTCTTGAGATGGCTTCTCCTAACAGAGGAGCAACACTGAGTTGAACAATTTTTTCAGGTACATAAGTTCTATCTAAAGGAATAGTATTTGTAACTATTACTTCCTTGATAGGAGCTTGTTCCAGCCTTGTCAGGGCAGGACCTGAGAACACAGGGTGAGCTGCACAAACATAAACTTCACTTGCGCCCTCTTTCCTTAATAATTTAGCTGCTTCACAGATAGTCCCGGCTGTATCGATAATATCATCAAACATAATACAAACTTTGTCTTTTACATCACCTATTACATGGTTTGCGACGGCTTCATTGTGCTTGTCACGACGTTTATCAATAATCGCAAGGGAACAATTCATTTCTTTTGCGAAGTATCTTGTTCTTGGAACACCGCCTGTATCCGGGCTTACGGCAACCATATTTTCAGAAGGTATATTCAGTTTTTTAATATAATCAACTAGAACAGGAGTTGCAAAAATGTGGTCAACCAATATGTTAAAGAATCCTTGAATCTGTCCTGTATGTAAATCCATTGCAAGAATCCTGTCAGCGCCTGCAGTTGTTAGTAAATCAGCAACAAGTTTGGCTGTAATAGCTTCTCTGCCTGATGTTTTCCTGTCTTGTCTTGCATAACCATAATAAGGAATAACTGCCGTAATTGTTTTTGCGCTGGCTCTTTTGAAGGCATCAATTATTATTAAAAGTTCCATTAAGTTTTCATTAACAGGATTGCATAACGGTTGAAGTATAAATACATCGTCGCCCCTGATACTCTCTTGAACCTGAACATATATCTCTCCGTCAGCGAAGTTTTTAATTATCATAGGACCTACGGTTGTTCCTAAATAATCTGCGATTTCCTCTGCTAAGACCTGATTTGAACGCCCTGAAAATAATTTTATGTCATGTGTCGGATAAATCATTTTTTCAGTTTTAGGTAATTCCATTTGAAGTTCCATTCTTGCCTCCTGAAGCTTTTTTATTTTTTTAACGCCAGTTTATCTTTAACCCAGTTTGAAATAATTTTTAAAGGAGATCTTGTAATTGCAAGGGCATTAGCCTCAACATCTTTAGTAATGATGCTACCTGCTGCAATCGATGCCATCTCGTTGACGGTAACAGGTGCTACAATAACGGAATTTGAACCTGTATTTGCGCCGTCTTTAATTATAGTTTTGCTTTTTACTTTTGTTATAGGATTATAATTTGCCGTAATAGTTCCCGCACCTATATTTACATTAGAACCGAGCTCGCTGTCTCCAACATAACTTAGATGTGAAACATTGGTATTATCATTTATTACTGATTTTTTAATTTCTACAAAGTTGCCTATTCTCACATTATTTCCGATTTTTACGTCACCTCTTATGTGAGCAAAAGGTCCGATTTTGCAATTTTGACCAATTTCGTTTTTACCTGAAATATAAACGTCAGGAAATATTATTGTTTCTTCTCCGATAGTTGTTTCAGGAGAAATATAGACGCTTTCAGGATTAATTATTGTAACTCCTTTTTCAAGAAGTTTTGAAATTGTTTTTGAGTTTAAAATTTTAGTAGCTTCTGCTAAGTGGGCTCTTGAATTTATCCCAAAAATTTCCTCATTATTTTCAAGCACAAATGCCTGAGTTTTAAGCCCTTTATTAACAGACCAGGAGACAATATCAGTTAAATAATATTCCCCCTGAGCGTTATTGCACTTCAATTCTGAAAAGGCAGGTGAAATTTTCTTCCAGTTTATACAATAAATCCCAGCATTGATTTCTTTTACGGTTTTTTCTTCAGGAGTCGCATCTTTTTCTTCAACTATAGCTTTTACACCATTTTGATTTCTTATTATTCTGCCGTAGTTGGAAGGATTCTCGAAAATGGCTGACATAACTGTCAAGTCGGCATTATGTTCATTGTGAGTTTCAATAAATTTCTTTAAAGTTTCAGTTTCGATTAAAGGTGCATCTCCGCATAAAATAATTACATTGCCGTCAAAATCTTTAAGCTCGGGGCAAACTTTAGCTGCAGCATCGCCGGTTCCAAGCTGCGGTGATTGGAGAATACATTTAGCATTTCCGTAATTATTCATGACAAAATCTTCAACCAGATTCGCTCTATGTCCGACAATAATATAATTTTCGCTAACTGCACCTGTATTATTTACTGCATCAAGGACATACCCCAACAATGGTTTACCGAAGATTTGATGTAGGACCTTTGGTAAATCTGATTTCATTCTCGTACCTTTGCCGGCTGCAAGAATAATTGCCCTTGTTTTCTTATCAGACATGTTTTGTTCTCACCGATTACAATTTTATAATCGCATAAAAATTTAAAAAAAACAGGTGATATATATACTATTTTGACGAAATTTTACATAAAAAATATTCTGGATATAAAAATAGAAGCAATAATACCTGTTATATCTGCTGTAATTCCTGTCAAAACAGCATATCTAAACTTTTTAATTCCAACAGCACCAAAATAAACCGTAAGGACATAAAAAGTAGTTTCAGAGCTGCCGAGCATAACTGCAGAAAGCTTTGCCATATAGGAGTTTGCACCATGGTGAGCTGTGATTTCGGAAAATATACCCAAAGCAGCACTGCCTGACAGTCCTCTTACAATGGCAAGCGGAAGGACATCAGATGAAATTTTAAGCGCTTCCAGTGATTTAGAAAAATAATTTGCTATTAGATCGATTGCTCCTGATGCTCTAAACATTGATATAGCAACGATTATAGCTACAAGATAAGGGATAATATTTCCGCTCACTTTTACACCGTCTTTAGCTCCTTCAATAAAGCTTTCGTAAATAGGAACTTTTTTTATTAATGCCCATGTAAGAATTATTAATATAATTCCAGGCAAAATGAATAAAGATATGGCATCCAAAATGTCTTTTAAATTATGCATTTTCAGCCTCACTTTCAGCTTTTACTATTTTTTGAGGCGGAAATAACTTTTTAAGTAGTTTTGCCGTTGAAACAGCCACAACAAATGTAATGCTTGTTACAATAATTGTTGGGATGATTATTTCAGTTGGGTTTTTAGAACCGTTTGCCGCAAGAACTGCTATTGCAGTTGCCGGTACAAGCTGAAATCCTGCCGTATTCATTCCTAAAAAGGTACACATGGCATCAGAAGCCGAATTTTTATCTTTATTTATTTTTTGCATTTCTTCCATTGCTCTGATACCGATAGGAGTAGCTGCATTTGCCAATCCCAGAGCGTTTGCAGAAAAATTCATTGCAATATCCCCGATGGCCTCATTTTCTGGAGGAATTTCAGGGAAAAGCCACTTCGCAACAGGCTTTAAGAGCTTTGAAATAAATTCAACAATTCCTGATTTTTGTGCAATTTTCATTATGCCCAGCCAAAAAACCATAATACCTGTTATCGCAATAATAACCTGAATGGCACTTTGTGCTCCTGTCAAAATAGAATTTACAACATCAGAAAGCCTGCCTGTATATGCTCCCACAATTATTGAAGTCACTATTAAAAAATACCAGATGTAATTCATAAAAAAAGTTTAATTAAAATTACAATCAATGTAAAGTTTGTAATTTTTCGCAATCGTCATTGACTAAATTCAGTGTTACCTTTAATATAAATAGTATTCTATGTATGTCGTATCGGTTTAAGCTGAAGCAAAGCGAAGGCATTTTAGATTAAAGATACTCTGACACAACAATTGAAAATTGAATAGAATTATTAACTTGTCGTAGTGGCGGCAAACCGTAGTTTACGGAGGTGTCTCAGATTAAAGCCATTCCGACACATACATTGAAAATTGAATAGAATTATTAACTTGTCGTAGTGGCGGAATGGTAGACGCGCACGCTTGAGGGGCGTGTGGAGAAATCTGTAAGGGTTCAAGTCCCTTCTACGACATTTTATTGGATATAAAGATGATGGAAAAAATAAATTTACAAAAAGCACAAGAAATGATGGAAAATTGCTTTGAAAAAAGCATAAATTATAACAATGTAATTATATCTATCGGATATGTTTCTTTCTTTACCATTTTGTTTTTGGTTAAAGATTCTATAAATCTCAAAGATTTACATACAATTATTGTTTATATTTTAATATCCTTGTTTTTCTATATATTTTGGATTATTGGCAATATGATTGTGCAATCTATTATTGTAATAAAAGCCTGTTGGCAATTCTTAACTGACTTTTGGAAGCGTTGCCATATGATAGTATGGCCAATTTTCCTTTGTATAACTATTATTCCTGCATTAATTGCTTGCGTTTTGCTTGCTTCAACATTATTGAACAATATTAAAACGATTTAAAATTATAATGATTTATAAAATATTCTAATTTTTTCAATACAAATCATTCCTTCTTTAGTTTTTAGAAAATCTACAAATTTATTTATCATTTTTATTCGCTTGGGTTCTAACTTCGTCCCCCCATCGACATTTTTTGTCTTGCTAATTATAATGATAAGGGACTTTCACCTAGGTTTTGCCAAAGGCAAAACAAGGGTTTACCCAAGGGCATTAGCCTTAGTAAACTCGCAAGCTCGTTAACTAAGTGCAAACAAGTCCCTTCTACGACATTTTTTTTATTTGGCTATAATTTTATACTTTAATTGCAACAAATAATTGAGTTCTATGTATTCAAATATTTTTGCTTAAATTTCAGTTTTTTATCTAAATATAATGGAAATTGCTTATAGCTTAATTTTTACGTTTCTGGTCCCTTTTATTAATTAGTAACATTTGGCAAAAAAGCCAATGTTTTTTATTCACATTGGCTTTTTATTGAATAATAAAATAGACAAATTTATTTTATATTATTAATCATTTAACAATACGTGGTTGCCATTAATAGTTACCCAATGTTCATCGCTTGAACTAGAACTATTACTTGATTTGGAACCACTTCCATAATTTGACTTAGATTTAGCTTCAAGTTGTGTTTTTGTAGAAATACCTTTTTCGCGCATTTGTTTCATAATAGCTTTTTCATTCGACTGAAAATCTTTGGTTGACATTTTCTCAATTTCTTCCCTTGTGAAAAGTCTTTCCCCATTTTTATTTACATTAAGCTCAACATTTCCTTTTAATACAGTTGAACTACTACTTTTATCTTTATCATCTGTTGTTTTAAAATCAGTGCTATTAATATAATTTTTCAAATCATTAACTCTATTATTCCAGCCCTTTAAGAACACTTTTTGAGAAGGTTTTGCTTCTGCAAATTCCTTATACTTTTCAAGCCTTAAATCAAGATATCTACTAACATCACCGTTACTTTGATTTAAGATAGTTTTAGCTCTGCCAATACCCATATTTACAGAAGTGTCAAATACAACTGCAGCAAGTTTTGGGTCTTTTATTTTATCGGCACCAGAAGCTTTATAATATTGATTGTAATAGATATCTTCAGCTTCTTTATTTGTTATAAATTTTACACTTCTTACTCGTAGATTTTGACTTTTTCTGTACGCATCATATGTTTTATGCGTAATTCCTTTATTTGTTTCACCACCAGAATCATTAGGATGATTAGAATACCCTCCTTCTTTAGATAAAACAAATTTTAGTGCATTGTGAAATGTTGTTTGGGTCATAATTTTCTTCTTATTTTCTATTGCAAAAAAGACCTGATTAATTATCAGGTCTTATACGTTTATTTTTTATATATAAAACTATTCAGATAAAATTTTGTAGTAATTTCGTAGTTGGACAGCTCTTTGCTTTACTAATTCTCGTATTTCACCACTTGCTACATTTAAATACATAGTTCCTTGCATATTTTTAATACTGCTGTTAATAAAAATTGCATTATCATCTCTAAAAACCAACCAAGCTTTTTGGGTTCTTATTAACTCATTTTTTTGTGTTGCTGTGAGCTTTTTCATTAATAGATTATAGTATTTATTCATCTCCTTGCCCCAATCATCACGGGCAGCATCGGTACATTTTAACATGTCTGAATTTGAAACCGCTTTGCCTATACAAAAATCCTCAGCTTTATCAATTAAATCTACTTGTTCAGCAAATAAGGGTAAAGCCCAAAATACTGAAATAATAAAGGTAAGTAATATTTTTTTAATCATAAAAATATTTTATAACAAAATATTTTTTATATGCAAAAAATTAATCTATTATAAAAGATTCTTTTCTTAAGACACAACTTACCCGTATTTTCTTACAAACGACTTAAAAAGTTATTTTAATCTAACCTTAACTTGCCATCAAGGGCAATAGCCTACGTAAGAATATCTTAACATCCTTATCATAACTCATTTAGCCAATTTTAGCAACTCGTGCCAGCTGTATCAATAATTGTAATCTTCCTATAAAGTATGGATTAAAATTCATACTTTCTTTATACAATTTCTGGTAAAACGTTTCAGATTCTAGCCCCTTACCGACAGTTCTTCTGTCTTGCTAATTATAATGATAAGGAACTTTTACCTTAATTTTGAGTTTTGCAAAACAAGGGTTTACCCAAAGGCATTAGCCTTAGTAAACTCACAAGCTCGTTAACTAAGTGCAAACAAGTCCTTTCTACGACAGTTCTTCTTTCTTGCTAATTATAATGATAAGGGACTTTCACCTAGGTTTTGCCAAAGGCAAAACAAGGGTTTACCCAAGGGCATTAGCCTTAGTAAACTCCCAAGCCCGTTAACTAAGTGCAAACAAGTCCCTTCTACGACAGTTTTTTATTTTGCTACAATTTTATACTTTAATTGCAATAAATAATTTCATAAAATATGGATTTAAATGCATATTTTTTTTATACAATTTTTGATAAAGCGTTTAATATTCTGGCCCTTCTGGAAATGCTTACAAGCTCGAAAACAACATCAAATAAGTCCATGAAAGACAATTTTAATTAATTTTGAATTAGCTGTAAAAAATATAAATAAACTCATTTTGGGCGGTTTTTTAGGCTAAATCATTTTTTTATCCTATTTTTTGGAATAACGTTTTTGAGCATCTTCAACTATATCTGAGTACGTGCCTTTTTGTGCAATTTCTTTGTAATGCCAGCTTCCAACACTCGCTGCGCTTCCGTCAGAGCGTATTATTATTGTATCATTTGTTCTATATAAGTTATTTATAATTATGCTATTTTTTTCTGATAAATATATGGCATAGTGTTCAGCTTCATCTGTTCCAGCGCCATGAGATGATTGACCGGAAACTCTTTTAAGAATTTCTTTGGTCTCTTTTAAATCATACAATGTTTGGCTATGGAGCTTTGCCACAGGCATTTTGGGGGTAGTTACTATAGGGCTTTGCCTTTTATCAGGTTTATGTTTGCCGGTATAGCTGACAGAATAATTTAAAATGGGTCTTATATTCATAATATATTGTCTCCTTATTAACCAATACTAATCTTTGATATAAAATATAAACACTCTAAAAAAATTATGTGCTAGTCGAAGGAAAATGTTTACTAATTATAACAGTTAATTCTGATTTTTTATTGAAATTGAATATTTAATAGGCAAAAAATGTTATTTTGAGTTTTAAATAAAATATTACAAAACTTATTTGTGTAAAAATGTTTATAACCGGAATTTCTGCTCCATATTATCCTAATAAATTAAAACCTTTGCATAAGCTTCAGAATGCTCCTGTATTTCAATATCAAAGAACTTGTGACGGTATAGCATTTTCGTCTTTATTGAAAAAGAGACGAATTGTATATTTAAAAGATGCAAATGGAAATAAGATAGAAACTACAATGATTCAGAACGGTCATAATTTTTATTTGCAGGATGAAGATAAGACTATTCTGGGCGAAATGCATTATTCTATATAATACAGGATCTTTGGCTGGAGATATGACACCTGAAGAATATAAAAACCAAAAAACAATTTTTATTAATTCCCCCTTATTGTCAAATAAAAAATATAAAGGGATAGGTATAGAGCTTGTAAGAGCTGCAGTAGAAGAAAGCTTAAAAAGTGGTTGCCAAGGCAGAGTTTGTTTAAATGCTTCTACAATAAATTCTAAAATAGGCTCACCTATACCGTTTTATTATAAACTCGGTTTTAAATGCACCAATAGTAAAACTCAGGCAATAATTGAAAATTCTATGAAAAATAACATGCCAATCCCTTCAAAATATGAATCTGCTACAATGTTTTTGCCTAAAGATGCAATTGTAAAACTGTTGACTAAATCAGTTGCTTAATAGTTATAATAAATTATTATTTTTATAAAGACTTAATATGAATACATTTTTTTTGAACAAAAAGAGTAATAACTTAATCATTTTTATGCTGGGCTGGGGTATGGATGAAAGACCATTGAGACCTTTATTTAAAGCTAAATCTTTCAGTGATATTTTATTCTTGTATGATTATTCAAAAGTTGATAATTTTTGCTTTAAAACAGACTTTAGTCAATATAAAAATATTACATTGGTTGCTTTTTCCTGCGGGGTTTATATGGCGTCCTTATTAAAAGAAAAATTCCCAAAATTCAATTTAAAAATAGCAATAAACGGAACTTTAAACCTCTTTGATGAATTAAAAGGAGTTCCTAAGAATAGTTTGGAAGTAATGCATAATATGTCTCAGGGAAATTATATGGAGTTTAGGGAAAAATACCTTGTCGCATCAAAAGCAGAACTTGATTTATTCAATAAAAACCAGCCATTTAGAAATTTTGAAAATTCGTTTTGTGAACTTAATATGCTTCAGGAGTATTTTAAAAAACATAATGAAGGGTATTTTGAATATGATTTTGCAATAATTTCGGAAAATGACAGAATCTTGCTTACAGAAAACCAGATAAGGTTTTGGGAGTCTGCAAAAACTCCATATAAAATCGTTAAAGGCGGACATTTCCCGTTCTATAATTTTGAAAGTATTGAATCTTTAATAGATTGCGCTACTCAACCCATTTAAAGGTTTTTACGTAGTTTGTTCCGTTAATATTTCCGTCGATTTCTGCCTGAAAAATTCTGTAATCGTCATTGTTAAAATCAAGTCCCGGAATTTTTAAAACATCTTTCAGGTATTTGACCTTATCGGCTTCAGTCATTATTACCCTTGGTATGGCGTTTAAAAACGTATTAAGTGATGTATCTCCAAGTGGCCCTAATATTGTTGGTATTTTCTTAGACAATTTGCCCAAAATTCTCATATCAGCCTTGACGTTAACAAGATCATAAGAACCTTTAATATAAATACTGAGATTTTCGCCTTTAGAGAAAATTTCAACATTTTTTGCAATACCATTATCAAGAGCAAAATTACCGTTAATTGTTGAAAAATGCCCTGTTCTTACGGGATTAACTATATCAATAATACTGTTTATAGTAAGACCCGTTATACCGCTTTTTACAAGGTTACTGGCTCTTAAAAGGTACTCAAGAGAGCCTAGCTTTGGCATTTTGCCGTCTGTTATATTAAAATATACAAGACCTGAAAGATTTTTAAGCCTATCATCCTTATTCGAACCTTTGGTTTTCATGTAAAGCTGTGAATTCATGTTTCCGTAGATTTGGTTTTTCATATCAAAGAATGCATCGGCTCCAACAGCAGAATCAACATTTTTTGCTATTAAATCAACTTCAAGTTCAGTGGTTTTAAAGTTGTATTCCCCGTCTCCTTTCAAGGTTCCATCTGCAATATTAGAATCTATGTTATTAATTTTTAAAATAGAATTTTTATCCAAGCCGAAATCCGCATTAAACTTAGATGCAGATAAACTTTTGTATTGGACATCTTCAGCAAGAATGTGGCCTTTATGGATTATAATCCTTGAGACATCAAATTCGGGTTTGTTTTTTGGGATTTTATTCTGATAAGACTCAAGGCTTATTTTGTTAAAGGTATTGAAAAGAGTATCAAAATTGAGCTTTTGAGACATAATATTTAATTCTTTTACTTTTACTGGCAAAGACAGTTTGTTTTCAAGAACAGAAGATATTGAGAGGTCTGATTCAAATATTTTTCCTTTTAAATCAACATTAATGGAGTCTCTTGTTGTTTTAAGGCTTATGTCTCTTATCAGAGTGTCATATAAAGGTATATCTACATTTTTGAAGTCGATATTACCGAATATTTTTGATACATTTGTTTCAGGGTTGTTTTTATAGAAAATTGAGCAGTTGAATGTACCTTGTTTTAATATTGATTTTTTGAATGCAAAATTTAAAAGTCTCGCAGGCATATTGGCGTTTGTTTTCACAAGGAAAGTATCAGGCAAGTATTTAGATGCTGTTTTTTTAAGGCTTCCTTTTATGAGCATTTGGCTTACCGGGGTTTCTTTGCCGTTTTGTGACTCAATGTATTTGATATATTCAAGTTTCTGGATATTTATTCTGTTTGGCAGGATTATTAAATTTGAGTTAAGCTCTCTTAAAATTGAGTCATCGCCTATATTAGAACTTAAGTATGATAGGTCAGAACCTTCTTCAAGTTTTAAAACAGGACTTATTCTGAAATGGTCCAGAGTTCCTGAAAACTCCATAACCATTGATATATCGCCTTTTATTTTAATAGGGTAGGATATTTTATCGTTTACAAAATTATCCATTAATTTTTCGGTAAGCTTTGTAGACAGATAGCCGTTTATGGTAGGTGTTTTGTCTGTATTAAATACTTCAAACTCTGTATATATAGGGACTTCAGCAAACTTTGCATCTGCAGTTTTAACAGACATTTTATTCCCATCCAGATTAACAGATGCAGAATCAATATTTAAAGGCAGTGATGTTTGTTTGTGTATTAATTTTATATTATTTAAATGAATATTACCTTTTGCTTCATTACCTGTAATTTTAATATTTGCACTCATAAGACCCGAATAATCTGTATAGTTGGCAAGAAAAGCCCTGAAATTATGCGGCAAATCTTTTGTTTTATTAGAATCATTTAGCGCTGAAACATCCAGATTCCTTACATCTATATTTAAGTCATAGTAAGGGTTTTTGTCATAAATATGTTTTATTTCGCCTGAAATTTTTGTTAAAGTATTATAAATTTTGCCGTTTAAATTTTGAAACTTTAAAATTCCTCTTGAAAGGCTTACTATTCCTGAATTTACAACGATATTCTTCTCGGAAGCTTTTTGCGGTATAAATTTTGCCACGAAAGATATTGCGCTCATATCTACATCTTTTGAAGAAGCATTGTAATTAAATTTTAAGCTATGTATTGCATTTGTATTTGTCAGATGTGAAAGTTTAAACTTAAATTCCTTTGAAGCATCTGATTCGTCAACAAACCTTAAGCTGTCTGTCAGTTTAACTTTATCCCCGGTTACGGAGATGTTAACAGAAGGAAGATTTGTCACTGTATTTTTAGAAATAGTGCCGAATGCTTTTATATTGGATGTTCCGATAACTGCATCAAGAGATGTCAGTTTTGTGTTGTTTGTGCCAAATTCAATTAGACCCTTAATGTTTTTAAAAGGTATTTTAAAACCTTGGAGATAACAGGTAGCATTGTAAGGGCGTAAACTTCCTTTTACTTCCATATCATCAAGAGATTGAGTCAGTTTGGCTTTATTCAGGTTTTCAATTTTAGCTTTGACGTTTAATTTAAATTCTGTTAAACCAGATATTTTATTTATTACCTCAAGATTTTTATCTAGCTCTTCTAACAAAGAGCTTGTTCTGACAATATCAAGCAGGATTTTAGAGTCAATAAATTTTGATTGAATGTTAAAGCTGACATCCTGGTTTAAAATGGCATTTCCGTCAAGAGAAACAGGATATTTTCCGGTAAAAGCTTTTGTGGTTTTATATGATAATGTAGGCCCATAAAAATTTACACTGCCGTCAACACCATAAAAGTCGGCATTTATACCGTTGTATGAGGCTGTTGCATCTTTGAATTTTACATAACCTTTTACTCTTGCAGATTCTCTTGTTCCTACTATATTTAGTTTTGTAGAGCCTGTTCCTGCTTTTATTTTCATATCAGGCACAGGTCCTAATTGAAATTCAAAGACATCTCTTATAGGTAATAGAAGTATTTGCACAAGCGGGATATTGAGCTTTTCTGTTGATGATATTTCAAAGTGATTTTTTCTGTCTCTGTTTAGATAGGTAGTTCCTTTTACCAGTACATATTGGTTGTCTGATGTTGAGACTTTAACATTCGTATAGAGAGTCCTTTTGTCAAAAATAAGTTTAACAACCCCGATATGTTTGTCATCCAGTCCTTTAAGTATGTGTATGTTATTTATATCAATAGTGCCGAATATGTCAGGGGCCGGAACTCGTCCTTTAAATTTCATTTTGACATTAATATCACCTTTTATTCCATATTTTTTAACCTTAGCAATTTCTTCTCTGTCTTTTATAAGATTAGAGGGTAATATAGCGGAGATTGTTTCAGCTTTTGAGTTTTTTAATGAAGTATCAAAGTTAAGATAAGGCTTATCTTTTTTGTAATCTTCTATTTTTCCCGATGTATCTAGATTATAGCCATCTCCTTTAAGATTCAGGTTAATTATTTTTACGGAATTAGAGTCAAAATTAAATTTCGCATTAATAATATTTTTACCGTTCGCACGAATATTATTATAAGGATTTATTTTTTGAATCAGCAGGTTGCTTATGACACCTTCTATGTAGAGATCTTTATCGAACTTGCTCAGCTTTTTTGTATGAAAGCTAAGATTAAGATTTCCTGATATGTTTTTTGTTCCGCTTTTGATGTGAGATTTAAAATACGGGAAAAAGTATGAACAGTCAAAATCTCTTATGAAACCTTCAATTGTGAATTTATGACTGTCAATATTGTCAACAACCGGAAGTTTTGTATAAAAACGGATTTGAAATGGGGTGGTTTTAAAAGGAGTAATAAGTGTTCCCTGAGTATCAATATCTATATGTTTTTTTAATGTAAGATTATTGATTTTAAAGTACTGTCCTTGTATTCTAATATTTTTATTTAAAAGCTCATCAACAAAACTGAAATCATATTTTGCAATGTCAAATCTTGCATTTTTAAAAACTACTTTCAGCTTTTTCTTATCTGATTTAAAAAGCAATTTTTCAAAGTTATATTTGCCATTTTTATATCTTACGGCATTGAGATTAAGGTAATCAGCCCTTATATTCTTTATCTCCAGCCTGTTAATGATAAAAGGCAGTAGATATATCCTGACAGCTGTATTATTTCCTTTAATCATATTTTCATTATTCTTTGAATAGATGTTGATTTTATCAGTCATTAATGTAAAGGAAAAATCAGCATGAGTTTTAAGCTTAATATTTTCAAGTTCTAAATTGGCATCGGTTTTTTCATTAAATGTTTTTTCAATTTGTCTTACTTTAGATTCGATATTAATAACATCAGGCAGTATAAAGATATACAAAGCTTCAACAGCTAAAAATAAAAGCAGTGTCAGTATTATAATTATTGAGTGTTTATTTTTTATTTGCATAAAGCTGTTTTTCAAAGTTATATGATTATTAAATTATATTATTTAAAATCCAAAAATTCAATTAAAACTAACTGATTTGCAATTAATTATAAACGTTGTAAAATATATTGATAGATAAAAAGAAATAATATCGGATTTATATGAAAAAAGCTGCTTTATCAACTGCAATCTCAAATATATTTGTGTCTTCCAAAACAATCAATATTTTAATATTCTTAGGCTTCACTGTTATATTTACCGCATTATTGGCTTCAAAATATTTTTTTTTCCAAAGCATAGTTAACGACGACAATACAAGCAGAATAGATGTTGCTGCCCATAAAACCATTGAAGTTGTTGATACGTTTAAAACAGAACAAAGAAGAAGCGAAGTTTCACAAAAAATTGAGCCCATTCTTACTCCGGCTGAAGACAGTTATATAAAAAATAATCTGGACGGTTTAATAAATTCAATAGATATAATCAAGAAAAAAAATATGCCCAAACAGCTTAAAAAAAGCCAGATTGAAACTCTTTTTGATATTGCTGATAAGGGAAGAAAAGATTATATTATAAACTTTTTCTTGAATACTGATGAAAATTCAATACAAATTGTAGCTTCTAAAACAAGAAAAACTCTTGATAATGTTTTAAAAGAGGGAGTTACCGAGAAAGATTTTGAGAAAAATAATATTGCAAGAACAATAAAAAGAAATATTGACCCTACAGCTACTAAAAACCAGATAAAGATTGCTTCGGGATTAATTGAACAAGTAATAATGCCTAATATGGTAGTAGATGAAATCGCAACAGAACTTGCCAGAAAAAATGCAATGGATTCTGTTTCTCCTACTATTGTCACTTTTGAAAAGGGTGAAAAAATTGTTTTTCAGGGTGAACCCATTACAAAATTAAAAAGAGACGCTTTAAATAAAGCCGGCTATAATATCTTACAAATAAACTATAAAGGTGTTTTAGGGATATTTTGCCTTGTGGTAATAGGTATCTTTTCAACGCTTTATTATCTTCAATATTTCGAAAAGCAGTACTTAAAGCGTGAGTATATCTCAATAATAGCATTGCTTTCAGTTTTGGTTACTTCTTGTGCCGTTATACTGCCTGATGAGATATCGGTATTTATAATACCGTTTCCTGCTTTTGCAATAATCTTATCAATATTTATGAATCCCAGAACCGCATTTTTAATATCGATTGTACTTACAACGATAGTATCTTTATCCTTGCAGTTTTCCGCCGAAGCTATGGCTGTATTTATCATAACAATACTTGTTTCGACAATAAATACTACAAAAATTAAATATTCACGAAGATTTGACCTTATTAAAATAGGTTTTGAAGTAGCAGGAGTTATGCTTGTCGCAATAGCAAGCATATATATGCTCGAACTTTGTATAATAGATATTGATACAAAAATAATATTAAGAGACCTGGAAATGGGTATTTTAAACGGCTTTTTATGCGGGGTATTGGTTTTAGGTCTATTGCCTCTTTTAGAAAGTATGTTTGGAGTAATAAGCCCTTACGGTTTAGCTGAATTAGCTGATCATAACCAGCCATTGTTAAGAAGATTGCAGTTTGAAGCGCCCGGGACATTTTCACACAGTTTAATGGTTTCAACACTCTCTGAAGCTGCAGCGGAAGCGATTAGCGCTAACCCTATATTGGCAAGGGTTGGGGCTTTATATCATGATATAGGAAAAATTAAGCGGCCATTATTTTTTGTTGAAAACCAGACTTATTTCGGGATAGATAATCCTCATACAAAACTTAATCCAAGATTAAGTAAAATGGTTATAACAGCGCATCCTAAGGATGGTATTGATCTTGCCAAAGAATATAAAATCCCTGTAGTAATACAAAATTTTATAATTCAGCATCACGGTGATGCACTTGCGAGTTATTTTTATAACCAGGCTCTTCAGCAAGAAGGCGCAGATAATGTAAAAGAGGAACAATTTAGATATACAGGACCAAAACCTAATACAAAAGAAACAGCAATTGTGATGATAGCAGATGCAGTCGAATCTGCATCAAGAACTTTGAAAACCCAGTCCCAAGAAGAGCTTGAAGAGCTTATTGACAGATTGATTTCTGAAAGGCTAAATGACGGCCAGCTTTCTGATAGTCCTTTGACACTTCAAGACTTGAAAACAATTTCATCTACATTTAGCAGAGTTTTAAGGGCTGCGCACCACCAGAGGGTTAAGTACCATGAAAATATAATTGAAGAACTGGAAAGCAAAACAAGAAATAAACAGCTTTTAACCAGTAAAATAACTGATACCGAACTGGATGACAAAATTGAAAAAAAGATACTAAAACATCAAAATAAACAAAACAATGCCAATTCTTAATATATTTATAGAAAATACATATTCTGATTTTCAGATTGATGAGACAAAAATCCATTTAGCTGCAATAAAAATGACAGATTTTTTATTGCAACAAAAAAATCTTATCGAAGCTTCTTGTTTGAAAAATTACGATGTTGAAACTTTGTGTTTTGATATCGTTTTATGTGATAATGCATATATTCAAAGGATAAATAAAGAATACAGGCAGAAAGACTGCCCTACTGATGTTATAAGTTTTGCAATTTTTGCGGACTCAGATGAAAGTGAAAGATTTGTTTTTGACAATGAAATAAGTCTTGGTGAAATTATTATTTCTCTTGATAAAATAAAAGAGCAGGCTGAAGAAAACAATGTATCTTATGAGGATGAATTTAATTTTATACTGTCTCATGGAATATTGCACTGCCTAGGTTTTGACCACCTTACTGATGAAGATTATACATTTATGATTAATACTCAAAATAAAGCAAAGGGCTCCATATATGTCTAAATATTCTGTAAATAATTTTAAAAAAAGCTTTGTTTTTGCACTAAAAGGTTTGCGAATAGCCCTGAAATCTCAGAAAAATCTAAGAATTCAGTGTTTTGTGGGTATTTTGGCTATAATTTTTGCTTTTGTTTTAAAATTTAGCCACATTGAATTTTGTTTACTTTTTATAGTAATCGGAGCAGTGTTTATTTGTGAATTATTCAATTCCGTTATAGAATTTGTTTTGGATGCGACATACAGAAACAAATATTCAAAACTTGTTGAAATGTCAAAGGATATGGCAGCGGGATGTGTTTTGATATCTTCTGTTTTGAGTATAGTTGTTGGTTCAATTTTATTTTTGGATAAGCTTATCCCGATAATTATAGCAAGGTTTTAGGTATGAATTTAAATGACGTTGGAATCGGTGTAGATATTGAGAATGTAAAAAGATTCGAAAAATATTCAAAAGATAAAGATGATGCTTTTGTAAAAAGAGTATACAGTGAAAGCGAAATTGATTATTGCTTTAAATCAAAAAATCCGGCAAAGCATCTGGCAGTGAGATTTTGCGCAAAAGAAGCCGTCTATAAGGCATTATGTTCTGTAGGAGTTTTGGATTTAGGTTTTAAAGATATTGAGATTGTCCATAATAAAAACAAAGTACCTCAAGTCATTTTTTTAAATGACAAATATAAAAACTGCAAGTGTAAATTAAGCCTTTCCCACAGCAGAGAAAGTGCTATTGCTTCAGCTATAATTGTAAAAGAAAAAACTGAGAACTAGTCAAACAAATGGCATCTGACATAATGTGAGTCTGAAAAATTACATTTTTTTACTTCCCCATCTCTACAGATGTCCATTACATAAGGGCATCTTGTATGGAATTTACATCCTTTGGGAGGGTTTTTCGGTGAAGGTAGATCTCCTTGCAGGATAATTTTTTCAACCTTTTTTTCTTTATTTATAGTGGGGATAGCACTTAATAATGCTATTGTATAAGGGTGTTTGGGGGAGTTAAATATTTCTTCTTTTTTCCCGAGCTCTACTATTTCTCCTAAATACATTACCGCAACTCTGTCGGAGACATATTTTATTATGCTTAAATCATGTGATATGAATAAAAATGTCAAATCGAGTTTTTGTTTTAATTCAAGGAGTAAATTTATTATCTGAGCCTGAATGCTTACATCAAGCGCACTTACAGGTTCATCAGCTACAATGAACTTGGGATGAAGTATAAGCGCTCTTGCTATAGCTATTCTCTGGCGCTGTCCCCCTGAAAATTCGTGAGGATAACGGTTTAAGACTGCTTCCTCGATTCCTGTGAGTTCGCAAATCTGAGAAATCTTTTTGTTAATTATTTGTTTATCCTTGTAACCATGTATAATAAGAGGTTCTTTAAGTGTTTCATATATTGTCATTTTGGGGTCTAAGCTGGCATAAGGATTCTGAAATATAAGTTGGGCATTTTCTCTAAACTTTTTAAGATCTTTTTTATTTTTCTTTAAAAGGTTTTCGCCTTTGAAGTAAATTTCTCCGGAAGTGGGATTAATTAATTTAAGCACACACTTGCCTAGAGTGGATTTTCCGCAACCCGATTCGCCCACAAGCCCTACTATTTCTCCTTCTGACACTTTTAAACTGACGTCATTCAGCGCATAAATGAATTCTTGAACCCCTCCCATGAAACCTTTTTCTATGGGGTAGTGCATATTCAGATTTTTGATTTCAATTAATTCCTGCATAAAAATTATTATATATCATTTTTTACAAAAAGATATTCACAGATAGGCAGTTTTTTAAGTTACACAGTAGGAGTCAACAGTTATTGTTCCGGTATTGGCATTGAATTCTGACTCAATACCTAGCGCAAGTGTATATTTTTGCTTATCGTGAGAAATTTTAAATCCGCTGCACACAGGTATAGCAAGGTTTTCTGCTATTTCTTTAAATAATCCGTCAAGATATTCTTCCTCATTTATTCCTGTAAATTTTCCAAAGATAATCCCTGAGAGATTTTCCTTAAATTTATTGATATTTAAAAGCTGTGTAAGCATTTTATCAAGCTTATAGACAGGTTCATTCAAATCCTCAAGAAAAAGGTTGAATTTTTTGTCGGGTATAAAGTCAGTTCCTACCAATGATGCAATTGTAGAGAGGTTTCCGCCCCATAAAATTCCTCTTGATGTTCCCTGATAATATGTTTTAAAACTTTCATCTGCCTTATAAATCTGCATTTTATTTTCTTTTTGTAAAATTGAGAAAAATGAAGCTGCTGTAAATTCATCAACATCTTCCTCTCCAAAATCACCATTAGCCATGGGAGAATGGAAAGTTAGAAGCCCCGTCCTTTTGTGAATTATCGCTAAAAGAGCTGTTATATCTGAATATCCTGCAATAATTTTAGGGTTATTTTTTATTAAATCATAATCGATATGTTTTAGTATCCGAATCACCCCAAACCCGCCTCTTGTGCACAAAATAGCATCTATATTATCATCTTTAAAAAAAGAATGAAGCGCTTCGAGACGTTCATTGTCGTTTCCTGCCATATACCGATATTTTTTGTAAGTGGTATCAGATATTACAACTTTAAATCCGAGATTTTCAAAATATTCTTTAGCTTTTTCGATTCTTTCAATCTCTTTTATGCATCCAGAAACCGATAAAAAACCTATTGTGTCGCCTTTTTGTAATTTTTTAGGTTTAATTATGTTCATAAAAGCTCTTTTTTTCTTATAATTCATTTATAATTATAATAGCATTCACGAGTGGAGTAAATAATTGAGCGCAAAGTACATTCCTCTATATAGAAAATATCGTCCCCAGACATTTTTTGACCTTATTGGTCAGGAAAATATCGTAAATGCTTTAAGTAATGCTATTAAATTAAATAGAATCGCCCACGCTTATTTGCTTTGCGGTCCCAGAGGCACAGGTAAAACATCATCAGCAAGAATATTAGCAAAGTCTTTAAATTGTAAAGAAGGTCCAACATTAAAACCTTGTGGTGTTTGCCCGAGCTGCCTTGATATTATGAATTCTGTTCCTGTTGATGTTATAGAAATAGATGCTGCCAGTAACCGCTCTGTTGAAGATACGCAAGCCATTTTGGAAAAAATCCAATACGTTCCTGTTAACGGAAGATATAAAATTTATGTTATAGATGAAGTCCATATGCTATCGAATCATGCCTTTAATGCGCTTTTAAAAACACTTGAAGAGCCGCCTGAAAATGTTATCTTTATTCTTGCTACAACAGAACCTCACAAAGTTTTGGAGACAATAATTTCAAGATGCCAGAGATTTGATTTCAGAAGAATTACAACGGATGATATCGTGAAAAGGCTTGAATTTATTGCAAAAGAAGAAAATATTAATATATCAAAAGAGGCATTGATTTCAATCGCTAAAAATTCTGCAGGAGGAATGAGAGACGCAGTTGCACTTTTAGATCAGATAAGTGTTTTAGGACAAAATAAACAAATTACGACAGATGATATTAATGAACTTTTAGGCAAAGTTTCTTATGAAATTTTGTTTGAAATTGCTGAGTGTATTTTAGCTTCAGACAACAATAATGCTGTTTCTTTAATAGATAAAATATATAATAAAGGCAACGAGCCGTCTCAAATCATAAATAATTTAATCCAATATTTTAGAGATTTGATGATTGTTAAAAACTGTAATGATAAATCTCTGATTTTCAATATGACTCAGCTAAATGAAAGTTATTATGAGAAAATTCACTCTCAGTCAGAACTTTTTGAGACTGAGGTTATAATAAATCTTATTGATAAATTGGCTTATTATGCTGTTCAAATTAAAGAAACAACAAATAAATATCTTTGGCTTGAGCTTTGTATTATTGATATATCAAGCTCGGGGAATATCTTAAAATTATCATCTCTTGAAAAGCGGATAGAAAATCTTGAGGATAAAGTTAACGACAATAATATTAACCACTCTTCCGCTGCTCCTGTAGCTCAGATTCTTAAAAAGGAATCTACTGCTCCTATTAAACCAGAACCAAAAAATATTGAACCTCAGGTAAAACAAGTTAAGACAAAAACAACCAAAGAAATTCAATCTCCGCCTGTTCAGGAATCTCAAACAGAAGCACAGAGCATATCTCTTTCTTCTAATAATGATACGGGGCACTTATGGACTTCAGTCCTTCAAAATATTGAAAGTATGCCATCAAGAACATTTTATATGAGTTTAGCAAGACCTATCGAAATTAGTGAACAAAAAATTGTAATCTCTTTTGCTAAGGAAATTTTTGTAAAACAGGCAAAAGAAGACTCAAAGAAAAATCCTCTTAAAAATGCCGCTATGAAGTATTTTTCTGTTTCAGACATAAATATTCAGGTCGTTTTAAATGAAAATCCATCTTCATTAAAAATATCTTCTGATGTCGAAGATAAAAAAAAAATTGATGAATCCAAACCACAAGAACTAAAAACAGAAAATTCTCAACTTAACTCTGAAGTAAATGAAGATGATGAATATTACGACAATATGCTGCCTAAAAGTACTTCAGCTGTTGATTATCAGCATTCAGACCAGGCGAAAATGATTTTAGAATTATTTGACGGTAAATATATTGATTAATATGACTTTAAAGCTCTTTGGATATCCCTGTTCTGGTCTTTTTTTGCAAGGGAATCTCTCTTGTCATGGAGTTTTTTACCTTTTGCAAGTGCTATTTCAACTTTAGCCCATCCGTTTTCTATAAAAATTTCGAGAGAAATTATTGTATAGCCTTCTTTTTTTGTTTTTCCTAATATTTTATTAATTTCACTTTTATTAAGGAGCAGTTTTCTTACCCTTTTTGCCTCATGGTTATATCTGTTTCCCTGTTCATAAGGGCTTATGTGACAATCATATAAAAAAGCCTGTGCGTCTTCAATTTTTACAAAGCTGTCTTTGAGATTTACTGCGCCTTTTCTTACAGATTTAATTTCTGTACCTGAAAGTACCATACCTGCAATGTATTTGTCGAAGATATGGTAATCATGAAATGCTTTTCTGTTTGTTGAAATAATTTTTTTAGACATATTCGGATTATAACATAAGGATTAATTTTCTTTTTTATAAATCAGAATATTTTTGCTGCTGCTTTCACCTTCAGATTCTTCAATGAATTTTTTGTACAGTTTAAATTTTTTGGAAATGAAATATTCATCAGGGACAAAACATATTGAAAAAGCCGGAATTCTGTTTGTTTTAGAAGAAGTTAGTATAATTTTATCTATATCTGTATATATACAAGGCGAAATGTGTGATGATGTGAAGTGAATATTGCCATTGAGAACATAATATTCATTTACTCTTTCATTGAAGTATTTAATTGTTTCTGTTAATTGTGATTGGTTTTGGATAACAATATAGTCGTAATTATCAATTTTATGGTTATCTAAGTCTTCAAGCAAAAGAAAATCCACCTTCCATCCTTCATTTTCCATTATTTTAAAAACATAGGACCTAAAAGAATTGTTTACAAAAAATGCAATGTTTTTGTTACCGGGCGCTTTTTCCATTTCTCTTTTCATTTTGCATTCAATTACATTTGAGTCAAAAGAGGTATTGTCAGAACATTGAATTCTCGTTTTTAATTCTTCATATGAACTTTGGTGTTTTAGCATGTACAAAAGTCTTACCAGCGGTCTAGAAGGCAAATGTGTCGAAATTACTACCATATAAGAAAAACAGAAGAATATTATAATCCACTTGTAAATATTCTTGTTACTCCTTATATAAGAATAAACAAGAATAGGAGAGGTTAGTATCATAAAAAATGTAACGAACCTTACACTATAAATCATAAATCCTATTGCAAATGATAAAACCAAAAGGTTTATGTAAAACATTGTACTTAATGATGCTAAAAGAGTTGCGACTTTTGAAAATTTACATTTAATTGCTCTATAAAATGAATAAAAAATACAGGGTATAAAAACTAAAACCCCAAGGACACCGCAGCCGGTGATGCTCTCGAGGACATCTTTATTCAAACCTTTTTGCATTTGGGCAATGACACCAATATCATAGTTAATATTAAATAAATCAAATATCGATTTTTGAAGCCCGTATACATAGCCGCTCAGATAATTTGCATACTTAAAACCTGCTGAATCTATAAGTAGAAAATTATATCTTATAAAGTTGGCAATAAATGCCTTATAACCTCCAAAAAAATTATGCATTTGAATTGTACTTTTCATTCCGAAAGGGTTTGAATAGTTAATTAAGTTTAAAACGTAATTATAGGAAGAAAAAATTATAAAATTTATTATTATAAGCCATATCAGCAAGAAAATATTTTTGTAAGAATTTCCTTTCTTATACAGCATTGTTATTATAAAACATATAAATATAACTCCCGGCAGAGCTATTACTGCAGGAGATTTAGTTCCCATTGCAATTGCATATGCAAGAGCCGAGAAGAATACGGGAGCCTTTTGGTTTTCTGTCATAGCATAAAAATATAGGAAAATGCTTGATAAAACCAAAGCTCCGAGCATAAGGTCAGTTTCAATTGAAGAAGCTTCAATCAAGACAGATGTGAACGATGTAAGTATAAAAACTGCCCATAGTTTTTTTCGTTCACTAAAATTCAAGATACTCAAAAAATTATATAAAACGCTAACAGTTGCTAAAAACGATACGAATGAAAATAGTCCTAAACCTACGTCATTTTTTAAAAACACATATACCCAGCTGTATAAAAGTTCTGAGTTTATCGGCATAACAAATATTCTTGAGTCAGCGAAATCAAAATGGTTTAAGCTTCCGTTGGAAATCCAAAATGGCACTCGGGCTAAGTGATATGTAAGTGCATCATATGAGTTCACCGGAAGGAAAGCCGCCAGAATAAAAGTTACCGTTAAAAAGAATAAAAAAGATAAATACAATATTGTAAATGATTTATCTTTTATTAATGCTTTTTTAAATTTCCTTGTTATTCCCGTAAAATCAATTTTATATAAGGGTCTTTTTCTTTTTAACCAAAAAATAATACCTGAAATTAGAAATATAAAATTTCCCGCTAATACCCCGTTTGCTGAAATTATACCGAAAAGTGATAAGATTTCCAATGTCAATATTATTTGGGCAAATGCAATAAGGAGAAAATATATAAATCCTATCCCGTATTTTTTGGGTTCAAATACCGATGCAGTGAGGTAAGAAGATATACAAATCATAATTAAAGATATAATAAATAAAATCATAATAATCTCATTGCAAATTTAAAATAATTATATAACTAATACTATTAAATAAAAATATATATACAAGTGGTTAATATACGAAACAATTGAAATAAGGATAATATATGTTTATACATATTCCACTCTCACTCGTAAACTGTTTTCAAATGACCGATTTTCTCGGTCTTTTTTTTTTTATTTAATTTAAAAGTTTTATTATTTTTTGAATCTGCTTTAAAACTCCTGCTTCTAATCTAATTTAAACTGCTAATTCTGGCTTATTATTTTAATTTAATGTAAAATAGAATCCATGGGTAATGTAAATTTCTATTTTAAACAAACCGCTACTTATCAGCTATACCGTTTAATACTAAGACAGCTGAATGATTTTTTTGAAACTCTTGGAAATATTGGTATAAGATTTACAAGAGTTTTAGAATATATTTTTTCTCTTCATATCAAGAAAAAACATTTGATAGAACAGGCTTCAAGGTTTGCTGTGGATTCCTTGCCTATTACTCTTTCAATTGTTTCTATGACCGCAATTATTGTAGCTATTCAAGTTGCGCCTGAAATGGTTAAGCAGGGCGGAAAAGATTATATAGGCATGCTGGTGGCTATGGTTATGGTAAGAGAAGTAGGGGCAATAATGTCAGGTTTTGCTATAATTTCCATGATAGGTTCTTCAATAGCATCTGAAATAGCAACTATGAAAGTGACAGAACAGTTGGATGCAATGAAAACTTTAAAGGTTGACCCGTTTCAATATCTTTTTGTTCCAAGAGTTCTTGCAGGAGGAATTATGATGCCGTTTATAGTCATTGTTTCTTCTTTTGTGGGAATATTAGCGGCAGGTCTTTCAGCTACAGCAGTTTCACCCGATGTAAGCGGACTTTCTTATGTCAATTCAGTATGGTACGGGCTTGATTTAAAAGATATAAGAATTTGTCTTTTAAAATCATCGGTTTTTGGTATGGCGATATCCCTGATTAGTGCCAGTTGCGGTTATGATGCGCAAGGTGGTGCAAAAGGTGTTGGAATAGCTACTACAAAGGCTGTTGTGTGGTCATTTGTTGCTATAGTTATAATTGATATGATTTTTGCATTAATCTTTTATTTTTAAGAAGGTAGTTATGAGTATAAAAATTGAACATATAACAAAAATATTTGATGATATAAAAGTTCTTGATGATATATCTTTTGAAGTTAAAGATAAAGAAATTCTTGCTGTTGTGGGATTTTCAGGCTCAGGGAAAAGTACTATCCTAAAGCTTATTTGTGGTCTTATTGATGCGGATGACGGCAAAATAGAGGTTAGTGACGAAGGCGATATCGCTATGGTATTTCAGTATTCTGCGTTGTTTGATTCTCTAAATGTATATGATAACATTGCTTTTGCGCTTGAAGAAAGAAAAGAATTTAAAGGAAAATATACTAAACAACAACTTGATGAGATAGTCTCTAAAAATCTTAAAACAGTCGGTTTGGAAGGTATTGAGACAAAATTTCCGCATGAGCTGTCAGGCGGCATGCAAAAACGTGTAAGCTTCGCCAGGGCAATTGTCACGGAACCTAAAATAATATTATATGATGAACCTACTGCCGGTTTGGATCCTGTTGTTTCAACTCTTATTGAAGATTATATATTAAGATTGAAAGAAGAAACAAAATCAACAGCAATTGTTGTTACCCATCAGATGTCAACAATAACAAGGTGCGCAGATAGAGTAATAATGTTATATGGAGGCAAGATAGTTTTTGAAGGGACTCCAAAAGAAATGCTCGAAAAACGGACTCCGTATACAAAGCAGTTTGTATCGGCAGAACTGGAAGGTCCTATGAAAATTACCGCTTCAAGTTTTTAGGAATCTATTGTAGAATTAAGAAAGAGAAAAGGATTTAAAATGAGATTTTCATCATCTTTCAAAGTCGGAATACTAACTTTAACAGCAATAATAATACTTGTATTTACTGTCTTATGGATAAAAGGTAGGACTTTATCAGGTGGAGAAAGAATATCTGTTGAATTTAAGGATATTAATGGAATGAGAGCCGGTTCAGGAGTTCAGATGATGGGGGTCAGAATCGGTCAGGTTGAAGAATTAGTACCTAAAGTAAGTGATGATGATAGTGGTGTTATTGTTAGATTTGTTATAACAGAGCCTAATGTTACAATTCCTAAGGCTTCTATTATTTCGATTCAGCAATCCGGTTTAATAGGTGAGCAATTTCTTGAGATTACGCCTCCACAAATAAAAACTATTTATATTCCGGTTACAAATAAATCAAAAATACTTCATATTAAAGATAAAGTTCAAATGCTTCTTAGTAAAGAGTATTATGATGTTGGTGCAATTAAAAAAATAGAAATTGTTGAGACGAATACGTTACCATTATTAGAGAGAGAAAATTTAAAATCTCGTCTTGCATATAAAATAGGCTATATCATTGATTTACCGGGCTTAATTTTGCCAGACATGATACGAGGCAAGATAGCATCATATAACGGGAATGAAAAGTTGAGGCTAGTTGTCAGTGATGATACAGAGGTTCCTTATCCTCAGACGAATTCCAAATATACGGTACAAGAACCAATGCGTTTATCTGACTTTATGAAACTGCAGTATAGAAGCGCCCAGTCATTGGCAACAACAAATGACAGAATTGCTCTTTTGCTTTCTGATGACGTAATAGAAGACCTTAAAAATTCTGCAGACAATATGAATCAGCTTACTGTTAATGCAAATACCACTTTTGAAAAAGCTCAAACGCTTATCGATACGTCAAAAGAAGAACTTATGTCATTGTCTAAAAATGCAAATAATTTGACGTTTAAATTATCCGTACTTACTGAAAATATTAATAAATACGCAGAAGATAAAGACTTTATGTCGGATGTGGCTCAAACCACAAAATCAGTCAATAGGTTATCTACTAATTTGAATAACCTTCTTGAAGATCCGATGACAAAAAGTACGATTGCAAATCTTAACGCAACAACGAAAAACATTGCTGAAGTTTCTGCTTACGTTAACGATATGACAAAAGATGAACAGCTTAAAGCTAACATTAATGACTCTGTTTCAAAATTAAATACAGCTCTTGACAAGTTAACGATTACTTTGGATACAGTGAATTATGTAACAGCAAATGATAAAGATAAGATTCAGCAAACAATGTGCGATGTTAACATTATGTCCAGAAATTTAAGAAAATTCTCAGAAAAACTAAATAAAAGATTCTTATTATTCAGATTGATGTTCTAAGTTTATGAAACTATTTATATCAAAAATTCATTATAAAAATAAGCTGGATTTTTTAGAGATGTTAATTTATCCTTTTTTAAAAGCTGCATCTTTGGTTTATTCTTTGATTGTTAAATTTAGAAATTATTTATACGATAATAATTATTTTAAGTCATATAAAGTAAAAGCACCGGTTGTATCTGTCGGAAACCTCACTACAGGAGGGGTTGGTAAAACTCCTGTTGCGATAGAAATCGCAAAATATTTTATATCAAAAAATAAAAGAACCGCTGTTATTTTAAGAGGATATGGAGGCAGACTCTCAAACAGAAAAGTTAATGTAATTTCTGATAGCAAGATTCTTTTGCATACTGCAGATGAGGCTGGAGATGAGGCATTTTTAATTGCGGAAAACTGTCCTCAAGCTATTGTCTTGACTTGTACAAACAGAATAAAAGCTGCAAAAAAAGCAATTAATGATTTTGATGCAGAAGTTATTATCCTTGATGATGCATATCAGCATAGAAAAATTGAAAGAAACATAAATCTTTTACTAGTTGATAATAAAAACAAATTCGGCAATGCAAAATTATTACCTTTAGGTCCTTTAAGAGAGACTTTTGAGGAAGTTAAAAGAGCTGATAAAATTGTGCTTGTTAATAAAAATTATGATGATGAAGAGGCTTTGAAATATTGTCTTCATCTTGAAAAAAAGTTCAAGAAAAACGTATATTTATGTAAGATGATTCCGGATGTTATTTATAATATTAAGACTGAGGATGTTTTACCTTTAGGCTCTGAGATAATGGCATTTTGCGCTATTGGTCAGCCAAAAGAATTTTACGCATTCTTAAGAGATAAATATAATCTTTTAGTGACTGTTGATTTTGAGGATCATCATCTTTATGATAAAGGGAATATTAAAGAGCTTGTTGATATAGCCAATAAAGAAGGTATTAAAACTTTAGTTACGACAGAAAAAGATGCTGTTAAAATCAAGAAAATGTTTTTGGAATATGATACGGATATAAATATTTATGCACTTAAACTAAAAGCATACCTTGATCTAGAGGAAATTTTAGATGGAGTTGAATAAGCAGGTTAAAAAAATTCTTGTTGTAAGATATCGCTTCATTGGCGATACAATTTTAACTGTTCCCTTCCTGAGAAATTTAAGAAGAGCTTATCCTGATGCTAAAATTGATATGCTTGTAGCTCCCAAATCAGGTGAGGTAATTGAAAATTGTCCTTATGTTGATAATTTTCTGTTCTTTGATACAACGAGAAAACATAAGTATGAAAACACAGAACAAAAAAGAAAAACATTTTTTCATTATGTGAAACTTTTGAGAAGCAATAAATATGATAAGGCTTATGTTCTAAAACGTTCTTTATCGAGTGCTATTCTTGTGTTTTTAGCTGGGATAAAAGAAAGAATAGGCTTCGATACAGAAAAGCGTGGATTTCTCTTAACAAAAAAAGTAAAATATGATAATAAAAAGCATGAGATTGAGTGTTTTTTGGATGTTTTAAAGGCAGATGATGTTGAGGTCAAAGATTCTTATCTTGAAAATTGGGTTGATGAGACGACCAGTCTAAGAATAAAACTTTTGCTTAAAGAATATGGCATTGAAGATAAAACAAAAGTTATAGTTCATGCTACCGCAACAAATCCCGCTAAAGTTTGGCCGCCGGAGAATTTTGCTAAAATTATCGAGTATTTAGCTAATAAAAAAAATGTTCAAGTTCTTTATATCGGAACTGACTTTGATTCGAAAACTTATGAAATACTTGAAGCACTGATTAAAAATGAGTTGAAGATAAAGCCAATCAATTTATGTGGAAAATTTACACTCCAAGAGAGTCTTGCTTTTATAAAAAAGGTGGATTTGTTAATAGGCAATGACTCAGGTAATCTTCACATGGCAGCTTCTGTCGGAACTAAAGTTATCGGAATCTATGGCCCCATGCCTTTTGAAAAATGGTGTGCAAGAGGTGAGGGACATGTACTTTTGAAATCAGATAGAGATTGTGTGCCTTGCTCACTTAAAAGACCTTGCAACTTAAATTTTGCTTGCTTAAAGGACATTAAAGTTGCTGATGTTATCAAGGCTTATGAATCGATGAATTTGAACTGATTATTTTATTCTTTATTTTTTCCTTGAATTGAGGCGCCAAGAAGTTTTTCATAGCTGTTAATTTTTCTAGAAATTATATCCGATAAACTTTCTCCTTTTTTCAAAATGCCTGCAAGTTTTATATTTCCGGCTTTGTAATCTTCCTGACTGCAAATGAAATATTCGGGTTTTTCACCTTTTTTGTCAAGATAGCCTATTATAAAATGTTCGGTTTTAGCATTTTTTGTAATGCCGCTTGAGGCAAACAGGGTAATTTGAGAAAACTCATCTATATAGGATTTAATCAGTGTTTTACTGTCTTTATATTTGCCGTCTCCCATAACAATATGACTATCTTTATCTTTTTTATGTATCCAAAATTCAGAAGGGCTATGGAAGCCGATAACTATATTTTTTTGATTTTCTGGGGTATTTCTATATTATTTCTTCTGCTTCCGGGGATTGTAGATGAGTTTGAGACCGGTGTAAGACTGATTAAAATCCTTTTAAAAACATCAGGGTACTCTAAATTCCCCGCCTGCCCTTTAAATGTTTCTTTGTGGCTGTTTACCCGCCTTAAATCTACTGCGTTTTTTCTGTTGTTTTCATCTAAATTCAGATGACTACCATAACCATTAAAGTTTACGACACTAACCTTCATTTTTTGCTCCTGTTTTAATTTACCAATTCCACTACTTTTTAATAGATTTCCACAACCTTATTTCATAAAGGTATAATTATAAAACGATTTTTGACTCGGAAAATTGTTTTTAAATTCTGAATTTTGTTATTTTTCTTCATAATCAAAAAGGTTTAAGCAAGTTGTTTTATTGAAATTAAAAATACTTCGTGTTATAAGTTTAATACTGCGGGAGATAAATATTTTCTGCTAGTTCAATGAATGGATGTGAATAACCTGAATAAGAATATTAAACTTGCCAAACACGCAGGGTTCTGCTATGGGGTTAAACGTGCTGTTTTAACAACAAAAAAACTTAAAAATGAAAATAATTCTAAAAAAATATGGGTTTTAGGTGAGCTTATACACAATTCTCAGGTAATAAAAGAATTGGAAGCATTAGGTATTGTTACCGTTAATGAGCTCCCCGATGACGAAACAGGTATTTGTATAATAAGAAGCCATGGCGCTTCACCTGATGTTTTTGACGATGTAAAGGCTAAGGGTTATGAGGTTGTTGATCTTACCTGTCCTGACGTTAAAAAAGTTCAGCAAAAAGCTATACAGCTTGTTCAGGAAGGGTTTTTACTTATAATTCTTGGTAAACCCGAGCATCCTGAGGTTGTTGCTATCAGAGCTAACGCTCAAAAACATGGAGATAAAATTATTGTTGCTCCAGATTTGAAGACCCTTAAAGAAAATGAAGATAAAATAAAAGAGCATAAACGTATAGGCGTTGTTGTTCAAACGACCCAAAGGATTGAAATCTTAAAAGAAATTGTTAATTATCTTACGCCGATTTCAAATGAAATTAAAATTTTTAACACAATTTGTGCTTCGACCTCTTTAAGACAAAAAGAAGCTAAAGACCTTGCCAAAGAATCTGATTTGATGATAGTTGTCGGTAGCAAAAAAAGTGCAAATACTACCCATTTGGCAGAGATTTTAACCGGTATTACTACAACAATTCACATTGAAACAGATGATGAGTTGTCTTTGTACAGTGGCTTAATAGAAAAGTCAATGAATATAAGCGTTACAGCGGGGGCTTCGACTCCTGATGACGTTATTCAAAAGGTTATGGAAAAACTAAATTGCTATAATTATGAAAGGACAAATAAATGACAAAAACTACAAAAAATGAAACGGACGATTTCGTAAAACTTCTTGAAGAAAGCTACAATTACAAGTTTTCTGTCGCAGATGTCGTAAAAGGAATCGTAATTAAACAGGAAAATGAAGGTTTTTTGATTGATGTCGGAGCTAAAACCGAGGCATTTTTACCAAATAGAGAAATCTCCAGTACTTCTGATGTCGACTATTCTGAAATATTAAAAGTGGGAGAAGTTAAAGAATTTTATATTTTAAAAGAAGAGAGCAGTGATGAAGAAAGCTCAATAATTCTTTCATTGAAAAAATTATCTTGTGCAAAAGCATGGCAAGATTTACAAGCTGCAAAAATTAATAATCAAACAGTTAATGCTAAAGTTGTTTCACTTGTTAGAGGTGGCGTAATTGTAGAAGTTATGGATTTAAGAGGGTTTATTCCTGCAAGTCAGTTAAGAACGGGAAGTCCATTTGATGGTCTTGTCGGTCAGACAATAGAGGCTAAAATATTAGAAGCAGATGCAAAAAGAAATAAGCTTATTCTTTCGCAAAGACAAGCTATAGCAGAGCAAAGAGAACAAGTTGTCGATGATATTATTTCAAATCTTGAAATTGATATGGTTGTTAAAGGTGAAGTAGTAAGAATAGCTGATTTCGGCGCATTTATTGATATCAATGGTGTAGATGGTCTTCTTCCTATATCTGAGATTTCTTGGCAGAGAATCAAACATCCTTCAGATATTATTTCTCTTGGTCAAGTGCTTGAAGTTAAAATTCTTAAAATTGACAATGAATTAAAACGTATAAGCTTGAGCTTAAAACGCATGGGCGACAACCCTTGGGAAGAAATTGAGAATAAATTTGAAGAAGGTCAAATTATAAAAGGTACTGTAAATAAGGTTACTTCTTTTGGTGCTTTTATTAATATATTCCCGGGCGTTGAAGCATTGTTGCCTTCATCAGAAATGGAACCTCAAAACGCAAATCCTTTCACTATTTATAATGTTGGTGACGAAGTTGAAGTTTTGATTAAGAAATTCACTCCTCAGGAGCATAGAATAGCTCTTAGTATAAGAGATATTCAAAAGTAGTTTCATTTTACTTATTATTAGATTATAAAAAGCGGTTTGTAAAATTTCACAAGCCGCTTTTTAAGTGATAATATGTATGTATGTTTAAAAACTTAGCCATCAATTTAATAAGGATTTATCAAAAAATATCTTCTTTAAAACCGCCTGTTTGCAGGTTTTATCCGACTTGTTCCGAGTATACGAAACAAGCAATAATCAAATACGGTATTATAAAAGGTATTTGGCTTGGTATAAAAAGGATTTTGAAGTGTCATCCATTTAATGAAGGCGGATATGATCCTGTGCCTTAAAAATTAGAAAGGGTATTATGCTAAAAAAGTATGAAAATTATTTAGAAATCTTAAATGGCTATCTTACAAAATATTTTGATAACCAGAGGGAATATATCCATTGTAAAGCAGGTTGTTCTATTTGCTGTGAACATGGTCAATATCCTTATTCGGAGATTGAATACAAGTATTTGGCGGAAGGTTTTGATAAGCTGGATGAGAAAACAAAAATTGCTGTAAAATCTACTATTCAGCAAATAAAAAATGACCAGCTAAATTCTAAAGAAGAAAAATTTTTTTACAAGTGCCCATTATTGGTTGATGGCAAATGTTCTGTTTATGAAAATAGGGGTATAATATGCAGAATATATGGATTAATGTATTTTTATGAAGATAAAGAAGGCAATGATAAATTTGCTATGCCTTGCTGCGTTTCAAACGGTTTAAATTATAGCGAAGTATATGATGAAGAGACTAAAACTATATCAGGGGAAATGTACAGTAAATCAGGGATTAGTGCAGAACCATTATCATATAATCTTGGACTTAAGTATCTTTTGAATAACGAATTTACAAAAGAAATAGAATTTGGGGCTAATAAGAGCCTTATTGATTGGTTTGATTAATTTTTTTTACAGACTAACCAATTACAGCTGGACAATTTAATGGATTTGTGTTTGAATAACAAAGAATATATATGTAAGAAAGAAATTTCATGAGAATAAGAAAGTACCAAAAACGCTGTTTCTACACTAACTAGATAGCTTCGCAACTTAGTTTGCAAAGTGCCGTTTTGGTATGATTATATTCAAGTGAAGCTTTCTAGTCAGGTATTAGAAGGCTTTTTTGTTACAAATTTATTACAACCAAGACAACTTATGGCAAAAAAATATCTTCAGTTTATTTAATAGATTTGAATTAAAGGAGAAATATAAAATGATAAATAAACGACGTAATACTCAGATAAAGGCAAATGCCCCAATTGTCGAATTAATGAATTTAATTTGGGGACTATAGTACACAATTTTATGGAGAATAAGTAACTTTAATGAGTATAGTCACAAGCATTTTTTCAGCACTAGGTAATAATTCATCATTATACCCGATAATATTTAAAGATAGCATTGATAACGCAGGCCGGACAATAATGGCCTATAATGAAGGTTCCAAAAACGGTCAAAAATACGGAACCTATGATGCCAGAGAAAGATTTATAGAAGAAAATGGAACTTCTCTTGTTTGGATAGGCGGAATCCCACTTATCAAACTTCTTTACGATAAACTTTTAACAAACAAGATTTATAAGTTCTCCAAGATACCTGAATTAGGTACAACTTTTGATAAGCAAGGCTCAAGAGTCGTTGCGGATACTAATTTGAAGCTTGTAGGCAATGGGTATCAAAGCCTTCAGAAGAACGTTGACAAAATAAGAGGGGCTGCGGAAAATAACAAAGTCCTTAAAAATATTGTCGAAAATGCAGATAAAATTCTTAAAAAACCCGATAAGTTTAAAAATAATTATGCTGTAAAAATGGCTATTTCGAGTTTAGTCCCTCTTACCATTATTGGTTTTGTAATGCCAAAATTAATTCAAAAATTAACAAAATCGATATACAGAGATGATCATGAGTTAAGAAAGCCAAAACAGAAAAGAGCTATGCCTGAAACAAAAACACCTGAAGTTTTTGTTGCATTTAGTGGAAATAATAAAAAAGAAAACACAAATACTCCAAGCTTTAAAGGCGGTTTGAGTAATCTTGCGGTTGATTTTTTCAACAATAATGTTTCAAATCAAGTTTTAATGGATGTTGGTATCACCAGCGGAAGAATAATCACAGGTGTGAATACCGCTGATAAAGTCGAAAAAGGTATTAAAGAAGCAGGTGTTGTGTTCTTTATTTATCTTGGTGGCAGAATAGTCGGCGGTTTTCTTGAAAAAATTGCTAAAAAAATAGGCATGCCTATTTCTCTTGATTCTAAAATCCTTGAAGATAAAAACTTCCAAAAAGGAATAGTTGATATAGCAAAAGCTTCGCCTGATAAACAGAAAAAATTAGTTTCAGATATTCTTAAATTTACAAAAACTAAAGACGGTTCTTTCAAAAGTATTTTTAAAGCTGAATCACAAAATGCAGACTTCAAAAAACTGGGACTTATTAAAAAGATAAAAGCTGTAAAAACCAAATTAGCGGATATTGCTGCAGCTAATGAAAAAAGCGTTGTTGATTTTGTTGATAATCAAGTTGTTAAAGGGGTTAAAAATAACGAATTTCAAAATGCCACACTTAAAGCAGCCCAAAAACTCGGAATGGTTGATTTAATTCAGGGAGTTAGAAATCCTTTTAAATTCCTTGAAACAGGTTCATTGAAAAATCTACATGGTTCAATTTCGGAATTTGTACAAACAGCTTTAAGCAAAGGTTCGGCTGAAAATGTAGAAAAATTTATTAAAAAAGCATTAATTACAAAAAGAGCAAGTATCGTAGTTAACTTAGCTATATGTACCGCCGTTACTGCCTATATACTCCCTAAACTACAGTACAGATTTAGAGAAAAATTTACAAATTCATCTAACTTGCCGGCATTAGCCACATATGAAGAGCAATTTGAAAAAGAAAACCAACAAAAAAAATCAGCTTAAACTTCTTAATATATTTACTAATGTAAACTAATAGATGTACTTTTAGTTATGTTTTTATTATGATTTTAATACTCTAAAAATTTGATAGACAAGGAGATAAAAATGGAAGTCATTTTAAGAAAAGATGTTCAAAATATCGGCGAAGCTGGTGATATAGTTAAAGTTAAAGACGGATATGCAAGAAATTTTTTGTTACCTCAAAATTTGGCAGAAATTGCAACAAAAGGAGCCGTTAAAAACAGAGAACAAAATATTGCAAGAATTAAAGCAAAACAAGAAAAATTACATTCTGAAGCACTTGAACTAGCCAAGAAAATTGAAGATATTGCTTCAATTGAACTTTCTGCAAAAGCCGGTGAAAGCGGAAAATTATTCGGTACAATTACAACTAAAAAGCTCGCAGAAGAGTTAAATATAAAATTGTCATCTGAAATCGATAGAAAGAATATTTCGCTCGATACTCCTATTAATAAAGTCGGAAGCTACACAATGACAATCAAGCTTACTTCTAAAGTAAAGGCAAATCTTGAGGTTAAAGTTAGCGCTTCTGAAGTTATTAAAGAAGAAATCATAACCGATGCTGAAAAAGAAGAAGCTGAAGTTTCAACAGAAGAATAAATTAAAATAATATTTTAAATAAATAGTAAGTTAAGCCTTATTTTGTTATAGGGCTTAACTTTTTTCTTTCAAATACAAGAAATTTATTGAGTGAAAAACCTAGAATCAAGTATAAAATCATTGAAATCAACACAGCAGAGTTGTCGATAAGTTTATATTCGGGGACTCCAAAGTAGTCAAATAACTTTATATAAATTGGTGTAAGCTTTGCAAAATGAATATGTCTCGCCAGAAACCAACCTAAGGTATATGAAATAGCGTAACTTGGAAGCATAATTATAACAAATTTGAAAAATTGTTTTAAGTAATTTTCATTTTTATCTTTAAAAGTAAACAGTTTGTTTAATACAAAAGAAACAGAAATTCCTGTAATATAAGCCATAATGATAGATTCAATGTAAGTTAACAAGAAAATATTAAGGCAAATATATGCAGTTGATATTCCCACAAGTGTGTTTATAATCCCGACCAGACAATATTTTAAGAATTCTTTTGAAACTTTCATTCAATCAGCATAATAAAAAATATTCTTAAAGTAAACTACTTAATTTATTTGTTATTTATGCCAAAAGATTAACGGTTTGTGTAATGAAATTTACTTTAATGTTTTTTATTCTGTAAAGTACAACCTTTAGTAAATTGTAGTTAAAGGAGTATGATATGTTTAAAAAACCGGGGGGATGTCCTCATTGTGGAGACAAAAAATTTAATAAGGTTAAATTTGCTGATTCAGAGAGAAAGTTTCCGATAGATACACCTGAAAATATTAAACAGACCTGGAATACTTTGCATGATAAAAAGAATAAGTCTAAGTATTCAAAAGATGTGTTTAGAACTCTTGAAGAAAAAATTATAAATGCATGGATTCAGCATATCGGGTATGATGTACCTGTGCCGACGGCCCAAGGAGAATGATTTATTTGCATTCTAAATTGTTTTGAAAAATTTCAAATACTCATTGGTTTTGTCTAACCCAAAGGTCAGCTCAATTTTTTGTAAGCCTTCTGCCGCATATGATACTACCTGAGCCCAGGGGTCTACTATTATGGCCTTAGAGCCCCAGGTTGTAGGATTTTCAATTTTGACATTTTTATCAGGATTAACCAATAGGAATATGTGGTCGTCGTGCATTCTTCTTTTTTTGAAATCTCGTGATTTTATATTCATTCCGACCCTTGTAGAATCTATACCTTTTTTATCCAATTCATATTTCATAACTTCAACGAGCTCTCGGCAGTTTGCTCCTTTGTGTTTTTGCATTAATTTTTTGAGTAATTGATAGTCGTGGTCTTTGTTTAAGGTATATTGTTTGTCAAATTCATCTCTTAGTTTTCTTATGTTGTCATAAATTTTTTGTGTTGTATCAAGATATGCCTTTTCAAAAGCAGTAGACTCCGGATATCTTTTATAAACAGTGTCATATTTAAGCTGCCTCATTGTGGAAGAAGGTATGTCACAAAGTTCAAGATGAATCCGCCGATTTATTGAATCGACATTTCTATATAATTGTGACTTGGCGCAGAAAGATACATTATGAATATTTAAAGAGTTCATATTGGCAAAAAAATTGTAAAATAAAAAAATTGCTATAAGGTTTGTAAAAATAAAAAAAATTCTTGTCTTGATATAATCTTGAAAAAGAGTTTTTTTTATTGTATATTCAAAACTAAGAAGTGGCGGGTGTCGCCAAGTGGTTAAGGCCCCGGATTGTGGTTCCGGTATTCGTGGGTTCAAGTCCCATCATCCGCCCCATTTAAAATAAGAGCTCTGTAATAGGGCTCTTATTCAATACTTATAATGTTTTTCAGGGTTCGAACACTATATTTTATTAGCTTTTTGTACTCTTTTTTGAAACTCTGTTGGGTCAATTTCTAATGTGAATAAAATTGGTAAATCATTGTCTATTTCATTATCGGGAATTCTAAAAATTTTGCATAGGTTTGCTATTCCATCATGCATTATATTTTTTTCAATGCAAAATAAAATTAAATTTTCATAAAATCTAAATAAATTTTCTATATATGCTTTAATATCATAAAGTAAGTCTGAAGATTCTTCGTGCGGATAATCCTTGTGAACTAATTTCCAACAAGGAACATGGATGTCGCCACTTGGTAATATTCTAAAGTTTAATATTTCTATAAATTCATTTACACTAGGATGTTCTAATTTATTTCTAATCGTTACAAATTTTTTAATCCATTCATTGTGGTGTGACTTTAAAAATTCTGTTAATTTGTCTTCTTCTCCAAATTGATGTATACACCATGTAATTAGATTGTCTAGTCTTTTATCTCCTATTTCTCTTTTTTTATTATTAGAAAGTCTATTACTAAAAAACTCTTTGAAAATGTTAATTGTATCTCTGTAAAAGTGACCTGCTTGACAAATAATTAAACTTCTGACTTTTTCATCTAAATCTTCTAAAAAGGGTTGGTTTTTTATAACAGAGGATTTTAAATATTCTTCTTGGTTGAAATTTTCAATCTTAAAATTTATTTGCTTAACAAGCTCGTTATAGCTTGATTGACAATATAATAATCTTTTTAAGCATTCAAACATTAAATATTTAATTTTATTTTGATTTAAGCGAGCATCTAAAAAATTTGTTTTAAGCATTTTATCGAATTGAATAAAAATTCTTGAAACAAATATATTACTGGTGCTATAAGAACTTATTTGTATAACATTATGTTTTAAATCTGGATTTATACGTTCAGGGTCTATGTTATCGGCCATTTGAAGTTGGAAAATGCCTTCTTTACAAAAAAAATATTGAGTCTCTTCCATATTAGATAAGTGTTTTGCATTTCCAATTTCAACTGAAAATCCATCATCTCTTTTCATTTTTACATTTTTCGTTTTCTGCATGTAGATATTTTAATATAAAAATTTATTTACTTAAAAATATTTCAATTTTTTCAAACAAAATTAAAGCTTCAGGGGTCATTAATAATTTTAGTATTTCTTTGCAAAGTTCGAACTTTCTCCCCTTAGGCGCCCCATAAAAAAGAGCTTTCATTTTACGAAGGTTCTTTTTATTATTAGTGGCAATTACTGGATAAGAATCCTTAGCATCTGTGCGTTAAAATAAAAGCTTTCATAGAAGAGCTTTTTAATATCTGGATATGGATTAGACCGGCTTGGGTTTCATTGAAGCCGATATTACGTGTTACAAAACTATGGTTCTCTTATTATACACTTGTTATGGCTTTGAAACCTGTTCAAGAATTTCAAGAGTTTTGTGTTCGCCTTTGGCATGAATCGTGAAGTCAGCCAGAGATATAACCCCTTTGAGTCTATCTTCATCATCAACAACCAGAACGCGTCTAACCTTGTGTTCTTTCATTTTTTGTGCGGCAACATCAATGGGGTCATCTTCATGAACCGAAATGATATGTCTTGTCATTAAATTCAAAACTTTTTCATCATCAGGATGGTCACTTTCAGCAACCGCATTTATAGTTATATCCCTATCTGTTATAACTCCGAGGGGCTTGTTCATAGCATCAACAACGGGCACAACTCCTGTATCAAATTTTTTCATAATTTGTGCGGCTTCCTTGACATTACAGTTGTAATTACAGGTTTTTATAGATTTTGTCATAATATCTTTACACTTCATTTTGGTCTCCTTTTAATTTTTAATTTTCGTAATTAAAATTCTAAACAATAGAAAACCTTGGTATAGTAAACTGAAAATAATAGATTATTCAATGTTTTGACTGGTATTTTGAGTTTTGTATAGCAGGAATTCTTAAAAAGGATAGCATAGTAGAGTATTTACAACATTGCAGAAAAGTATTAGATTGATTTATGTTAGCCGTAATTGTACCAAAACCAGTAATGGGCATTACTTTAAGCTGTGTCTTTAGCAACTGTTATTTCACTTTTAGCATTTAAAATTTTTACAGTGAATAAGACATATGCTGTATCTTTTTTTATTATCATTGCCTATTATAAAGCAAATTTGGCAAGATATTGATAAAAAAAGATTAATAACCAATATCTTTTCTGTATTGACAATTTGTAAAATTCTCGGAAAAGTTTATGGACTCTATTTGTTCATATATCTCTTCAATGGGATTTTCTGATGATTTTGCCAAACATAAAAAAAATGAACCATTTTTCGTTATTTTATCATCACTCTCGCAGATATTTGGGCTTTTAAATACATTTATTCCGGATTTTTTAAGTTTTTCTATTGCACTGACATTGGCTTCTAATTTTTGTTTTATAACATAAGGATAATTTTTACTAACAATATTAATACAAGCTGCCATTCCTTCTTCCCATTCCACCTTTATGTGTGATAATTTTTGATTAACCATGGCTTTCATAATTTCAACGATGTCATTTCTCATTAGTAGAGAAAGAAGAGTACCTTCCGGCATACCAACTCGCATATTATATTCTAAACAATGTATTCCTTTATCATTAACCATCAGAGCTGAATACACGGCTCCACAAAAATCAGCTTTATACCTGCGAAGTGCTTTTTGCAATTGTCTTAGATATTCTTCCATATAATTTTGATATTGAACAGGAATGTGAAGAGGAAAATACGTTCCCATGCTTCCTGTATTGGGACCTTTGTTACCTTCTAATAATAATTTATAATCTTTCATTGGAAGTAAAGGGCATAGTGTTTTTCCATCCCATAAAGACACAATAACAAATTCTCTACCATTTATATATTCTTCTATAATAATGGTTTTTTGAGCTGGATAAGTATCGCCTGATTTTAATTTTTCAAAAGCATTTATTGCCTGTTCTTCATCCTCGCAAATATAAACACCTAATCCTGCAGCAGGTCCGTTTGCTTTGACAACAAGCGGAAATTTAAATTTTTCTAAATTCGCTTTAAACTCTTCAAAGGTCTCAACTACGATATACTTAGCAGTTTTTATATTATTTAACTGCATAAATTTTTTACCTATGGTTTTAAATGTTTCGAGTTTTGACCATCTTTTATTTACGCCGATAGCCTTAATACCAACTGATTTAAAAGCATTTATCAAACCTTTAGAATTATAAAAGCAATCACAAATAACAATATCAATATTTTTTTCTTTTGCAAATAACACCAACTTGTTTATCTCTTCTTGTGAAATATTAGTTAAAAAAGTATAATAATCTTTTTTTAAATTGCTATCTCGATAAAAATCTAAAACAGTGTAAAGCTTTTTAAGCTTTTTTGACTGTAAAATTTTAATCCTTAAAGCATCTTCAACTATTCCATCGCCCAAAAGAAAGATATTATAAGTTTGTGATTTTTTATATGAAAAATTAACCAATGGCAAATACCTATATTAATCACAAATAAGTTTTACAGACCTGACCAGTAATACAATTCGCTAATAAAGTGCCATCGATATCATCATTATCGAGTAATGCTTCAAAATTTTGATTCTCATCTGCATGTGTTTTATCATAAAAACTGATAATGAGTTGTTCATATTTATCATTTAAAAATTCTTTAAAGTTATTAAACATATAAACCTCCTATAAATTTAACATTTCACCTAATATTGCATCATATTCAATCGGATTAAAGAATATAAAACCGCTTGAAGGAGTAAAAGTCATCTCTGACAAATACAATTTTTCACAAGTATTTAAAAAATCTATTCTCACAAATTTAAAATCTTTGGATAGTATTTTTGAGTACTCTAACATCTTATTCAAATTTTCTGGAGGTGGAATAGGCATTCCTTGATATTTAGGATATGTATACGCCACATCAAGTTGTTTCCATCCCGTATCGAAAACGGCAATTCTCTGATTGTCTATTATTTCTCCATCATTAATATAGTGCTCAATAATCCTTGGAACTCCATTGAAACAATATATTTTATAATTAAGGTCTAGATTTTGAGAATCTCCTCTTATAAATTCCTCAACATAAACTTTTCTGTTTATATCTTTATATTGCATTTCAAAGCCGGAACTAAAAGCAAAGTGTTTAGAAAGATAATAATTAAAAATATATCTAACAGTATTATATTCCTTGTCATTATTGGCTAAAAATTTATTTTTATCGCTTACAAAATAATTTTGTTTCCAAGCATGATTTGTCTTTATTATGAACTCATTCGGACACACATTAAAATCAAGTTCTTCAAAACTATTTCCCTGCGTATAAACTTTAGGGAATTTCAACTCAGGAATTTTCTCACTTACCAGATTGCGAAGTAAAAGTTTATCCGACCATTGTGTTTTGATAGAAATATTATCATTAAATTTTAGCCATTGTATTTTTTCTGTAAAAAGCTTAGGGTTCTTCAAATCAAGACGCTTACCCATCACATCCAGGTAAATTTTTTTTAAATAAATAGGGTATAAATAAGATGGCATATTCTCAAAAAAGACATGTGAATATTTATATTTTTGATTGTTCTCAGAAGATATAACTGTTGATGTCTCTGACATTATTCCAGATTCTAGTTAACAAATCTATTTTTATACTTAGCTATATTAGCATAAAATTTAAAAAATACAACTATAATATGCCAAGAAATTAAGACAGAAAAAAATAAATTCCTTATCTTTTCAGCCGAAAAACAAAATGAAAGGATAGGAAAAAATGAAAAAAAAGTAAAAGAGTATTCAGCAGATTTTAAGATAAAAGTTGTGCTTGAATATTTAAGAGGTGAAAGTAACCAGACAGAGCTTTCTAAGAACTACGGGGTGCCGACTTGCACTATAGAACTCGGATAATCCATTTTCTTGATAATGCTGACAGCGTTTTTGAGAACAAGAAACAGGATAAAGAAGTAAAAGGGCAAATCCTTGAAAAAGAAAAACGAATCGAGCATTTACACAAAATGGTCGGAGAATTAACAGTTGAAAATAACTGGATTAAAAAAACATAGAGAGTTTGGCGTTCCGCTGCCAAAAGAGTACGATTACTAGGGATTTTGAAGATACATTAGAGCGTAAGTTTATGAAAATTTCAAAGCAGTGTAAAATTCTCAAGATTTCAAGAAGCAGCTTGTATTACAAACCCAAAGAACCTGCTATTGTTGATGAAACAGCGTTGATTAATAAAATCCATAAAGCTTTACGATGATGCTTGTTTCTATTGTCATATAAAGGTATGGAAAGAGCTTTAACGACGAAGTTTTAATGTTGGATTGAAGAAAGTACTTCAGTTAAGAGAAAAGCTTGAAATTAAGGCTAGAGTATTTACAACATTGCAGAAAAGTATTAGATTGATTTATGTTGGCTGTAATTGTACTGAAACCAGTAATGGCAATTATTTTAAGCTGTGTCTTTGGCAACTGCTATTTCCCTTTTAATATTTAAAATTTTTACAGTGAATAAGACATACGCTGTATCTTTTTTTATTATCATTGCCTGTTATAAAGCAAAATGATAATATAAGCTTATTAATAAGAAGTGAGGTTGATATGGAATTAAATTTAGTATTAATAATATTAGTTATATTTGGTATTTGGTTTTACTTGATGTATGCAAATGTTATTAAAAACAGAAATACATTACTAGAAGCAAAGTCAGGGATTGATGTCCAGTTTAAGAAGAGATATGACTTGCTTCCAAATATTCTTACTATTGCCAAAAAGTTTATGAACCATGAAGAAGAAATATTTACCAAAATTACTGAATTGAGAACAAAGGCCATGTCAGCTCCTTCAGGAAGCAAAGAATCTATCAGTTTAAATTCTCAGTTAGATAGCCTTGTTTCGCAGCTAAAAGTCAGTTTTGAAAATTATCCGCAATTAAAATCTGATGCGACAATGGTTCAGGCTATGAAAACATATAATGAGGTTGAAGAACATATAGCTGCCGCCAGAAGATTCTATAATTCAGCTTTAACACAGCTAAACAATTCTGTTATGATTTTCCCTGGAAGTATGTTTAGAAATTATGCGGCGGATGTTCTGGATTCTAAATACTATGAATGTGATGAAACCTCAAAACAATCTGTTAATGCTAAAGATTACCTGTAAGATTTTAAAATATGGATAAAGAAAAAAAACAAGAATTTAAAAATTTATTCTATAGAAAAGTCCTTACCGAATTATCCTTTTTTGAAAGGAAACGTTTGCGTGTTTTATTTGGGGCAATATTACTGGGTTTTATTGGTGTATTAGCCGGAGTGCTAATTATAATTTTTATGCCTAAAACCGGAGCACGACATGAGATGGACTTACCTTTTTTTATCATAGTTTTATCTATATCAGTGGCTTTTTACATAATTAAGAGATTTAAAGATTCAGTGAAATCGAAAATTTATCCTATTATCTTTAAGATATTTAGTCTAAATTATTCCAGAATCACATCTTCATTTGTAAATTTAATGGACTTTCTCGATAATACTTCTATATTGGGTGGTTATTCGAGCGTTGATACTGATGATGTATTCTCAGGTATACATAATGATTTGCCTTTTGAATTGGTTGAAACAACAATAACAAACGGGCATGGCAAGAATCGGCGAACAATTTTTAACGGCATAGTATTTGTTGCTAAATCAAATAAAACATTTAATAAAATTACAGTAATTAAAAATGATGCTGGTATGCTTAATGCCTTAAATGGAGGCAATTTCGAGAGAATAAAACTCGAAGATGTTGAATTTGAAAAGGCGTTTGAAGTATATGGGCAAGACCAAGTTGAGTCAAGGTATTTGCTTACGACAAGTTTTATGGATAGACTTTTAAATTATACAAAAATGAGACGCTGTAATCTCAAAGTTACCTTTTATGATGGTAAAATTATATTTTTTATTCCTAAGCTTTGGAATAGTTTTGAAGTTCCAATTTTGGATTCTCTTTTTAAAATTGAATATTACATGAAAGTAATAGAAGAAGTCTATGATTTGCTTGAGATAATTGATGCATTGATGCTTGAGCAAAATATAGGATTATAAAAATATATTTTAAGGTTTTTTAATTTCCAAAGCTTTATTAAAACTGGAATTTATTTGTTGGTTTTATCTTTATTATTACTTTTTACACTGCTTATTTAGCAGTAATAGCTTTAAAATAACAAAAAAATATATCAGAAGTTTTAACTATTACATAAGGAAGTATAATGAAAATAAATTCTGCGGCTAATGTAAATTTTAAAGGAACTTTTTATACAACCTCAGATTCTCACGGAAGGCTAAAAATGACAGCAGGCGTGATTACAGAGGTAGAAAAACGTATTCAAAACCAAAAAGAACCTGTGTTTTATATTGATGGAGGTGACTTTATAGGCGAATTATATCCTTTGGATATTATGACCGAGTTTTATCTTAAAGCAAAAAAAAGAAACCAGAGGGTCAATTTTATATTTAATCTGGGAAACGTTGAGCTTGATATGATTGTAAATGGCAAAAAAGAAGCTTTTTCTGCCATCGATACTCTTACGGCAGGTGGTATTGATGTTATTAATGCTTCATATTTCCATTTTGCAAAACAGCTTAATTTACCATCTCACAATATAAAACCTTATAAAATTGTTGAAGATGTCGTTGACGGTAAAAAACAAAAAATATTTGTAACCGGTTTTACTGAATACGACGCTACAAAACACGCATACAATCTTAATGATTGCAAAGAACAGTTTAAGACATTGATAGCACCCGCAATTAAAGAAACAAAACCTGATAAGGTTGTTCTCATGATGCATACTTATCAAGGATTTACAGATGATACTCTGGAATTTGCGAAAAAAGAGCTAGGGATAGATAACATCGAGCTTGTAGTAGGCGGGCATCCACATTCTATTGAGGATTATAAAGATGATAAAACCAGAGTTCTATACCACCCTCAGCACAGTAAAGCTGCATATGAAATTAAAAATACTAAAAAAGGTTTTGAGCTCAATGAGATAAATCCAATGCAAAATCACTATAATTATGCTCCTCTCTCAGGTAATCCTTCTATAATAACTAATCTTGATATTAGTAATCCATTACCTATAGCTGATGCATATAATAAGATTTTAACCCGACCTTCTTTAAATAGTTTAAATAACAAAATTTCTTCAAATCCTGTATATTTAAAAGCCAGGGACGAATACGATTTTAAATATTCTTCTCCTTCAGCTTTAGGAACTTTTATGGCAAATGCAGTTAAAGAGTATGCAGGAGCGGATATTGGCCTCTTGCTTTCTTTGGATTTTAGAGAGCATTTCCCCAAAGCAGGTGTGCCGATTACTTATTACAATCTCTCTGATGCAGTTAATGTCGAAAAACCTGTTTATAAAGTTGAATCAATTAATACAAAAGTCTTACAAGATATTTTAGAGGCATCTTTGCTATTTCAAAATAAAGGCGAAAGTAACCGTAATTTTCTGGAGTATTCTGATAATTTAAAAATTGAAAGATATGTTGGAGTTGATAAAAACGATAGAAAAGTTAAGCAAATATATTTTAAAGAAAACGGTGAATGGATTGAGCTGTTGGATAAGTCATATGATGCAATTTATCCTGATAAAATATTTTCTATTGCAACATGCAAGATTTTAGCTACCGGAAAAAGGAGTGGTTTTGGTATTTTTCAGGAATTTCCTTCCAAAGAAATTCCTAATACCACAAATAGAAAAATATTTGCCTTAAAGTTGAAAGAACTTGAATCATCAGGCAAAACCTCTTATGAAGCTTCAGAAATAATTGATTGCGACAATCCTCAATAACAAGATGATTGCTTTTAAATGGTTGTTTATGGTATCAGTAATTAGCATTTGCTTTTTAATAAACAATGTTAATAAATGTAAAAATATTATATATTGTTTATATATTTTGTAAATAACATTTTTCCTGCCGTTTTTAATTATATAGGTAATTATATAATTTAACGGATAAAAATGTCATTAATTAATCCACGTGATACCAAACTAAATTTCTTTAATAATATGGACTTAGCATCTTTCAAGGATTTTGTAGTCGAAAATTCTGATTCAACATTTGCTAAAGATATTTTAGCGTCTGGTGTAGAGTCATATTTTAATTCTCTTGATAAAGACAATAACGGAATACTTAGTGAAGCTGATACTGATTCTGTTATTACAATGGACTCATCAACGTTTGACAACGATATTGACGCAATAAGCTCGTTAAACTTTCCTGGCATATTAACATCAAGTGATAGTAAAGAAGATAAGCCAAATGATATTGCATTAGATGCTGAGAACATTGAAACATCTGCTTATCAAAGTGAAGCTGTAAATTCTGACGAATTTAAAGACCTGATTTTTAATAATTTTCAATCCAATCAAGCATTCATAGGAGTTTCAAATACAACTGAAGAAGTTGCATCTACAATAGATATAGCTTCTATTTTAGCAAGTTATACCGAATCTTCAAATGCCACAAAATATGGAGTAGATGATTTAAAAAAACAAAAAATGTTATTACAGTTAAACTCGAATGCAAAGATTCAAGTTTTGGAAAGTGAATTAAGCAGTCTGATTTTAAATAACGGTCAAGTTGATAGAAAATTAAAAAACAGTTATTCAGAAAAACAACAAGAATTGGATTCTAGTGAAGATTCTATTAAAGAAACAGAAGCGCAAATAGCAGAAAATGAAGCAAAAAAAACAGAAGTGGAAGTTGAAATTTCAAATTTAACAAGCCAATTAGCTTTATTAAATACAAATACATCAGACAAAAATACTAATACAAAAAATGCAAGTAAAAGAACCGAATTAAATGCAGTATTAATGGGTTTATATGAACAAAAAACATCCTTAGCAGACGCCATCAGTTCTTTGAATACAAGTTTAACAAGTATAAAGGCTCAAAAAGATTCTGTTGAAACAGAATTAGATTCTATTTTAGTAGATATAAGTAGAAATTCAAGTGAGTTAAGTTCTTCAATTGCCGGAAAAAGACAGGAGATAGCAGCAGAAAAAGCCAGCCAGTTGAATACAATAGCTTCTATGGATGCTCAAATTGGTTCAAAAGAAGCTGAAGTAGCAGCTCAGGCTCAAGAAACCCGGTCAGTGGAAGATGCTTCTGCTGAATCTGTTTATACACAAACGCAGGATTCTTCAAACGAATTTGGCGATTCAATAATCAAAAAAGCAAAGAAATACCTTGGCGATAGTGAGGCAAACGGCAGATATAAAAAATTCTCAACCGGTGATTATGGTTGGTGCGCTGATTATGTAACCTATGTGGTTATGAAAGTCTGTAAAGAAAAAGGAATGAGTGACAATGAATTAAAAGAAGTCAGGAAACATCTTGGCGCAAGTCCTTATAAACTAAGAACAAGAAACTCTAAAAATTATTATAATACTAAAAAGATGTCAAAAGCCGAAAGAAAAGAATTTACACAGAATACTCTTAAACCCGGTATGGCTTTCATTTGTAAAGGTGGCGGTGCTTCAGGAGAGCACACGGGGTTTGTTGCTGAAGTATATGATGACGGAACTTTCCTTTCTATAGAAGGTAATTGCGGAAATGCAGTAAAACAAGTCCGCAGAAAAATATCAGATATGTATGGTTTTGTAGATTTTTCATACCTTTATAGCTAATAATAGAAAATTTGTTTATAAAACCATATATTCTTTACCATAGTTTTCAATTACATAATCAACGTCTTTGTCGCCTCTTCCAGAAAGATTTACAAGAATCGTTTTGTCAGGAGTTAATTTCTGAGCAAGTTTTATGGCATAAGCTATTGCATGCGAACTCTCTAAAGCAGGAATTATACCTTCAGTTTTGGAAAGTCTAAAGAAGGCATCGGTTGTTTCTTTATCATTTACATGCACATAATTAACTCTTCCGATATCTTTTAAATAACAATGTTGAGGGCCGACTCCGGGATAGTCTAAGCCGCTTGCAATTGAATAAACTTTTGCCGGCTCTGAGTTATTGTCAGTCAAACAATAACATTTAAATCCATGGATAATGCTTTTCCCTCCACAAGTTAATGTGGCGGCATGTTCTCCGTAATTTAGACTTTTTCCTCCGGGTTCTACCCCGTATAGATTAACTGCTTCTTCGTTTAAAAATTCGGAGAAAATGCCCATTGCATTTGAACCTCCTCCTATGCAGGCAACTATATTATCAGGCAGTGAGCTTGTTAATTCTATAAATTGTTCTTTTGCTTCTCTTCCGACAATCGATTGAAAGTCACAAACCATCTGAGGGAAAGGATCAGGACCTACAACTGACCCTATTGCGTAAAACTGGGTTTCAGGGTCTTTTAGGTAAGCAATAAATGCTTCATCAACAGCTTCTTTTAAGGTTCTACCCCCACTTTTGGCAGCAATGACTCTTGCTCCCAGCACTTTCATTTTAACAACGTTTGGTTGTTCTTTTTTTATATCAACTTCACCCATATATATATCACATTCTAAGCCTAAAAGAGCTGCTGCCGTGGCTAATGCAAGCCCGTGTTGACCTGCTCCTGTTTCGGCAATAAGCTTTTTCTTGCCCATCTTTTTAGCAAGCAATGCTTCTCCGATGCAGTGGTTTATTTTATGCGCACCTGTATGGTTTAAATCTTCTCTTTTTAAATATATTTTTGCACCATTAAGTTTTTGTGTAAGATTTTGGGCAAAATATATCGGACTTGGGCGTCCTGCATAGTGTTTGTAAAGATATGCGAGTTCATTTTGGAATCCCTTGTCATCTTTAAGCTTTAAGTATATTTCTTTAATTTGTGCAAGGTGTGTTTGTAATTCTTCCGGAACAAAACATCCTCCGAACTCTCCGTAAAAACCTTTTTCGTCAGGTGCTTTACTAATTGTATTTTGAGATTTCATAATTGATCCTTTCATTATATAAACAGTAAATTTTAGTATTTGATTAAAGAACATAAAAAATAGCTTGTACCATAGTGCAAGCTATTTAATGTTGAAATTTTATTTGAATATTTAACGCCAACAAAATACGCCCGCATATTTTTGCAAGCTCCACCAGTTATTTTTACTTTGTTGAATTATTGTCATATATACCTCTGAGTAACTGTAGCTTAAACTATTTGGTCTAAAAAGTCAATTACTCAAAAATATTATGTTTACAGTATGCTAATTGATTTTTATTGCAAAGTTATTGTTGTATTTTATTTATGTATTAAATGATAACTTTTCAAATATTAGTAATGCTTTTAAAAAGATATTTGCAGGCTTTATGCTATACTACCAGTAACAAGAGGTTTGTATGTTAATTGAAACGTTACAAAATATAGTACCTAATAAACTTAAGAACATTTTAAAACCTTATTTTAGATTATTTTTTCCAAATAAAAATTATGCTCTTTGGTGGATAACGTTCAGATGCACTTACAAATGCTCATATTGCCCGTATTGTGGAATTTCTGATTATTCTGAATTTTTTCCTGAAACTTGTGAAAAGACAGGGGAAGAATGGATTGAAGCATTGGAAAAACTGCCGCCTACGTCTTTTTATTTTTCTGGAGGAGAACCGTTTTTATATAAAGATTTACCATATATTATCAACAATCTTCCCGAAAAACACTCTGTTATCGGAATTGTAACTAATGCATCTATGCCTCTTAGTATTTATAGAAAAATTAAGAAAAAAATACATCTTAACGTAAGTTTTCATAGAGAATTCACGAGTGAAACAGAATTTATTAGTAAGGTGGCAGAATTGCAGAATTTTTTCCACTTAACGGTAAATATTGTTGCAACACCCGACAATTTAGATTTTCTAAAAACTCTGAACAAAATTTGTAAGTCAAATAAAATTGCCCTACACGTTGATCCTTTTGTTAATTTTGCGGCTGAAAAACCAAAATTTAGCAAAGAACAATTGCAAATATTAAACAAATTTATTAGTCCTGATAGAAGAATTAAAAAGAAGAAGAAATTGTATAATACAACAAAAATAAAAAAATGTTCTGCCGGACGAAACTATTATAATATTATGCCAAACGGAGAAATTAGTATCTGTTCCGGTGGTATGGATTATAAATATTCTCCGCTAAGGTCTCTTTCAACAAATGGAATATTTAATCTTGGCAATGTATTTGAGGATGAAATCGGGCTAAATAAAAGTGATTTTGTCTGTAATTACCCTTGTCTAAATCATTGTGACATGGATTTTTGTCTTATAAGATCTAATAATTAAGACTTAAAGAATTGGATTTTCTAAGTTAATAGTATGCATTATGCCAATCACGCTACTCTTGTATTTTTTAGTTTTACATAATTATTTGCATCTTCCTCAAGCAGATTAGACCTATAGGAAAAAGGGTTTGTGGTGAACATTATTTTGAGCGACTTAAGAAAAGATGGTGGAGATGTTATATTTAACTCTCGAGTAGGATTTTTCATTTCTGCTCCTATGAGCTCGTCTGCGAATTTCGCCAGAGGCATTTCATCTGTGATTGGTCCCAGTTTTCTTACTGCCTTTTTATAAAATCTTTTGGCGAATGGAGTCATTTCAGAGTTTTTATTTATTTCTCTAAAGAGTTTTTTTATGCCGATTATTCCTGCTTTTCTTCTCATCATAATTATATGCTGCCAAGAATGTCTTTTTTCATGTTGTATTAAATCAATTAAAGATTTTTTGCTCTTGTAAAAAATATGATTAATAAAGATTGTTGCTCTGTTTTTAGAATTATACCCTAGCAGACTTGAATAGATTCGGGTTTTAGATTCAAAAAGCGGCCTTAAAAAAGCAGGAGTATCTTCAAAAACTTCATTATAGCATTCCAATACTTTTGAGTTGATATTTTTGCTATTAATTATCCTTGGTATTTTTCTTTGCTTTGCAGTGTATTTGCCTGCTAATTTATTAACTCCGATTAAATGCATAAATCCTACCTTATTATATGTTTTTATAAACTGAGTGAATCTTAAAAATTGCCATAATTTAATAAAATTTACAAATTTTATTAAATAAAATAATTATGGCTTGTAGAATAAATAAGGTTTTAATTTTTCATCATATTACGATTGAATATTTAATTTAAAGTTAAAGACGAGATGATATAATATGGCTTATAGGTATTTAACAAAATGATGGAAGTAAAAACCGTACAAAGCGAAAATTTCAAAGACTGGCTTGAACTAGCAAAAGAAGTTGAGCCGTTTTTTGGGCCTATGGTTGATGAAGCTTCTTTTCAATCGGCTTTAAGAATCTTTATTGAACAAAAGCAAGCTTTTTGCATTCAAAGAAATGGTGAATTTTGTGGTGTAATAGCTATTTCAAAAGAAGAAAATGAAATCTTGTGGTTTGCAGTTTTACAAAAGCATAAAGGTAAAGGCTACGGCAAGTTATTGCTTCAACATGCTATAGATGAACTTGTTAGTTCAAAAGATATTAAAGTACAAACATTTGCAAGTAGAATTAAAGTTGGAGAGCCGGCAAGGAAGCTTTATGAAAAATTCGGGTTTGTAGATTTTAAGCAATGTGAAAATAATCCTGCAGGTTATCCTACTGTTTTAATGGTTAAACCTCCTAATAAATTTTAATAAATAACTTAATTCTTTCTTTTTCAGCTGCTTTTAATTTTATTCAGCCCTAAAGCCCGCTGGACGTGGTATCCCGTAAAAAAAACGGATTACATTCAGTTTCTAAAATTTATCATTTAAGACATAAATTCCCATAAAATTAAGAAGGAATTAACAGTGAAAATTTTGCAGTAAATAACTCCTAGCTTACATCGGGGCATTATAAAATTCACGTTTCGCTTGGAAAATGCCAAAAACCTTCAATACAAGCTAGATGACAGATTAATATTCAGGCTCAAAATTTAAAAGCTTATCCGGTTGCAGTTAGAGCATATATAACAGTAATGAAAATTATGTTAATTATTTAAAATAAAGGATTAATTAATTTTATTAATTAGGCAATTTGGGATAATCTTTTGTTTTATACATGGGGTACAAAATAATAAAAGAAGAATTTTTGATAAATAACCTCTACAAACTCTATCCTCAGTATCAAACGACTGGTGACAGAAGACAGCAGGAAGTTCCTGTTGCAGAAGATAGGCGTTCAGGAAAAGATAGAAGACCTGAACAACGAATTGAGCTGTCTTCAAATATTAAAAAAGACTTATATGAAGTTAAAACAGACTTTGAAAAAACTTATGCAGCGTTTGAAGATTATAAAAATATAACAAAAACAGCAGCAACAAGCTTCCTTAGTAATATAGTTAAGAGTAAAAATGAAGCACAAGAAAGAGAAATTTTAAACCTTGTTACAAGTCCAATTCCTATGGCAAGAAGGCTTGTGAATATAAAAAATAATAAAGATAATGATAACCCAATTAAAGCTGTCGGTTTAACAGCAATTGCTGCAATAAACGCTAAAGAAGATATAAGAGATATACTTTCAATCTTTGGCAAAGTAAAATCAGCAGCTTCAAAGGGCTATTATGCAAAATATGGATTTTTTGTCGGTACAACAGTTGAAAATTGGTTTAAAAAATTTAAATTTGGGAAAAAGATTCTAATTAATATTGATAAAACAGTTGGTGAATGGTCAATTATCGTTAAATTATTTGATAAACTTAAAATTACTCCTGTTATTCTTACAGCAGAAAAAACAGTCAAACATATTTTAAAACAAGAAGAAGTTCTGGTAAGAAATTATGTTCACCTTAAAGGAGGAAAGAAAATAACAAGATTGGTCGGGTACACTTTACATAGAATGCCCCAATTGAGTTTATTGGCTTCTGGGCTATTGGAATTACCAAGTATAGTCAAAGCTAAAAATAAAGACAAATTAAAACAAATAGCCAATTCTACTCTTAGTGTTGTTTGCGGGGCAACCTCCGGAGCATTTTTGAGTGCGACTGCGGCTCTTCTTGTACCCAAAATGATAGGTTTACCCATAATGGCTTTAGGAGTCGGTTATTATTTGGGTAGCAAAATAGCTAAGGCTATCGGATTTAAATTAACTTCTAACAACTAGCGTGAAGAAATAATTTGAATTGCTTTTTCAAGCCCTGTATATACTTCTCCAGTTAATTCACCTTGCTCATTAATTTTTTTAATGCCATCTATTAAATTATGGTGTATTCTTTCTTTTTTCATTTCTTCAAGAAATTCTTTTGAGACTTTGATTGCTGCTGCTTTTTTATTAGTTGCTGATTCGAAATAAGTCATAAACTCTGGAATACAATTGCGAACTACAAAACTTACATTGCCACCTCTTAAATTGTTAAGTAGTTCTCCTAATTTAGGATCTATTGCTTTAGCATTTTCAACAATTCTTTCAACAGAAGATAGAGGAATCCCTATCGCTTTTTTTAGTGTAGTTGATAGTCCTTTAGAAGAAACTGCATTATTGCTTTTATAGCTGTTAAAATTAACAGGAGTTATTGTAATCATCTCTAATTCTCTCAAATTTATATGTGTATTATAACTCTGAATATAAATTTTTTTGCCAGTTTTGCTAATATTTTTACAAAATCTGTTATAGCCAATAAAAATATTTAATATAGAAAAATCTTGTTTTTTATTGATAAATATTGTGTTTGAACAATCAAATATGCTTATCTGGTTAAAAACTGACTAGGTAAATCTTAAACAGAGAATTTAGGCAAAATTCAGCATAAAAAATTAGAGAATTTATGCAATATAAATTCTCTTTAAATCTTATCTAGTTCTAGAGCGCGCTTAGCACGGCATTTTTAAAAAGAGAAAACGGACTAGTCTCTATTTTAAAAACTAAATGGTGGTGGATGTAGTATTGGCAGCAAAAGTCTATATATTTATATTTCATTGAGCTTTGAATGTATACTTATTAAGTTATGAATAACTTTTTTACTTTTTGAATAATGAAAATTGCGAATTAAAGAATCTGCACTTACACCTGCATCAATATACTTTTTCATTTCTTTATCGTTCATTTGTTTTAATATTTCATTCCATAAACATTTTTTTAAATAAGTATATTCTTCTGGGCAATAATCATTTATAATTTTGCTTATAATTTTACTATTAAAAATTTGAATTAAACAATCATTATATACAATTAATAATCTATTACTTCTAGTTCCATTTCCATTTGCTAATTTATAGATTATATTTGTAATTATTTCTTTAGTTTTATTTAAATTATACATTTTAACTCCAAAATTTAAAAAATGGAGACGGAGAGATTCGAACTCTCGTCCAGAATGGACATAACTAGACATCTACGAGTGTAGGTGCTTTTATCTTGCCTTAGTTAAGGAAAACATCCGCAACCTAATACTAAGACAAAGTAGTTTTAAGCGATACGCGCTTTGAGAAAAGTCTTGATACGGTTAATTCTCATCCCCGCATTGCGTCTTGCATAATTTACCCTACCAAACGGCAAGCTGGTTGGATAGAGTGGGCGACTGCTATTTAATTAAGCAGCTCTTAGAGCTCTCGCTCTAGAGAAATCGCCTACGATAACGTTGTTGTTAGCGTTTATTTTAGTTTTGCTCGTTGATAACTCAGAACAGCGCTGAGACTCGCAGCCCAGATACATCGATCACCCTGTCAAATCCAAAACGTCCCCATATTCATTTTTCAAAGTTCTATATTAATTATTATACCAACTAAGCATGTTAATTTAAACCTTTTTGTAAACAAAATCTTATCGTTTTGTAAATTATACTAAAGAATTAGTTCTTACGGGTTATATTTTATTATCTTTTGTGCTATAACTTAGTTAATCAATAATTTCATATATGATTATCACTCAACTATTGGAGGACAATTTATGTCAGTTGGTTCATTCGTATTTATGTTACACAGTCACCTTCCCTATTACAGAAAAGCGGGTATGTGGCCTTTTGGAGAAGAAAGTTTATATGAATGTATGGCAGAAACATACGTTCCATTACTAAACGCTATCTCTGAATTGTATGAGGAAGAAGGCATTAAAGCTAAATTAACAGTCGGTATTACCCCTGTTCTAGCAGAACAGTTAAATGACGAGTATTTACAAGAAGGTTTTATAAAATATCTTGATTCCAGGATTACTGCCGTATCAAAAGATTTAGACAGATATCCTGACCCTAACATTGCTCATTCCCAGCATTTAAAATATCTTGCCAAATATTATTTTGATTGGTTTAACCATATCAAAGATTCTTTCATCAATAAATATAACAAAAATTTGATTTCAGCATTTAAGAAATATCAGGATTTAGGTTGTATTGAAATTACAACTTCTTCTGCTACACACGGTTTTTCACCTTTATTAGCGACCGATACAAACTTAAATGCACAATTTAAAATTGGTTCGGATACAACAAAACGTTTATTCGGTAAGAAAGCAAAAGGTGCTTGGTTACCAGAATGCGCATACAGACAAGGATATCAATTTAAAGGTAAGGATGGTCAAGATAAATGGCGTCCTGCTATAGAAGTTACACTTCAAAATAATGACATAGAGTATTTCTTTACAGAATCTCATGTTATTGAAGGTGGAAACTCAATCGGAAACAGACGTGTAATAGGTGTCTACGGAAATATTGAATATATTCCTCTTCCTGAAAGAGAACCTACCGGTTATGATACATTCTCTGCATATTGGCTTCCTGACGCTCAGGTTGCCGTAATGGGCAGAAATGACAGAGCTGGATTTCAAGTCTGGTCAGCTGCTGACGGTTATCCGGGAGATGGCTGCTATAGAGAATTCCATAAAAAAGACGATAAATCAGGTATGCACTACTGGAGAATTACTTCTCCGACTACAGATTTAGGCGACAAAATGCTTTATGACCCTGTTTTAGCTATGTCTCAGGTTAATTTGAACTCTGATCACTATACTACACTTGTTTATCATATTTTAAATGACTATAAACTTGCTACAGGAAAAGAAGGTTTATGTATGGTGTCATTTGATACCGAGTTATACGGACACTGGTGGTTTGAAGGTGTGGAATTTATAAAACAGGTTATAAGAAAATTCCATCAATATGTACCAGAAGTTGAAAGACTTACTGCAAGTGAATACCTTGAAAAAAATCCTCCGACTCAGGCAATTCAGATTCCTGAAAGTTCTTGGGGACAAGGCGGTCATTTTTATGTATGGCAAAATCACTTGACAGAGTGGTTGTGGCCTATAATTCATGGTTGCGAAAATCGTATAGTGGATATCGTTTCAAAATATGAAAAAATTCCTGAAGATAAATTGCTTCATAGAGCGCTAAATCAATTAGCCAGAGAAAATCTACTATTACAAAGTTCTGATTGGCCATTTTTAATCACTACTTGGCAAGCTAAAGATTATGCAACAGACAGATTCAGAGAACACGTCGAAAGATTTGAAAAAATTGCTGATATGATTGAGTCAGGAAATATAGATGAATATGCACTGTCTCAAATCGAATCTATCGATAATTGTTTCCCTATTATTGATTATAGAGCTTATCTTCCGATTGAAGAAGGTAAGATACCACAGCAAGAAGCTAAATTATCACCATTATATCAATAATTTCACGCTATAATCACAAATCCGGCATCTTATGTGCCGGATTTATTTTTGTAAAATTACACCCTGAACGTCTTTTTCCATATTTAAAGAATTCAGAAGGCTATCAGCTAATTCCGCTGCTGTATTAGCAGTATAAAATTTTCCCGAAGTCACTAAAGCTACACATTTCAATTGATTGTTTGCTTCAAGATCATTTACGGTAAAAGCAATTACATCAATTTTTATATCATCTCTTTGCTGCATTAATTTTATTGCATATTCACAAGGGCTTTCGTCACAATTTTCTCCGCCATCACTAAGAAGTATTATTCTTTTCATACCAGTAAAGCCTAAAAAATCCTGATTTACAGCTTGCTTAAGAGAATAAGTAATCGGAGTCCATCCTTTAGCCTGAATGCCATCAAGCTTGTATTTTATATTGCTATTATTTTGTTTTTGAATTGGGGCAACGAGTTCAGATGCAGTACAGCTTTGATATGGTGTAAAGCCATTCCTGTGCCCATAAACCCTCAACCCGAGCCAAATATTAGGGTTAATTTTAGGTATAATTTCTCCCAGGGTTTGTATAGCAACATCAATTTTTTTTCTAGAGCCGAGGGCTTCATTCATGCTGTTTGAAAAATCCACTATGAATAATATTTTTTCTTTTGCGTCATTAATTCCCCCTTTTGGGAAATTTTGGGGGCTATATAATTTATAGTTGGAATGATTGGCAAAAGCCATACTAATTGCTAAAATTGAGTATGCAATTAATATAAAAAATGAAATTATAAAATATTTTTTTCTCATTGCTTATTATTCCTAATATGAAAGGTTTTTAATATGGATTTTTTTGAAGTGATTAATACTAGAAAGACTATCAGAAAGTATAAGTCAGATAACCCCCCAGTAGAAGATATCGAGAGAATTATTGATTCGGCAAGAGTTGCGCCGAATGCTAACAATGCTCAAAATTGGAAGTTTATTGCAATTTATAATCAGGCAATTAAGCAAGAGATGAAACAAGCAGTTTTAGATAAATATGATGAAATTGCCAAGTGGCCTCAAGCAGAAAAATATAAATCACAGATAGAGGGCTCTAAACATTATAGTGAATTTTTTGCGGACGCTCCTGTCGTAATTGCGGTTGTTGAGCTGCCTAAGACTTCTTATTTGAATGAGCTGATGAATAAACGAGGCATTCCTCTGCACGAAATTTTAACAGTAAGACCTGATTCCTCATTATTGAGTATTGGAGCCGCTATAGAAAATATGTCTTTGACTTCTCATGCTTTAGGTTATGGTACTTGTTGGATGTGTGCTCCAATTATTGCTCAAAAAGAATTTAATAAGATTCTTAGTTTACCCGATGATAATAAGATTGTTTCATTATTAACCGTTGGTAAACCATTAGATGAAAATAATTCTTCAGTTTTAAAAAAACAGCTTAGTGAGGTTATGGAAATAATTGAATAAAAAATACCGCCTTTTGAGCGGTATTTTATATTTTAATTGTTTATTAAATTCGAATTTAAGTTAAACCTAACATTTTTTTATACCAGCTGAATGTTTCGATCTCAATTCCATTAAATGTTGTTTTTAGACATTGACGTTTGAGGTATTTTTCAAATTCATCATTAAATTTGGATTTAATTTTTGTTTCTTGGGGAGTTAATTCACGAGTCAGATTAACCATTTTATGGCCTCCTATTTTAGAGAGTAGTAAAACATATATGAAAATTCCAATTACGGAGTTATTATAGCATGACTATCGGGGCTTTTCTATACTACTTAAAGGTAAAATTGCAAATTATTTTGCTACTATTTAACTAGAACTTGTGTAAAATATAATTAACTAAGTTGTTTTTTTACGCATTGCAATCTTTAACTCTTTGAGCAATTATACTGGGTTGATTATTTTTTGAACCGGCAGGAAGTGCCCCGTATTTTTCTCTTAGCCTTTTTATGAGCGCAAGTTTATTGGGGTCAGGGTCAAAAAATAAATCTGCATAAACATTAACTCCGTCTTGAACAATTTTGGAGTTTGATGTGTCGAATATGTAAGGAAATTTCTTTAAGTAGAATCTATGGGCTAAAACATTTAAAGCAAGATTATTCATTTCATCTTGGATGGAATTGAGGGACTTATTATGTTTTGCGTGTCCTGCTTCATGTAAAATTGCTTCTGAAATAGCTAGAATTTCTGCCCTATTTCCTGTATTTTTATATGTTTCATTAATTCTAATTGTATTTTTTCCATCGAATTGGGCAAAAATTGATTTATCTTCCAAGTTGTAAAATTTAATTTTTAAATTTTGTTTATTTATAAAATCAATAGCGTCTTTCCCTGAGTTAAAATTAATTTCAACTCCTAAACTTTTTAAATATTTTATATCTTTTTCAGAAAATTCTACCGTTTCCAATTCTTCAAGCGCTGCTTTTATAGGTGAAGCGATTGTGGAGAGTTTAGTTTTTTTATTGACTTCACTTGCATACTTATCTGTACGTACAAATTGAGATGCCATCTGGTTATACGGTTTGGCAACAGTATAAAAACTATTAAATATGGGAGTTATTCTGCTCATTTATTTATAGACTTGTACGTATTGTTGGCTTACGGATAGCCATTTAAATACTTGTTTTTCTTCGTCTTCAGGGATATCAATTACAAATGTGCCGCCGTACCTGCCTCTTTCGAATTTTAAAATACCCATAGAGGCTATATTCTGAAGCGCTTTTCTGATTGTATTTGTACTTACATCAAGCTTGTCAGATAATTCATCCATAGAAGGAAGTTTGTCATTAATCTGATAGTTGCTCTTAATCATATTTTTTATTTCATTTTCAACTTTCTGGTAGCTGTAAAATGCAGCATCTTCAGCCTTTGCAAAAATAGATGTTTCTTGTAACGGCTGCAAGTTGTCTGAACCTGGCATTTTAACTACAATTGTTCCATACCTTCCCCTTCTTGAAAGCAAAATGCCTTCTGAAGTCAATTGCTTCAATGCATCATGAACTGTTTTTATACTTACGCTTAGAATTTTTGAGAGTTCCGAATGAGAGGGCAATCTGTCTGTTGCTTTAAGATTATATGAAATATAATTTTTTAAATCATCTGACACTTTTTTAACCAGTGTTTCTGAAGAGAGTGAATTTCCTATATTCTTTTCTTCTTCACTAAGAACAGGTAATTTCTTTAATATCCAATTGGCATCATTACCTCTTGTCTGTCTTGATTCAATAATACCTATACTGCATAAATATTCATAAGCAAGCCTTGTAGTATTTGTTGAGGTACCTAAAATGCTTGCCAATTTTCTTGAGGATGGGATTGTGTGGTTAATTTTGTATCCTTTTTCAAGAATCATTTTTTTTATGGTAATAATAATTTTTTCTCTTTTTGAAGTTAGTTTTCTTATATCAGAGTCAGTAGAATTTATATCAGCAATCATTGTTCCTATTCTTTGCTTAGACTTCAAATAACCTTTGTCTTCAATATATCTAATTGCATTTTGTACAGTTCCGATACTTACCCCTAAGTAATTTGCAATTTGGGCTTTTTGAGGCAGCAAATAGTTTTCGCTTATTTTTTTGCTGTTAAATGAATCTATAATCCAGTTGCAGAGCCACTTTTCTATTAATATATCTTTAGCTTCATAACTGTCTTTAAAATCAGGCAATTGTTTAGGAAGTTCAGATATTTCAATTCTTTTGTATTTTTCCTCATAATAATTGACGGTTTTATATTTTGTCATAATTTCTCCACACACTTAGCTTTATTATTCTTTTATTATAAATAAACATGCATTATTATTTTGTTAGTTTTAAATTAAAACTTAATCTTTTGTTACTATAAATAAAAAATTGCAAAAAGGTATGAGAATATTTTTGTTGTTTTTGTACCTTTTTTATTTTAAAGTGTGCTAAAAATAAAAATAGTAAAATTTTAGAAATTAATTAATATCTCTATAATTCAATAAAAATAGGCAAAAAAAAATGTTTGCAGTTTTGCAAACATCAAATAAACACGAGGATATTAAGAGAGAGAGAGTAAAATTTTTATTTAATCATTTTTATTAAAAAATTCAATGATTATATGTTTCAATATTTTGTCCTAACTAATAAAATCGCTTCCTGTATTTATATAAAGTATTTTTGAATTTAAAAATTGCCTAATTTTAAAAAAAAATAAATATTTTAATCAAATATTTATTTTTCTTAACAAAACATTAACTTGCCAAAAATCGTAAAAGCCCTTATTTATGCGGCAATCTGCTGATTGTTTCCAGGATTTTCTTTTACTTCTTTATACATAGCTATGACTTCTTTCCAAGCTTCAGTGAATTCAACATCATCTTTAACAGCTTCTTTTGGCAGTCCTGCATGATGAATTTTAGGAATTAAGTCATCAGCTGCCCACTTGATTGGTTCTGATTTGTCATCATCTGTATCATTGCATATGAAAATTATTTTACCGTCCAGAGATTTTTCTGCTCCGATAATTGTTATTTCATGACCGTTTATGACTTTTTTAGTTTCATCAGTTTGTGTATATCCGATTATAATATTATTGCCCGAGTGTAATGCATTTAAAAGATGTTTTTGTATAGTTGCAAAGTCGCACTCATAGCCTGTAATACGTTCATTTTCATCCAGAATCTGATATGTTAAAGATATTTTTGGCTGGCCTTCGGCTATAGTTTCAGCAAAATTCTTTTCAATATCAGTTAATCCTCTGTTATCCGGATTATATTTTCCTGTCCTTACATCAGTAAGTGAATCATAGGTGTTCTGAGAGCCTATATTCATAAATGTTGATTGAAGCAATACATCAACTGAAGAGCGCTCAAGAGGATCTTTGTATGAGGTTTGTATTCTTGATCTGATTATTGCGTTTCTATCCGGTTTGAGGGTTACTTCCACATTGTTCCAGTCATTCATTTTGTATTGCATGTTAAATTCATTTAACAGCCAGAAAGCATCTACGGTATTATCTGCGATATCAGATACTTTTATTTTTTTTGTAACACTGTAATTTTCTGATGATAATCCGGCAGCCATTCTTGTGAACTCCGCAGGTTTTTTGTCGGCAAGGTTGAATTCTATGCTTGTTGCGACACAGGATGCTGAGTGAACCTGTAAATCATCTTTATTGAAACTCCCCCCGGAGTTTTTTACAAGATTATCTGCAATTTCGGTAGGTACATCCCCGAAATTTTGGGTAATAGTGTAAGGATTTTCTATTGCGGTTATGGTTTCTTTTAAAATATTAGAAGTCTCAAGACCTTTGATTCTGGGCTCAGATGCTATTTTGTAAAGGTTATCAAGGACTGTTGATTTATCGTTTGAGTTGTTATTAAGTAATACGCCTTTTTTTAATAGCGAATTCAATTTTGCACGAGTTTCGGAGTCAACATTTTTTACAATAAGGTTATATTTCTCCTGCTCTTCTTTTGACCTTAATTTAGCACAAAAAGAAGGACTATAAGCTGCGGTATTTGTGAGCGCCGAGCTTTTTCTTTCAAGAATCGGAGCAGTCAAAATTGGTGCTTCCTGCTTTTTAGGAGCACTTATTTCATATGTTGAATTTGTATTGAAGCTTTGTTCAACTTTTGAAATCATAACCTGCCACGAGTCCTTAAATTATTTAAAAAACAAAAAACAATAAAATTGCCTAATTATTATTTAATCGAAAAAACCTGAAATACTTTGTAACAATAATTATATATAATTATAAGGAATAAAATATTAACAAATGTAACAGAAATGTCTTAATCTGAAATTGAGTATATATAAATGTTTTATATAATATATAAAGTGTAGTTACGTAGGAGATACCAATGGCTAGTTATACTGTAACCAGAGCCGCAAATGGTCAAGTTATCGTTTCCTTTAAGGATATGGAAAAGCATAATGTTAAAGGTGTAGGTACAATGACAGGCGATGCTACTTTCGCAGTTGGAACCACTGGTGAAAGCGATGAAAGTGTATTTCAGGTTGGTAATGATGCTGAATCAGCTAACCTAGAATTTTCTGCAGATAAAACCACTGATAACTTTGAGTTTAATGGTGAAAATATCGATGCAGAATTTAAGAATGAATCAGAACAGGCATATAATGTTCAATGGAATGCAAAAAACAGCAAGTTTGATTCATCTGCCTCAAATTCTTCTTTAATATTTGTAGCAGGTGAAGAAAGTTCAAATAACCTAATTACAATTGGAGATAACACAAATAATACCTCTGGATTTGATAACATAGTTAGTGACAGCGGAAAAAATAACGCTTATGTTGCTCAGGGCAAATCAAGCAATGTATTTGAAACAACAGCTGAGAGTGTCGGAGCATTGATTCAAGGTAGTAATGCTCACAATGAATTCTATCTTTCAGGTTCATACGGTGTATTCTCAGGCGGCAGCGCAGATGACTTGTTTGTAACCGATGCTGCTTCAGGAGAATATAACGTAATGCTTGGAAATGCAGGCAGTGACAGAATTATTGACTATGGTAGCCATTCATTGTTTGCAGGCGGCGCAGGATATGATTATACAAAAATACTTGGCGAGTATGGCGTCTTCAACCTTGGATTTGGTGAAGAAGGCTATGTAGAATATGGCTCAAGCGCAGATCATAGTGCAGCATTCACTGCAGAAACTTCTAAGCCTGATAAAAACGGAAAAGTTTATACTTATAGCGAAGTACTTGCAATGAATCAATTTGAACTCGAAGCTTTCCTTGAAACTTCAGGACTTAAAGATAATCCTTATCTTAACCTTGTTCTTAACGGTTTAAAAGAAGCTTTTAATCAGCAATAAATTAAGTTAAATATAATATAAAAAGCACCTACAAGGTGCTTTTTTAGTGGTATTTAACTATTTTTAATTTGAAATTTTCTTTAATTATTTTTTTGCAGATGTTAATAATTTGTTTTTCAAATAATTTACCTTCTTTTGATTTATAGCATTTCATATCATATAAATCATAGTTGTTATTCGGTATTTTTGTTTTCAATATGCTTATTTCCGGTCCATTGTCGTTTACTATATCGTTTGCGTCAATAATCAGAATATGGAAGGGTTTGTCTTTTCTTATATCTGATATTGTTTTAAAAAGTTTTTTGGCATCATTTCCAACTTTTTCATCTTTTAAAAATTGTACAAACAATATCGGTTTTTCCGAGTTCATTATTTGATTAAAGTTTTTGATTCTTGCAGAATACATTTTGATAATAGCTTCTTTGTCGTTAATCCCGAAGCTGCTTTCATGGCTAAAATTAATTTTAGCAGGGATATCCCACTTTTTAATATCATCCTGATATTCAAGCCCATCAAAAAAATTAATAAAATTGTTTGCTATGTTATCGGTTATTACTGATGCTTTATGATACCATGCAAGATCAAAAGGAAGAGTCAGTTCCCCATGGGCTCTAATTTTTTTTAGCTTCCATCTTGTTAAAACCGTTTTTGGAAAGCAATTTGGACCAAGAGACACAATGTAGTAATCTTGTTTTTTAAATGAATTAAGAAATTTTCTTAATTTACTCATATAATTTTTAAAAAAAATCATATCAAATCTCTTGTTATCAGCAGATGAGCTTGTTTTTACCTTCTTTAAGGCTTCTTGCCCTGTCATAGAGTTCCCATCTCATTCCCAGTTCATTTGCCCTGTTAATTACATAGTCAATCAATTTAAGGTAATAATCAGATATTGTGGAGCGGTTCATTTTATACCAGACATCTTCAATATCAAGAGCAAGCCAGCGTCCGCCTATATTGTATGTTTGTTGGATCCATTTTTCAATTTCATTAATATTATCGTTTACGTTTGGAATTATAATATATTTTGATGTCATTAAGCCCCAGTCTTTAGTATTTGCTGCAGCATATTTTTCAAGATTTTTAAGAACTGTGTTATAACAATCGACCTGTTTTATTCTTTTGTATGTTTGAGGGGTTGCTGAATCTATTGAAACAACTACATTTAATAAACCTTCTTTTATTGCTCTTTCGATTGCCGGGCTGTATTTAATTCCTGAGGAATGGATTCTCATATTATAGAAATTATTGTCTGTTAGAATATGGATTAATTCTTCAAAATCACTGTGAATTGTGGGTTCACCACCACCGAAGGAAACTTCACCGCCAGGTTTTAATATTCCTTTTTCAATCATATCTTTAATTACAGGTACAACGTTGTACGGAATAACTTTTTTGTAAAACTCTCTGTTCTGGACGGCATAACAGTAGGTGCAATTTGAATTACATGCTATCCAGTGGTTAAATTGTAGAAAATTTATGTAATCTTCTTCATCCCATTCTTTTTCTTCAAGAAATATGCAGCCCATACATTTGGGAGAAAGATTATGATTGCGGTGTTCTTTGCGAAAGATTCTTTTTTTATCAAAAATTTCTTGCCAGTCAATACTTTCGCCCCTGTATTTCTCTATTAAATCTATGCCGCCTCCGCCTTGATGACAAGTAAAACAACAGGTTGTAAGTCTTAGATGCTCAAAATCTATTCCATGTTCTATATACCTGCAGCTTAGATATTTTTCCATTATTTCTCATCCCGCTTCCTGATAATAAACTAGCATTTACCCTATCAATAGTCAAGTTGTGAGCCGATTGTTATTTGTTTTTATATCTTATAATATTGAATTCTATTGTTTCTGGTATAAATTGATAGTATAATTTTTAATAATATATTTAATGCTTAACGGAGAAATAAATTGAAGTATGTAAGCTGCAGACATATAGAACATGGGATAAGTTTTTTTTCGAACAGTGTTCCGATATGTTGTATAAGCAGTCATGTCGGTGGCGGGAATATAACTCAAATAGAAAATTATAACGGGGAACCGATTAATTGGGAAGAAATCTTTGCAACCAGAAGAAAAATGAGAGAAGAGCATAAAAAGGGTAATATTAACCCGAAATGTGACGGCTGTTATTACCTTTCTAAACAAAAATGGAATCAAAATGATTATTTTGATGAAGTTTTAATCGGGCATTGGACTCACTGTAACTGCAGGTGTGTCTATTGCTATACAGAATTGGATAAGAATTTTTTTAACACAAGGCAATCTTATAATGTTTTGCCTATTATTAAAGATATGATTGAAAAACGGGCACTGAATCCTAACGGTATAGTTACTTTTGGGGGTGGTGAACCTACGGTTTTAAAGGAATTTGAGGAACTGATTTATGTATTGCTTGATTATGACATGAAGAATATAAGGGTTCATTCGTCAGGCATTGAGTATAGTCCAGCAATTGCTAAAGGACTTGAGCTCGGAAAAATCACTCTGATTACTTCCATTGATTCAAGTTCACCTGAAACTTACCAAAAGATTAAACAGGTTCCTTGTTATGACAGAGTTTGGGAAAACCTCGAAAAATATGCAAAAGCAAAAGGCTTAATTAGGACAAAATATGTTATAGTCCCGGGTGTAAATGATAACTTTGAAGAAATCACAAATTGGCTTAAAAAAACATATGCAGTCGGAATACGAGATATTGCCTATGATATTGAGGATAACTGGTTCAAGCATAACAGAGATAACATACCGGCACATATTTATGAGTTGTGCGATTATATCTGGGATAATTACAGGTCATTTAATTTGTTGACTTGTGAACTGTATGAAAGGGCTTCTAATCTAAGAAAAGACCGAATGGAAAAACGCTGAAGCAAAAAGGTAATTCATTGGAATATAAAAGCTGTAAATGGATAGAACATGGTATGGTACTTGATTATTGCAATATAATCAGGTTTTGTAGCAATGTTAACCCTGAAGGCGGCGGTAGGCCAGTTATTTATGAAAATTATTGTGGTGGAAAAATTGATTGGAATGATTTTTTCAGAGTTAAAAATATTTACAGGGAAAAATTAAAAAACGGTGAAGAACCTCAAGAATGTAAAAACTGTGTTGGCTATGAAGATAAAGAGTGGGATGGCGGAAATTACATTAATGAAATACTTTTTACCCCCTGGTTTGCTTGTAATTCCAAGTGTATATATTGTGATGCATCTAAAGATCCTGAAATTGCAAGAAACACAATACCTTATAACATCATTCCTCTAGTAAAAGATATGATTGCCAATAATATCTTGAAAAAAGATGCAATTATTGACTTTGCTGGCGGTGAGCCTACTATATATGAAAATTTTGAAGAATTATTGAATCTGTTCATAAATGAAAATTTTAGTAAAATAATAATTCATACAAATGCGATAAATCATTCTCCAGCTATTGAAGAGGGGATAAGAAACGGGCTTATAAATATATTGGTATCGGTTGATGCAGGCACAAAAGATGTCCATAAAATTGTAAAAGGAGTCGAATCTTTTGATGCGGTTTGGGGTAATTTAAAAAGATATTCCGCAGTACAAAAAGAACCCTTTAAGCAGGTTAAAACAAAATATCTTTTAGTTCCGGGATATAATGACAATAAAGAACAAATTGATTTATGGCTTGAAAAATCTCATGATATAGGGATTAAAAATGTTGTATTTAACCTTGACCACAGGTGGCTGGTAAATAATAATTGTGTTAATTCAAATGTTATGGATGTATATAATTTGATGAATTATGCTCTATCAGCAGCTAAAAGAAGAGGGATGTATTGCGAATTATACGGGCAAATTTTCAAAGTTAAAACTATGATTGAGAATAAGGTGGAACACAATCAGGCTGGATTTTTTTAAATCAGGGGTAAAAATATTGGAATTTTTTAATACAAAGAAAAAATTTTTAAGTTGTAAGTGGCTTGAACACGGAATTATTTTTGACTATAACAATCTTATCAGAGTATGCTGTGAACAAAGTCATGAGGGTGGCGGCAGGTATATATTGCAAACAGACTTTGATGGCGAAAATATTGACTGGGAAGATATTTTTAAACAAAAAAAGAACCAGCGTAAACTTCAAAGAGAAGGCAAAGTATTTGAAAAATGCAAAAATTGCCATATGCTTGAAGTAAAAGACTGGGATGATGAAGACTACATAAACACTTTACTTTTGACTCATTGGACTGACTGTAACTCAAGATGTATATATTGTCCGGCGATTAGAGATGATGAACTGGCAAAAACAAACAGACATTACAGTATAATAAGTACAATTAAGAATATGATGAAAAAAAATATTCTTAAAAAAGATTCTCAGGTTGATATATCAGGCGGTGAAGCTCTTATTTATCCTGAATTTGAAGAGCTTTTGAACTTGCTTTTAGACTATGGCATAAAAAATATTCTGATTAATACATCAGGCATAAAATTTAGTCCTTTGGTTGAAAATGGTATTTCTGCAGGAAAGATAAAGCTTGTTGTATCTCTTGATGCAGGAAATAAAACAACTCATAAAATGATTAAGCTTACAGATTCTTTTGATGTTGTGACAGCAAATTTAAAAAAGTATGCAAAAGCTCAAAACGGCAAAAATGATGAAGTTATTTCTAAATATATAATATTGCCAGGGATTAATGATAATAAGGAAGAAATTGATGCTTGGCTTGCACTAAATAGAGAACTTGGGATAAAATCGCTGGCATTAGATATCGATATTTTATGGTATTCAAAAAATAAAAAGAATATACCGTTACATATTTATCAACTTTTAAAATATACAAAAAAACAAGCTAAAAAACTTGGATTTAATTTTGTATTTTGGGATAGAGCTTTTATATTAAGACCCAAAAAGCTTTTCTCAATAAAGAAGTTTTTAAAAATAAATTAAATTTATTTAATTAGAGTTGAAAGACTTACCATTTCTATAGCTGACTTAGCGGCTTCAGATCCTTTATTTCCTGATTTTGTTCCTGCTCTTTCAATGGCTTGTTCTAAATTGTCACAGGTTAAAACCCCGAATATAACGGGAAGCGAATATTCAAGAGAAACATGTGCTATACCTTTTGATAATTCTGCTGCGACGTAATCAAAATGAGATGTGGCACCTTTTATTATAGCGCCAAGTGTAATAATAGCACTGTATCTGTTAGATTTAGCAGCTTTTTGAGCTATTAAAGGGATTTCAAATGCACCGGGAACCCAGATTACATCAATATTTTTTTCATCAACACCATGTCTTGTAAGTTCATCAATAGCACCTGACAGGAGTTTTGACCCTATAAATTCGTTGAATCTGGATATTATGATACAGAATTTTTCATTTGTTGTTGTCAACATTCCCTGAATTACATTTGGCATAATTTTCTCCGATTAATTATCTTTTCTAAATTCTACATCATCCAGAAAAAATATTAAAGTTTTAAATGCATTAATTTTACATATTAATATTTTAAATAGCTAATTGGGGTATTTTCTGAATTTAAAAATCAAATTACACTTTTTTTGGACTTGAAGGGATGGTAAATAATTATGAAAATAGCCAAAGCTGTATTAGGCAGCAGGTGTGCTTTTAGCACTGTTTATATAACATTGCTTTATGCTATATTGTTAATGTGTTCTCAGATTATTCTTGTATAAATCAGTAATGGTTTGGTTTATAGTTTTCGGCGAATTCGATATCTTTAATTATTTGTGATTTTAGCTGGGCTATGGAGTTGAATTTAATTTCATTTCTGATTTTCGTAATGAATGATATCTTGATTATTTCTCCGTAAATATCCTGATTAAAATCAAGGATATGGACTTCTGCTGTGGGCTTAACTCCTGATTTTACAGTAGGTCTGAAACCATAGTTCAAGACGCCTTTGTATAATTTGTTTTTAACTTCAACATTAACAAGATATATTCCTGTAGGTACTTCAACAATACTTTCCGGATAAGAGAAGTTAGCGGTATTAAATCCCATTTGTCTTCCGATTTTATCACCTTCAATTACCGTTGATTTTATGAAGAAATTATAGCCTAAAAGGCAGTTAGCAAGTTCCAGATTACCACATTCTACTGCATTTCTGACTGCAGAGCTGCTTGTAACAACCTGATTGCAAGTAATCGGCGGAATTTCAAAATATCTGTAGTTATAATGTGTTTGGAATTTTCTTAAAAAATTACTGTTACCTTGCCTGTTGTAACCAAAATAGTGGTTAAAACCGGTTGTAATGGCAATAGGTGAAAAATATTTTACTAAAATATCTTTTAAATAGCTTGTTGCACTTAGCTTTGCAATTGTTTCGTTAAAGTCTAATATAATAATATTATCAACATTCATATCTTTTAGCATGTCAATTTTATCATCAAGAGTTAATATGTGCTTCACTTTGTTTTTCATAATAAAAGTCATAGGATGTTCTTTAAAAAGTATTATCCCGGATTCTGAGTTATTTTCTTTTGCATAATTAACGGCAGTTTTAATTACAACCTTGTGCCCCTGATGTAATCCGTCAAAGAAGCCTAATGCTAATGATAAATTTGGTATATTTTCTAAATTGTGTATGATATTCATCCAATTAATTATATAAAAAAATAACTGATTAAAAAAGTTTTAATATAAATTTATAATTATTATACTGATAAGTATTCAATCGGTCGGTAAAATTTGTTAGTATATAGTGGTAGTTTTATAGTATTGGTATGGACAAAAAAACAAAAAAAGAATTAAAACTCAAATATAATCTTCAACATTGTCAAAAAACTTTTGATGAGTGCAAATCTGCTGTTGATTTTGGTGTATATGATGGGGTTCCTTTCTGCTCTAAAATCGAAAATCACAGAAAATGGGGAGCTTATGTAGATAAAGAAAAAAATGTCCTTTTTAAAATATTTACCTACAAAGATGCTAAAAAAGTACATGTCGAAATAAAGCATTCAGGGTCAATAATAAAAGAGATTCCTCTGGAAAAAATATATGACGGAATTTTTGAAACTGTTGTATCATCTGACATTGCAAAAGATTCAGATCATTATAAATTTGTGATAGAAAGAAAAAATCACCCTGTAGTAAAAGTCAGAGATCCTTATTCAATGAGGCAAGATGACCTTTCATTTTGGTCAGTGATTTATGATCATCATAAATATAAATGGAAAGACACTAAGTGGCAGAAGTTTAAAAATCATTTAAGAGTGAGCAGGATTGCAGATGAAATAAATAATCTTACACCTGTTGCTAATCTTAGAATCTACGAGGTAAACATTGCAACCCTCACTAATGAGGGAACTTTTGAGGCGGCAAAAGAAGAGTTTGAAAGAATTGCAAAAGAAAAGCACTTTAATGCTGTTGAAATAATGCCGGTAGAAAATACTTACGGATATAATTGGGGATATGACGGTGTTGACAAGTTTGCGGTTAGTCATATTTTAGGCGGTGCCGATAAATTAAAAGAGCTTATAGATTATGCTCACAGTCTTAGTCTAAATGTAATTATGGATATTGTACCCAATCATCTGGGTATAGATATGGCGGATTTACAGAATGCAGGTCCATATGTGGATGGAAGAAATGATTTCGGGTATAAATTTAATTTTGAAAAAGATGATAATAAGTTTGTTCGCGAATATATCATTAATGCTGCAATCAATTGGATTGATAACTATCATTGCGATGGATTACGGGCAGATATGACTAAATTTATGAAGTCAGATTTTACCTTGAAACAAATGGTTGCCGAGATTAATCACCATTTCCCGCATGTATTTTTGATTGCGGAGGATGGCAGGGACAATGACCCTCGAATTATGCAGAAATTTACAACTGATGAAATTTTTGAAAATGAAACCCAACATTGCCTTTTTATAAATAAAATTGCTTATAACCAGACTAAATTGAATAATTTAGGTTTTGACTCAGAGTGGGACTTTCCATATCACAAGCAGATTGCCTCTTGTATTCTTTGGAAGTGGGATCATCGCATAAAAAATATAAAGAACCTCGATTTCGCCATAATAAATTCAGGCTTGAGAGTTAAATATCCTATGAGTCATGATGAAATAGGAAATATTGACGGAACAAGACTTATCACAAAAGCGTTTGCAAATGAATTAAGACTTGAAAATCACATAAAAAACCATTGTAAAAAAATGTGTAAGCAGCAAAGAACAGCGCATAGCGCACATAACATCTTAAAAGCTCTTGTTGAAGGTAGTCTCGAAAAAATGAGCGGAAAAGAAATAGGCAGTTTTTATAAAGGAAATTATATCGCATATTATTATTCGCTTGAGGAAATACAGATTGCATACGAAAATGCGTTAAAGCTACACAGGCTTGCTGTTGCTAAAACTTATTCTATTCCCGGACCAAAAATGATTTTTCAAGGGGATGAATCAGCAAATATTTCATATTTTAAGTTTTTCAGAAAAATTTCTACCGGGTATGAAAAAGATCTTGAAGCAAAAGGATACCCTCCAACAATAAAAGCTTTTTTGGATTCAAAGCTCGATAGTATAAACTATACAGGTAGATATAAAAATGATTTAGAATTCACAGAAAAGTTTACACGTGATTTAAATGAGATAATGGACGAAAATCCTGCATTGCAAGATGGCGAAATTATTAACACAATTTCCCATGAATGTCCTTTCGTTCACGCAATTCATTGTAAAAAAGGTTTAAATGAAATTTTTTCAATTACAAATTTTAACAATACTTGTTACCAGAAAAATTATTTAATTTATTTTCCTGAAGGTAAATGGAAAGAAATATTTAATTCAAACAATAAAAATTATGGAAATAATGGTAAATTTTTGAATAAAAACATTATTGACATATCTAATTGTCAATGTGCCTGTATCTCTTTATCTGCATATGGAGTAAGCTATTTTAAAAGAATAGAATAATTATTCTTCGTCTTCTTCAGGTTCATCCTCAAGATTTTGGATATAATCCACAACTCTTTCGAATTCATCATCATCTTCGATTCCTTCGAATATGAATTCTTCACCTTCTTTTTTAAGCCTCATTAATACTGCTTCATCTTCCTCATCAGAATCAGTGACTGGCATTAGCAGCCCGTACTCGATTTCGTCAACAGAAATTATATCAATAAGTTCGAACTTAACAACGTTACCTTCTTCATCGACGGTTTCGATAATTTGATCATTTTGTTTTTCAGCTTCTGACATGTTTAACTCACTTTCTATCTAAATATTGTTGTAAAATTATGCAAGCACTTTTAAGGTCTACCAGGGCTTTATTTCTTGTATATTTTTTTCCTTGAAGCGCTAATATATATTCTGCCTGTTTACTTGTTAACCTTTCATCTTCAAAAATAATTTCAAATTCTTCTGAAAAAAATTCTGAAAATTTGATACAGTCGTTTGCCTGTTCCCCGATTGTATTATTCATATTTTTGGGGAGCCCTACGATTATTTTTTTTACCGAATTATCATGACAGATTTTTTTAATTTTTTCTATAGCATTTTTCTCTGGTAAACGGTCTATAGTTTCATAAGGCTGCGCTGTAAGTAAAAGGGGATCGCTTAATGCAATTCCTATTCTCTTTGTTCCTACATCAAGTCCTATTACTCTGTTCATTATTCATTTACCCAGTTATCTTCAATATTTTTAATGATTTCTTTAACAATTCGGAGATTTATTGTTTTTTGAGCTTGAGTTTGCTTTGCTTTAAAAATATTAGTGCTGGTTGAAAATTCTTCAATATTTTGCTTTAGAAGCACCATATGCTCATAAATGCTTTTTTTAATAATATTAATCATAATCTCTTTTTTTATTTCAGGGTTAAAAAGTATCGAATATAAAATTTGAGCATTATCGTCATCTTTCATTTCATTAAGCAAATAGACAGTATTTATGATTCTGTTATCTAGTTGTTGAGTTGAAGATTTATCCCAAATTATTTCGAAACTGTTATCAATATTCACTTCGATTGCATTAATATTAACATTTTCTTCTTTAATTATTTTGTTTACAAGTTCTTGAAACATTTCATTATCAGACGGTGTCATAAACCACTTATCAAGATATTGTGTCTTAAAGAGTTTTTTTAGGGAGATTTCATCAATTTTTATTACGCTGTTTTTTTGTTTAACGGCTTCTTCAACTGTTATTGAAAGTTCTTCTGTATCTTGCAGTAATGTATTCCAAGCGATAAATTCGTAAGAAATACTTTCTTTAAATATTTTATTAAGGTTTACTGACCTGTTTATCAAACTTTTACAGTATTGAGCCGGTACTTCAATCTTTTTTTCACTGTGGTAAAATTTTGATATTATTCTTTCAAGCTCATTAGGACCTATAAAGTTAAATCCAAATGAGTCAATTATACCGATTATAGAATTAATTACTACCGCAAACATTTGAAAATATCCGTCATCCCTTGCTCTAACTACAATAATTCCCTGATTGTCGTGTCCGTCGGGTATAGTAGTATAGCATTTAAATATTTTAGAGTTGAACAGAACCGATTTGTAGAATTTAATTGCTTTTTCTTCTGAAGCTCCAGAGAGTTTGAGTTTATTCAGATTTTTCTTATAAAAAGTTTTAAGAGACTCATCTTCAGTTTGAGTCATTATATAATTTATCGGCTCAACTGCAAGCGATGATTTTGATTCTCCTAATATTTCAACAACTCTTTTCAAGATTTCTTCATTTATATTTGAATATAATAAAGGCCTTAAAATATTTGCCAGATTGTCGCCTTGGAAATCTTCACTTAGAGAATTGATTAACATGAGCTTGTCAGAATCCGGCAGTGATATTAAAAAATCCATAAAATCAATTTGAGTTTCAGGATTCACAGTTGCATGTGCCAGAAGCTGCTGGGTGTCATAATCTATTAAGGCTTCGGGATTCTTAATATTTTCTACCATTTCTTCATAGCTTAAAGGGGAACCTAAGTCATTTAGTATATGAATGAGTTTGTATTTAACTTCGTCTGAAATCTTTGATGAGACAAGGGTATTCATAATATTTTCTTTTAGTATATCTTCAGGTATTACTTCTATTAATAGTGTAGAAATAATTGTATTATATGGTTCTTGCCTTTTATTCAGCTCTTTAATTAAAATTTCAAAAAGGTCCGATTTTTCTTGGATTTCAGAAATAAAATTTGCGCATTCTTTAAATTTAGAATGAGATAAATCCTTTTCAGTTTTTATCTCTGATAGCAAAGACATAACTTTTGCGCGTATTTGGAGTTTGTTTAAGTTGTTATCCATTAATTAGACTTTACTCCAGAAAATATCTAATATTTTTTGAGCTTCACCTGATGGCATTTTATCATCGAGAATAAGGTATTGTATTGCAATCATAGTACATTCTGAACAAATATTTACCCCGGGACCCTGAACCATTTTGACAACTTGGGTATTTGGACGCCCGCAGAAGCTGCAATATAAAGGTTCAAAACTTTTATCTTCAGTTTTAGAGTCGTCTTTAGCAGGTTTTGTATCTTTTTCTTTACTTTTGCCTCTTGCGTTATTTAGTGAAACAATTTTTTCTTTTTCTGTCATCACTTTCCCCTTTTCTAAGGTAAATATTGTCATTAGCTATTTTAATATTTTTATAAATTTTATACAAATGATACTTAAAATCTACTGTATTTATTGTATCTTATTTTGAATATATTGCAAAATTTTCTACTATTGTATAAAATTGAAAAAAGTAGCCACGAGGATATGTATGAAAAAGATAGTATTACTAATTACAATCCTGTTTATTTCTGTTCTGACTACAGCTTGTATAAATAATTTAGCGGTTCAGGAATTAAATAATAAAGCCAAAGAATATATAAACAATGGTGATACAGAAACAGCTATCTGTAGATTAAAGTCCAGCTTGGATTTAGATAGTAATATGTATGAAACACATTATAATCTCGCTGTTGCATATATTGCTTCAAAAAATTACGAAGAAGCAATAAAGTCCTTGGAACAGGTTCGTAAATTAAACCCTGATTTTGCCGATACATATTATTCAATTGCAGTTGTCAGAGAAGAAGAAGGTTACGCTATTATAAACGGAGAGTCAATAGAGCCGCAACAAGTTGATGGTGAAAATGTTGAGGAAGCCGCACCTGTGATTGCAGAAAAGAAAGAATTGACTCAAGAAGATAAAAAACTAATATGCGATAAATTTACAGAGGCTATACAATACTATAATGAGTATTTAACCAAGAAGCTCGATGCTACTGATAAAAACGAAGTTAATGAGAAGATTAATTTGTTGAATACAGAGATAAAAAAATATAATATTTCTGAACCAACAAATATGGAACAATAAATGTTTACGTCTCCCGGAGAGATTATTTTTTCTTTAAAAGATTATGGAATTCATTGGTACGGACTAATTATGGCCGTTTCAATTCTTACTGCTTTGTTTGTTATTGTAATTATAAAAAAGAAATATTATGAGCATTTGACTCAGGATTTGATTTTAGATTTGGCTTTTTACCTGATAATAAGCGGTATAATTGGGGCAAGATTATATTACGTAATTTTAGACCTAAAATATTATATACAATTTCCGCTGGAGATTTTTCAAATATGGAATGGAGGGCTCTCTATACATGGTGCAATAATCGGTGCTGTAATAGCGGGTATTATATATACTAAAAAAAACAATCTGAAATTCTTGGAACTTGCTGATTTATTCACTTACGGGCTTGTTACGGGGCAAGTTATAGGTAGGTGGGGTAATTTTTTTAACTCTGAAGCATTTGGAATCCCTACGAATCTTCCCTGGAAATTGTTCATACCTATTGAAAAAAGACCTTTAGAATTTATAAATTTTGAGTATTTTCATCCGACTTTTTTATATGAGTCAATTTTGAATTTAATAATTTTTCTAGTTTTATTTTTTGTAATAAGAAAATTAGCTAAAGCTCATACAGGTATTGTATTTTTTAGCTATTTAATGAGTTATTCGATAGTAAGATTTTTTGTTGAATCTTTGAGAATAGACAGTGTTTTAAATATTAAAGGAATACCGATTGCTCAGATAGTCAGTGTTATTGTGTTTTTAATCAGTTTATTTTCTATAGTTTTTTTGATGAAAAAACAAGACAACGTGAAAAAATAATATTAATAATCTAACTGTAACAAGTCCATTTTGTCATTTTCTTTTTTAAGCAGTTTTGATGATACATTAGAATCAGTCTAAATTAATCCGTAAGCTTTTGATAGGTCTAATTTCTGCATATTTATAATTGATTTTTGGGGCAGATTAATGTAGTTTAAATTATTGATTGGCATAATAGCCTTAAAATATATTATTATTTTGTCAGGATTTAAAGTTGCTATTATAATAAAAGAATGAATAAAAGGTTTATCTGGATTAGTGAACTTATATTGTGGATTGTTATAGCTACTATAATATCTTTCTTATTTGTATTTCTACATTTTAAACATGAACAAAAAACAAACAGTTATTATATGTTTTTTAATGATATCGATGGTTTGACAAAGGGTTCGCCTGTAAGATTAATGGGAATGCAGATAGGTTATGTTCAGGATATAAGTGTTTTTGATGATAGAGTATTTGTTTCTTTTTTGGTTACTGACGGTGATACTAAATTACCGGAGCCTTCTATTGCCACTGTTGAATTTTATGGTCTTGGTGGTTCAAAATCACTTGAAATCATGCCTTATAATTCAGAGTTAAAAACAGGTGAAGAATACATTATTACAAAAGAGCCGTATAGAATTCAAACTTTTTATAATGTACAAAATAATATCGCGAAAACCCTTGTGAATATGTATAATAGTATTACTGTTATCATAGGGAAAGATGAAAAAGGTATTAATAATTCAAAAAAATATCTTAAAATCAACTCCAAAGTCAATAAAATTAATGAACATGTTCATAAAACAAAGGCCTTTGAAGAGAAATACCTGAACTGTAAAAGATTCAAATGGGAGGTTCCTGATGCTGAATCAGAAAATCATAACTGAAAATATTAAAGTATGCAGACATCCATTGTCTTTGCACAATTTAAGCATAATAAGAGATAAAAATACGACGGCGGAAGTTTTTAGAAGTGCAATAAAAAGGCTGACATATTTACTTTTTTACATGGCGACAGACGACTTGCCTTTGGAGAGTGTTGAAGTGGAAACTCCCTTGATGAAATGTAATTCTGAAATATTGGATACGGGGCTTAACATCATAATAGCTCCTATATTAAGAGCAGGGTTAATATTTTCTGATATTGCAAACGAAATAATGCCTTTTGCAAGCGTCAGACATATAGGAATGTACAGGGATGAGAATACTCTTACACCTGTCTGGTATTATAATAAAACGCCTATAGAGTTTGAAAATCCTGAAAATAACATCATATTAATTCTTGATCCTATGCTTGCAACAGGAAATTCCGCTATTGAGGCTATAAAACTATTCGTAAATAAAAAAGTTCCTCAAAAAAATATAAGGTTTGTAAGTTTAATAAGTGCACCAGAAGGTTTAAATAAAGTACATTCTTTATATCCTGATATTAAGATAGTGACTGCCAGTGTGGATTCAGGGCTTAATGCAAACGGTTATATAATGCCTGGTTTGGGTGATGCAGGTGACAGAATATTTAATACGGTTGAGATTTAATGTTTTATTTCACTGATTTTTACGGCAAAAAAATTTTAAAATCAACTCTCTTAAATGAGATTGAGCATTTTTTCACTACCAAAGAATTTATGCTAACAGAGGGGGAATTGCCTGAAAAGTCACATGAAGCTCAAGAAAACAGAAGATTTTTGTGTGATAAACTTTCAGTTCCGATTGAGTCTATAAAAACCGCAAAACAAATTCACTCTGCTAATATAGAGATAGTCTGTGAAAATATTAACATTTACGAAAACTGCGATGCTCTTGTATCTTCAATCGAGAATAGTCTGATGCTTTTGAATTTTGCTGATTGTGTCCCTATAATACTTTTTGATAATAAAAATAATATAGCATCCGTTGTTCATGCCGGCTGGAGAGGTACTACAAACAAAATTGCGCAGGAATCCGTTGAAGTAATGAAAGAAAAATTTAATTCAAAACCCGAAAACATTAAAGCAGCTATAGGCCCGTCTATTGGAGAATGCTGTTTTGCCGTTGATGAAAATGTATATAGTCAATTAGTTAAAAGCAGTTTAACAAAAGATATTGATAAAATTTACAGATATGATTCGCATTGCGACAAATATTATATAGATTTAAAAAATTTGAACAAAATACAGTTATTAGACAAAGGGCTATTTGAAATTGATGTTTGCGGGTATTGCACATCGTGTATGTCTGATATATTTTTTTCTTATAGGAAAGAAAACGGTAAAACTGCCCGTCATAGTGCAGTTGTGAAACTTGGAAAGAGGAGATAATAGAGAATGTCATCAGTTATAGAAAAATTTACTACCATTTCGGAAACCATTACTAAATTAATAGAATTTGTATCAACAAATGATCCGGTTAAAGATGACTTCAATGATTATTTGGCAACAATTTCTGCTAAAAATCTTTCTCCTTCAGAAGTTCAGGCACTTTTAATTCCTTATATTTTTGAAAGAAGATTAACTGAGCAAAGAAAAAGTATTATTTCGCTTTATTTGAAAAGTAATCCTAAAATTGACAAATTTGACAAATCAGTTTTGAATTCTCTTGAAAAGTCTTTTTCTTCAATATTTGAGATATCCCGAATATTGCAAAACGGTTTTGAGTTATATAATTTGGTGAATGAAAAGACCTATAATGTATTATCTCTAGTTAAAATGACTAATTACAGAGGTGTTTATAGAGGCCAGTATTCTGTTTGTAGGATATTTAAGTTTGAAAATGAATATTATGTTTTGGAAATTTCAAATCTTTTAGCTTCGAATAAAAAGGATGATGTTTATAAATATACAGTTGCTAAAATAATTGAAAAGCCCGAAGATGCTTATGATGACAACCCTAAAAAACTTAAAGAAATTGAGGCACAGATAAAACTCTTTAATGAGAAATTTCGGGATTGTTTTGGCTCTAATGAGATTATTACGACAAATAAATATGCCGATAACCTTATAAATATCTTTAATAATTACTGTGAAGGCGGCGAAAAGCCCGATGACAAGACCATTCAGGACAATATCCAACCGCCTGAGGAATATAAATACTTTGAAGTTGAAGAGTTCAATAATTCATATAAAAATTTTGTCGAAAAATCATTAGGTGGATTTTCTTCTCATAAATCAACCTATGATGTGGGAATTATATATGATGAAGAATTAGGTTTGTTTATTTTGCCTTTTTACGCTACTTTTTGCAAAATTTTTCAAACGCAAAAATATAAAGAGATTCAGGGGTATAAGGAATGCGTAATTAATTTTTTAGAGAACGATAAAATTCCTTGCAAAATTATTAAAACAATTTCCGATAAATTTCCGAAATTTATGGATAAAATTAATAAAATACTTGGAGCCGAATATACTTTTGAAGAATTGATGAACCATTATAAAATGGATTCGGTAGATAAAAAAATATTTTCTTCAACAAGCGTTTTATATGCATCCAAGGTATTTGCAGAGCTTATGGGATTTGTAATGGAGAAAGAATCTATGCAACCGGCAAATACTTTCAATGGTATAGGTAGAAATGATCCTTGCCCTTGCGGAAGCGGTAAAAAATATAAGAAGTGTTGCATGCAGTAAGCTATTTATTGGCTTCTCTTTCAACAATCATATGTCTGGCTCTGTCACAGATATCAAATCTTATGAAATTCATTTCTGCTGCTTTTTGTTTTGCATAATCAATAAGCTCAAAAATTTTCTCGGGGATATTTTTTCTGTGTTTTTCAAACCAGTTATTTTCTACATCTATTACAACACTTAAAATATTGTTTTTATGACAGAATTGAAGCCAGTTATTTATTTCTTCTCTGGTATCATTCATCCCGGGAATTATTATGTACTTAGTAATCACAAAACCGGGTGTTTTTTGTGCCTGCGAATATTTCAGCAAGTTATTGCAAACTATATCATATCCATCCAGCTGTTTAATATTTTTATAAGTTTCTTTTGAAGAGCTGTCAATTGAAATAACTACGGTAAGCTGCCCTGAAGCAATGCCTTTTGAGATTGTTTCAGAATATTTTAAGCCTGATGAGGGTACTCTTATATTTGTAAACTTATTTTCAAGAAGAATGTTAATAAGTTCATCAAATTCAATTAACATAGTAGGTTCACCGCCACCAAATCCGATAGAGCCGCCGGGTCTTAAAATTTTTTTCTTTACCATATCTTTTACAATCGGTAGTACATTATATGTTGAAAGCGTATTATAAATCTGCTTGTTGTCTTCTGTATAACAATAAATACATTTACAATTGCAATGGGTCCAATGGTCAAAGATTACATTATATATAACATTCTCGCTGAGCCACTCTTGTTCTTTGAGAAAAACACATCCCTCGCAATCCGCTATTACTTTTCCTGATTTTTGTATTTTTCTATATTTGTTTTTAAGCTTAAAAAAACTTTCCCAGTTGATTTTTTCTCCCCGATAATCCTTAATAAGCATAGTATTTCCACCACCCGGGGCACTTAAATAACAGCACATTTTAACGTTTGAACCGTATACTCCGACATCAAAATCCAGTCCGTACTCAATCCACTCGCAGCTTAAATACTTTTTATTCTTTTTAAAAAATTTATCAAGAAACATTTTTGATTTATCCTTCAAAATTGCAGTTGAGCAATTTGCAGTTTTTGGAGCATTTTAGTATTTCTTCCCTGACTTTTTGAGCTTTTTTGCCCTCCCATACTTCTTGAGGTGTTGAGTCGATGAGTGAACCTATGCTTTCCATGCAAAAGCATATTCTGGCTTCCCCTCTTGCAGATATTGCAAAATTTCTATCCCCGACTTTACATACAAGTTCATTAACTTCAGAGGGATCCGTTATCAGTTTTTTAAAAGCTTCAAGCTGTTCTATAGAATTGTAAATCGGATAACCTTCTTTTTTTAGCTCCCCTATAAGATTAATAGCCTCAATTGCTTTTTGTGTAATGTTTCCGAAATACTTGCTGTTTTCATCTTCATAATTATCAGGAGCCATAAATGCGCTGCCGTCATCCAAGAGCTGAAAACTTATTCCTACGCCTTCTGTTTTGGCAAATTCTGCTAAAGGCTTTACTTCACTTAAATTCGAAGGCATTAAAATCGTTGAAATTCCTATGGTTTTACCTTTTTGATATTTTCTGTTTAAATAAGTAAGAGTCTGTATAACATCGATTGTCCTTTTAAAGCTGTTTTCGAGTCCCCTTGAGGCTTTGTGAATAGCAGGGTCCTTAACAGAATTTAAAGATATTGTGATTGCGCAAATTGAGGAATTAATTAATTTTTCGCATTTGTTTTTTAAACCTAACCCGTTTGTAATAATATTTACGTTATCACCGAGACTTGAGGCAAACTCAATCATTTCGAAAATGTCATCTCTCATAAACGGTTCACCGCCTGAGAATATGAAATTATAGTTACCGAGCCAGTCATGCATTTTTTTGAAGATATTTTTCCACTGTTCCAGTGAAAGTTCTTCTTGTTTTTTTAAATCGTAATCCCTCCAGCCGTTACAAGTAACACAGCGTGATTGACAAGTATCTGTGTTAGCAATTGTAATAGCCTTGGGCTTTTTTTCTTTGGAAATATTCATGTTTATTGTTTTTGAGTTATTAATAGTCTAAGTTAACCTGAGAGAATAGCACAATTTTGTTTTTTCCACGTTTCTTAGCGTTATATAGGGCATGTTCAGCATATCGAATTAGTGTATTAGCGTTTTCTTCGACATTTTCGAGGAATGGAAAGGATGAAATACCTCCTGAGATTGTAATTGGGTGCTTTTCTTCTTCACCTGCAGGTATGAATTCCATTTTTTCTATATCTCTTCTGAACCTTTCCGCAAATATGAATGCGTTTTCTTCAGTTGTGTTTGGCAATATGATAATAAATTCTTCATCACCGTATCTTGTTAAAATATCTTCTTTTCTTATAAATCCGCTTAGCATTTCTGCAATTTTTTTAAGAAGTACATCACCCCAGTCATAGCCGTACATGTCATTTACAACTTTAAAGAAGTCAATGTCCAATAAAAGACATGATAGTTTGGTGTCGTATCTTTTTGACCTTGAGATTTCAGCTTCTAGCCTTTCATGAAGGTATCTTCTATTATGAAGTCCTGTTAATTCATCAGTTGTTGATACCAGTTTTATTGTTTCTTTAAGTTCTTTAATTCTTAAAAGGTTTGTTGCTCTTAATTTTAATTCTGAGGCAATAATAGGTCTTATCGTGTAATCATATGAATCACCTCTTAATATTAAGTCAGAAGGAACAGTATCTGTTATGACCAAAGTCGGGACAGGAAACTTAGTTACCATAGCAACTTCTTTAAGTTTTGCTTCAGGTAAGTCAAGAATTAATAAAGAAGGATTATATTTTTCTGCTTCTTTAATTTCAGAAACATTTTTTACCCTTAAATCTATATCATCTTCTTCTCTAAGTATAGCTTCGATTTCAGAGCCGTTTTTATCAGTATAAATGATTACATTTTTCATAAGTTTATCCTTCTTTCTCCTAATGTGAGTATTTTAGCAAATTTTTAAGAAATATTCAAAAAATTTAATAATTTGATAAATAGATTAAATAGATTATAATTTATTCAGTCATATGTTGTATAATGTAAAATATCTAGACATATAGGAGAGGTTCTGTGGCTAAACCCATGCATAAAGCCAAGGTGAATTATAATTCAGCAACTGTTCATCCGCGGAAAGTTTTAAAACCATCAAGGCCAATTGTTTTTAAACCTAAAGTAAAAAAAGTTAATCCGCTTAAAAAAATAGTACTTTTTCTCTTTTCTGCACTCTTGTTGTTGTATGTTTTTCCATATGGATATAACAAGTTTTTAAAACCTTTATTTTTTTCTTCTTCCAATAATGCAATAAAAACAGACTATAATTTGCTTTATAATAAGACGTCTGCATATTTAAATAATGATTATTTTTTAGGTAAAAAACTTTTAAAAAGTGCAAATCTTGAAAAACCGCAAATGCAGACTTTATATTTAGCTTCTCCAATGCAGGTCTTGACTGCAAGACTAAATAGATTAATGTCTTCATATCCAATAATAAAACCGACAATTTTTATATGGGATTTTGAAACTGGAAAATATGTTGACATTAATGCAAATCAACAATATCCTGCGGCCAGTATTATTAAAATTCCTATACTTCTCGAGTTATTTAGGTCTATTGAATCTTCTCAAATAAATTTATATGACAAGCTTAAGCTAACTGATTATTATAAAGCTGAGGGGTCGGGAGGATTGCAATATAAGCCAGTTGGAAGTTACCATACGGTAGATGCGCTTGCCAGAACAATGATTCAAGATTCTGACAATTCTGCTACAAATATGCTGATGTCTTCTATAGGCGGAAAGATAGATATTAACAGAGCAATAAGGCATTGGGGATTAAATGATACTTATGTAAATACATGGCTCCCGGATTTAGGCGGTACAAATTATACAACCGCAAAAGATATGGCTGTTATGCTATATAATATTGATAATTCGTCATTTTTGTCATTGCACTCTAGAGAGCAGATAATTAGTTATTTAAGCCATGTTAAAAACAACAGACTTATACAAGCAGGATTGCCAAATAATGCAATTTTGATTCATAAAACAGGCGATATTGGTAATATGCTCGGAGATGCAGGGATTGTATGGACGCAGAATGGGAAGAAGTATATTGTTGTAATTATGGCAAAACGTCCTTATAATAATCCTTTAGGTAAAGAATTTATTGTTGAAGCATCTAAAATAATTTATGATAGTTTTTCGAGAGGATTATTGTAACTTTAAAATTTTAAATTTGAATTTTTGTAAAAATATTTTACTAATTTTAAATTATTAGTCAAATATGAATATTTACAACTTTTTTTGCAGTATAATAGTCCTAGGAGTGTGAATCCTTGAAGAATTCAAAGTTAACATCGTCTATATTTATAGCCCTAATCCTTGGTGTCTTTGTAGGTTGGCTATTTCCAAATTTTGCCAATAAAATGCAGCCGCTTGCAGTTATATTCCTTAATATGATAAAAATGATAATCGCTCCTTTGTTATTTGCGGTTCTTGTTACGGGAATTGCAGGACACGGTAATGTGAAATCACTTGGCAGATTGGGTATAAAGACAATTGTTTACTTTGAAATTGTTACAACAATTGCCTTAGTGATAGGTTTATTGGCAGGGCATATATTTAAACCGGGCATCGGTTTTACAAGCAGTATTTCTGCTAACATGATAGATACCGCAAATACAATGGCTAAAACAAATATGCATTCTTCATTATCAGAAATGCTTATAAATGTGTTTCCCACAAGTATTGTAGATGCAATGGCTACGGGGAATTTGCTTCAGATAGTTGTTTTTTCAATATTTTTTGCAATATCAATATGTGCTATAGGACAAAAAGCAAAGCCTGTGTTGGATTTAGTTTCTTCACTTTCTGATATTATGTTTAAATTTACAGAATTTGTTATGAATTTTGCCCCTCTTGGAGTTTTTGGAGCTATTTCTTATACTATTGCCCAAAACGGTATAGGTATAATCGTTAATTATGCAAAAATCATTTTTGCTTTATATTCAGCGCTGATTGTATTTGTATTTTTAGTTTTATTTGTGGCTTGTAAAATAGTTAAGATATCATTTTCAGCTCTGGTAAAAGCAATAAGAGAACCTGCCTTACTTGCTTTTTCTACTGCAACATCTGAGGCTGCTTTACCAAAGGCCATGAGTATAATGGAAAACTTTGGCATTCCTAAAAATATTGTAGGTTTTGTTATGCCGACAGGATATACTTTTAATCTTGATGGCAGTACTCTTTACCTCTCTCTTGCAGTTTTATTTTCTACTCAGATAGTTGGTATTGATCTTTCTATTCAACAGCAATTAGTTATTATGTTAGCCTTAATGCTTACAAGTAAAGGTATTGCAGGTGTTCCAAGGGTGTCATTGGTTGTTTTGGCTGGAACTTTGGCTAGTTTTGGATATCCTATTATAGGCGTTGCTATTTTATTAGGTATTGACCAGATTCTCGATATGGGAAGAACTACAGTTAACTTAATAGGAAATTGTGTTGCTACTGTTGTTATTGCCCGTTGGGAAAACGAATTTAATTATACAAAAATGAAAGAGTTTCTCAGTCAAAATGACAAAAAAAAATTTTTTAAACATAAGACTTCTTCCCAATATAATTCTGAGATTCATATAGAAGAACACTCGGATATTGGAAATTGCTAGTCTGTTTTAAGCTGTTAAAATTGAGGTGATAATGAGAGATATCGTTTTTTTTGATGTAAAAGAAGTTGAAAAGGCTTTACTTGGAAGTTTGTCTGATAAATATAATATCGAGTTTGTTGAATCTCCTGTATTAAAAAAAGGCGATTTAAAAGATGAATATAAAGATGCTGTAATTATTTCTGTATTTACTTCTTCAAGGCTTACAGCTGAAGTTTTAAGCGAATTTAAGAACTTAAAGCTTATTGCACTTCGTTCTGTGGGTTTTAGCCATGTTGATACAGATTATTGTAAACAAAATAATATAAAAGTTGTAAACACTCCTCATTATGGTGATTATACCGTTGCAGAGTTTGCCTTTTCATTACTATTAAATTTAGTCAGAAAGGTATGTCAGGCAAATTCAAACCTAAAAAATGGCGATACATCAAATGAATATTTGGGAATGGAGCTTTTTGACAAAACCATTGGAATCGTTGGGCTCGGAGGAATAGGGTCTAAGGCTGTTAAAATTGCCAGCGGCTTTTCTATGAAAATATTGGCTTATGATATTTACAAGAATGAACAGCTAATTAAAGATTTCGGGGTTGAGTATGTTGATATTGATTACTTATGTAAAAATTCAGATATTATCTCTCTTCATGCTCCGGCTACAAAAGAAAATTATCATTTGATTAACGAAAAGCGCATCGAAACTATGAAAGACGGGGTTGTTATTGTTAATACTGCAAGAGGCGAATTGATTGATTCTCAGGCGCTTTACGTAGCTTTATTAAACGGAAAAATCAAAGGCGCTGCGTTAGATGTTATTGAATGTGAAGAAGCAATCGGGCATTATTGTCCTTATTTTAATAATCGTGATTGTGTTGATATTAATTGTCTTAAAAAAACTTTGATAAATCATAAACTGCTTCAGCTGCCTAATGTTATAATTACCTCTCATGTCGCTTATGATACAAAAGAAGCAATAAACAGAATATTAAACATAACTGTTCAAAACATTAATGATTTCTACAATGGTACGGAACTTAAAAATAATGTTGTTTAAGATTCTTGCGAAAGTTTTTTGTAGTTGGTAAACACCCATCCCATTTTTTTAATTTCATCTTTTATGGTTGCACTTTGGGTTATTAAGTATTCTCCATAATTAAAAGGCTTTTCAATATTATCTGATTTAAAATAACAAGGATGGATTAATATTTCACAAATGCAGTCATCTGATTGAATAGCCTGTAAGCCATATTTTATAGTCTTTTCGTCCATGTAGCCCGTATAAGTTATTCCGAGTGCATAATTGTTTGTTTTTAAATTGTATTTTTTTATCGTCCTTGTATTCATTAATGAAAATCCGTTCAGTAGTGAAAACTTAATTAAATTTACAGGATATTTTACAGAAAAATGTTTGAGCAGACTTGGTACGACGTAGGGAACTTCATGTTGTGTTCTGATATATTTTATGCCGTATTCTTCTGCTAATTTGCATGTGATTTTAAATATCTCGGGTATGGCATGTACATGAACGTGTGAATTTAAGTGGTCGATTTGGGTATGTTCAAGTATTTTTTCTATTTGTGCTCTGAATTCAGCTTCAACCTGTTCAAGGAATTTCTTGTTATAAGAATTTGATAAAATTGCGACAAAATCATTTTTAAAATTAGAGTTTGAATCACATAAAAGATTTCCATTCGTAAGGCTTTTCCCTTCGATGATATTTAAGTGTGCACCTAATCCTATATCTTTTATTTCGGGCAATATTTCATTCATGGCAGCATCAAATGCCTCTCCGTTTGCAAGAAGACAGGTGCTTGTCAGAATACCGCTTAAATAACCTTTTTTAATGCCAAGGTTAAAAGCTTCAGAGTAACCAAAATCATCAGAGTTAAATACAAGTTTTTTTGTTTGCATGTTTTAATTTTATCAATTATATTATTTAATATAGATACATTTTAGCATAATAAATTATATGGTGTTATAGATGAATTCCCCCACTTTAGCAATTATTATCCCCTGCTACAACGAAGAAGAAGTATTGGAAGTTACTTTAAAAAGGCTTTTGGAAGTTTTATACGAGCTTATAAATGTTAATAAAATTTCATCAAAAAGTTTTATATATTTAGTAAATGACGGCAGTACAGATTCTACCTGGAGCATAATTACAAAACTACATGAAAAAGAACCGTCCAAAATAAAAGGATTAAACTTTACAAGAAATTTCGGAAATCAAAGGGCTTTGCTTGCAGGGCTTTTAGAAGTAAGAAAGTTCGATATTGATTGTTGTATCACTATGGACGCTGATTTGCAGCAAGATGAAAATAAACTGTCTGAATTTATCGATAAATATAATGATGGCGCACACATTGTTTGTGGCATTCGAAATGACAGAAAAACAGATTCATTTTTGAAAAGACACAGCGCACTCGCATTTTACAAGTTGATGAACATATTGGGTGTGAAGATTATGCCTAATCATTCGGATTTTAGGCTTACAAGCAGGAAAATTTTGGATATATTAAGTAATTACAAAGAGGTAAATCTCTTTTTGAGAGGAATTTTTTACGAGTTTGGTTATAAAACCGAGTATGTTCATTTTGATGTAAAACCAAGGTTCGCCGGGGAATCAAAGTTTTCTCCGCTTGATTTATTTTCACTTGCCGCAAAAGGTATTACTTCTTTTAGCATTGTACCGCTTAGAATGGTTACTTTTATAGGTATTATAATTGCACTTTTTAGCTTCATTCTGGGAATTGATGTTATTTGGGAAAAGATGCACAACGGATACACTGTTCCCGGTTGGGCAACAATTGTTGTATCAACAGCATTTATCGGCGGTGTTCAGATATTTTGTATCGGGATAATAGGGGAGTATCTAGGGCAACTTTTCCAGGAAGTTAAATCAAGACCTCGTTATATAATTGAAACAGAGTTAAAATAATTCAGCTGCTGTTATCGTCATCCTCCTTCTCAATCCAAACAAATGTTTTGTTTGAATCATCCAAGAATGGGTTATGACTTTTTTCGTTTAGATAAATCGGATCGGAGACTGTTTCATTTATGTTATCCACTTTATCCTTTATATATTTAATATAAGATAAAATATTCATTTTTTTCTTCCAACAATATATTACTTATGCCAGAAAATTCTTTTCTGGCATATTTTGGCAAAAGTCTTTTGTCTTTTTATATTATTTAGCATTTAAAATTGAAATAAATAGACTTTTGTATAATTTTTAAGATTAGCTTAATAGACTATTTTTGATATAATTAAAGCTATGATAAATAAAATTTTAGTTGTAGAAGACAGTTCAAGTTGGAGAAAATTCCATTTAACGGCTTTGCATTCAATTTTTTCAAGTAATTTTAATATAACAATGGCGTCTTCTGCGAAAGAAGGCTATGATGCTGTACTCCAAAACGTTAATGAACCTTTTGATTTGATTATTACAGATCTTCAAATGGAATTTGATTTTGAGCCTGATTTGGCGGGTGAATGGCTTGTAAAACAGATTAAAACTCATAAAGAATTCTCAAATACAAAAATAATTATTATCTCTGCAATGTTTAATATAACTACAATTGCAAGAAAATTAGACGTTGAATTTGTCAGAAAAAGTGATCTGGCAAGAGATGTTTCGTTTTTAAGAAATTTAATAAATAAATATAAGTGATATTTTATGAGTAATTATAATATTATTACATTTGAAGAACTTGATTCAACAAATTCTTACATACTTGAAAATTTGGAGAATCTCAAAGATAGAGATGTTCTTATTGCCAAAAGACAAACAAAAGGCAGAGGCAGATTTAACAGGGTTTGGGTTTCTGATGAAAACGCAAATATCTATATGTCACTTCTTTTGAAACAGCCTATTTGTCAGAGTTCCTTTCCTTCATCGAATTTAACCCAATATATGAGCGTTATTTTGTGTAAGGTGCTTGAGGATAATTATGGGCTTAAACCTTCTATAAAATGGCCTAATGATGTTTTATACAATGGGGCAAAAATTGCAGGAATATTATGTGAAGCTAAAAAGATACAAGAAACATATGCTTTTGTTTTAGGACTTGGAGTGAATGTTAATTTGAGTCTTGAAACAATAAGTAAAATAGACAAGGAAGCTTCATCTTTGACCAATATTTTAGGCAGGGATATTGATGCAAATAAATTAATTTCTTTGATTCTTGATGCTTTCTTTAAAACATATAAAGAATTTATCCAAGTAGGATTTTCTGTAATAAAAGATGATTATATTAACAGGTGTGATTTTTTAGGTAAAAAAATAAAAATATCTAACATAGATAACAAATCTGAATATACTGCTTTAAAAATTGATGATAAAGGTTTTTTAATTGTTTTAAATTCCGAAAACCAAGAAAAAACAATTGTAACAGGTGATTTAACATATTGTTAAAAACGATTAAATTTAGGCTTCTTATGCTATATTATTTTAGGAATAACCGAAGTTAAGGAGAATTGTCATGTCATCAATCGAATTTTACACTGAGTCGGCAGAATACAAAGATACTCTTTCTGCTGCAAGAGCAACTATCCAATCAGCATTTTTCTCAAATAACGTTGAAAATATAAAATCCGTTTCAGAAGCATATAAGCTTGCTTTGTACAGCCCCGGGACAATAGAATTGACAGGTATGCCTGTATATGAACCTGAAAAACAAGGGTTACCAAAAGGTGCGAATCAACTTCTCTTTAATGACGGTACTGTAGTCGGTCGCTGTTCCGCCGCAAGAAAAATAGTTGGGGAACCCGGTTGTAATTTATCTGAGCTTCTTCCTATCATAAGAGAAGCCGTTTATAATACAAGATATAAGCATATGTATCAGACAGAAGTTGTGGTCGGGCTTGAAGAAGATTTTATGATAAAAGCACATCTTACTATCCCTGAAGGATATGAAAATGTAATGTACAGCTGGCTTTTGAATTTCCAATATATAAATGAAAAATATAGTGAAATGTATGAAAATTCAAGAAAAATAGTTGAAGGTGATATCTACATATTCTCTGACCCTGACTGGACTCACCCTGATTATCCTTACGGTTTGACTTTCTTTGACCCTAAGCATAATTGTGCTGCTATTTTAGGTATGAGATACTTTGGGGAACATAAAAAAGGCACATTAACACTTGCCTGGGGAGCTGCTGCAAGAACAGGTTACGCTTCTTGCCATGGCGGTTTAAAAAGATACAATCTTAAAGATGATAAGAAGTTTACTGTAGCGGTATTTGGTCTTTCAGGTTCCGGAAAGTCAACAATTACTCACGCAAGACACAATGATAAATATGATATAACTGTTTTGCATGATGACGCTTTTATTATTAATGTTAAGGATAAATATTCAATTGCTCTCGAACCTGCTTATTTTGACAAAACACAGGACTATCCTATGGATTGTGATGATAATAAATATATTATTACTCAGCAAAATAACGGTGCTGTTTACAAAGAAGATGGAAAAGTTTATTCAATCACAGAAGATATCAGAAATGGCAACGGGCGTGCAGTTAAATCAAGGCTTTGGTCTCCAAACAGAGTGGACAGAGTAGATGAGCCTATTAATGCAATTTTCTGGCTTATGAAAGACCCTACAATTCCCCCCGTAATTAAATTAAAAGGAGCCTCTTTAGGTTCGGCTATGGGTGCTACTCTTGCTACAAAAAGGACTTCAGCAGAAAGGCTCGCAGAAGGGGTTGATCCTAATGCGCTTGTCGTTGAACCTTATGCAAATCCTTTTAGAACTTATCCTTTGGAGATGGATTACACACGCTTTAAACAATTGATTGAAGATGGAGTTAATTGCTATATTTTGAATACAGGTTCTTTTATGGACAAAAAAGTTCAACCTAAAGATACTCTGGGTATAATTGAGGCAATAATTGAGGGAAGTGCAAAATTTGAAAAATGGGAAAACTTCTCTGATATTGAAATTATTAATCTTCCTGGTTTTAAAGTCGATTTTAACGATAGTGAATATGCATCACAATTTGTTGCAAGAATGAATGACCGAATAAGGTTTATTCAGTCAAGAGAAGCCGAAAAAGGTGGCTTAGATAAACTTCCTGATGATGCGTTACAAGCTCTTTTAAATGTTGTTGAGCAAACTAAAAAAATTGTAAAAGTATAAATATAAGTTTAAATAGCAAAAAAAGGCTGATTTTATCAGCCTTTTATATTTGCTTAAATTTTTAATCTAACAAAGTTTCAAGAATTGCAGCATTTTTATTTGCTAAAGTGTTTTCGCGAACTTTGTTTCTATGAATGTAAGTTCTTAATGCTTCTCTGATTAATTCGCTTCTTGAACGGTTTTCGTTTTCTGCAACTTTGTCAATTTCCCCTAAAAATCTTTCGGGCATTGAAATTAAAACTCTTGCCATGGTTTTTTCCTTTTCTATTAATATTTTATTAATCTAATTCCTCTATTTATATAAAAAATTTTTATGTGTAAAAATTGACTATAAAGTATATATTATGTACTTATTTTGTAATGTATCTTAACATAAATTGTCAAAAAAAATTTTTTCGTATGTTAGTTTAAATAATTAAGGAAATTGTTGTGTTGTCTGTTAATTTTATTCCAAGTTTTTCTTTTAAATCAAATATTAATAATCCAGTCTCTAAAAAGATTTTTAATTCTTATAATAAAGATGAATTTATTAAAAATACTGATGGCATATCTTTTAAAGGAACAAGAACGACCTCTACATTACAGCCAGTTGATAATGGCGAAAATTATTCTGACTTATGTATTCATGAGACGTATTTTTTTAGAGATATTGATACTTTGAATTTTACTGTTAATTACTTGAAAGATAACTATCCTCAAGGTGCTAATATTGCTGAATTTGCTGCATCAACAGGTGAAGAGGCATATTCTCTGGCTATGCTTCTTAATTCTGCCAATAAAGATAAAAGGTATACTATAACAGGATATGATATTGTTCCTAGCTTGCTAAATTCAAGGAAAAATCATTTATATGAGATTACTTCAGGTTCTGTTGAAACCTTTTTGCATTACCAGGATAATGTGCATTATAAAAAAAATCCTGAACTTAAACGGCTTTTTGATGATTTTTTTACTCCGATTCCAAGAGACTGGTATTTTGTTGAAAATATTGATAGAGAATTAATAAAAACAATCAAATCGCTTAAAAAAACTAAGGATGAGGATGAAATCAAGAAATTAAAATATTATTTGCAATATTTAAGTATTAGTGTTCAAGACAGATATAATGCTTATTATATTCCTAAAAAAGATGCTTTTAATAATGTAGTAAGTTTTAAAACCGGGGACATATGTGACTTGGGTACAAAACTGGATTTACCTGATAATAGTCCTGTTATATTTTTTAAAAATGCTCTTTATCATATAATTTCCTTCTCTCCAAAAGAGGGCGATGACTTTAGTGCTGCTAAAAATCTTATTACTCAGATTAATAAAAAGTTGCCGATTGGAGGTTTATTTGTAATGGGTGCTTTACCAGCTGACCATATGTATGAAAATAATAAACATGACTATAGTAAAGATTTAAAAACTATAGTTCAAGATGGAAAAATAATAAGCGTTTATGATGAATCAAGAGTTCATAATATACTTAGAAACAAAGGATTTGAGCCAGTCTTTTATCAGCAGGAGTTTGATGTAATGGGAGACCCGATTAAAAACGGCAATTATTTACCTTCTGTTTGGAAAAAAGTAAGAGATGTTGATTCTTAGTAATTACATTTTATAAATATTAAAGATAAAGATAGACTTGCAAACAATGACAAAAGTTGCAAATTTGAATATAAATCAAGTTTTTCATATGTGGCTTTTTGCCCGACGATAAAAGGTATTACCAAGAATATTCCCATTATCAAAAACAGGTATCTGTGTTCGAAAACAGCCATAATACTGATTAATATCAATAATAAAAAATATATAAGAAATAATCCGCCCATTAAAATGCCAAAGCCAGCCATTATTTGTGGTTTATTGTACATTTTATAGATATATTTTGTTGTTATGATAAATGTTATTATAAAAACTGCATTTAGGATAGCAAATGTATTTAGTATTGAGTTCACAGAGATACCTCTTGTAATCTAGTGCTAGACAATGATTTTAAGAAATCAGAGCTCTTATTATACACCAAATCTTTGTCATTATCATAAACAACAAGATGATAACTGTTGTCTAATATTATAAGCTCTTTGTTTTTTGAAGATATATTATTATAAACAAATTTTGCGCTTTTTATACTGGTTAAATCATCCTGGTTTGAGTGTATTATTAACGTTGGAGCTTTTACTTTGTACATATTCTTTCTTGTATGTTTTGATAATTGTAAGAGTTCATAAATGCAGCTTAGCGGATAATTATCCATTGCGACAGAGTTTTTACCCATAAGTTTTGATATTGTTTTTCTGGTTATTTTATTCTTAATCCCATAGGGTTCTCTTTCCGGGAAGGTATAATAGTATCTGACTATTGTGTATAATCCCATTGGCATTAAAAAGTTGTACCAGGGTATCGTCCAACCGTCAAGGTAGAGAGTGGTGGATAGAGAGATTATTCCTGAAATATCATCATAGTCTTGCGCCATTTTTAAGGCAATTACAGCCCCTAAACAAAGCCCTCCCAAGAAGAATTTTTCGTATTTTTGCTTTAAATTTTCATATTTTTCGCATGAAAAATTAATCCAATCCTCCCAAGAAACCGAATTTATGGTTATCGGGTGATTGCCATGCCCGGGCAGACAGTAACAATATACATCAAATCCTGATTTGAATAAGAAATTTGCGTATTTTTTCATTTCAAAAGGGCTGCCTGTCATGCCATGAAACAGCATAATTGCATTTTCTGTTTTTTCTTTATGTATAAGTTTAAAATCGTATGAACCAGGCAATGTTAAAACCTCGCAAATAATTGATCTAATAAATCTATTGCCATAGTTATTTCATCTTCAGTTATAGTGACTGGAGGGACAAGAGTTATTACGTTTTTATAGTAGCCTCCGTTATTTAGTACGATGCCATATTTGCTGCCTGCGTAAACCAAATCTCCTTTTAGTCCTTCTTCGATTATTGCATCGCATAACTTTTTATCAGGAGTGAAGCCGTCTTCTTCAGTACATTCAATTCTCAATGCAAGCCCTATGCCGTCTACATTGCCTATTTTTTTATATTTGTTTTTAAGGTATTTGAGTCCGTCAAGGAATTTTTTTCCTTTTTCTGCAATTACACTTTCAAAATCTTGTTCTTCAAATATACTCATGACTTCATAGCCGGCTCTTGTTCCAATTGGATTTGAAGAATATGTTGAATGAGTTCTGCCTGCAGGCCAGATTTCAGGGTTAATAAGTTCTTCTTTTGCCCATAGCCCTGCTAAAGGATTAAGTCCGTTTGTAAGTGATTTGCCAAAAGTAATCACATCAGGAGTTACATCAAAATGTTCTATAGACCATAGCTTACCTGTTCTGTAAAAGCCCATTTGTACTTCATCTGCAATAAATAAAATTCCGTAGCTATCCAAAATTTTTTTAAGCTCTTTAAAATATCCTTTTGGCGGTATAATATATCCGCCTGTCCCCTGTATGGGCTCAGCAATAAATGCTACATATTCGCATTTTCTTGTTGAAGGGTCATAGAATGATTTATATTCGCTTTCAAAATTCTTTGCAAATTGTTTTACACAATAAAAATCACAATTTTCGCAATTTTTACCATAGTGGCATCTATAGCAGTAAGGAAAAGGAACAAAGTGAGCTCTGTCGCCAAAATGTCCGTAATATTCACGATACCTGAAGCTTGAGGTTACTCCGGAAGTGCCTATTGTTCTTCCATGATAGCCGCCCATGAATGCAAAGAGAAGATTTTTTCCTGTATAATTTCTTATTAATTTGAGCGCATCTTCATTTGCCTGTGCACCTCCAACATTAAAATGAATACGGCCTTTTTCGTTGAACCTTTTTTCGTTTGCTTTTGCTAATTTTTCGCAAAGCAGGACTTTATAATCATATAAAAATCTTGAGGCAATTTGAGGAAGCGTGTTAATCTGATCAATAACCGCATTTGAGATTCTTTCATTTTTGTAACCTAAATTGCAAGATGCATACCACATTTGCAGGTCCAGATACGGGATATCTTTAGAATCATACATAAAAGAGCCGTTGCAGTCTCTGAAAATTTTAGGGTTATCAGAGTAGTGAACCGTATCTCCATAAGAACAGTAGTGTTTATCTATTTCTTTAATCTCTGAATCAGATATTGATGTAGTTGTGCTTTGCATTTAGCTCTCCTTTTTCTCTAAAGTAATTTAAAATATCATTAAATGTTTTAAAATTTATGTAGTTGATATTATTTTCATCACAAAATCTTTGCAGTTTGTTTTTTGCAAATAGCAATGTCGCCTTAGCAGCTATGCAAGAGTCTGAGAGTCCATCTCCAATATAAATAAATTTTTTTTCATGAATTTTAGAGCATTTGCACATGCCGGCTTTTGCCCTGCAATTTTTATCAGAGTTTTCAAAGAGAAGAGAAAATTTATTATTTTCGTATAAAAGTTTATTTGCGTAATATTTAATGTCAGAAATGTTGTATCTGTTCAAGGTTTCTTTTATAAAAAAGTCGAATCCGTCGCTTAGTATAACAAGTTTTTTATTTTGTTCTTTTAAGTAATTATAAAAGTCGAAAAAATATTCATCAATTTCTATTGAATATATAAAATCTTTGAGCTCACTGGGGCTAATGTTTTTAATTAACCCTATCTGTTTTTTTATACATTCTTTTGAGCCGATTTTACCTTCTAACCATTGATATTCTATATCAAGCCATTTGTTGTCAGCATATTGACTTAAAAACTTATTTACACAATCATTTTTGGTTACGGTACCGTCAAAATCACAGTATACAATATTACAATCATCCATTATTTATTAATCCTGTACTCTATCTGATTTAACCAAATAAAGCTTATGAATAGCTGAGTTATTTAAGTTCAAATTTAGAGAGAGTTATAACTCAAATAACAAAAAATTTATTAATTAATATAATAATTATAAGTAATATTTTTATTTATTAATTACCTGCCTATATTAGCCTGATTTGCTATAGTTAAAGTTGCCTACAAATAAGGGATTTTTTATGAAGAAAATTTTGCTTTTATTTCTATTTATGTTTTTTGCTTGTTTATCGACAGAAGCTTCTGTTATAACAGTTAATTCCGGGTATGTTTCATTAGATTCTGAAGATTCAATAAACATGGATAATTTCTGGGAGAAAAACGGTAAATATGAAGAGAAAGTCCTATCTGTTGCTAACAGAATAATTAAAGCTAACAAACTCAGACACAGAATGATATTTTTCCTTTCAAGAGATAAGGTTATAAATGCATCTGCAGATAGGTTTTTTAGGCAAATAATAATTCATCAGGGGGTATTACCGTATATAGATAACGATGATGAACTTGCTTTTATAATTTCACATGAAATATCGCACTTACTTGATTCTTATGAAGAGTCTGATTCCTGGGTTACTTACTCATTCTATGGAAGGTATTATGAGCTAAAATCAGATTTAAGAGCCATAACTTTAATGGAAAAAGCCGGTTATAATCCCCTCGCCGCCATAACTGTAATGAACAAAATTTTAGATGAAAGCCCATGCCTTATTGATATTTTTAAGGTCCATCCTAAAGGTTCAACAAGGATGATTGCCGTATATAAATATATAATATACAGGTATCCGCAGTATTTGAATTCACCGATGTCTAATAATATTTATTATGTTAATTTTAAAACAGCTTGTGAAGATGATATCGTAAAATTTGAGAAAAGGCTGGAGCAGATTAAAGAGCAAAGAAAGTTGAAAGCTGAAAAACAAAAGCAAAATCAGCTTGAAAAAACGAAAAAGACGTTTGATAAAAAACTCTAATTAATATATTCCGTTGTATATCTGTATGCCTGAAAATTTTTCGAAAAATGATGAGGAGAGAGTCCTGCCTTTTGTTTAAGCGAATTTAAAAACATAACTTTTTCAGGTAGTTGTTCCCATACGGAAGGAAGATAAACAGCTTGATTTACACCATCTTTTATTATTATACCGTCAATAAAAGGTCTTATTTGATTTAGTAAATCTTGCTCATCCTTAAAATCCATTTCTTCGGGAGAAGATAAAAGTGATATCGAAATTTTGACGTTTTCATATTCATCTTCTGTCAATGGATAAAATCTTGAGTCTGCAAAAGCTGCATTATAAGCATTTGATACTAAATCTTTTATAAGCGATTGATGCGCAATAATCGAGCCTATACAGCCTCTTAAATCATTATTTATTGTAAGCGTTACAAAAGAAGCTCCATATTGATACAATACTTGAGGTATATTTTCAAGGTTTTCTGTAGGAATCGGTGTATTATTTTTTAGCCCATAGGCAATACTTTGCTGGCAGTATTCAGTTATAGTGTCTGAAAAATATTTTTTAATAAAATTATTCTTGCTATTTTCATATAAAAGCCAACTTCCATAGCCGACCACTCTTGAAGTGTCACCTGAAGATTCAGCTGAATTTGTTAGTCCTACTCTGATTAGCGAAAACTCATTTTTTTTAGCAAATTCCATTAGTCCGCAAATTCCCAAAGAACCACATGCCCTTTGTGGATTAAATTCTTCGGTATTATTTGTTTCTATAAGCTCTGCTGTTACTTTGTCAATTTTTACCGCATCTGAGTGGGGATAAAAATGACTTAAATCAGAAGAAATAACAAAGGCATTATCTTTATTTTGCCAGTAATAATCTATTATTTGTGCGATTTTGGAGCAATGAGTGAGTCCTACTAATATCGGTACAATTTTTACGTCTGAGTAATATTTTTGTATAAAAGGCACCTGAACTTCGATTGCATGTTCTGTTTCAAATGCAGGTTCAAAATAATTTCCGTTGAATTTATCCACCAACTCTTTATTAATTTGTTGGTTTACTTCAATTTCTCCTAAAGGTGTCTGCCATATGTCATTTTCTGATAAGGCTATCCCTTCTGTAGGAACAGTGTGGACAGGAGCAAATATAAAAATATTCTTCACCTTCCGGTCTAAATATTGAAAACCTTTTGAGGCAAGCTTTCCGGAAAAGAAATATCCGGCATGCGGTACGATTATTGCTCTTGTTGTGTAATCATATTCTTTTACGTTTTTTCTTTCATATTCGTTTAATTCATTCAATAATTCTTTTTTATCGTCGGTATAAAACTTACCGGCTACAGCTGGTTGTTTGATTTTTTTCATAGAAGACTAACCCATTTTATAATTTGTCGAATCAATTATAATATATTTTATGAAATATCAAAATAATCTTCAAGGTAATAAAGTGCAATGTACCATCTGTCCAAGAAATTGTATCCTTTCGGAAGGACAGGAGGGGTTTTGTCATATAAGAAAAAATATTGATTCGAATATTGTACTAACTTCTTATGGATATACAACAGGACTAGCAATTGATCCTATCGAAAAAAAACCTCTTTTCCATTTCTATCCGGGTACAAAAGTGTTGTCATTCGGTACTTTAGGGTGTAATATGGGCTGTCTTTTTTGTCAAAACTGGCAGAGCTCAAAATCAAAAGAAGACCCTTCTTTATTTGAAAAAGCTTCACCTGAGTTTATTGCTCAGGCTGCACAAAAGTATGGCTGTAAAAGTGTTGCTTTTACTTATAATGACCCTACTGTTTTCTTTGAGTATGCAATAGATACGGCAATAGAATGTCATAAAATAGGTTTAAAAACCGTTGCAGTGAGTGCAGGATATATTAATTCCGAGCCCAGAAAAGAATTTTATAAACATATGGATGCAGCAAATATTGATTTAAAAGCTTTTAACGAGAATTTTTATAAAAAGTATTGTATGGCTCACATAGAGCCGATTTTAGACACCTTGAAATATATTAAAAACCAGACTGATTGCTGGCTTGAAATTACAACTTTATTGATTGAAGGTGAAAACGATTCTGATGAAGAATTAACAAAAGAATGTAATTGGATTAAAAATAACATTGGGGTAGATACTCCATTGCACTTTAGTGCTTTTCATCCGGCCTGGAAACTTATGGGAAAACCTGCAACTTCTTTTGCAACTTTAATGAGAGCCTATAATATAGCAAAAAATATCGGTTTAAAACATGTCTATACAGGCAACATAGTTTCTACAAAAACAAGTGCAACATATTGTGACAACTGTAATAAAATATTGCTGGAGAGAATAGGGCATGAAATTACTGATTACAATATTACTAATGGTGGGGTATGTAAATTTTGCGGTGCAAAATGTGCAGGAAAATTTTTATAATATTGCCAACATGTCATAAAGTTGTATAATTTTATTTGTAAAAATACTATTCAGGCAGCTAATAGAAACTTTATTTTTAATTGATATGCTGTTTTATAGTCTATATGTAAAGGATTCCCCAAATGAGCATTTCTTCGGGTTTAAGAGTATTTGGAAAATATCTTGATCAACCGGCATTAGTCAAGAGAGTATATGATAAGATGCCTCTTGTAATATCTGCATCTGCTTTAGCGATAGGGGTTCATGATACTTTTAATGCTCCCAAAAAAGAACGCAAAAAAAAAGCTATAATGAATTTCTCTATACTTTCTTTAACTGCAGTATCTGCCCTTCTTGCTACAAGAGGACTTAAAATTAAAGACAAAGAAATTTTTGAGGGTTTAATAGAATTACCTCATTTGCATCCGAAAGATATCAAAAATGTTATGAAGCGTTTAACTCTTACCGATAAAATTCATAAAACAGTTTTTGATTTAACTGAAAAAGTTCAAAATGGTAAAATACTTAATTTAAAAGAAGTTAAACTGCTAGATGATAAATTGGAAACAATTGCACCAGGTAAAAAACTACTTAACAAAATTATTCCGGACTCCCATATGCATAATCCTTTTGAAGAACTCGGCAAGCTTTCTTTGTTGGGGTTAATCCCTGTTATAGGAGGGGTTACAGGAGGTATACTGGGTGAAAAACTTTCAAAACAAGATTGGAAAAAGAATCTTCCTAATAAGATAAAAGAAGGTTCTTATCAATATTTGAATAATATTTTCCTATGCAATGTCGGAGCCGGTATTGCAATGTTTTTAATGAATAAATTAAAAGTAAAATCAAAAGCAGTAAGGTTTGCAGCAATGCTTGCAGGCGTTGTCGCTGCAGGAGTTGTCGCCGGAAACACAATAGCTAACTTTATTGGAGTTAATGTTATAAATCCCATTTTTGATAAAGATAAGAAAAAAACAAAAGACTTAAATCTTAATATTAAAGATATAAATAAAGAGCGGCATCCTGAGGCTTTAGATTTGTGTTTGCATGTCGATGATATAGCTTCCGCAGGATTTTTATCAGGGTTAAAATGGATAGGTCCAGCACTACCCCTGATATATTCAATATCAGGGTATAGAGCAGGTATAGGCTACAGAAATTCTCATTGAGTTAAGAATTATGTGTATTTTTCAACAATTGAATGAAGCTGTGATTTCTGATGTAATCCGGAAAGTTGTTCAACCAGCTCTCCGTTTTTAAAAATCAAAAGTGCTGGAATACCGCTGATTCTGTATTCACTTGCTTTAATCTGGTTTTCATCAACATTTATCTTTCCTACTACGGCTTTTCCTTTCAAATCATCTGATAGTTCTTCTACAATCGGCAGTTGTTTTCTGCAAGGTCCGCACCATGGTGCCCAAAAGTCAACGAGAACGGGCAAAGTCGAACGTTTTACTTCTTGGTCGAAATTTAAATCAGTTAATTCCAATGTGTTTGACATATATTGTCTCCTTATATCTATATATCTATATATTTATATTAATATATTATTGTTTTTTTGTCAATAGAGTAGTTGATAATTTAATATTTAAAAAGTTAGAGATTTTTAAATTATTTTATTAATATCAAATTTTTTCAATTGCTCTATATATTTAATAAAATTGTATTTATAAATCCGGTTCTTATTAAATTTTTTATACAAATCACTTAATATTACTGTCTCTTACTCAAATGTTAAATTTTATAAAGACAAATACAAACCGTAAAAGCCAATAAACACGCTGTTTTGCTTGAATAAAGCTATTTTTCTTACTATATTAGCCAATTTACCTAGCAAATTTTTTATTGTTTAAATTTATTATAATAGAATTTATTTGTGTTTGAATAATTAGGAGTAAAAAGCATGCTAATCGGAAATACTATTAACGGCAAGTTAGTTAACCAACAAAAGTCTAAGTTGAAATCAACGTCTTTTAAGGCAAATGAGACAGGGAATCCTGGACAGTCTTTGTTTAATAATATAAATCTTACTCCTACAACTCCGATAGCTTCAGCTTCAGTCACAGCTCCTGTTCAAACAACTGTGCAACCTCAAGCGCAGCCGCAACAAATAGTTTTTAAAGAGAAGAAACAAAATAAAGCTATTGATACTGATAGAACTTTATTATATGCAGCACTTGCTGTTTCTTCAATTGCAGCAGTGGCAGCAATTAAAGGTGGATTATCTCTTCAAAAAGCAATAAGCAAAGGTGATGTAACAAAATTGGTCGATGGTTTATCGAATAAGTTTGATTCACAAATAGATGAACTTAGGAAAAGCATAGATGCAATAGCTCCTAATGCTAAAGATGCTGCGAATGCTGCTGTTAAATCCAGTGTAATGAGTAAAGGTTTTGTTGCTGCATTAGCCGGTGCTTTAGGGGTTGGTGGTGCTGTTGTTTTGACGAAAGATGATCAAAATAAATTAGATGACTCATCTAAAAAGGTATTAGCGGATGTAAATGATGCCGCAGGTCAAATAGGTGCAAAAATTCAATATACTAAAGAAATTGGAGAAGCAGCAAAAGACAGAGCCCTAGGTTCTACTGCATTATATACAAGACCTGTAATGGGATTGAATCTGGCTAATAAATATGAAGTTGATAAAAGACCTGTTGAATATGCAAAAGCATTAAAGGCTATGAGAACATTTGCGGATGATAGGATTAGACATAAAGTTACAAGCAATGATATTGGAATAAATTCTACAATCTGGTCTATGACTTCAGAGTTTGACCCGATTAAAGTAGGAGGCTTAGGTGTTGTCCCTGTCCACGTTCAAAGAAATTTAATGAATAAATTCAATGTTGATATGCCAGTGTTTATTCCTATGTATTTAAATAACGGGCAATCCGGATATAAAGCAGTTTATGACAAAGAAACCGGCAAAATGAAAGAAGAATTTACCTTTGGTACTAAAACATATCCTCTTGAAAGAGTTATCGGTTTTGATGTCAAAAAATATACAGATGGCAAGCCTGTAAATCAAGAGGTTAAACTGTATGTATCAGAAGAGAAAGATCATACTAAGCTTTATTTTGTGAAAACAGATTCTTCATTTGAAGGGGGAATATATCAAAGTACTTCGGTAAATGATGAAAAAGAAAAATTTGCCTTATTCTCAAGAGCTATATACGAATTTGCTAAATATAAACTTGATCCGAAAAGTGCAACAGGCATTAAGATTTATAATGAGGAAAAATTAAACGATATAAAAGCTCCTGACGCAATGTTCCTGAATGATTGGCATGCCGCTCCTATTGCTGCTATATCCAGATATTGTTCAGGTCTTGAAGCATTAGATAAGAAAATTGACAAAGACGCAGCTAAAAAGCTTGCTGATATAAAAATGATAACAGTCGGACATAATGTTACTTATCAGGGTTCGATAGAGAAAAAAGATGAAGCTACAGGCTGTGTTGCACAAAACGTCTTGAATACATTGTTTGGTGAGTATACAGCAGATATTGTGGAAAATGGTGTAGTTGAATTGCCTCCTGATGATAAAGATTCCAATGTTAAATATGATGACAAATTACATAATGTAGCATTGTTGAGACATCAATACACTCCAGATCATGGTGTTCCTCAAGTTAACTTACTCAATATGGGTATTGCATTGAGTGATTACTTCAGTCCTGTATCTCAAAACTACGCTAAGGAACTTGTTGAAGATCCTGCTCAATCAGGCATTTTGAGAAAAATTATTACAGCAAGAGCTGAAGCCGGTACTATGCTGGGTGTTTTAAACGGTAATGACAGAACAGCTCTAGGAGTTTATGAAGGTTCAAAAACTGCTAACAGTATTATCGGCGTCGAACCAAAGCTTCTACATCCTAATTATAGACCATATGGCGTAAATAATTCAAAAGAAGAGGTGGTAAGTGCTCGCTTATCTAATAAAAAAATGATATTAAATGAAACTTTACCAAAAATCAGAGAACAATACGGTAATAAAATCCTAGAAGAAGCTGATGATGCTAATGGGGTGCATAGAGCTACTGAATTCCCTAAAGATATTGATGCGGAAAATACGCCATTCTTTGCCTACTCAGGAAGAGCAGCTACTCAAAAAGGTTTAGATATCTTAGCTGAATCCATCAAAAATACTTATAAGAGCTGGGATGACAAACACCCCGGAAAACCAAGACCGGTATTTGTAATTGCTGCATCTGGTGCAGGTGAGAATGACATAGTTCTTCCTATTTTACAAAAACTTAAAGCTGATTTAAAAGGTGATGACTATAATAGAGTTTTAATTTTGACTTATGAGATGAATACCAAAGATCCTTGGAAGGACTTTAAGCTGGTACAAACAGGTGCCGATTTTGGTACTAACCCAAGCTGGTTTGAGCCTTGCGGACTTATACAGTCTGAGCAGCAGGCAGGCGGATGTATTCCTATTTCAACATTAACAGGCGGTTTCCCAAGTACTATGTATGACCCTGAAGTCAGTAAAGAAAAATTATATGGGCACAACGGACAGACAGGTTATCTGGCTAAAGCTCATAAAACATTACCTTCTGGTGGTGGAACCCCAGAAGAAATAGCTAAAAATATGGCTGATGCATTGGCTTTCAACGTAGAACAATATACAGAAACTATGGAACGCGCTTGCAAAGATTACTTTGACGGTAAAACACCTGATATCTCATATAATGCTATTCAGGTTGACCATAGCTGGGTAAAAGAAAAAGCAGACGGAAGCCTTGAAGGATCTGTTCTTGAATATCTCAGATTATTTGGTATTAAAGATGAAGATATTAAAAAGGCTTATGATAAGACAAAAGCAGCTTCAAAAAGTTAATCCACAATATCTGAAAAATTCTTTTATTAAGATATAATTTAAAATTATTATTAAAAACTTCCGTAAATAATTACGGGAGTTTTTAATTTTTTACAATGTGCAAAAAAACACTAAATACCAATATATTACAGATGTTAAAAATATCCGTAATATAGGCGGCTTGATTCTTGACATGCCTTTTAAATAAGTTTAGTATGAAATAACTAAGCTAAGGAAAGACGAGTGAGATTCTCGCACTGGACCGCAGCCGTCAGAGTCGGAATACTTGTTTAGTTTACATACCTCGAGAATCAGGAGAAATTTATGAATATTAAATTAGAGAATTAATTATTCAATTTTTCTTACTATTTTTACAAAATAATTTGGCTCAGCCTTAATTTTTGTATGTGATTTTGCTGCTAAATTATACATTATTAGAATTTGGAGAAGAGAAAAAGATGAATGAATCATGTAAGATTATAAAGAGAGACGGGCAGGTCGTTGAATTTAATTCTGAAAAAATTACACATGCCATAGTAAAAGCTGTAAAAACAACAAAAGAATTTGATTATACAACAGCAGAATCTTTAACTGAAAAGGTTTTAAGTATTTTGTCAAATATAATTACTGCAAAACAAAATAACATAAAATCTCCGACTGTTGAAGAAGTCCAGGATATTGTAGAAGAAGTTTTAATATCTGAGAATTTTACGCAAACCGCAAAATCTTATATCTTATATCGTGACCAACACTCAAAATTGAGAGAGTTTACACAAAAAGCCAATGCTGATATGGTAGATGAGTATTTAAAAAAACTTGATTGGGAAGTTAAGGAAAATTCTAACATGTCTTATTCCATTCAGGGGCTAAATAACTATATTTCTTCAAATGTAAGTAAGTCATACTGGCTTAATAAAATCTACACAAATGAAATCAAAGAAGCACATACAAATGGTGATATTCATATACATGATTTAAATCTTTTATCGAGTTATTGTGTAGGATGGGATTTGAAGGACTTATTGCTTGAAGGTTTTAAAGGAGTGAGAGGAAAGGTAGAAAGCGCACCCGCAAAACATTTTAGAACCGCTTTGGGACAGATGGTTAATTTTCTTTATACAATGCAAGGCGAGTCAGCAGGCGCTCAGGCTTTTTCAAATTTTGACACTCTATTAGCACCTTTTATATATTATGATGAACTTGATTACCAGCAAGTTAAGCAGGCTATGCAGGAATTTGTATTTAATATGAATGTTCCAACCCGAACCGGATTTCAAACTCCTTTTACCAATATAACAATGGATTTGACGGTTCCAAGCTACTACAAAGACCAATATGTGATAATTGGCGGCGAACTTATGGATAAAACTTACAGCACATTTCAAAAAGAAATGGATATGGTAAATAAAGCATTCTTTGAAATAATGATGCAGGGTGATAACAGTGGAAGGGTATTCTCTTTTCCTATTCCCACATATAATATAACAAAAGATTTTGACTGGGATAATCAAGAACTAAACGGACTTTGGGAAATGTCTGCAAAATACGGGATTCCATATTTCTCTAACTTTATAAATTCCGACTTAAACCCGGAAGACGCTCGTTCTATGTGCTGTAGATTAAGGATAGATAATAGAGAACTTGAATATAGAGGTGGCGGTTTGTTTGGCTCCAATCCTCTAACAGGCTCCATTGGAGTTGTCACAATAAATCTTCCCAGAATTGCATTTAATTCCAAAACAAAAGAACAATTTTTTAATACCTTAAAAGAAAAAATGATTCTTGCAAAAGAAAGTCTCGAGATAAAAAGAAAGGTACTTGAAAACTTTACAGATAAGGATTTATATCCATATACAAAATTTTACTTAAGAGATATTAAAACAAGATTTGGGGTGTATTGGAAAAATCACTTCTCTACAATAGGCTTAATAGGTATGAATGAAGCTTGTTTAAATCTCTTAAATGAAGATATAGGCACAAAAGAAGGTAAAAAGTTTGCAGTTGAAACTTTAGATTATATGAGAAAGATAATAATCGCTTTTCAGCAGGAAACAGGAAATAATTATAACCTTGAAGCAACCCCGGGTGAAGGAACAGCATACAGACTTGCCAAGATGGATAAAGAATCACTGCTTTCTGTTCAATGTGCAAATGATGAAGATTTTTATAATAAAGGCTCTCAGCCGTTTTATACAAACTCATCTCAATTGCCTGTTAACTATACTGATGATTTGTTTGAGGTACTTGATCATCAAGATGAAATCCAAACAAAATATACCGGTGGAACTGTGGTTCATATATTTGCAGGTGAGCGTATAAGTGATATAGGCACAATGAAAAACTTAGTGAAAAAGGTTTGTTCTAACTATCATATCCCTTACTTTACTTTTTCTCCGACATTCAGCACGTGCTCAAGTCATGGGTATATTGCGGGCGAACATTTCACTTGTCCTAAGTGCGGTGAAGAATGTGAAGTCTATACAAGAGTTGTTGGTTTTATAAGACCTGTTAAACAATGGAATGAAGGTAAAACGGCAGAATATTATAAGCGGGTTACTTTTAAAATAGATGAGAATGCCAAACCTTTTGGGCAAAAGTCAGAAAACCTAGCTTGTGCGCAATGATTGTTGGTGGTTTTCAAAAAACTTCCCTTATAGATTATCCGTCAAAAATTGCAGCAGTGGTTTTTACTCAAGGCTGTAATTTTAGATGCGGATATTGTCATAATCCTGAGCTGATAGAATTAAAATCCAATTTACAAATTGATGAGTCTTTTATTTTTGATTATTTGAAGAAGCGAAAAGGACTGATTGATGCTGTTGTGATAACAGGTGGTGAACCTTGTATTCAAGGTGATTTAGCTGAATTTATCAGACAAGTAAAGAATTTAGATTATTTGGTAAAACTTGATACGAACGGCAGCTTCCCTTTTATGCTAGAGCGGCTTTTTGCCGAAAATCTCATTGATTATGTTGCTATGGATATAAAAGCACCATTATTCAAATACCGGGAAATAACTAATGCTGGTATAAATTTAGAATATATCAACAAATCAATAGACTTAATAAAAAAATATGCCCCAGATTACGAATTTAGAACAACCGTAGTCAAGTTACAGCTTTCATTTGAAGATATTAATGAAATTGCAAAATTATTAAAAGGTGCTAAAAAATACTATCTGCAATCGTTTGTTTCTTCAAAAATCCTTGATAATTCATTAAAAAATGAAATATCTTACACTCAAGAAGAATTTCTTGAAATTAAAATGAATATTGAGCAGAATATTCAATCAGTTTTTATAAGGTAATAAATTTAAAAATGAAGATTCTACTAATTATCTATTTTTTAAAGAATAGGTTTTATGTATAATTTAAAAAAAGGAGAAAAAATGAAGAAAATTACATATATGCCTGAAGGCGCAAGTATTGTCGGACCATATTCTCCGGCTGTCGATGCTGGTGATTTGATTTATTTTTCGGGTCAAATCCCAATTGATTCTTCAAGCGGAAAAATAATTGCGGGGGATATAAAGGATCAGACAAAAAAATGTCTTGAAAATTTAACTTTGGTTTTAAAGGCTGCTAATCTTACTTCTGATAATATTGTCAAATCAACAGTTTATTTAACTGATATTAATGACTTTAAAGCTGTAAATGAAGTATACGGGGAGTATTTTAATTCGCCTTATCCTGCAAGAACCGCAATCGCTGTATTAGCATTACCGCTTGGTGCTAATGTTGAAATTGAAGTTATAGCGAGAAAATAATCTTTATTGAAATTATCTGCCGGAATTTACGCTCAGATTACCTATTCTATCAAGAATTTTTCCATATTTTCTTCTTAATTCAGGCAGTTCAACTTTTATCAGATATCGAAAATATATTAGAGCAATAGTAATAGATGCACACAAAAATACCCAAGGAATTACTTTTCTTTTATATAAAGATTTATTTTGTTTATTTTCATTACATCCTTGATTTTGAGACTTTAATATTAATTTATTTTGAAAATGATTTGTATGTTCAACTTTTTTATTATCTTTAAAAGTAATTGAATTTAGCTTCTTTCTGCTATTAATGTTAACTAATATTTTACTAATATTCATTGAACTCTCTGTATTATAATTACCTCAATATCCTAAAACCGTATTAATGATTTTTTTTGTTAGCCAATAAGTATAATTTACTTAGTACCTGCCTCATAACCTCTTATTGCAAGAATAATCGGAATAAGTTTATCTATATATGGTACATTTGAAAAAGCAAGTGCAACAGGAATATCGTCTATATGAACAAAAAAGTCTTTAGGTTTTAGTTCTCTTTCATAAGGGACTTCAGGTTTAATAATGTCTTTATTAAGCTTATTTGCAACTTTAGATCCGGTAAATGCCCCTGCTATTACTCCTGTGAATACAGACATAAATGTTGCAACATTTTTTACAAGCTTTGATGATGTTTTTGTCAATGTTGATGCCGCATTTTTAAGTATTTTCAAAAAAATCAACGGAAAAATTACATTTGAAATCATCTGGAAATTACTTTCTTTAATTTTTTTCCAAACATTGTCAGGGTTATGCTTGTCTTTGATTATTCCTCCTGCAAGTCCACCTAAAATAGATCCTGCTGCAACCATAATCATATTTTTAGGTGAGGCAAAATCGGTTTTAACAATCTGTTTAATAAATTTGTCTTTATTTTTTGATTTAGAAACCGCCAAAAAAGTCGCAATGCTTGTTCCTATAATGCTCCCAATTAAAGCATTATTATTTGTTTTCTTTTTGGAGTCATTAAAACTATTTTGTTTTGTCTCTTGTTTAAAGACGTTAAATACTTTATTTACGCTCATATGCATTTATTGCCGGTAAGTTGTTACATGTTTCTCTTATATATTAATACCAATAATATATTAAATTGTTAATAGTATAATTAACTGTTGATATTTATGATTAAGAGATATAATAAAGTCAGTTAAGAGGAGATATCAGGAAATGTTTACACTTATATTAAAAGAGCTAAAAGAGCATGCTCCTTTCACTTTTTTAGGGGCTTTAACCGGGATTGTTCTTTTCTTTTTACTGAGGAATATTCCTCATAATTATTCATATGTTTTATTCTATACTTTTCATCCTTTGCATGTCTTTTTGAGTGCATTTGTAACCGCTGCTATGTTTAAGTTGCATAGTAAAAATAAAAATATTTTGATTTTATACATTATTGGTTTTGTAGGCTCAGTAGGGGTAGCCACATTAAGCGATTCAGTGATTCCATATATTGGCGAATCACTCTTGAACCTACCTTCAAGAGAAATGCACATAGGCTTTTTGGAAAAATGGTATATTGTAAACCCGGTAGCAATTTTGGGTATTACATTGGCTTATTTTATACCCAAAACTAAATTCTCACACTCAGCACATGTATTAGTCAGTACCTGGGCATCTTTGTTTCATATAATGATGGCAATAACACAGCCTGTTACGCTATTTTTATATCTGAGCATAATATTTTTACTTTTCCTCTCTGTTTGGATACCTTGCTGTGTAAGTGATATTGTATTTCCGTTATTATTTGTAAAAAAATAATTTAAGTTGTTTAATTTTGCTCATTTGCATTTAATTTTTTATTGATTAATATATTATAATATTATAATATATTAATTTATAGACTAAAGTGAAGAAAATAACTAACAAATATTATTAAGGGCAAAATATTTAACTTTAGTGAACTGTATTACTCTTAAAATAGATAGGGTTTAAAGAATATATGAATAGAGAAGAATTTAATACAATTTTTAAATCAATTTCCGATTTTTTCGGAATTTTATCAAACCCTGACAGAGTTAAGATATTAGGGCTTCTAATAAGTCAAGAACTTGATGTACAGGCTATTCGGGAAAAGCTTCATATCAGTCAGTCAAGAGTTTCCCAACATCTAAAGCTTTTAAAGCTAAATTCAATAGTAGAAGAAAGACGTGCAGGAAAACATGTCTATTATCACGTCAAAGATTCAAATATTGCAAAAGTTGTGGAAAGTGCTATTCAATTTCATATGAAATCTATTGTAGAGCCTCAGACGATGAACCTTTTTAATGAGCTTTTTTCCTTATGGCATGTGGAGAATTGAAGGAGAGATACAATGAATCAAGATCAAATTCAAAAAAATATAATAACAGATGGGGTGACTCTTTTACCGTCTAATCAAAAAATGCCCACTATACATAAAAGCGCTGCAATCAGAAATTCTGTTATAATAGGTGATGTTGTGGTTGATTCAGATGCTCATATTGTTAATGCCGTAATCAGGGCTGATGAAGGCGCACCTTTTTATATTGGTAAAGGCTCTAATGTGCAGGATTTTTGTGTCTTGCATGGATATTTAGCACAAAAAAATATTAATCTAATTGAATTTGAAGAGAAATCATATTCTATATATGTATCTGAAAATGTATCGATTTCGCATGGAGCCCTAATTCATGGACCTTCTTTTATAGGAAAAAATACTTTTATTGGATTTAAATCGACTGTAGATGCTGCTAATGTCGGCAGTAATGTTGAAATAGGAGCACATTCATATATAAAAGGTGTTAATATTCCTGATAATGTTGCTATTGCTCCTAATTCTGTAATATTAGATGAGAGTGATATCGAAAATTACTTAATTGAGCATGTAGATATTAATAAAAAAATTATTGCCGTAAATCTTGAGATGGCAAAAACATATAATAATTCGATTTGAAAGATCAAGTAAGCTGTTTAAACCTGAAACATGATTTTACATGATCATTAATGAGTCCTGTAGCTTGCAGATGGGCATATATTATTGTAGATCCGACAAATGACATTCCTCGTTTTTTTAAGTCTTTAGATATTCTATCACTAATTTCTGATTTCGCCGGTATCTGTTTTATTGTTTCAATATTATTAACAATAGGTCTTTCCCCGACAAAGTCCCAGATGTATTTATCAAAGCTTCCAAATTCTTCTTGTATTTTTAGAAAGGCAATGGCATTTTTTCTTGCTGAAAATATTTTAAGCCTGTTTCTGATAATGTCAGGATTTTGGGTTAATTTCCATAATTCTTCATCCGTCATATTTGCTATAGCTTTTACATCAAAGTTTTTGAAGGCTTTTCTGTAGCCTTCTCTTTTCTTTAATACTGTTTCCCAGCTGAGTCCTGCCTGAGCACCTTCTAAGATAAGCATTTCAAAATGCTTTCTATCATCATGGACAGGAACGCCCCATTCTTCATCATGGTATTTTTGATATAGAGGGTTATTATTAGGTACCCAATCGCATCTTACTAACATTTCCATAAGTGAATTATATAATAATAGTTGTGTACTGTTAATATTTTTATTTAAGGATGAATTTAATTACGTATTATAAATTGCGAAATAACTAAAAAAACGCTATTATAATAGTAATAGTAGTTGTCCAAAATTTTGAGCGTTTTTTATGGCAAAAATAAAGAATTTTAATATTTTTGATATAGTCCAGGTGAAAAAAATGGCTTCAGTATCAAGTTCTGCGGATTTGTCTTTTTGCAGAAATATCTTTTGGCTCTTTCCTTTAACATTTATACAAAGATTTTTACACATTAAGCTAAAAAAACTTCCTGAGTCTTATGTATCAAGGGAAAAGAAAAAATTGAACGGCATGATTACAGTAAAAGCCCAAGAAGGAAACCCTTATAAGTGGAATATAATCAGATTGTTTTTGGATAAAAACTCAAATGAAGCAGGCAGGCAACTTGTCGATTATGTAATTGCCAGATATGGAGCAATGGGTGCAAATACATTTTGTGCAGTTGTAGATTCATATCATGAAGAGATTTTAACTTTGTTTTCTAAAGAATGCGGGTTCAGGCTTTGTTCAAGTGAAAATTTATGGAAAATTGACACTTCTGTTATGCTTGAAAATGTTCCTAATATTGATTTTTATAGACCATTTAAAAATTCCGATGCTAAAGAGGTCTGTGAGCTTTATAACGATTCAGTTTTGTCCCATTTTAGATATTCACTGGCTAAATCTAAAGCTGAATTTTATGATAGGTTTTTTCAGGGTTTTTTATCAAAATCTTCGTTTAAATACGTTTTAGAAGACGTTAAAACAAAAAAAATTAAAGCATTTTTAGAAATTCAAACTGACGATAACAGTAATTATATTCTAGAGATAGTTTTGACTCAGCCTTTTGAAGATTTGTACTTTAATATAGTAAATTTTGCAATTGACCAGATATCAAGAAGGAAGAAAGACTTTTCGCTCTTTATTCTTAGTAAAAATTATCAGAGCAGTGCAAAAAAGTTTGAAGAAAAGTTAAAAGCAAAGAAATTCTCAGTTGTGCAATCACAGATGATGCTCGTAAAAGACTTTTTTAAGCCAATCAAAGTCGAAGAAAGAATTTCTAAACCTGCAATATTCTTTTCTGATATAAAAAGTAAGCCCGCATTTAATGTTGATACTACTCAAGTTCTTTAATTTTAGAATTTTTTATATATAATTGATTTTATGATTGACTTTGATAAATTTAAACGAATAATATTTAAGTTTGGAACAAATGTTTTAAGAAATGAAGACGGTGAGATTTCTTTAGCCAGAATTTACTCTTTTGTGGAGGATATTTCAAAACTTCAAAAAGCCGGAAAAGAAATCATAATAGTAACATCAGGTGCTGTTGGTCTTGGAGCAAAAGCATTGCAAGTGGATTCAAGTAAAAATATATCTTTGAAACAGGCTTGCGCTGCTATAGGACAAAGCAGATTGATGTCCATATATGAGCATGGTTTTGAAAAATATAATATTCCAGTTGCCCAAATTCTGCTTACTGAAGAAGATTTTACTCAAAGAACAAAGTATCTGAGTTTAAATAATGTATTGAATCAATTACTTGAGTTGAGAACAATACCCATAATTAACCAGAATGATACTGTATCAACGGAAGAGCTTGAGGAAGCTGTTCATAATATATATGATATTTGCTTTTCAGATAATGATAAGCTCTCAGCTCTTGTTGCCAGTAAGCTTGATGCGGATTTGCTGGTTATATTATCTGATATTGACGGCTTATTTGATGATAATCCAAAAGAAAACCCTGATGCAAAGATAATTCATATAGTAAATGAAGTTACAGAGGATATAGAAAAACTGGGACTTGAAGCATCTAAAGGCGGCAGAGGCGGCATGAAAACAAAACTAGAAGCCGCAAAAGTAGTCACGCGCTCAGGCGGATATGTAATTATAGCAAACGGTAAATTGCCGCAAATCATAAAAAAAATATTTAACAATGAGTCCACAGGTACATTGTTTATTCCGACAGAGCACCTTTCAGGGAAAAAACGCTGGATTGGCTATGCAACAAATATTAAAGGTCAATTGATTGTGAATGAAGGCGCTAAAAAAGCCATGACAGACAAAGAAACAAGTTTGCTTCCAATCGGTGTTGTAAAAATAAATGGTGACTTCTTAAAGGGAGAAGTCGTGAGCATCCTTGATGAGAATTGCTGTGAATTTGCAAGAGGAATAGCTAATTATAACTGCAAAGATTGCAAAAAAATCGCAGGGATTCATTCTGATAAAATTTTAGAAGTACTGGGTTATAAAAACTATGATGAAATTATAACCAGAGATAATATTATTATACTTTAGGAGAGATTATGCTTGATATTGAAAAAGTTGCAAAAAATGCAAAAAAAGCTTCAATTAAGCTGGCTTCTTTATCAAATGATATAAAAAATACAGCTCTTTTAAAGGTTGCTGACATAATTGAAAAAAATAGCTCTTTAATTATCTCCGAAAATGAAAAAGATTTGATTGAAGCTAGAAAAATGGTAGAAAATGGTGAGCTTTCTGAAGCAACTTTTAACAGGCTAAAGCTTGATGAAAATAAAATGAGAGATATGATTCAAGGAATAAAAGATGTTATCAGTTTACCTGACCCTGTTAATCAAAAAATCTGGGGTAAAGAGTTGGCAGATGGGCTTGAATTATACAAAATAAGCTGCCCTATAGGTGTAATTGGAGTTATATTTGAAGCAAGACCTGATGTAGTAGCTCAAATTTCAGCATTAGCGATTAAATCCGCAAATGTGGTACTTTTAAAAGGCGGTAAAGAAGCTCAAAATACTAATATTATAATTGCAAAATTGATTAACGAAGCATTGTCTTCTGTTGCTGAATTCCCCAAAGATGTAATTAATCTGTTGCTCACGCGAGAAGATGTTTCTAAAATGCTTAAACTCGATAACTATATAGATTTAATCATTCCAAGAGGCTCAAACTCACTAGTGAAATATATTCAGCAAAACACGAAAATCCCCGTTCTCGGGCATTCTGAGGGGATTTGTCATATTTATATTTCAGAAAGTGCTGATTTGAAAAAAACTATCCGAATATGTATTGATGCCAAATGTCAATATCCGAGTGCTTGTAATGCCGTTGAAACAATTTTAATTAATAAAAAAATCCTCAATAAATTTTTACCTGAACTTTTAAATTCGTTTAATGAGAATAATGTTATTGTCAAAGGTGATGAATTTTGCAGAAATATTATACCTGACATGCAACCTGCACAAGAAAAAGACTGGGCAACTGAATACGGTGATAAAATAGTTTCAATAAAAGCTGTTGAAAATGTTGAAGAGGCTGTAAATCATATCAATACATATGGTTCAGCCCATACTGATTGTATAATTACAGAATCAGTTGAGGATTGTCGTTTCTTTATGGATTATGTTGATTCTGCAGGTGTTTTTAAAAATGCTTCAACAAGATTCTCTGACGGCTTTAGATATGGTTTTGGGGCAGAAGTGGGTATTTCAACCAACAAGACTCATGCCAGAGGGCCTGTCGGACTTGAAGGATTAACTATATATAAATACAAACTATATGGAAACGGTGATATTGTAGAAGATTTTTGCACAAGCAAAAGAAATTTCACTCATAAAGACATTTAATTAGCATAAGTTACTATATTTTGTATTTCTTGACAATATTCAATAAATTCATTTAGATCCATATACTCTTTATTTAAATTACTTTGCCCATATATATAATCAAATGCACCTTTTAAAAATCCTTTTTTTTCTTCTGAAACTATGACATCAACGTTGTTTAAATATACTAATTGAACCATATCTTCCAATCCATTTGGATCAGGCTTCTTCTTGTTAGAACATACTTCCCACCAAAAATATGTAAATAATTCCACATATGTATTAAAGTAAGGATAAGATTTGTTGCCACTTAAATATTGTTTTAAAAAGCTTTCTTTTGTTTCCAAATCAATATTTTTTATTATATTAAGAGCACGCTTAGCAAAACGGATTTTATCTTGTTCAAACATTTTTAAAAGGTCCAACCGCTCATGGTCAGAAAGTCTATCCAAATTCACTCCTATTTTGTTATAATCGTTCTTTAACTCTTCTCGCTTGCTTAGACGATTATTCCTCTGATGTTTCCAATCTTTCCATTCTTTAACATCAGACAAATCAGAATCCGAAATAGTATTTATGTGTTCTTTCAATTCCTTGATTTGCATATCTAGCATAAAATAATAATGATTTTGAGGAATATTAAATTCTTTAAGTAATATAGTTGCTATGAAATCAAAGTAATGTGAATTGGTTATTTCAAATATAAATTTTAAAAGAATGCTTCTGTTTCTAGGGCAATCATATGTTTCAGATAAGGTAGCTGCACTTCCATATATAATTAGTTTATTGTTTTCTGATAAAATTTTAAGGTTTACTTCTTCTTTGAGCCTTTCAATATTTTTTTCAGTAATAATGTTTGTATCAAATATAAAACTTTTTACCATATTTATCTTCCATCGTTTATTGTTTATTTTAAGTATATTTTATTTATCTACTTTATTCAATCAGCATGCAGTCGCCGTAGCTGTAAAAACGGTATTTGTTTTCAATAGCTTTTTTATAACAATCCAAAGTGAAATCTCTGCCAGCAAAAGCACTCACCAGCATAAGCAAGGTCGATTTTGGCAGATGAAAATTAGTGAGAATTTTATTAACTATTTTAAATTCATAACCAGGATAGATAAAAAGTTCTGATGAATCCTTGCAAGGTTTGATACAGCCATATTTAATCATTGTTGTTTCAAGTGTCCGTACACTTGTCGTCCCTACTGTTACTATATTTTTACCTTTGTTTTTTGCTTCTGTAATTTTTTCAGCCGCTTCTTGAGTTATTTCAAATGACTCAGAGTCCATTTTATGTTCTTGAATATTATTGCACTTGACCGGCTTAAAAGTCCCTAGACCTACATTTAAATTTATAAAACATGTTTCAATTCCTTTTTCGTTTAACTTATTTAATATCTCATCAGTAAAATGTAAACCCGCAGTTGGTGCTGCAACCGAACCCTGTTTTTGGGCATAAACGGTTTGATATCTGTCATAATCAAGTGACTTAAAGTCATTCTTGTCCATATTTCTTTCAATATAAGGTGGAAGTGGGATGTTTCCTGTATTAGAGAGGATTTCAAAAATGTTGCCATCATATATTAATTCCACAAACCATTTATCATCCTGTTTTTCAAGAATTCTTATGCTGAGTTCTTTAGAAACTTCCAAAATTAATCCGTTTGAAACTCTTTTTGAGGGTCTGATTAGAACAGACCAGGTTTTGTTTTTTATTTCTTTTATTAAAAATATTTCAATTAATGCTCCCGTGTCTTTTTTAGCATAAAGCCTTGCCGGAATCACTTTTGTATTGTTTAAGACAAGAAAATCATTTTTGGTAAGGATATCAACAATGTCAAAAAAATGTTTGTTTTCCACAGATTTTATTTTTCTGTTTATATGCATCATTTTGGAAAATTCCCGTTTTTGAGACGGGAATTGAGCTATTAGTTCTTTTGGAAGTTCATAATCAAAGTCACTTAAGAGCATTTATTCTTGAAGTTCCTTTTCGCCAGTATTTTCTATAGTTTTAACTTCTTTTGGGCTTACATTTTTAGCATTTGAAAGGTCTTGAACTTTAGATTCTTTCTTTTTTATGTCTTCAGCTTCAAGTTGTTTATTTATAATAACAGTCTGTGCAACCTGTATGACATTGCTTACTATAAGATAAAGCAATACCCCTGCCGGAATCGGTATAAAGACAAATGTGGCAGTAAGCATAATAGGCATCATTGTTCCCATTGTTTTTTGCATAGCTTCTTGTGTGGGGTCTGTCTGCATATTCTTATTTGTTGTCATCATTATTTTCTGAGAGAAGTACATTGTTGCACCGAAAATCAACACAAGCACAAGTACATCAAGATTAAACGTTCCGGTAACTTCTTTTGTGGGTACTGAAGCTGTTAATATATCACCTTTTCTTTCAAACTTAACGGTTTCTATTTCTCTTGTATTTTTATCAATTATATTAATTTCGGCTGATGATACTTTTTCTAACTGACTGTATTTTAAATCAAGTTCATCAAGACTGATTTTAAAATCTATTGTTTGTCCGGGAGCTATTTCACCTTGTACTTTAAGAGCTTTTTTGGGGTCTGTAAGCTTAACATCATCAAGTGTTTGTGCGCCTAAAACAACTTTTACATTTTTTGAAATCATAAAAGAATCAAATTTAGAAACATTATATGTTCCGTCATAAGAGACACCTGCATTACCTTTTAGTGTTGCATCGAGTCTGTTTATAAATAAAAATTTTGCGTCCCCTGCCATTTGAATAAATTGAGGGCTCATCAAAGCTGAATACAACAAGATGAATATTGGCATTTGTAATAATAAAGGCAAGCAGCCTGCCATTGGATTAAATTTGTGTTCCTTGTAAAACTCCATCATTTTTCTTTGCATGGTTTGAGGATCATTTTTATATCTGTCTTGAATCATCTTCATCTTAGGCTGCAGAATCTGCATAGTTCTCATAGAACGCTGCTGAGAGACGTTTAAAGGCCATAAAATAATTCTCACCACTATTGTTAACAGGATTATCCCTACACCGTAGCTTCCTGCTACAAGGCTTAATCCTTTTAATGCTTCAATTGTTAATGCTGTAAAATCCACTACTGTTTCTCCCTATTTGACTTTTGTTTAATTTTTAATTAACAAGTTCGGGCACTCTTTCTTGAGGGAAAATAATTACACCGTGTTGTGTTTTTCCCCAGTCCATTGTCTTTTTCCCGAAAATGATTTTAAATACTATAAAAACTACTATAGGAAACCATAGCCCTACAATATAAAGGCAGGTTTCTATTGATTGTCTGAAATTCTCCATTGGTTTTAATTTATTATATTTTCTTAAACTGTATAAAAGCCCACAAATAAAGAATATGCACATAATTACCGCTAAAGTAAATGATGATAGGACTTCATTTGAATAACCTTTTACGAATCTGAAAAGTTGAAAAACGATTTCAGACATTAACCAGAAAGGCAATATAAATTCAGAGATATAAGCTGTCATGTCCAAGCTTACCCTCAAAGACATATCTTTTGAAAATAAAACATCAGTAAAATGCTCAAGGTATCTTCTGATACTTCCTTCAATCCATCTTCTTCTTTGTCTTAAAAGCGGTATGTAAGAAAGAACGCCTTCTTCATAGACACAAACATGAGGGCAGAACCTTATGTCCCAGCCTTTTATTTGCATTCTTGTGGACATATCGAGATCATCAGTAAGAGTGTTATTATTCCAACCGTTTATATCATTTAGAGCTGTTCGTTTAATAAGTTCGCCGTTTCCTCTTAATTCAACAGCGCCTTTAACAGCATCTCTTCCAACCTGAAAGTGAGTATCAAGAGCCATTTCATTATCTTGACAACGTGTTAAAAAGTTGTACTCTCTATTTAATATAACTTTTCTTGCTTGCACAGCCCCCACATCTTCAGGTTCAAGAGCAGGGACAAGGTTCTTTAAAAAATCACTGTTTACTCTTGCATCTGCATCAAATACCAGTACCGCTTCACCTTTAGCTATGCTCATAGCATCATTTAATACGGCAGATTTGCCCGGAAATGCATTTTTATCCCTAATCATAGCTACTACTTTATCATATCGTTTTTCCAGCTCTTTTATAATCAATGCGGTGTTGTCAGTGCTTCTATCATCAATAACTATTATTTCGTATTCATCGTAATCGAGCATTAAAATATTTTCCACTGTATCTGCAATAACAGTTTCTTCATTGTGTGCGGGAATCATTATTGAAACAAAAGGCCTATAGTTTGTATTTATTATCTGCCCTTTTTTTCTTAATTTTCTGGTTTGATGTTTAAATGCAACTTGCATATAAATTGCATAAAGAATCATGAATGTCATGAGAGTAATAATAGCCCAGTAAGTGTCCATATAATTTTGGAATATAAACAAAAATACCCATAAACAGGTTATTATAATAGATAATACAATTCTTTCGGTCATCCCCTGTGCCCTAATATCTAGTTCTTTCTAAACATTCTAACAAAAAAATACAACTTTTATTATAGAATGTAAATTTTCATAACTTTTTTGTTAATTATATAAAGTATAAAAGAATATGGCAAACAGGATTATTACTCTAATTAACTTTATATGCTATAATCGACTTTGACATGATAAAGACAGTTAAAAATTCATTTATACTTTTAAAAGATAATATCGTAATATTGCAGCCCCTTGTTTTATATGTACTTATTATAGGGATTTTGATAAAGCCTGCTATGTCTATGCATGTTTTTAACATTTACTCAATATTATTATTGATTTCAATTTTCTTATTTACAATAGCTTTTATTGCTGGTTGGTTTTATATGGCTAAAGTAGCTATATCAAAGAGAAATATTGTCTATGACAGCTTAGAGGATAAAAATATTGCTTCTCTAAACTTATTAAAACAGTTTTTTACTGGGGTTGGAGAGTATTTTCTTCCTATGGCTTTAACAATAATTTTATATGTTGTATTTTTTGTTGCTTTTTCTTTTATTGCATATAAGGCAGGTCTTCATATAATTGGCAAGCCACAGTTTGATATAGAAACAATAAAATATTTTTCGGGAATGAATCCTGAGGAATTACAGAAGTATTTGGCTGCGGCGTCTGTAAGTGATAAAGTCATTATAAGTTTTTACAACTGGAGCTTATATTTCAGTTTTGTAAGCTTGTTGTTTTCGATTATAACTGTTTTTTGGTTCCCAATAATTTTTTACAATACAAAAAATCCTTTCATGGCTTATTTCTATAATATTAAATTTACTTTTTATAATATATTAGATGTCAGTATAATTGTTATATTTCTGACTTTAATTAATTTGTTGTTGTCTTTCATAAATATTTTTGCATCGTTAAATATAGTTTTTTCTGTGATTTCTTTATTATTAATGTTTGTTTATATGAATTATTATATTTTGCTGGTATTTTTATATTATGACGAGAAAACACAAATTAATAGCCATAGTGGGACCTAGCGCTACAGGAAAGTCGAACCTTGCTGTACAACTTGCTCATAAAATTCATGGCGAAATTGTTTCTGCAGATTCAAGGTTAGTATATAGGGAATTTAACATTGCTACTGCTAAACCTGACATTAAAGAACAGCAAAGTATAAAACATCACCTTATAGATGTTATTAATCCTGATGAAGAATATACTGTTGCAAATTTTGCCGATGATGCAAAGGCTGCTATAGAAGAGATTGTTGAAAAAAAGAAAATCCCTATTGTTGTCGGTGGAACCGGATTGTATTTTAGAATTTTACTTGAGAACTTTGATTTGCCAAGAGTGCCTCCAAATAAAGAATTAAGAGAAAAACTAGAGAAACAATCTGAAGAAGAGCTTTATTCTATGCTCGAAAGTCTGGATAGTGAAATTGCCCAAAAAATCCATAAAAACAATAAAGTCAAGATGATAAGAGCGATTGAAGTAGCACAAACCCTTAATACTCCCATGTCAATTGCTCAAAAAACAAAAGAAAATGACTATGATGTCCTTTGGATAGGATTAAATGCCAAAAACAGAGATTTTGTATATGAAAGAATTAATTTAAGAGTAGAAAAAATGTTCAAAGACGGTCTTTGGGATGAGGCCAGAAGATTATTTAATAAATACCCGAATCTTGATTTATTAATGAATACGATAGGTTATCAGGAGCTAAAACCACATTTTGACGGGTTAATTACACTTGAAGAAGCAAAAGAAAACATAAAACAGAATACAAGAAGGTATGCAAAACGTCAATTAAGCTGGTTTAGAGCTAACAAACAGATTAATTGGTTTAATATTGATGAAATGCAAAATGAAAAAATTATTAATAGTGTTTTAAAGCTGTGGAATGCTTTTAACTAGCATTCAAAACAATTTGTAATTGTATGGATATATTCAAGTATCTGTTCAAAATAATCTAATGATGCAGCGCCGTTTATAACAATATCCGCTTTATTCCTCTGAGGAGTTATGTATTTTTGAGATGCACCTCTGACATATTCAAGTTGCTTTAAGGCGTTTTGCTGGTCTTGGTTTCTCGTTTGTGCTCTGTATAAAAACCACTTTTTTTGTGTAGCTCTGTCAATATCGACATATACTTTAACATCCATAACCTCAGGAACATCGCCATACATAGATGCCATTCCTTCAACTACTATGATTTTTTTCGATTCAGTTTTTGTTACATTTGAAACGCTTCTGCCGCTTCCATTAATAAGATATTCGGGTATATAAACATCTTGTCCTTCAGAGAGCTTAATAAGGTCTGTTTTTAGTAGCTCAATTTGGAAATTATCAGGCGAATCAACGTCATATCCTGACTCTAAGAGATTATCAAAGTCGCCGTAAATTTTAATAAGCTCTGAAATATCGTTAAAATAGTTATCAGAGCTTAAAATTTGAACAGGCATATTAAATTTATTTATTGATTTTTTAATTCTTTCACAAATAGTTGTCTTTCCGCTGGCTGATTCGCCGCAAATGCTTACTAATATTCTTTTTTCGGGAAAGTTAATAATTCTTCTTGTAAAACGTGAAATGAAATCAGGTTTTATTTCAACAAAAATTGGGCTGTTGCTTTTCCTGTCATAAGAAATAATCTGTTTAAATTTAGTTTGTAAGTAAAAAGCTAAAAATTCACGGCCTGTTTTTGTTGAAAAATCGGGTTTTTGTATTTTATTGTTAGTATCTAATTCTTGTCTTATTAACGTTTGCATATTTCTTTTAAGTCTTCTGATTTCTAAAGTTGCTAAAATATTAAGTTATACTAATTTCTTCTTCCGCTTTTGAAAACTGCATTTCATATAATTTTCTGTAATGCCCTTGAGAATTTTTCATAAGCTCCTCGTGAGTACCGAGCTCAACTAATCTTCCTTCATTAATTACTGCTATTCTATCAGCATTTTTAATTGTTGAAAGTCTGTGTGCAATTACAAAGACAGTTTTGTTTTTCATTAAATTATCAAGTGCTTGCTGGACAATTGCCTCTGATTTGTTGTCTAAAGCCGATGTGGCTTCGTCTAAAATTACAATCGGAGAATTTTTTATCATTGCTCTGGCTATCGCAACTCTTTGTCTTTGACCGCCGGAGAGAGTCGTACCTCTTTCCCCGATTACTGTATTCATACCTTCAGGTAAGGTTTCCATAAATTCATCCAGGTGGGCATTGTTTACAACTTCTTCTATCTGGGTATCCGTTGCGTTAAAGTTGCCCATTAGGATATTTTCCTTTATTGTTCCAGAGAATAAAAAATTATCCTGAAAAACAACAGATATAAGATTTCTTAAAGAACTTAGTTTTATATCTCTGATATCAGTTCCATCAATTTTTATGCTACCTGAATTTATATCATAAAATCTTGGGATAAGATTTACCAGAGTGGTTTTGCCCCCTCCTGAATTTCCGACTATAGCAACTGTTTCATTTTTTTCTATCTGCAGATTCAGGTTGTCTATTACCGGTATTCCTTTTACATATTCAAACATAACGTTTTCAAAAGTTATTTCATTCTCCAGTTTATTTATTTCTATAGAATTTTCTTTTTCTTTGATTTCAGGAATTATATCAAACAACTCAAAAACCCTGCCCAGAGAAACAAAAACGTTTTGAACACTGGTAAATACTTCTCCAAGACTTTTTATAGGTTTATATAATAATAAAAGTGAAGTTACAAACGATGCGAAATTACCAATACTTAGCTGGCCTGTCATAATTAAGTGATTTCCGAATGTAAATACTATTGCAATACCGACCGATGCTATTAAATAGATGACGGGGGACATTAATCCTGTTCTTTTAATTAATGACATTGCAAGATTAAAGTTCTCGGTAATTTGTTTTGTAAACTTATTATTCTGGTAACCTTGAAGGTTGTATGCAGTTATAATCTTGTTGCCTATGCAAGTTTCATTAAAGTTTGTTGTTATGTTACCGCCGACTTTCATTGTTGCATTTGAAGTTCTTTTAATTCTTTTTCTAATAAGCGCAGCAGGTATTACTGAAGAACCTAAAACTAAAACACCGACAATGGCCAGTTGCCAGGAATTATATAGCATAACTGCAATAAGAGAAATTGCACCTATTCCTGTAGTTAAAAATATTTTTAAACTGTCAAGCATACCTTTTGAAGCCAAATCGGCATCACTTAGAAATCTTGTTAGAATGTGCCCTGTAGAATTAACATCATAAAATTTATTATCCAAAGTGGTAAGTTTTTTAAAAAGGTCTGTTTTAACCGCATTTGTTATTTTTTGCCCGGTCCATTCAGTCAGATAGCTGTTAATGTATTTTAAGGTTCCTTGTATCAGTGCAAACAGAATTATTCCGAAAGGTATAATCATTGCGAAAAATTGATTTTTCTTTATAATAACTTCATCAAGATAAGGTTTTAGAGAATAAGCCACAACCGCATCAAGTAAACCTACAGGTATGGCAATTAATAGATTTAATATAACTCTTCCCAAATATGGTTTTATATATTTATACAACCTGCCAAACAAATACCCGTAATTAAATGCAGCATTTGCTGTTGTATCTTGTAGTTTCATTCACACCTCTAACAAATGATTTCTCATTATAAATATTACAGCAAAAATAGCAATAAATAAAAAATTATACTTTATACCAATGAAAAAGTTTACAAGAATATTCAAAATGTAATTATCAAGGAATTCCTGATAAAACAATTTTATATTTGTTGCAGGTAAGTTAGTATGAAAAAGAGAATTATATTTTTTGAAGTATTTTGTATACTTTTTGTAGGGCAAATAGCCATGGCAGGTTGTCCTACTGGCTATGCTTGTCTTCTTAAGGATTTAAAGATACAGGAAACTGTTATTAAAAATATACAAAAAAAACATGTTGATAAAATATATAGTCCAAAGACAACAGAACCATCTTTAGATACAATTAAGAATAAAAAAGAGAATGATTATTCTTATAAAGATTTACTCCCTTTTTCCCCGAAATATTATTAAAAAAGGACGAAGTTGATTCGTCCTTTTTATTTATTTATTTAAGCTGTTTGATTACTTACAACCACAACAAGAACATTCAGAACCAAGAGCTTCTTGAGCTTCGTTCATTCTTACTTTTATTCTACCGTCAACAGCTATTCCTTCCCCAGTTTTTTCACTGATTAAAAGAGGATTGATATCTAACTCATCAATAAATTTGAAATCATTTACAAGCTGTGAAAGTCTTAATAAAGTTTCTTGAATTTGGCCTATTTGGGCAGGTTTTGTACCTCTTGCTCCTTCAAGAAGCTTATAGGCTTTAACGGATTTAATCATTTCCAAGGCGTCGATGTCAGTTAAAGGTGCAATTCTAAAAGTTACGTCTTTCATAACTTCAATAAATACGCCACCAAGACCAAACATCATCATTGGACCGTATTGTGGGTCTGTAGCTATGCCGCAAACCATTTCACGATTTCCTTTAACCATTTCCTGAATGATAACACCCTCAAGACCTTCAATAAGCCCTTTTTCAGTAAGTTTAGCGATTAAATCCTGATATTCGGTTCTTAATTGTTCTTCAGACTGGATATTAACTCTTACGCCACCAACATCTGTTTTGTGTGAAGTGGTTTTTGAAGTCATTTTCATAACAACAGGATAACCGATTTGGTTTCCGAGGGTTACGACTTCTTCTTCATTAGTTGCTAAACCGTATTTGCATGCTCTTATACCGTAAGCTCCAAGTACATCGATACTTTCAAGAGTTGTAAGCTGTTCTCTTCCCTCTGTAATAGCCGCTCTAATGATTTTTTCTGCTTTTATTTTATCAACATTGTAACAAGGCATTTTACCTTCAGGTCTTTCTTGCCATAATCTTTGCTGGTTAAGTCTATTGAACCCGTCAGCCGCTTCTTCTGAATACATAAAGAACGGCATATTAACATCCATTTCAGAAATTTGAGTAAAGAAACTGCTTGTTGTCATAAATACTCCTATAACTGGTTTTTCAGGATGTTTAGCTTTTATTTCAATTAAAGCTTTTGCGACATCAATATCTTTTAAGCCTAAAAACGGTAAATAAATAACTGCTATCATATCAACATTTTCATCTGCAATAACCGTTTCAAGGGTTTGTTTATAATGATCTATAGGAGCTGAAGCTATCATATCTATTGGGTTTTTAACACTTGCAGCTGCAGGTAAGAAGCTTCTTAAAGTTTCCTTTGTTTTATCTGTTATTGGAGCCATTTGAAGCCCGTATTCGCAAACAGCATCTGTAGCCATAATTCCGGGACCGCCTGAATTTGTAATTATAGCAACTCTATCACCTTTTGGAATAGGACAATTTGCAAAAACTTTTGCTGTTGAAAACAAATTTTTCAATGAATATTCTCTTATAACACCTGATTGCATAAGAAGTGCATTAGCTGCCTTATCGGCACCTGCTAATGAACCCGTGTGTGAAGATGCAGCAGAAGCCCCTGCGGCACTGCGTCCTGCTTTTAATGCCAAAATAGGCTTCTTCTTTGAAATTCTTGTTGCTAATTTTCTAAAATTGCTAGGATTTTGAATTGATTCCATATAAAGAAGCATTTGTTCTACATCATCATCGTTTTCCCAGTATTCAAGAGCTGTTTCAGCGTTGATATCAGCCTGGTTTCCGATTGAAATAAATTGAGCAAACCCTAGATTCAAGTCTTTTAATATATTCAAAATTCCGCCGCCTAAAGCACCTGACTGAGATACAAATCCAATATGCCCTCTCTCTGGAAGCGATTCAGCGAAGCATCCGTCCATTTTTATGTCAGGATGAGTATTTAAAACACCCAAACAGTTTGGACCTACACATCTCATTCCATATCCTTTAAGTTTTTCAACAAGTTCTTTTTCAAGTTGCGCACCTTCTGCACCGGATTCTTTAAATCCGGCTGAAATAACACATATTCCTTTAATTCCTTTTTCATTACATTCATCTAATGCAGTTCCTACAAATTTGGCGGGAATTATAATAATTGCCAAATCAACTTCGCCCGGGACTTCCAAAACGCTTGTATAAGCTTGTATTCCTTCGATAATACCGCCTTTAGGGTTTACCGGATAAATGTCTCCTTTGAATTTATATTCTTGCAACCTTTTCATAATATCAGAACCGATAGTGTGTTCTTTTGTAGATGCACCAATTACAGCTATTGCCTTTGGTCTCATAATTTTGTCTAGTTGATCTTTTAACATTCTCGTACCTTTCTTTTATATTCTACCAATTAATATCCATTATCAAGCCAGGGGCGTTCTCTGAATTTTGCACCCAGCTTCTCTGTGATTTTCTTACATTCCTCTAACGCTACAGGGTAGTCCTTATATCCTGTAACAATTGTTGCGGTTGTATCTATATTGTTTTTTACACATTCTTTTATAAATTCTTTTACGGCTTCATATGAACCGGGAATATGGGGTTGTGCCAATTCGTTGTATAATTCACTATTTTGAGCATTTAAACTCACTGAGATTTTATCTATTAGTCCAACAAGCTCCGGAACTATATTCCTTTTATGAATTAAATTTGCCTGACCATTGGTGTTTATTCTTATTTTTACATTAGGGTAATTTTCTTTGATATATTTTGCAATCTGCTTAAGCTCTTCGAGTTTTATCAAAGGTTCTCCATACCCGCAAAAGACTATTTCTTTATCAATTTTATCTTTCATTTTTATCAGTTGTAATATTACATCTTCAACTTTGATTTTTTCATCTTTAAGTATCAGATTTGTGCCTACAACATCATCTTTCAGGGTACGAATGCAAAATACACAGTTGTTTGTGCATAAATTTGTTAAATTAATATAGATGTTGCCATCTAAAAAATAAACTAAATTATCTTCTTCCATTGTTGATATTCCTTAATTCTATTCTTACACAACCATAATAAGATAATCAAGTATTAGGATTAAAAAAAAATATTATCGTGAAAATATCTTAATATAATGTGATTTTTGTCACAATTAAAAATTACTAATTAAGCTAGCCATCATAGTTAAATTTGTGGTATTTTATTATTATGATTGAGATTTTGATTTTATATGTAGTTTTTAATCGTGAAAAAACAATTTATTCTATAAGAAAAGAAATTATAGAATTTTTTGGCACTTTTACAAAACCCAGTCTTGGTGCCATTCATCCTGCTTTAAAAAGATTGTTGGATAAAAAACATGTCCAGTTGACAGAAAGAATCTCTGAAGGAGGTAAAAAATCAAGTTACTACACGATATTAGATTCCGGGAAAAAGTATTTTAAAGAGCTTTTCTTCTCTGATATAAGTGAAAACCCTTCTCTTTTCTACAGTCAGTTGCAAGCTAGATTTGCAACAATTGGGATTCTTTCTGAAGAAGAAAAATCTAAATTTTTATCTCAAATATTAAATAAAATTGATTTATTCTCATTTGAAGTTGAAAATCGATTAAATAACGAATACATAGATTTTGACTTGTACCAAAAAGAACTCTTGAGATATACCTTACAAGAGATTGCTTTTATGAAAAAGTTCGTTTTAAACCTGAAAGACAGTAATGCCGGCAATAATTAGTAAGATTCTTGAAAATTCAATTGCTGATGAAGTCGGGCTTGCAAAAGGTGATGTCATATTAAAAATCAACGGGCAGCAACCTTTAGATTATATTGATTATAATTTTTCAGTTGCTTCTGAAGATATTGTACTTGAAGTTCAAAAGTCAAACTTTGATATTGAAATAATAGAAATTGAAAAAGATTTTAACGAAGATTTAGGTATTGTTTTTGAATCAGCAATTTTTGACAAAATAAAACCTTGTACAAACAAATGTATATTTTGTTTTGTTGACCAGCAGCCTGAGGGTTTAAGAGATTCGTTGTATATAAAAGATGATGATTACAGGTTGTCATATCTTCAAGGGACTTATGTAACATTGACTAATCTTAATGAAAAAGACAGGCAGCGCATTGAAAATCTTAGGCTTGGACCTTTATATATTTCAGTTCATACTACGAATCCTGATTTGAGAGTTAAAATGCTCAGAAATCCAAAAGCTTCAAAAATATTAGAAGAACTTAGCTGGCTTAAAAAAATTAAAATACCTGTTCATATACAAATTGTCTTATGCCCGGGGATAAATGACGGAAGAGAATTAGAGAGAACTTTAGTTGATTTATCCAACTATAAGTCAATTATAAAATCTATTGCGGTTGTGCCTGTGGGGGTTACAAAATATAGAAAAGAAAAATTAAGGAAAATTGACAAAGAAGTCGCACTGAAAACCATTAAACAAATTGAAAACTTTAACTTAAAAATAAAAAAGAACATTGCTTGTGCTTCAGATGAATTTTTTCTTACAGCAGATGCTGAAATTCCTCCAACGAAATATTACGGTAAATTTTCTCAGCTTGAAGACGGTGTCGGGACTTTGAGGCTTATTCTCGATGATTTTCATAAAAGAATAAAAAAAGTCCCCAAAAGAATTAAAACTCCTAAAAAATTTACATTTGCCGTTTCAAAATCAGCTTACAAGGTTTTTAGTTTATTTGCCGATGAGCTTAATAAAATTGTTAATTTGCAAATTGAAATAATACCTGTAAAAAGTAATTATTGGGGCAGTGATATTAATGTTGCAGGTTTAATTTGTGCTACAGATATAATAGAGCAGCTTAAAGGCAGGGAAATAAAGAATCTTGTTATATCTTCCGTTATGCTAAAAGCCTATTCGAATGAGTTTTTGGATGGCAAAACAACTGATGATATTGAAAAAAATCTCAATTGCAGAATTCACATAATTTATGATTTTTATTCTACAAAAGAGATTTTTCAAATGATTTTCGGCTAATTTACTAAGATAAGTTCTGAGCAGCCTTACTGTCAGACTCAATAGATTCTTTAAGCATCTTTTTGACGATATCACTTTGTGTATCGAGCATTTTTACAACGGTTTCAATGTTTTTAACTTTGTTTGTTAAAATAACATCCGCATTAGCCTGGATTTTACTTGTAACATTTTGATAAGCAGCCAGTGCCGCACTGCTTGTACCCTGCATTAAGTTGCCGGCAACTGTGGCGCCTAGTCCAAACGTTCCTAAATAAGGAGCCATAGCTTGCATAATGCCGCCCCATCCGGAAATGACTCCTGCCGTCGGCAGAACCCAGTTATTTCCGTAACCGAAACCTGATGAAACACCTGTTGCATAAGCTGCAGCATTAATCCCGGCCATACCGGCAATATCACTGGCAGTTGTAAGTGCTGATGCTCCACCGGTAATGTAGCCGTCATTACTGCCAAAGCCCCACATTATAGGAGCTGCACCGCTCGGAAATCCGGGGTAGCTTCCTAAATCGCCAATGCCGAATGCAGAACTGCCACCGTCTACGTTTGCTGTACCTCCTTGCATTGGAGTCCAATAAGATGTTCCGGGGATGTTCATGCTTGTGTTTCCGCCCATTACTGTCATAAATGAACTTGGCGCAATTAATCTTGCGATTTGCCATAAAAAACTTCCTGCAGAACCGAATCCAGCGCCATCACTTGCCTGACCGCTCACAGTTAAATCCCTTAATCTGTCATAGGTTTCAAATAACTGAGCTTTTGCATCAGAACTGGCACTTCCGAATTTGTTTGCAATTACCAGATAACTGTCATTTTTGTAACTCATTTAACTTCCCTTTTCGTGTTTATTTAGTCCCTTAAAACATTCGCATAGAAGGTTTATGCGAATGTTTTAAATGTTGATTCTACGTTTTTCTCGATAACTTTAGTTACAGCATCTAATTCTGTTTGTAGAGCACTTTGTTCAGTATCAAGCTGTTTTAGTCTTAATTCTAAAGTTCTGTCTTGTTGTTGTATAATTTCTGTTTGAGCGTTTATATTTGCTATTACTCTATCATAAAGGTCTTTTTGCAAAGTATATTCATTCATTGCTTTTTCATAACCTTCATCGTCTTTTACACTTTCTGTAGTTAATGACATTTCGCCTTGGTTAGGAACTATTATTTTTGTGAAATTGCCTGCTGAATCAACTACAAAAGTTACTCCTTGTACATCTTCATAGTCAGTCTGAGTTGTATTTGCATAATAATAATTTGATGTAGAACCTGTGTAATCTTGAGTTTGGTTTTGAGTGTAGGTGTTAAAGTCATCCTGAGTCATATAATATTTTTTATCACTTACTGTATATGTGTAGAAATTATTATTAGTCAAATTTAATTCTGTTGCTAGATTGGGGACTTGTTCAAGGGTTATAGGTTTGTTTGAACTTCCTATGTTTATTGTATAGCCGCCTGCACCATCTGTTTGCAAATTAACATTATTTGTAGTTTGTTTAAATGCTTTAGTTGCTGTGTATGAATGTTTTACAGTTACATCATATACCCCCTCATCAGAAGAAGATGTAGAGTAGCTTGTTATTTCATAGCCTTCTGCTCCGTAAGAATATGTATATCTTAAGTTATAATAGTCTGTGCTATCAGGCGGTGTGGGCACCTTAAGTGTCAACATCTTATTGTATAATCCAGAACTTTGATTTGCCAATGCAGTACGTTGTTGATTGACTTGTTGTCCTTCGTATTCTGTATTGGTTTTTCTTGCTGTTAAGCCTAAAAATCTTGCTTGTGATGCAGCCATTCCCATGATGGTGTGCCTCCATTTTTAATGTTTTATTACTTATAATTTATTTCGGCTGTTATTTAAGAAAACTTTAGTATTTTAGTCTTTTTTGTTAACTTTTGTTACATTAGCAGTAAAATATTAAGTAAAATTATCATTAAAAATTTTCAATTTTACAAAAAAATATCGACCTTCAGATATTTATTAACGATTAAAATCCGAAAGTCAATTTTTATAAAATTTTAAAATTAATTTTGATGCAATAGCAGCCCGTATAATAAGCTGTCAACAATTGCCATATAAGAAGCTTTTATAATATTTTCGCTTACGCCAACAGTATCCCATTTATTAAAGCCGTCTGTTGTTTCAATATTAACCCTTACCTGGGCGGCTGTTCCTACTGAACCATCGAGAATTCTGACTTTGAAGTCGTGCAATCTGTATGAGTTCACTTCAGGGTAAATAGGAGAAAGAGCTTTTCTAAGAGCTTTGTCTAAAGCATTAACAGGTCCGTCCCCTTCTGATACAGTATGGATTATTTGGTCATTAATTTTGAGTTTAACTGAGGCTTCAGTAATAATTTTTTCTTCATTCCCTGACAAAGATGTATCTCCGATTACTCTGAATCCCAAGATTTCAAAATAATCAGGCAATTGATTCAGAGTGCTTAATATTAATAGCTCAAAAGAGGCATCTGCACCTTCGTAGGCAAATCCTTTCCACTCAAGTTTTTTAATTTTTTCAATTATTTTAGGGATTTGTTTATCATTGATATTTTTGATTATTTTAAGATTTTCTATCTTTTCTTTAAGAGAAGCTGCTCCTGATTGATCACTTATTAAAATTTTTCGTGTATTTCCGATTGATTCAGGGGTAATGTGTTCGTAGGTTTGAGAGTTTTTCCTGACTCCGCTTGCGTGCACCCCTGCTTTATGAGCGAATGCACTGGAGCCCACAAATGGAGAATTAGAAGATGCTAATATATTTGCAATTTCGGCAATGGAATTAGATATATAAACTAGTTTGTTTATTTTATCTCCCAGTAATTCATAATCTTTTTTAAGCTGAAGGTTGGGGATAATTGAACATAAATTTGCATTCCCGCATCTTTCACCGTAGCCGTTTATTGTCCCTTGTATTTGTATTGCTCCTGCATCTACTGCCGCAATTGAGTTTGCAACAGCCATATCTCCGTCGTTATGTGTATGTATGCCGATTTTAGTTTCAGGTAAAAATTCAACTACTTTTTTAGTAATTTTATATACTTCCGTATTTATACAACCGCCATTGGTGTCACAAAGGATAATTCTGTCAGCACCTGCATCACTAGCAGCTTTGATGGTTTTAAGGGCATAATCTTCATTTTGTTTATACCCGTCAAAAAAGTGTTCTGCATCGAAAAATACAAGTTTTCCAAAAGATTTTAAATATTTAATGCTATCTGAAATCATTAATATATTTTCTTCAAGAGTTGTATTTAGGGCATATTTAACATGAAAATCCCAGGTTTTGCCAAAAATAGTTATTATTCCTGTGTCCGCTTCAAGCAGCATTTTTAATATATTATCTTCGGATGCTGATGTATTGGGTTTTCTGGTGCATCCAAAGGCGGCTATTTTAGATGTTTTAAGTTTCAATGTTTTTATTTCATTAAAGACATCAATATCTTTAGGATTAGATCCTGGCCAACCTGCTTCAATATAATCTACTCCAAGATCATCGAGTAATTTGATAATTTTGATTTTATCCGAAACAGAAAAGTTGATGCCTTCAGATTGCGCACCATCTCTCAATGTAGTGTCATATATCTCTATCTTCTTCACTAATCCTACCTTTAAGCCTTATTATTAATGCTGGCATGAATGTCATGACTATAATAGCATTATTATTTACTTCCGTTAATAAACGTACTAATATTTTTCTTTAATTGTGCTAATTTATAATTCATTTGGTTTTTCATGTTTTTTGACCTAATGGTATCGGCGATTATATCAAATTCTAAATCGCTCAATGCATTATATCGTACAGGCATAATTTCAAAGTCCTTAGCACTACTTTGTTTATCTATGTAATTATATCTAAAGGATATTGGTGAAATGTTCATTATTAATATTTTCCTAGTTTTGTGGACGGACTAGTATTATAATAAAAAAAAAAAATAAAATAAACATGATAGCTTAAAAAATGTGTACCCCATAAATAGCCTGAAAAACTACGGTATAAACAAAATTTTAAAATTAATAAAAGTTAATAAAATTTTTAATTTTAGAAATTGAGGAGGATTTTAATTCTAAAAATCTAAAAAAAACTGTGTTAAAATCAATAACTAAGAAATAGGAACCAATATGAGCAAAGAAAATATAATAGCTGTGGCTAAAGGCGAAAAAACAGCAGATTTACTGATAAAGAACGCTAATATTTTAAATGTATTTTCGGAAGAAATATACAAAAGCGACATTGCTATCCAAGATGGTTATATTGCGGCTATAGGGTATGGCTATAAAGGTAATAATGAAATTGATTTAAACGGAAAATATCTATCGCCTTCTTTTATTGATGGACACGTACATATAGAGAGCTCAATGCTTCTTCCGTTAGAATTTAGTAAAGCCGTTGCAGTGAGCGGTACTACAGCAGTTGTTACGGATCCTCATGAAATTGCGAATGTACTCGGATTGCATGGAATAAGCTTTATGCGAGCAGCATCAAAAGGTTTGCCATTAGATATATATACTATGCTTCCCTCTTGCGTTCCTGCTTCAAGATATGAATCCTCCGGGTTTGAATTAAATAGTTATGACCTTGCTCTTCTTATTGATAAACCATGGGTTTTAGGAATGGCGGAAATGATGGATTTTCCTTCTGTTTTAAATCTTGATAAAAATGTTATGGCAAAAATTCAATTAGCGTTGGAAAAAGGTAAGAGAGTGGACGGACACGCCCCATCTTTAAGCGGAAAAAACCTTAATGCTTATGTTGCAGCGGGTATTACATCTGATCATGAATGTACTACTGTTGAAGAAGCAATAGAAAAGCTCAGGCTAGGAATGTATATCATGGTTAGAGAAGGCTCAAGTGCAAAAGATTTAGATTCCTTGCTTCCGTTTTTAACGTCTTATAATACAAGAAAATGTATGTTTGTGACAGATGACAGACATCCGCAGGATTTGAAAAATCATATAAATGATATGGTAAGAAAATGTGTAAAAGCAGGATTAAATCCAATCAAGGCTGTTCAAATGGCATCTTTAAATACAGCTGAGTACTTTAAACTTTCTGAAACAGGAGCTATAGCTCCCGGGTACAAAGCTGATATACTTGTATTTGATGATTTGATTGATTTTAAACCATCAATTGTGTTTAAAAATGGTGAAATTATAGCTAAAAACGGAATTCTCGTCAAAGAACCTCAGTCTTATGAGATTCCTCATATAAGAGGTTCTGTAAATGTAAAATGGATTGAAAAAGAAGATTTTAAAATTAAAGCGGAATCAGATATCGTAAATACTATTAAAATTATTCCCAAACAGCTTATTACCAAATGCTCTGAGGGTATTGTTAATCTTATAGACGGGTACGCTGAGAGCAATATTGAAGATGATATATTAAAAGTTATTGTAATAGAACGCCATAGAGCCAGTGGAAATATTGGTAAAGGTTTTGTCAATGGCTTTGGATTGAAAAACGGAGCATTAGCTTCAACAGTGGCCCATGATTCCCATAATATGATTGTTGTAGGGACAAATGATGCTGATATGTATAAAGCGGCTGTTGAGCTTGTCAAATCTCAAGGTGGAAAAGTTGTGGTGAAAGATGAAAAAGTTCTGGCCAAGCTGGAATTACCAATTGCAGGTCTTATGTCTAACAAAGAATTGGACTTTGTTATAACTAAGTCTGAAGAACTCGATTATGCCGCCAATGAAATCGGATGTAATTTGGAAAATCCTTTTATGGCTATGTCATTTTTGTCACTTTCAGTCATTCCTGAATTAAAGATTACTGACCAGGGTGTATTAGATGTCATAAATTCTGAATTTATCGATATTTTTAAATAACAAAAATTAATTTTTATTAGTAGTTTTTTTCATTTTCTTGAACCTGAACAATATTATAAAAAGCTCAATCGGACCGATTAAGAATAAGGATACAGCAAGCCCTATCCAAAAGCCAAGCAATAGCAGGTTATAGTGGTATGCCAGTATAAACCCGAGCGGAATTCCAAATAGCCAGTAGGAGGCAATCGTACACAAAGATGCTGTTTTTGTCATTTTTAAGCCTTTTAAAACTCCTCCAAGAGCCACCTGCAAGCCGTCAAATACCTGAAATATCGCTGCAACAAAAATAATAGGAACTCCGGCTTTAATAACTTCAGGATTATCTGTAAATATTTTAATAATTTCTTCGGGGTATCTAAAGAACAGATAAGAGCAACCGGCCATAAATAAAACTACCATAACTACACCTGAAAAAGAGTAGCGTTTTATTTGTTTTAAACTTTTCGCTCCGTTAAAGTATCCGACTTTAATCCCTATTGCATTTGACATTGCAAGAGGAATCATAAATGTGGTTGAAGCCAGAGTCAAGACTATTGAGTGAGTCGATGCCAATACTGCTGAGATTTTACCCATTAGAATTGTAATTATATTAAAACCTAAGAACTCAAGTAAAAGAGCAAATCCTATTGGATATCCGATTTTTAAAAGGTGTTTTATGTAATCAAAATTAAATAAAGTTTTAACTTTAAATAATTTTATACAATAAATAATCATTACTAAACCCATTAATGTTCTTATGATTAAAGTTGATATAGCTAAACCCACTGCTCCGAGTGAAGGGATAGGTCCAAAACCGAAAACTAAAATAAATGCAAGAATCAAGTGTAAAACCAGCGCAACAAGTAATAAAACATTAGGGAAATTAACTATCTCATGGGCTTGCAGGAATTCTTTTATTCCTTGATAAACATACATTCCGAAAAAAGAGAAAGAACATATAAATATATATTCCTTAATCATCGGAATCAAATGTGCTTCAAAGCCCACTTTATCAACTAAAAATATTGATAAAAGTGAAATCAGGCATGTTAAAATAGACAAAAGTATTGAGAAATTTATGCTGGTAGTAAAAAATTTTTTAGTAGGAGTTCTACTTCCTCTATAGTTTGCAAGTACTATTGATATACTTGCCATTAGACCTATTCCGATTATTGATATTGAAAAAAGTATTGAATTAGCAATACTAATGGCAGCAAGCGTATTTATATTATGTCTTGCCGCAACAAAAACATCCGTTGCACCAATTAATATTTGACCCAAATTGCCTACAATTAATGGGATAGATAATAAAAACAGCTCAATAAAAGGATTTTTAGTATGTGTAATTTTTTGAAAAGTTTCTCTCACTACATTATTTTATACTAAAAATTTATTAAATTTACTTTTCTTCTTTCATATCAATTGAAGCAGGGTCGAATAATTGTCCGCCTGTATTTTCTGTATCAGAATCAGGATTTAATTTTACTAACTTCGGATATATTGATTCTGAAGGTTCAATATTGGCTTCAGCAGGTTCAGCCGCTGGAACCGTATCTACAGGTTTTGCCGGCTCAGTAATCTCTTCGACTTTATCTTTTGCAGGAACTGTTGCTTTAGCGTCTTCACATTCGCAAGTTGGGCAACATTTTTTTTCTTCTTTATGGAATTCTACCCTGTCAGTATTGAACTTTGGTGTTGAGAGAATTGTTTGTTGCTGGCAATTTCCTTCGCTACAAGTTGTTTTGGGAGTCGAAACCCCACCTTGATTTACGTAGCTTGATTTAAAGCTGATTTTAACTGGATTTATAAACATATTAATTTTCTCCTTTTCCTCGATGGTAATATAAAAACTGAAATATAAACTTTTGCTAGAAAATTTATATTTTTTTACATTAATTTATCTTAAAAGTTAAAGGACAATTATATAAGGCAAAAATCGGCAGCATTTTCAGTTAAGTATCTTGCGCTGTTATATAAAATTACCTGCATTCCGTTCTTTTTAGCTTGTTCTGAAATATATGACAATTGTTGCGGAATGTGCAAAGGTATAGATTTGTTTTCTCTTTGTACTTTAAACCATTCATGCTCAATATCAACCACAATAGTGTAAACTGAATGCTTAAGATTTAAATTCAGCCAACTGTCAATCTCTTCATAAGTGTCATTTATTCCGGGTACGAATATAAATTTAGTTGATACAAATCTTTTATTTTCTTTTTGCACCTGGGCATATTTTCCTGTCGTATCCCATACTTTGTCAAAGTGGGGAAATATTTTGATTTTTTCATAAGTATTTGCAAATCCTGAGTCTAAAGACACAACTACATTTATCTTACCTTCTTTGACTCCTCTTTGGATTCCTTTTGAAAATTTTATGCCTGAAGTATGGATGGTAATATTGTGAACATTATTATCAAGTAAAAAATTTATTAAATCTTCAAATTCATTTAATATTGTAGGTTCTCCCCCGGCAAATGTTATTTCACCTCCCGGTCTAAATAATTTTTTCTTGAATAAATCTTTTATTACAGGGAGCACTTTATAGTGCGTTTTTTTGTTGTAATAGTCTTTATCATGCTCTGTAAAACAGTAGATACATTTACAGTTGCAATGTGTCCAGTGATTAAAGTGGATGTAATTGAAATAAAATTTGTCATCGTCCCACTCTTTATTTTCAAGATTAAAGCACCCTTCACAGCGAGGATCGATTATTCCTTTTTTATTGTCTTCAATAAATTTCTTTTTAAGTGAATATAAATCTTCCCAATTTATTGATTCTCCGTTATATTTTTCTTTAAAAATAACATTTCCGCCCCCTACATGGCATCTTAGGCAGCACATTTCTATGTGTTCCGGTTCAAAATTTAACCCATGGATTAACCAATTGCAACTGGTGTATTTCACTGTTTTACCCTCAAATCCGATTTGTATTTATAAAGTAGCATTGTATTATTCCGTAGTCAACGTGTGACTTCTTTCGTTCATCATATGGGCAGCTCTTTCATACAGCTCATATTTTAAACCCATTTCTTCCGCTTTTTCTTTTGTGAAGTCAAATAGTTTATAAATTTCTTCAGGAACATTTGGTCTTATACCATAAAACCATTGTGATTCTATTTCCTGAATTACATAGTTTATACCGGAGCTTTTACTTTTTTCCAGCCATTTTATAATTTCTTCTTTGTTGTCATTTATTCCGGGGATTACTATATATTTTGTTTTGACTAAATCTGGTCTGCATTGTTTTGATGCGTATTTTTTCAAATGTTTCCATACTTTATCATATGTTTTAACTTCTTTGATTTTTTGGTGGAGTTCTTTGCTTCCGGCATCAACCGATACGATTACATCTACAGCACCTTTTTTAAGTCCTTTTTCGATTGCCCGGCTATAATCCATACAAGCCGAGTGAATCCTTGTGAAATGTACGCCGAAATCTATAAATAAATTGAGTAATTTCTCAAATTCTTTAAGCAAGGTAACTTCCCCTCCGCCAAAACTTACGTGTCCTCCCGGGATTAGAATGCCTTTTTTTATCATATCTTTGGCTATCGGCAAAAAGTCATACGTTACCTTTGAGTTATAGTAATCTTTTTTATTGTGAGTATGGCAATAAATGCAGTGACAGTTACATTTTGTCCAATAATCAAGATTTATCATATTGATGTGAAAGCCGCTCGTGTCCCATTCATCTTCCACAAGAAAAATACAGCCTTCGCATTTATGAAAAGTTTCTCCATTTTTATGGATTTCTTTAATTTCATTTTTATATTGAATTATTTTTTCCCAATCAACAGCTTCACCATGGTAATCTTTGATTATAACAGTATCACCACCACCTAAAGAACTGTATTGGCAACAAGTTTTAATAGAGTCTATATCAAAGTGGATTCCATATTCCAGCCATGCGCAACTTTTATATCTCAATTTTCGATTCCTCTTTGACCCTTCTCATATGTGCTGCTCTATCGTACAATTCGCAGTTAATCATATTTAATTCTTTTGCTCTGTTTATTCCGTATTCAAGTAATTCGTATACATGTTTTGGTATATTGTGTTTATTGTGTTCGTACCATCCGCCTTCAACATCGAGTACAATCCAGCTTACGCCTGAGTTTACTGTTAGCTGAAACCATTTCTCGAGTTCTTCCATTGTGTCATTTACCCCGGGAATAATTATGTATTTAGTTCTTGCAAGTCCTTTGTTTTCAGTTTGTGCATCAGCGTATTTTTTAACATTTTCCCATACTTTATTGAATGTTGCCACACGTTTTATCTTTTTGTAAGTTTCTTCTGTTCCTGAATCAACAGATATTACAACGTTTAATTTACCTTCGCTTATACCTCTTGCCATAGCAGGAGAAAATTTAATCCCTGAAGAATGAACTCTAATGTTGTCCATCCCGTAATCCAGTAATAAATCTACCATTGGTTCAAATTCTTCTAAGATTGCAGGTTCTCCGCCTCCGAATCCTATTTCGCCGCCAGGTCTTAGCAATTTTCTGTCAGCCATATCTTTTATTACGGCGAACATGTTGTAATTTTTCCTTGTATTAAAATGGTCCCAGCCGCCTTCTGTAAAACAGTACATGCACTTGCAGTTGCATTTTGTCCAGTGGTTAAATACTATGTAATCAATATAGTCTTCTTCATCCCATTCTCTTTCTTTCAAGAAAATACAACCTTTACATCTTTCAAGGATAATGCCTTTTTTATTTAATTCACGCATTTTACGTTTCTCTTTAAAGAATTTTTTCCAATTTACAAGACTTCCGTCATAATTGTCTATTAAAATTTGTCTGCCGCCGCCTTCATGACAGTTAAAACAGCACATTTTTATATCTGAATAATCAACATTAAATCCATGTTGAACATATTCACAGCTCACATATCTTTTCTTCCGGTTCTTTTTAAAAAGTTTTTTAATTCTTTGCAGCAACATAAGTTTATGATAATTCTTTAGTTTTATTTTTGCAAGGTTAATAATATTATTATATATTTATTTTTTCTTAGAATCGATTAATTCTGTTTTTGAAAAATTATTTTTCAGTATTTCATTGGCTTGAATAGCATATTTGTCTTTTTTAAGCCAGGGATTTCGTTTTAAAAATTCATTGTATAAGAGTTTTGTTTGAGGAATTTTGTTTGCCTTTTTGGATATTTTAGCAAGCGAATATAGGTATACGGTGTTTTTAGCGTCCAGTTTAAGAGCTTCGTCCAGATATAAATAGGCTTTAGCATAATCGTTTTTTTTAATGTAACAAAGCGCAAGAGAATATAATGCGGGATGAAAATCTCTATATTTACTAAGTATATTGTTGTATTCTACTATTGCATTATCATAGTCTCCAGACAATCTTATTGCTTCAGCTTTATTTAAAAGCGCTACAGGGTTATCAAGAGGTAGTGTTTTATTTTCTTTAATTTTTAAATTGAAATTTTTAACAGAATATAATTGTTTAATTGTTTCTTTATCAGAGTCAGAGGGGGTTGAAACTCTTGGTGAAAAGTACATAATATCTTTTTTATCCTCACTGTGTCCTGTTAACCCTAAGGCATGGACTATTTCATGAGTCAGTAAAAGTTCTATATCTTTTGGATTTGTATTTTTATTTGGTTTTACCAGATAGATGTTTGCATTGATAAGTTTATTATTTTGTTTGTTTGTGTTTGTTAAAGCAGCAATATTTTGGGGCAGTTTATCAACAAAAATTACTTTAATATCGGCAATTTGTTCCTTGTCGGTAAAAGAAAAATCTATAAGTGAAGAAGAATTGTTTTCCCAGGTTAAGAAGGCATTAGTCATTGAATTATAATATTTGGTTTTTTGGATAAATACTATTATAGGTGATTTTTCCCATCGGGAAATTTTACCTGTTTGTGAAAATGCACTTTCGATATACGATTTATTTTCAATATCTTGAGAGAAAACAGGTTGAAATGTAAGCAATATCGAACTAAATAAAATAATGATAATTATTAATTTTGCTAAAATTGTTTTTGAATTTTTAAACAATTATTCCTCGATAAATTAACTACTGCGATTCAAATTGTACATTATCTATATATGACTAATCAATAAAAAATCTTTTAACAAAAATATTTTGTAAACTAATTCAAAACTGCTATATAATAATTATTGTTATTAAAATACTTGGTAAAAAAATGGCAAATATAATTCTTACTTATAAGTGTAATTTAAAATGTTCATATTGTTTTGCTAATGAATTTGTAAATAAAAGCAATGAAGAAATAACTATTGAAAATTTTAAACAGGCACTTGAATTTATAAAAAAAGACGGAAGTAAAAAAGTAGGTTTAATAGGTGGAGAACCTACCTTGCATCCTGAATTTAAAGAAATACTTAATATTTTAAAAAAAGATAAATTCATTGAAAATGTAGTTATATATACAAATGGCGCATATATTGATAAATTTATAGATGATATAAAACATAAAAAATTTAAATTGTTAATTAACTGCAATTCACAAGAATTGATTGGAGAACAATATCACATACTTTGTAAGAATTTGGATATACTCTCGAGTAAGTTTAAACCAAAAGAAAATAAATTTGTTCTCGGGATAAACCTATATTCACCTGATATGGATTATTCCTATATCATTGAACTATTGAAAAAGCATAAACTGAAAATGCTTAGATTTTCAATGATTGCTCCGAATCAAAATAAATCTTCTAAATTTAATGTTTTAGGTCATTGCGAGCAAATGCATTCAATTGTGTTTAGCCTCCTTAATGATTTGTATTTTCAAAAAATTATTCCTGTATACGATTGCAATCAGTTTCCGATTTGTTTACATTCCGATGAAGATAAAAAACTTATTGATTCAATAGTTCAACTTGCACGAAAGAGTAAGATATATACAAATGTAGATCAGGAAATTTCAACTTGCAAACCTATAGTTGATATTTTACCCAATCTCACTGCTGTAAGATGTTTTGGACTTTCTAATTATGCAAAAGTTCCAATATATGATTTTAAAAATTTAAAAGAATTAAAAAGATACTTCTTTAATATATTTGATGTGTTTGGACAAAATATATGCATAGATCCAAGTTGTGTAGATTGCAAAATCAAGCAAGTATCTCGCTGTGGAGTATGTTTTGTTTACAAAATTATTGACATAATCAATGTTGCAGAATATACTAAAAATTTGGTAAATCAAAAATTAAAATTTTAATAGTAGTGTTTATTAATTTGCATTTTTATATTTTATGAGAGCTAGGTAATTTACATTTATGGGATTGAAAGGAAATAAATGCTAAAACAAATTGTTGCTTATTTTCTGCCGGTGACTAATTATACCCCTGAATTTTATAAAGGTGTTCCAAAATGGATGCATCCTCTATATTTAAAAAAAGTTTATAAGTATATCGTAGGTGAAGAGTTAGACCTAAAAAATCCTAAAAGATTAACAGAAAAAATCCAGTGGATTAAATTATATGATAACCTTCCGATAAAGAGTGATTACTGCGACAAATTAACTTGCAGGGACTTGGTTAGATCTAAAATACCTGAAATTAATTTTGCTCATATTTACGGAGCTTGGGATTCATTTAAAGAAATTGATTTTAGCGTTTGCCCAAAATCCTTCTTTTTAAAAACTAATCATGCCTCAAAAGCTATGATTAGAATACGTGATAAAGACAGGTTTATATCTTTGCCTCAAGAACTTGAGAAAGCTGCTTCAATAATGGATAGGTGGCTTTCCATAAGTTATGATACGGTTTCTGCTTTTGAACAACAATATAAGGGAATAAAACCCAAAATTTATGCGGAAGAATGCCTTGGAGGGGCAGAGCTGCAAAGGCTTTCTGACTATAAAATATTTTGTTTTAACGGCGAACCTAAATTTATAGAATATTTTATAGAATTAAAACCAAAAAGAATTCAGATGGCTGTTTTTGATGCCGATTGGAATATTCAAGAGTTTTATCATAGTGCTGATAAATATGACGGTCTGCCAATATCAAGACCCGGAAATTTTGACAAGATGTTAGAATATGCAAAAATACTTTCAAGCGATTTTAAATTCGTAAGAGTAGACCTTTTTGATGTAGATAATAAAATCTATTTTGGAGAAATGACCTTTACACCTTCGAGTGGTTTTATGAATTATGTTCCCAAAAAATATGATGAAATTTTAGGTTCTTTATTAAAATTAAAATAATAATTTTTAATAAAATGTAAATGATAATATTGTAATACAGCGCAAAATAAGATATAATAAATCAAAATAATATTTAGGAGTTAAGATGAAAAATAATTTTTTTGATAATTTATTTAATAAGTTTTTTCAAAATAAAAACACTGGCGCAGAATTTTTTGGTGATGATGTAGATAATATTGACAATTACGTGGATTCATCATGGAGCGCTGCATATTGCTGGCGTGATGCAGTTAATATTTATTCTTGTAAATAGATTTTAATTTTTGTTTATCAGTGTAGATTTTTCATAAATTCATCTAGCTTAAATTTTATGCCATATTTTTGTTTTAGCTTATGAACGTTATATTTTGATGCATACAATAATAAAATGTCGTTTCGGCCATGCAGGAAGAATTTTTCAAATTCCGATTTGCAAAATGTATTATAAACTTTCATATGCGCTCTATCAATTTCTTCTTTAGAAACTTTTTGAAGGGCAGGAGGGCAGTAGTCATAGTATCCGTCTATTTCAATTTCTTTTTTTGTGAATCCGAATTCTTCAGGATTTAGAGCAAACGGTGAATCTTTAATTAGAATATAAGGGTGAAACAGGTATGAATCGATATATTTTTTATTTTTACATAAAAAATTTACTGTTTTTTGCATTTCTTCTTTTGTTTCAGTTGGGATTCCCAAAATAAAATATGCAAAATTATACATACCGACATTATGAGAATCTTTTAAAATCCTTTTAGCGGTATTAATATCACTACCTTTTCTTATGTATTTTAAAACTCTGTCTGAGCCCGATTCTAATCCCCAATAGCATATTCTCATTCCGGAATCGTACATTCTTTTTAAAAGTTCTTTTGTGTATAGTTTTTCAAATTTCATTTCTGACATATAGAAAATTTTAATTTTCTGTTCCAGAATTTTTCTTGTAAATTCATCTAAAAATGCAGGAGACAATGTTGCATCTGTAAAAAAGAATTTATTTACTCCGTATTTTTCAATTATTTCTTTAATTTCATTTATTATTTCATCTACGGTTTTTTGCCCATAAACAGTTCCTGCGTTCTGGTAGCAAAATATACATTTATTCCAATAGCACCCCCTTGATGCTCTTATTAACATTATGCCTTCAGGAATAAAATATTTTTTAGGGTCGTATCCTTTATAATCCCATTTGTATACATCTTTGATAGGGTATAAAGAAATTGGGTTTGATTTGATTTCATTTTTTTCATTTTTATAAATTATGTTTGATACTTTTTCTCTATCAATTTTTCCATCAATAAAATCAGCAAGTTCAATAATAGCCTTTTCACCGTCTCCATATGTAGCACTATCTATGAATTTATCAAAGAGTTCATTGTCATTTTTAATATACTCTGTTCTTCTAGTAACAAATCCTCCTCCTATACTGATATGAGCCTTTGTCTTTTTTTTAAGAATTCTTGCAAGGGTTAACCCTGGTATCATTTGTGATTCGGCATTTATTGATATTCCTATATAATCCGGCTCAAAAGAGAGAATTTCATCTGCTTTCCTTTCAAAGTATTCTATAAACATATTTGAAGATTTGTCAGTTGCAAATAACTTGTACTCATTTTCTTTTGTCTGCCTCAGTATATTCTTATAGTCATTCGTTTTCATTACAAATGGGTAATATGGCAAAGAAGCGATTTCTAACAATTCATCAATAACAAATGATGAGCGCTTTATATTTTTTAACTCATAAAATTTTTTTTCATTTCTAAATACATCTATAGTTTCATCTACAAGTGGGATTAACTGCTGATACAGTTTTTCTTTTTGTGACAGGAGTCTGTTAATTCCTTCAATTCTTTGCTGATGGAGTGTTTTGTTAATGGTCTCTGCATCGTTTGGGTTGTTGTTAAATTCATTTGCAATATTTGTTGCTTTTTTAAGTGAATTTTCAAGGATAGAGCGGTTTAAAATATGATTATAAAAATCAATATTCAAATCCAAAATTCTTGTTATATGCCCATGTTCTTTTAATGTGCCTGCTAATGAAGGCAGTCCCGGAAGCATCGCAGTATTAAGCCATTGTGGCGGAAAAATTAAAAGAGCTTTCATTTATTGTGTTTCACTGTTAATACAAAAGTATTTTATCATAACTGATTATGGGAACAAAAATTGTAAAAAATAAAATGTAATTTCACTTTTTTATATAAATTAATTTTTTATATATTATCGAAATGGCAATTTTTTAGCTTTACTTGTTTTAACTTTGTAGGTTAAAAAATGATAAAGGAAATGTATGGATTTTAATTTTGGGATTGGACCGTTAAAGACAAACCTATCAGGCAAAGAAGCTTTTGAATTGATGAAAAAGCTTCAGGAATCTAATCAATTTTCACCGACTTTTGGTCCCGGGATAGTAGGACCATCTCATCCTGTATTGTCTGCTGCAGTCGATTTTAGAAGTAAACCTGTTCCTGCTACGTTAAGTGTTGCAGACTCCTTTGGCGCAGTTGCTGATGTCTGGAGCGGAAACAGAAAGCCGGATGGACAGCTTGGAGAAAGAGGCTATCATTTTTATAAACCGAATGATATTGTAATGAACTATGGAAATCAGCCTTTAGATTATGTAGGAGAAGCTTGGAGAGAAGAAGCTCGTTTATGCGGAGTTACTGAAATAGCAGACCAGGCAGTAAGTACAGATCCTGAATTGATGAAACAAACTTATGTTAATGCACATGGGGATTATCTTATAAAAACAGGAGAACTTGAAATGGGTAAACCTCCTGTAAAAGCAATAAAACAAGCTGATGCAAGAGTGTTAGTTGTCGATCCTAAAAAATATAATTTAATGCATACAATAGAAACTATCGGCGGAGGAATTGGTCCTTCTGATATTATTGAACAGTCCGTTATTATGGTTGATCATAGAGGTCCATATAGGCAGCCTGTTGATATCGCATTCAAAAAGAATATAGGGTTGGGATTAGATGGTGAGCGTGTTCAAGAACTGTTTGGAAAGTTTATAAAATTAAGAAATGAAATTATGGACAGAGTTAAAGCGAATTTGCTTCCTGAAGACATGGCCAAAAAAGAAATCTCGGAATTATGGCAAAGCGGACCGGTTAAATTTTATGAAGAAAGAATCATGAAAATGTTTGATTCACTGCCAGGGGCTTTAAAAAGAATAAAATAAGTTTATATAATCAGTAATTTTACTGCATTTTAATCAATAATTTCTTCGTAAAGCAATAGAATATTTTCAAGAAGCTGAAAATAATTTCATATCTTTCTTCAAGTTTTTTGCAATGAATTTACCTTTAGCTGTAAGAGTGATTATCCCCTAGGACTTATAATTAATATTGGTATAGAGAATAGTTTAATTTTATAATATCTAGGCAACGAATTTAAAAGTTTAATTTCTATGCTAATTAATAATAATTAATCAGTAAGGAATGAATTTAATGGCAGACTTGAAATTTGATAAAGAAATTACGTTTGTAATTGCCGGAGAAGCCGGGCAGGGCATAGATAGTATAACTCAACTTATAGCAGAAACAGTTAAAAAAAGTGGTTATAACGTTTTTTATACAAAAGAATACATGTCAAGGATTAAGGGTGGACATAATTCTTCAACCGTAAGAATTTCATCTGATACAGTTGACGCATATAGGCAAATTGCTGATTTTGTATTTACTGTTTCAAAAGAAGACTTAAATCACGTTAAAAATAGAATTGCTGATAATACAATTGTCATTTCGGAGTACGATGTACCTGAAGAATTGAATAAATTTAAAAATACAATAATATCCGGAATTATTATTGGGATTTTAGACATTGACTTAGAACTTTTGAAAGAAATATTCAAAAAAATATTCTCGGATAAAGACGATGAAGTCATTACAAAAAATCTTCAATCAGCGTCAAAAGGCTACGAAATAGGTAAAAAACTCATCAATGAAAAACAACTGTCAATTTATATTCAAAAAAATACTGCAATAAAAGATGAAATTTTAATTAACGGAAATGACGCAGTTTCACTCGGGTGCATTATGGGTGGTGTAGATTTTATTTCAGCCTATCCGATGTCTCCAGCTACTGGTATTTTGACTTTTATGGCAAAATATTCAAAAGAGTTTAATATTTTTGTTGAACAAGCAGAAGATGAAATTGCCGCAATAAATATGGGGTTAGGCGCTTGGTATGCGGGAGCAAGAGCAATGACAAGCACGTCAGGCGGTGGTTTTGATTTGATGTGCGAAGCAGTTAGTTTAGCAGGTATGATAGAAAGTCCAATGGTTATTTATTTAGGGCAAAGACCAGGACCAGCTACAGGATTGCCCACAAGAACAGAACAAGGTGATTTGAATCTGGCTTTATACTCAGGGCATGGAGAATTTCCAAGAATTATTTTAACGCCCGGAAATATCAAAGAATGTTTTTATTTGTCTCAAAGGGCATTTGACCTTGCTGATAAATTCCAAGTGCCTGTCTTTATTCTTTCAGACCAATATTTAGCTGATACTTGCTACAACACAAAATTATTCGAAGTTGAAGAAACGGCTATAACCGAATATGTTGAAAAGACCGATATAGATTACAAGCGTTATCTTTTAACTCAAGATGGAATTAGCCCCAGAGGGATTCCGAATTATGGAGATGGATTAGTAGTGGTAGATAGTGATGAGCATGATGAAGAGGGGCATATAACAGAAAATCTTGATTTGAGAGCTCAAATGGTTGAAAAACGTATGTCGAAAATGAAATCTATTGAATTTGAAGCAATTCCACCTGAATATTTTGGGAATCCGGATGCTAAAATTTTAGTAGTGGGATGGGGTTCGACCCGTAATATTATTAAAGAGTCATTAATTAAGATTAATAATCCAAATATCGCTTTTTTACATTTTAAACAAGTCTACCCTCTAAATTCTGAATCCATAAGCTTTCTAAAAAATGATAATGATTTAAAAAAAGTCATTTGTATTGAAAATAATTTTATGGGGCAACTTGCAAATTTATTGAAAAAAGAATTTGACATTGTTGTAGATAAAAAAATTCTCAAATATAATGGCTTACCTTTTTCAATAGAAGAATTAGTCGAAAAAATAAATGAGGCAATAAAATGAATTATAATAAAGAAAATATAGATATAGCGTGGTGTCCGGGCTGTGGAGATTTTTTGATTCTCAAGATAATTAAAGAAGTTCTTAGTGAACTTGAAATAAATCCTAAAGAGTTAGTGATTTGTTCCGGCATAGGACAAGCTGCAAAGACACCTCATTACTTAAATTGCAATGTTTATAACGGATTACACGGTCGAGCGTTATCGCCTGCAACAGCTATAAAAATGGTAAATTCTAACCTCACCGTAATTGCAATAAGTGGGGATGGAGATATGTATGGTGAGGGCGGGAATCATTTTTTAAGTACAATACGCAGAAACCCAAACATAACGAATATCGTCAATAATAATATGGTTTATGCTTTAACCAAAGGTCAAGCATCGCCAACTACACAAAAGGGATTCGTTACTAATGTTCAAAATTCTGGCGTGTGTGTTGAACCATTTAACCCTATTGCGACAGCTATTGCCCAGAATGTGTCATTTGCCGCAAGGGCTTTTTGTGGAGATATTGAACAATCTAAGGAAATTTTTAAAAGTGCCATTCAGCATAAAGGTTATTCTCTTGTTGATATATTTCAGCCTTGTGTCACTTTTAACAAAGTAAATACATTTAATTGGTTTAAAGAAAATACTTATTATCTTGACCAAAATCATGATTCTTCTGACAGAGTAAAGGCTTTTGAAAAGTCACTTGAAACAGAAAAGCTTCCTTTAGGAATTTTTTATATTAATAATGATAAAACTACATTTGAAGAGGCATTGCCTAATTCAGAAATAACAAAATTGAGTTTTAATGAAAGGCGCATGAACAGAAAAGAAAAAATTAACAATTTTATTCAAAGTTATTTATAGCGGACTTCATTCTAGTATCGATTAGTCATGATTATTTTTGATTTAGCTAGAAAAGTTCAAGTTAAATTTAGCCATATTAAGAAATGATTATGTAATCTTATAAATTTTGCTTATTTTCTTTCATGTATACTTCGCAGTTTTCACAAGATCTAATACAGTTTTTTTGAGAGAATTCCCAACATTTTTTCTTTTTTCCGCTTAATTCACAGCAACAATATCGTTTTTCTTCCGGGCAGTCTTTTAGTTTCCAACAAGGAGTAAATTCAAGTAATTTCTTTATACCTGGTATGCTTATATTTTCATCATGTATAAGTTTTCTCAGACATTCAATTCTAATGAGGTCGTTTTTAGAATACATTCTTTTGCCACCTTTTCTTTGAGGGGCGACAAGTCCTTCCGTCTCATAAATCCTGAGAGTTCTGGGGTGTACATTTAATATTTCAGAAGCTACCCCTATTGAATATACTGCTAAATCGTCATTGAGTTCCATTTAATTGCCTTCGTTTTTTTAAATTATATCAAAGATTAAAAATTTAAGTTAGCTGATAATTATAATTGTTAAGTAATCTGGTGATTATAATAACAGTCATGGTTGTTAGTTCTATTTTTCCATCTGTAAATTGCAGTTATTCATGTACTTGACAATTTAAATTGTCAAGTACATAATATTCTAAAAAGGGGACAAAAATGAAAATAGCAATTACATCTAATGGCAAAGGCTTAGACAGTCAGATTGATTTAAGGTTTGGGAGGACAAAAGGCTTTATAATTTACGATTTAGATACAAATGATTTTGATTATATTGATAATGTTCAAAATCTTGAGGCCTTACAGGGCGCTGGGATTCAAGCTGCTCAAAATATAATTAATAAAGATGTGGATATTCTAATTACAGGGCACTGCGGACCTAAAGCATTTAAGCTTTTATCAAATTCAAGCGTTAAAGTTTATACGGCAGAAGTAGGTAAGATATCTGAAATTATAGATAAATTTAAAAATAATAAATTAACAGAAGCTTTATCAGCTGATGTTGAAGGGCATTGGTAGCAGTAGCCGGGGTGAATCCTGAAAAAGGCTTGCAGAAGCGCAAGACTTTGAAAAGGCATAACTTAACGATAACGACGTAAGAGTTTATAAGTAAACCCCACAGGAACAATTAACATATAAATTACATTTATAACAAAAGGAGGTTATTATGCCAAGAGGAGACGGTACAGGGCCCATAAGAATGGGAGCAGGAAGCGGCAGAGGTCCAGCTAGCTGCGGTGCAGGTATAAAAAGAAATATATGTTTTATGACAGGTGTCGGATTAGGTCTGGGCTTTAGACAAGGTTTTAGGAGATTTTGGAACAGAAAAAATAATCGGGCAGAACTTGAAGCGTTAAAATCACAAGAAAACATTCTTGAAGAAGAATTAATGGCAATTAAAGAAAAAATTTCGCAGTTAGTACAGGGTGAATAATGAAAATAGCAATCGCAAGCGGTAAGGGTGGAACAGGAAAAACAACTGTATCAACGAATTTAGCATATTTATTATCTAGAATATATAAAAATGTTTGTTTAGTTGATTGTGATGTTGAGGAACCTAATTGTCATATATTTATGAAGCCGGATTTTACATATAATCAGAGAATTTCGGTTCCTGTACCAAAGGTAGATGATTCTAAATGCATCGCTTGCGGTAAATGCGCAGAAGTTTGCCAATATAATGCTTTAGCTTTTGTAAAGAATAAAGTTATAGTTTTTGAAGAACTTTGCCATGGTTGTGGCAGTTGCAAATTAATTTGCCCTTCTGAAGCTGTATCAGAAGGTGGAAGAGAAGTCGGCATAATTGAGGCAGGCTATGCTCAAGGTTTTAATTTTGTTCATGGTAAATCACGTATAGGGGAGGCAATGTCGCCTCCCTTGGTAAAGGCTGTTAAAAGGTATTCTGATGGACTCAATTCCATGGTTCAAGTAATTGATTGCCCACCAGGTACATCTTGCCCTGTAATTAATACTTTAGACGGTGTTGATTTTGTGTTTATGGTGACAGAACCCACTCCATTCGGGCTTTACGATTTAAAACTTGCTGTTGAAGTTATTAGAAAAATGAAATTACCCTTTTCTGTTATAATCAACCGTTCTTGTGAAAATGACTTTTTAATAGAAGACTATACAAAGTCCGAAAAAATAGAAATTATAGCAAAAATTCCTGATTCAAGAGAAATAGCAGAGTGTTATTCAAAAGGTGAAATGGTCGTAAAATCCCTGACAAAATTTAAAGAATCATTTAAAACCCTTACAGATAAAATCAGGGAGGTTAAACAATGAAGGAGCTTGTTATAATAAGCGGAAAAGGCGGAACAGGTAAAACCAGCATTGTTTCCTCGTTTGTTGCACTTGCAAAAAATAAAATAATAGTTGATTGTGATGTAGATGCTGCTGATTTACATTTAATCTTAAAGCCTGAAATTATTAAAACAACTGAATTTTATTCAGGCAAAACTGCAAAAATAATCAAAGAAAAATGTAAAAAATGCGGTAAATGTACAGAAGTTTGTAGATTTGGAGCTATATTAGCTGACTATATAATTGATGAAATAAGATGTGAGGGCTGTGGAGCCTGTTTTTATCAATGCCCAAATAGTGCGATAAAATTTGAAAAAATAAAATCAGGTGATTGGTTTGAATCGGATACAAGATTCGGTAAATTAATACACGCAAGGCTTGGTATAGCAGAAGAAAATTCAGGAAAGCTTGTTTCTGAAATAAAAAATCATGCAAGACTTTTAGCCAAAAAAAATAATGCTGATTTGATAATAATTGATGGTTCTCCAGGCATCGGATGCCCCGTTATTGCTTCAATTTCCTGTGCAAACTTTATTCTAATAGTCACCGAACCAACTCTATCAGGGCTCCATGATGCTGAAAGAGTTTTAAAACTGGCGAAACACTTTCAAATACCGGCTTGTATGTGCATTAATAAACTCGATATCAATATTTATATGACAAAGAAAATTGAAGAATTTTGTATAAGCGAAGGTATAGAAATTGTCGGTAAAATTCCCTACAGCAAAGATTTTACTAATGCAATGATAAAAGAAAAAAGTTTAATTGAATATTTGCCTGAAAGTGAAATTTCTCAAGAAATAACAAAAATGTGGAATGTATTGGAAGAAAAATTATTTAAATCTTCTAGTAAAAAACAGCAAATGAAATAAAAACCATATTCTCAGGAGAAATTACAATTACGTAAAATATTATTCAAATACAAAATTTCATAAAATGTAAATGAAACTATATAAGTTGTAGATATGATAGCTAAGTTAAAGGAGAAAAAATGAAAATAGCAATTCCAACAGCACAAGGTAAATTATGTCAACATTTCGGACACTGCGAGAGGTTTGTCTTTATTGAAGTGGATGAAACAGCAAAATCAATAGTAAAATCAGAAGCTAAAGAAGGACCTGAACATGCTCCCGGGATTTTGCCTCCTTGGGTTGCTAATCAAGGTGTGACTCTTGTTCTGGCAGGTGGTATGGGTGAACATGCACAACAATTATTCTCAGAGCAAGGCATCAAAGTTATTGCAGGATGCCCTTCTGAAGACCCTGAAAAAATTGTAAAAGCTTATTTGGATGGAATGCTTGAACTGGGAATAAATGGCTGTAATCACAGCAACTGCGGTAATGATTAATCATTATGTTCTATTAGTGAAATGTAATTATTAAATAAAAAGGCATTGTTGTAAGTGTCTTTTTATTTTAATCTATAGTGAATTTGAAATGTATCTATAACGTAAAATATTGTGTAAAGAAGTAATTTTGTTAAAATGATATTATATAGCATTCGTATGAAAATATTTGAAGTATCCTCACTCGTTGATATAGTCTTTTAAATAAATTAGAGAAAGGAAAATACCATGGAAAACAACTTCGCTAAAAAAATTATTAACTTGAAAGAAAATATTGATTATCAAGATAACTCGATTGTCAGTAAAACTATAACTACAAACGGCAATAGTTCCCTAACTCTTTTTGCTTTTGATAAAGGGCAATCTATTGCATCACATTCGGCTCCTGTTGATGCTGTTGTACAAGCAGTTGAAGGCGAAGTTGAAATTACTATATCCAATGAGAAATTTTATCTTAAAGAAGGTGATATTATTTTAATGCCAAAGGGTGAACCCCATGGGCTTGAAGCAAAAACAAAGTTTAAAATGGCTCTTTTTAAGGTATAACTCTGATAATTATTCCAATCAATACCATATTTTGAGAGTCGAACTTAATTAATTTATTTGCTTCTTAATCTTCTAATAAAAGGCTTACTAAGAGTAAGCCTTTTATTGAATAATCCGTTATTCACTGCAGGAAGAAAATAACTTTTTAATGTCATCTTTAAATTCACCCACTTTGACTTTTGCTGCTATTTTATGTTTCCATTTTGCGCCATTTGCTTCCGCAATAATCTCTGCTAGTTTATTTAAGTGGTCTTCCTTTTTAGCTAGTATTTTTTCTTTTATTTTGTCTTTTAGGGCTTCGGCCCAAGCTTTGTCAGCTATATCTAAGAATTTTTCCATACATTCGCATTCTCCCGAATGGTGATCTTGTTCATGATCACAGCCACATCCGCAATGACAATACCCATGTTTTTCATGGCAATGATCTTTATAACAGTGTTCAGACATATTCATTTCCTTTCTTTCAAGTTTACTAAAATAAATTAATACTAAAAATCTGTATTATTCATTAAGTTACAACAAAAAGAATCTAATTAATCGCCAAGTTATCTAATCTTTTTAAAGACTTTTTATCGCTTTATTATCAGATTGTCTAATATAATTAAAAATTTTAAATTATAATTTATAGCTTCAAAAAAGAATAAAAAATTCTCAATCTTCTTGCATTTGAATATTTAAGAGAGATAATTTTCTTAAAAGAAGCCGATTAATAATGTTATTTTTATTTATTTCAATAATTTTATTTATTTTTTCAGGTTTAGCCCAAATAATATTTAAAGAAAAACAAAAGACTATTATTTTTAATTTTTTTTTAGTAATGGCAACTATTTTGGGGCTAATACCGACAACTATTAGCTTATTTCAAAATGAATCTTTATTTAAAATAATAAATTTCAAAGGGCTAATAGGTAATGTTCGATTTGTACTTGATCCATTAGCCGGCTTTTTTGTTTTTGTAATTCTAATCGTAACGTTATTAATTGTTGTTTATTCGGAGAAATATCTTGAGTCGCATAAAAAAGACTTATCTTCTCACTATTTTTTCTTGGGAATTTTTATTTCTTCAATGATTTTAATTATGATTATTCAAAACATTTTATTTTTCTTAATTTTTTGGGAGATTATGAGTCTGTCTTCTTTCTTCCTTCTATTATTTGAAAGCGATAAAAAAGAAGTTAGGCAAATTGCAATCAATTATTTGATTACAATGCAAATTGGAGTTTTATTTTTACTTGCAGGTTTTATTTTGCTTAATTTAAAGACTGGAAGTTTTGATTTTGCTGTTTTTCAAGGGCATGTTTCAAATATAATTTTCATATTATTATTGATTGGTTTTGGGATTAAAGCAGGGTTTGTTCCTTTTCATACTTGGTTGCCCAAAGCCCATCCTGTTGCACCTTCTCACATTTCTGCGATAATGAGCGGAGTAATGATTAAGACAGGGATTTATGGGATTTTAAGGATTCTGACGTTTATTGAAATTCCATCTTTATTAATTTCTTATTTAGTTTTATTGATAGGCGTAGTATCAGCGTTTTTTGGAATATTGTATGCGGTAGCACAACGAGATTACAAAAAAATGCTTGCTTATTCGTCTATAGAAAATATTGGATTAATAACAATTTCTCTCGGTGTTGCGATGCTGGGATTAAGCTATCAAAATCAACTCATGGCCGGTTTCGGATTTTTAGGTGCATTTGCTCATATTTTGAATCATTCAATTTTTAAGCCATTATTATTTTTAGTTGCAGGTTCAATTGATTTAAAAACTCATACAAAAGATTCTGAACTTTTAGGCGGGTTGATTAAATCTATGCCATGGTCAGCAAGTTTATTTTTAATTGGCTCTCTTGCAATCAGTGCATTACCGCCATTTAATGGTTTTATTAGCGAATTATTTATTTATTTGGCAATGTTGAACGGTTTATCGAACGGTAATCATTTTCTATTTCCGATTTTAGTAGTAGTTATAGGTTTTTTTGCATTTGTCGGCGCAATGGTTTTAATAGCATTTGTGAATATGTTCAGTTCAATATTTTTAGGGCTGCCGAGAAGTGAAAAAGCTTTGAATGTTAAAGATGATAGCCCAAAATCCATGCTTATTCCAATTTCTATTTTAGCTGCGATTTCCTTATTAATCGGAATATTCCCTCAATATTTTTTGCAAATAGTGATTAACCCTTGTAATATATTTTTGAAATCTGCTTTAACCTATCCAATTCAAATATTATCGAATGTCTCAATATTCAATATAGCTTTGCTGATAGTTACGAGTTTTGTTTTAGTATTAAGAAAAATTTTATTACAAAATAAGCCTGTAATTATACATAAAACCTGGGGATGTGGATATGATAAATTAAATTCCAAAATGCAATATTCAAATTATTCTTTCTCCAGGCCATTTTTAGGATTTTTAACCCCATTTTTTATTCGTGAACTTGACTTTAAAACCATTAAAGAATTGTTTCCCAGGAAAACAAGTTTTAAATCCAAAATTGTTGATATATTTGAATTTTATTTGATTAAACCAATTATTGAGTTAGACAAATCAATTATAAAAAAATTCTATTGGATACAAGGTGGGAATGTCCAGAAATACTTATTGTACGGTCTTATTTCCTTGCTATTTGCTATAGTATGGGTGGTGTCCAGATGATTAAGTTCTTCATTTTACTTACTTTGCCGTTTCTGTTTATAGGTTTGATTAACAAAACCAAAGCTTTGATTTCAGGACGAAAAGGAGCTTCTATATTTCAGCCGTATTTTGATTTCTTTAAATTAATGAAAAAAGGTATTGTTATTAGTAAAACAACTTCTTTTATCTTTCAAATCGCCCCATCTGTAAATTTGACTTGTATGATTTTGGCAGGACTATTACTTTGCGTATTTCATTTTGAAGGTGATTTTATCCTTTTTGCTTATGTTCTGGCACTTGGAAAATTCTTTACTGTCATTGCATCAATGGATACAGGCTCAAGTTTTGAAGGTATGGGAGCAAGTAGAGAAGTTAGTTATACTTCTCTTGTAGAACCTGCTTTTTTTATAATAATCTCTTCGATTTGTGCAGTAAGCAAAATTTACTCCTTTGATAGTTTATCTAAACTTTTTTCTTTGAATCATAAATTGTTGATTTTAGTTGCTATTTTGTCCATAACGGCGTTATTCTTAATGGTTTTAATAGAAGGTTCCAGGACCCCTGTTGATGACCCTACAACTCATTTGGAATTAACAATGATACATGAGGCAATGGTCTTGGATAATTCAGGTGTGGATTTAGGTTTTATATTTTATGCAAATGCTTTAAAAATGATGTTGTTTATCACATTAATATCCATTCTTGTTATGCCTGATTCAATTTTAGGGTATATTTCAGAAATATTTGTTGTTGCAGTTTTAATCGGGATGATTGAATCAATAACCGCAAGATTGAGACTCACCCATATTATTGAATATACTTTTGTATTGATTATAATAGCCTTGTCTGTTATGGCACTGATTGCCTTGATAATTTATGGAGGTTTGGTTTGATTACGTTATTTGTTTTGTTATTTGGATTTTCGATTCTCTATATGGCAACTATAAGCCGTATTCTTGGACAAATCAATATGCTTAGAGTCCAAGGTATTATACTTTGTTGTATTACTTTGATTTATAACAAAGAGCAATCGATATTAATGCTTTTATTTCTACTATTGGAAACATTTATGGTAAAAACAGTTTTAGTTCCATCATTTTTAAAACATGTCGCAGTTAAAAATAATATAAAAAGAGATTCTGATCCTAGGTTTCCGCATTTTTATTCGCTTGCCATTTCCAGCTTCATTTTATTAGGCGGTTTAATGTTTTCAAATATTCATAGCGAATATTTGGAGAGTGTATCAACTTTGTATTTTGGGATAGCAATTTCGACTATTATAATAAGCTTTTTCTTTATTACTACCAAGAAAAAATTAATAACTCATGTTATTGGGTTTGCAATGCTAGAAAATTGTATTTTTCTACTTTCGTTTTCGGTTGCAAAAGAAATGCCTATGATTGTGAGTCTTGGCGTACTTCTTGACGTGTTTATCGCTATTTTTGCTCTTGGGCTTTTGGTAGGTCAGTTTGAACATATCCACCACAACCCTGAGGTCGAACAATTATGTAGTCTAAAGGATTGTATCTGCGATGAATAATTATTTTGTTTTTGATAGTTTAAATACAATATTTTTTACAGTTCTGATTTTTGTAACTATTGGGGTTGTAATTTATCAAGGAAAAAAAAGCTTTAAATATAACCTTGTATTTTTCTTGTTTTTTGTTTCTATGATAGGAGCGATTTTAAGCAATCATCTAGGATTAACCTGGGTATTTGTCGAAGCTACAACCTTGACTAGTGCTTATTTGATTTTGCAAAATAAAACAGAATATTCCCTTGAAGCAACTTGGAAATACCTCTTTCTTTGTTCTATAGGAATTTCACTCGCTTTTGTGGGTATAATATTACTTTTAATTGGTTCAAACAACGTAAATTCACTTTTTTATAATAATTTGTATGCCAACGCAACTGTTATTGAACCTTTTTGGCTAAAATTATCTTATGTATTTATTTTAATTGGATTTGGAACAAAAGTCGGACTGGCACCAGTTCATTTTTGGTTGCCTGATGCTCACGCTGAAGCGCCTTCACCTGTTTCTGCGATGTTGTCTGCAACACTTCTAAACTCGGCACTTATAGTAATTTTAAGATATACAAGACTAATGGATTTGGCAGGGCTAAATAATTACGCAAGGGCTTTGCTGTTGACGATGGGTATATTTTCGGTTTTTATAACGGCTGTTTATGTGTTCAAGATAGCCAATTACAAACGGATGCTGGCTTATTCTTCTATTGAAAATATGGGAATAATTTCAATAGGGATTGCATCAGGAGGTGTGGGAATTTTTGCTGCGATTTTACATCTAATTGCTCATTCTTTTATAAAATCATCATTTTTTATGACTGCGGGAAATATTTTGCACATTTTTAAAACAAAGGAAGTTATTTGTGTACAAGGACTTATTGAAACTGAGCCAAAAACAGGTTGGCTTTGGGTCTTCTCCGGGTTATTCATTTTAGGTGTTCCTCCGTCTCCAATGTTTTTTACCAAATTTTTAATAATAAAACAATTGTTTGCCGATAAGCATTATATTATAGCCGGTTTATTTTTATTTTTAATTACAGTTGTGGCTTATGGTATTATCAGAGCTGTCGTAAAAATGGCTTTTTCATCAAAGACATTGCAAAATTCGGTTAAGTTGCCGCTTAGGAATTACTTGCCCCAAATTGCTTTACTTTTTATCACGCTGGTCTTGGGTTTTTATATTCCCACTTGGCTTTACCAACTTATTGAGGAGGCAATAAAGTGTATTTAGAAATCAAAAATAACCAAAAAGTTGATATTTCTGACATTCCTATTGATTCTTTTGAAAATTTGAAAAATGAATTGTCATTAAAAAAAATGAGAGTTGTGCAGTTTTTTGTAACCCAAAAAGACAGAAAATATAAACTTTATTGTGTTCTTTCTGATGATTTCAACGGTAAACTTTTTGTAGTTTCAAGTTATTTGGAAAATAGTTTTGAATCAATCACTATGAGTAATCCTGCACTTCATTTATTTGAAAGAGAAATTTATGAAAATTTTGGGATTAAGCCAATAGGGCATCCTTGGCTGAAACCGGTTAGAAATACTGACAACTATGAATTTTTAAAATCAGACGATATGCAAACCCATGAAGTTGCAGTTGGACCTGTGCATGCAGGAATAATTGAACCTGGCCATTTTAGATTTTTATGCAATTCAGAGAGAATTAATCATCTCGAAATTCAATTGGGCTACCAGCATAGAGGCGTTGAAATAATGTTGAAAAATTCGCCTTCAATTCAATTAGCTGAATCAATCTGTGGAGATAGTACAATTGCTTATGCTATGACTTTTGCTCATTCAATAGAAAGTTTATCAAATATAAAAGTAGATGAAAAATCTGAAATTATAAGAAAAATTGCTCTTGAATTAGAACGAATTGCAATTCACCTTGGCGATTTGGGGGCAATAGCCGAAGACATAGCCTACAAAATTGGTTCTGCTGTCTTCGGGGTTACCAGAACTTTAGTTATTAATACTATTCTTGAGATTTGCGGTAATAGATTTGGCAAGGGGCTTATTAAAGTTGGCGGAGTAAATTTTGATATAGATAAAAGAATGAAAGAAAAAATATCGTTAATGCTTGATGCAGTTCAAAAAAGAGCCGATAAAATGATGAATACTATGAATAACAACGCTTCAGTACTCTCCAGACTTGAAAGAACGGGCATCATAAGTTCAAAGCATACAAAAGAAATTGGAATGGTTGGAATGGCAGCGAGAGCTTCTCAGGTTAAAATTGATGCAAGAAAAATAGATGACGAAAGTTTTGAAATACTTACAACTGAAGGTGGCGATGTCCATTCAAGATTCTATATAAGATACATCGAAATCAAACAATCTATACAAATAGTTGAAGCATTATTAATAAAATTAGATGGTGAAATCAATAAAAATAGACCTTCTATAAATTTAATTCCTAATTCTTTTGTGACATCTATAACAGAAGCTTGGAGAGGTGAATTGGCCCATACAGTAATTACTGACGAAGAAGGGAATATTGAAACTTACAAAATTAAAGACCCGTCATTCAACAATTGGCTGGGTCTTGCTATCGCAAACAGAAACGGACAAATTTCCAATTTCCCTGTCTGTAATAAAAGTTTTGACCTCTCTTACTGCGGGTTTGACCTGTAAAATAAATTACAAAAGGATAAACTATGTTTGAAACAATAAAATGTATAGAATTACAAAAAAATCAAGTTATAAAGGATATTAAAACAGCGACTGTTAAAGATAAATTCAGAGGATTGCCTAAGGTTAATGCTGAAAATTGCACTAATTGTAATGAATGCAAAAAGATTTGTCCAACAAATGCAATAAACGAAGATTTATCAATAGATTTGGGTAAATGTGTCTTCTGCGGAGAGTGTGAAAGGATTTGCAGTTCACATGTTATTAAATTCAGTAACTTTCATAAAATAGGTTCAACTTTGCGCGATAATTTGATTACAACAGGAGAACCGAATCCTATAAAATCAAATGAATTAATTAAAAAGACGTTCGGACATTCCTTAAAACTCAGGCAGGTTTCAGCAGGTGGTTGCAACTCCTGTGAAATGGAACTAGGTGCTTCATCCAACGCAAATTTTGATATAGGAAGGTTTGGGATTGAATTTGTAGCTTCGCCAAGACATGCCGATGGAATTGTAATTACTGGTCCGATTACAAAAAACATGGCGAAAGCACTTGAAGATACTTATCAGGCTGTTCCTGAACCCAAAGTCGTAATATTGGTTGGGGCTTGTGCTATAAGCGGCGGAATATTTCAAAATTCAAAAGAATTAAATCGCGATTTTTTGCAAAATCATAAAGTGGATTTATACATTCCCGGTTGCCCTGCCCATCCACTTACAATAATCAACGCAATTTTAGATTTATTAGGACAATGATATTATTAAATTTTTTACCTGTATTAAATGAACGATTCGCCTGTTAAAAGACAATTTAGAATAAAATAAGATTTTCTAGTCTTTGCTTTGTGTCTTTTTGGTACAAGTACATAAATTTGTAGTTTTGTTTTCTGAGTTTTCTTCCAATATTTTATTCATACAAGTAAAAAATTCACCCATACAACAAATTTTTAAACTATAATAAACGTTCATTCCGTCTTTTCTGTCTTTTACAATTCCGTTTGATTTCAAAACAGCAAGGCATTTTGAAACATTTGACTGTTCTTCGCCAGTCATCTCTATTAGTTCTGATACGTTTTTTTCACCTTTTGCAAGCAAGTCAACAATCATTAATCTTGTCGAATTTGCAAGTGCTTTAATTATTTTTGTTTTAATCTGGTATAATTCTTTGTTCAAAATCCACGCCCCGTATACATATGTGAATTATACACGAAAATATTATTTTAGTTAATATTCGATAAGATTATCTATTTGACTATATGAAAAAATTGTCATATAGTGTTATTATTTTTTGATGAAGAAATCGTAATAAATTTATTAATTTAGAAAAAACTCTAAGAGGATGAACGATAATGAAAAAAATTCAAATATTAGGCACAGGTTGTCCTACCTGTGAAGAGGTTACCCAAAGGACGATTCAAGCTGCAAATGAATTGGGTATTGAATATGAATTGGAGAAAATAAAAGATATCACAGAAATTATTAAAATAGGAGTGATTAAGACACCTGGAATTGCGGTTGACGGTGTTGTTAAAATTTCAGGCAAACTACCCAGCGTTGAAGAAATTAAAGAGGTTTTATGAAAAAAATATTATTGATTTTAGTTATATTCTTAGGATTCTCAAATCTGGTTTTTGCGGCTGATAAAATAAATGTTTATTATTTTTATGGTAAACCTCGTTGTGCAACTTGCATTAAGATAGAAAATTATGCCAAAAGTGCCGTTGGCTCAATGAAAGATAAAGATGTGATTTACAAAAGCATTGATATGGATAGTTCTTCAAATAAAGATATGGTTAAAAAATATAATTTATACACAAAATCCGTTATTATCTCAAAAATCAAAAATGACAAAGAACAGTGGAAAAACCTTGATAAAATCTGGCTAAAAACAGGTAATGAAGAGGATTTCAAAGATTATATAATAACAGAAATTAAAAATCTCAAAGGAACTAAATAATGAGTATAGCAATGCTTTCTGCCTTGTGGTTAGGAATATTAACGGCAATTAGTCCTTGTCCTATGGCGACAAATATTGCTGCTATTTCCTTTATATCAAAGAACATTGAATGCCCCTACAAAACAGTTTTGGCAGGATTTTTATATACTCTCGGTAGAATTTTGACTTATATAGTTTTAGGATTTATTGTTGTAGGAGGGATTTTAGCCGTACCTACTCTGGCAAACTTTCTTCAGCATTCAATAAATAAATTTATTGGACCTTTATTAATTTTAATCGGTTTGCTTTTATTGAATGTATTTAAGCTGAATTTTTCCTTTGGTTTAAAGCATGAAAAAGTTCAGGAATTTGCACAAACATCAAATTTCTTAGGTGCATTTTTGCTGGGTGTGATTTTTGCTTTATCGTTTTGTCCTGTGTCAGCTGCTTTATTCTTCGGTAGTCTTATATCTTTAGCTTTTGAATTCCATTCAAGGCTGACGATACCTGCTATGTATGGGATTGGTACTGGTTTGCCGGTGGTGATTTTTGCAATTGTAGTTGCTTTTTCAATGCATAAACTGGGAGAAATATACAATAATATGGTTAAGTTTGAATTTCGGTTTAGGAGGATAACAGGTGTGATATTCATATTCGCAGGGATTTATTTTATAGCTGTACATTTTATATAGAGAATAGGAGGATTTATAATGACAGAAAAGCAACAATTACCGGGATTTATACTTTGTGTTTGCACAGGAAAATGCCCGGGTTTTGAACAGATGGATATTTGGGACTTTATTAATCAAGTTAGAGTGGAGTTACCTGTAGAATATGGCTTTATTCACCCTCAGCTTTGTGAAGAGGATGGGGATAGATTTTTAGCAGACTTTTTAAAAGCTGGTAGAAAAGTAATCATAGCAGGTTGTGCTCCTAATATGCAAAATAAATTATTTAAGCAAGCTTTCAAAGACTCCGGGCTTGATGTGGAAAAAGATGCTATACCAATTGATATTCGTAAATTAACAAATGAAGAAGCAATAGCAAAAGTTGTTGAAGTCTTAAAAGGTCTAGGATTAGAAGTGGAGGGATAATGAGCGAAAATACTTTTATGGGTGTTCCCAGAGATAAAATTGACTGGTGCCCAAGAATTGATCCTGAAAAATGTAATGATTGTATGGACTGCGCTGAATTTTGTCCGCATGATGTTTTTGGTGTCGATGAAAATGTTAAACCTAAATTGATTGTCAAAAATCCGCATAATTGCGTTGTTTTTTGTAGAACTTGCAGCAAAACCTGTGGTCCAGATGCGCTATCTTTTCCTAATAAAGCTGAAACTACTAAGAAAATAAAAAAAATCCGAGAGGAGCTTGATAATGGGTAAAAAATATGGGGTTTTATCTTGTAATGGATTCGATAAATCAGCAGGTTGTGTGGCAAGAGAAATAGCACTTCAAATTTCAGAACAAACTGATAGCGAAATTATTTGCCCTGTATTATATCGAGTTGCAGATGCACGTTATAAAAAAATAGCCGAAGAAAATCCGCTGTTAGTTATTGATGGCTGCCAAACAAGATGTGCAAGTAAACTTGCAGCTGAAAAAGAATTAAAAATTGCTAAGAAAATAACTGTTACAGAATATGCAAAAACAAATGGTATAGAATTTTCTGAATCATTAAGACTTGATGATGAAGGAATTAGTTTTGCAAAAAAATTAGCTGAAGCAATACTTAAAGAGAAAGAAATTTCACAGAGGCAGGCTGAAATAATAACTTTCCCTGCAAATATTGAATATATGACTTATAAAAAAGATAAATTTATATTTAAAATGCCAAAGGAAGAATTTTTATTTAATGAAAATGACTGCTGGGCTTATATAGTAGGTAACGTCGCAAGAGTCGGTGTTTGTGATTATGTCCAGCAAAGTCTTTCTGACATTATATTTTTTATACCACCTGATGTAGGAAATGAAGTTGAACAATTTGGAGAATTGGGAGAAATTGAATCAAGCAAGACTGTTTTTGAAATTGTTTCTCCTGTTTCAGGAAAAATTATCGCTATAAATAATGCATTATTAGATACTCCTGAGTTAATTAATCAAAGCCCTTATGAAAAAGGTTGGATTGCGGAAATAGAACTTTCTAATTTTGAAGAAGACAAAGAATTCCTTTTGACTAATGAAGAATACTTCAAAGTGTTAAAAAGAAAGGTAGATGAATATCATGTCAAATAAGGTTAAGATAATTCCTTGCAGCGGCGTGGGTAAAGTTTTTGGGCTTATTGCAAGGGAAAGCTCTCTTCAATCAATAAAAAAATATCCTGAACAATTAGAAACAGTATGTTTAGCCTATGTTGTCACTGGAGATGAAGAAGCGAAAAAACTTGTTGAAGGTCAAAAATGCATTACAGTGGATGGATGTACTGCAATGTGTTCAGCAAAAAATATTGAAATGGCAGGTGGTATTGTTGAAGAAAAAATCAGAGTAGTTGATTTTTTTAGAAACCACCGAGGAATAGATGCAGGTACTGCTACAGAGCTTACTGCTGATGGTTGGCAAATCGTTGATGAAATAGTTGAAAATATCGCAAAAAAAGTCAAGGAGGCAAAATAATGTCAGAAGCTAAAACAAAAATCGGTGTTGTATCTTGTAGCGGTGAAGATTGCCTTGGCGGAACAATATCAAGACTCGCAACAAGAAAAATGTTAGAACTAAGACCTTATGAGACAGTTACAATATGCTTACCTTTATATTTAGCAGGCGGAGAAGAAGAAAGAGGTTTTGCTACTGAATATCCCACAATTTCTGTTGACGGCTGTTCAAAATATTGTGCTAAACGTGCAACCGAAAAATATAGCGGGGAAGTCAGTGCATCAATAAACGTAGGCGATATTATAGGTGAAGAAGTTGCAGAAGCTATGGCTCTTTCTTGCAGAGATTTAACCGAAAGTCACAAAGATATGGTAAAACAAGTTTCGGATGTTATTCAAGCAAAATATGATGAGATACTAAATAAAATCTCTCCTAAAAAGCCAGAAGGAGGCGGTGGGTGTTGCTGCTGTGGAGGCAATTGCGGAGAATAAATGCTTTGTATTCAAAACAACAATACTGAGACTTATTTTAATCTGGCACTTGAAGAATATCTTCTCAAAGAATTTGATGAAGATTGCTTTATGCTGTGGCAAAACGAACCAAGTGTCATTATCGGTAAAAATCAAAATCCTTTAGCCGAAATTAACCTTGAATTTATAGAAAAGAATAATATAAAAGTAGCAAGAAGGTTATCAGGCGGAGGTGCGGTTTATCATGATTTAGGGAATTTAAATTTTACTTTTATTATTAATGATACTCAGAATTCATTGAGAAATTACCCCAAATTTACAATACCTATACGTAATGTCTTATCAGAACTTGGTTTAAACGTAGAATTGTCAGAGCGAAATGATTTAATGATTAGTGGTTTAAAGTTTTCAGGTAACGCCCAATATAAGTGCAAGAACAGATTGCTACATCATGGTACGATTCTTTTTTCATCTTCATTAAATAATGTCAGAGCTGCATTAAAGTCTGATAATTTAACAAACGGAAGGTGGGTTAAATCTATATCTAGCCCTATTACTAATGTTCAAGAACATCTTAAAACATATTTAAGTATTGACGAACTGAAAACTATTATTCAAACCCATATTAAAAACACACAAGATAATTTTGTTATTTATAATCTGACTTCAACAGATATAGAAAAAATCAAAAAGCTTACTAAAGAAAAATATTCAAATAATGATTGGATTAACATGAAATTTTTATCAGGATTAATTCCATAAATATATTTGAATAAGGTATACTTTAAATCAATAAACAGTACTTTACAACTAGAAAATCGGGAGATACTTAATTGCATTTAGACTTGGTATTATACAAAAATTCCTGAAATTTTCGAAGAAAAAGCTTTTACTGATAAAATGGATACTTCAATATTTGCAAAACTGCACATAAAGTTATATTTAATCAAGATTAGAAAGATAATAAAAAATTGGACATTTTAAATCCATCTCCTAAAGGAGCGATAGAACTCCAAAAGGAACTTGCCTGCAAAGTAATAAGAGAAAATCAGTTTGATAAAATAAATTATATTGCAGGTGTTGATGTCAGCAATGAAATTTTTAAACCCGATAAAAGAAAACTTTATGCTTCTGTTATTGTGCTTTCATTTCCTGAACTTGAAATTGTTGAAAAATCATCCTATTCTCAAATAACAAACTTCCCTTATATTCCAGGTTTATTGGCATTTAGAGAATCACCTTTTATCATTAAAGCTCTTGAAAAATTAACAATTAAACCTGATGTTATAATAGTTGACGGGCATGGTATCGCTCATCCCCGAAAATTAGGTATTGCGAGCCATATCGGTGTTTTGACAGGATTTCCTACTATAGGTTGCGCTAAATCTATTTTAGTAGGAGTTCCTGAGGGTGCCTTACTTTCAGAAAGAGGGAATTATATTCCTTTACGATGGCATGAAGAAATTATTGGCAATGTATTAAGAACCAAAAATAATGTAGCACCAGTTTATGTGTCGATTGGACACAAAATCAATCTGGAAAAGGCAACAGAAATTGTGCTTGCTTGTGCAAAACGATACAGGATGCCAGAGCCTACCAGACTTGCTCATCAATATGCGAATCAACTTAGAAAAGTAGGGATTTTAGATTAATCATTCCTCTAAAAAATTTTTGAGTACAACAGCATTGTTATATTCTGTATCTTTAGCAGAATAAAGCAAAGTAATTTGTTCCTTTTGAGCTAATTTTTTTATTTCACTTAAAATTGGCTTTTGTTTTTTTAATTCATCTGTATATTTTTCACTAAATTCTTTAAATAATTCCGGTTTATGGCCAAACCAAGTGCGAAGTTCATTGCTTGGAGCTATTTCTTTATACCAAGAATCGACATGAGCCTGTTCTTTAGATAATCCTCTGGGCCAAAGTCGGTCTACTAGTATCCGTAGGCCATCTTCAGGCGAAGGTGATTCATATACTCGTTTAGTTTTTATCATAATTACCTAAGTTAGTCTTCTACCCCATCTTCTTTGAGCGGAATAAAGCTAATATGAACAGGAGTTAACGCCATTATCAGGGTCTCCTAAGACCGAATCATATATATAACCGCATACTTTACAAATATATTTGACCATTTTTTATTTTTCAATTAGTAAACAATATAATTTATCATTTGTAAAATTTATTTACGTTCTCTATTTCGGCTAAGCTTATCCGAATTATTTTAATAAACGGGTATATCCAAATGTGCTAATAAACTTGTTCTATTAGTATTTATAATATTTAAGTTCGTTGGTATATAAAACAAATGAATTCGAACTTTTTACTAAGAAAATGTCACTGAATTTAAGTTGTTTTTGCCAATGTTGAAAGAATTTTTAGTTTAATAAACAGTTTAAATTATAATTTATTATTTAAGCCGCAGCAGTTGTTATTGTTCATTGCGTCAGGATTTTTTTGACATTGAGAAATGCAGGTATTACATTTGTCTTGAAATTTGCCGTTTTGTGAATAATATTTGAAACTTTTTATCCACTTAGGCTCTTTGCAGGAACATTTTTGCATAAAGGTTAAAAATCTTACAAATTTTTCTAATACTTCTTTAGAAACGCCGTGCTCGATTTTTATTGCATTTTCGTCAACTATTTCCTTATCTACAAGCAGGACATTTTCTAAAAAACCGCAGATTATTTCGTGTCTTTTATTTAGTTCTTTCGCGACTTTTTCACCTTTTGCAGTTAGTGTAATAACCCCATATGGCTCATAGTTGATAAAGCCATTTTCAGCCAAAGGTTTTAATGCTTCAGATACAGAGGAAGGACCTATTACAAGCGTTTTTGATATGTCTTTTACCCTTGCTACCTTGCTAATGTTTACTATTTTATAAATAGCATTTATATAATTTTCTGTGCTTTTTGTTAAGGAGTTTTTTCTTTTCATAATATACCCTATTGACTAATTAATTTTTTTATCAGTTAATATTAATATAAAGTTCGGTTAACCGAAAAAGTTTTTATCATCCGAAATAATTAACCGATAAACAAGCAGGAACTTTTCTAATGAACTATTTTAACATTAAAGACACAAATTGGCTAAGGATTAACATTATTGAAATGTTATCTATGACAGTATTGTGTTGTTGCCCGTTAAGACTCAGAGTTGGCGGTAATTTTTAACGTTCATATAATAAAACAGAACTATATAAAACCCGCAGAATCTGAATGATGATGCGGGTATTTTTTATGCAATACAGAAAAAGGAGAATAAAGTGAATTATTACAATAATGTACTAGAAACAATAGGTAAAACGCCTTTAATCAAACTGAATAAGGTTACAGAAAGGCTTGGCGTAAATATCTTTGCTAAAGTCGAGTATTTTAACCCGGCAGGGAGCGCTAAGGATAGACCTGCTTTAAGAATGATAGAAATGGCTGAAAAAGAAGGCTTACTAAAAGAAGGCAGCACAATAATCGAAGCTACGGCAGGAAATACTGGTGCTGGTTTAGCTTTAGTTGCCGCAAGTAAAGGCTACCGTTGTATATTTGTTTTGCCTGATAAAATGAGTGAAGATAAGGTTAATTTATTAAAGGCATATGGTGCGGAAGTTGTTATTACTCCGACTTCTGTAGCACCAGATTCGCCTGAAAGTTATAATGGGGTCGCAGATAGGCTCGCTAGAGAAATTCCTAATTCTTTTAGACCTTCTCAATTTACAAATTTGAATAATCCTGAAGCACATTATTTATCGACAGGTAAAGAAATTTGGGAAGATTTAGAAGGACAAATAGATGTTTTTGTAGCGAGTATGGGGACTTGCGGAACAATTTCAGGAACAGGTAAATATTTAAAAGAACAAAATCCTAAATTAAAAGTTATAGGGGCAGACCCGGAAGGTTCAATACTTTCAGGCGATTCTCCAAAGTCATATAAGGTTGAAGGGATAGGAGAAGACTTCATTCCTGCAACATACTACAGGCAGGTAGTTGATGAAATGGTCAGAGTTAGTGATGCTGAATCATTTTTAATGACAAGAAGACTCGCAAGAGAAGAAGGTCTTTTAGTAGGTGGTTCATCAGGAACGGCAGTAGCTGCTGCTGTTAAATATGCTCAAAGAGTACCTAAAGGCAGTAATATTGTTGTTTTACTCCCTGATACAGGAAGAAACTATCTGACTAAAATATTTTCTGATGACTGGATGTTTGAAAACGGTTTCTTTACAGAAACTCCTCAACGAATAACAGTAGGAGAGGTTTTAAATCTAAAAGGCAGATTGCCTCATATACTTTCTGTGAATGCTAATGACTATGCTGCTAACGCTGCAAGTATTATGAGAGAAAACGAGATTTCACAGCTTCCTGTAGTTTTAGAGGAGAAAATTGTAGGCGGAGTTAACGAGGTTACATTGCTCAAGCTGCTTTATGACGGAGTAAATCTTGAAACGAGCAAAGTCTATGACGTTATGGTCAATGCTTTGCCTCAATTAGAAACCAATATAGATATATCAGAAGTCTATAGGCTTTTAATGGCAGGGTATGGCGGAGTAATAATTACTAAAAACGGTCATCCTGAGGGGTTTTTATCCAAGATGGATTTGGTTAATTTCTGGGAAAAGAGAACAAAAGCAAGGAGAGTATTAGTATGAAATTTTCAACAAAAGCAATACACATAGGACAAGAAGCCGACAGCACAACAGGTGCAACGATTGTTCCAATTTATCAAACATCAACCTATACGCAAGAAGATATAGGAAAGCATAAGGGCTATGAATACACAAGAACAGGAAACCCAACAAGAACCGCACTTGAAGAATGCCTTGCATCTCTTGAAGAAGGCAGATTCGGCTTGGCATTTGCTTCAGGTCTGGCTGCAACAACTGCTGTGTTGTCAATTTTAAAACAAGGTGATAACGTTGTAGCATCTGATGACTTATATGGCGGAACATACAGACTATTTGAAAAAATATATAAAAACTACGCAATAACCTTTACATATGTTGATGCAACTGATATTAACCAAGTAAAATCGGCAATAAACCAGAATACAAAGCTCATTTGGCTCGAAACACCGACTAATCCTTTGCTTAAAATATATGATATAAAAGAAATTGCAACAATAGCAAAGCATAACGGCATACTTCTTGCTGTCGACAATACTTTTGCAACGCCATATTTTCAGCAGCCGTTGACTTTAGGTGCTGATATTGTTGTTCACAGCACGACAAAATACATAGGCGGGCACTCTGATGTTATTGGTGGGGCAGTCATTTTAAACGATGAAAATGTTTATGAAAAAATAAAATTTTATCAGAACGCTGCAGGTGCTGTAACAAGCCCCTTTGATTCCTGGCTTACCTTGAGGGGGCTTAAGACGCTTTCTCTAAGAATGAAGCAACACGAAAAAAACGCAAGGTTAATCGCAAGTGCACTCTCAGAACACCCTCAGGTAGAAGATACTTATTACCCAGGGTTAACTTCTCATCCACAGTTTGACCTTGCAACAACACAAATGAAAGGCTATGGCGGAATGATTACGATAAAAGTTAAAGGTGGTTACAAAGAAGCAAATAATTTTATCAAAAATCTAAAGATTTTCTCTCTCGCAGAAAGCCTTGGAGGCGTTGAGTCATTAGTTTGTCACCCCACAGCTATGACTCATGCCTCTATTCCTAAAGAAGAACGTGAAAAAAGAGGCATTACGGATAATTTAGTAAGACTTTCTGTTGGTATAGAAGACTTAGAAGACTTGCTTACAGACCTTGATAATGCATTAAATCAAAATAATAAACTGGTAACAACTAACTAAAAGGTGAAAATATGCCCTATTCTTTAAGCATAAACCCAAAATCTTATAATAACAGGCCATTTGGTGCTAAAAAACTGAATGAGCCTCAAAATAAACATGATTTTTTAAAAAATACTGCTAAAGTTGTGGCTATTGGTGGTGCTTTATTTTTTGCGGATTTGTTCTTAGCTAAGGGCAAAATTTTATCAACGTTAACAAAGAACAAAATTTCATTCATAAAAAATATGTCGAATGACCTTGATAATGTTGTTTTAAAAGACGGCTTTGCAACAAAAGGCAGAGTAGAGGCGTTCTTTAGTACGCCAGGGCTTCATGCAGTTTGGGCCCACAGAATGAATCACAAACTTTATGAATGGAATATTCCTGTTTTGCCAAGAGTGATGCAGAATATAACAAGATTCTTTACAGGGGTTGAAATTCACCCCGGGGCAACTATAGGTAAAAACCTTCTTATTGATCACACTGGTGCGATTATAGGTCAAACTGCAAAAGTCGGAGATAACGTAACTATGGTGGGCAGAGTCGTTTTGGGCTCTACTGGTAAAGGTGATGAGTTCTTAAGGCACACTATTGTTGAAGATAATGTTTTGCTTGGGATGAATTCAACATTACTTGGAAGAATCAAGATAGGTAAAAACGCTAAAATCGGTGCAGGCTCCGTTGTTACTCATCCTGTACCTAAAGGCGCAACGGTTATAGGAAACCCCGCGAAAATTATCTCTGTAAACGGAAAGAAGCTTAAAGATGCACTTCTGTTGACAGAAAACAGTGTAGAAGAACTCAAGAAAATACAAAATTAAGGAAAATAGTTATGAACAATATACAAAACCTCTTTCAGGAAGAAGCAAATGAATTTGACAAAATATTTCCTATGCTCATTCCGTTTTATAATGAAATTTATACTATGCTGGCTGAATCAATCCCTTTCAAGAATGATTTACCTGTACAAATACTTGATATTGGCTGTGGAACAGGTACGTTGGCTGAAATCCTAAAAGATAATTTCCTATATGCAGAAATAACATGTATTGATTTTGCGGATAATATGCTTGAAATAGCTAAGAATAAGCTAAAAAAATATCCTGATGTCAAATTATTCAAAAGCGATTTTCATAAGTTTAAGCCTGACAAAAAATATGATGTTGTTGTGTCATCATTTGCACTTCACCATATTGAAAACGACTTTAAAAAAGTTGAAACCTATAGAAAAATATATAATTCCTTAAATAACAACGGCATTTTTCTTAATGCTGATATCGTCCTTGGTGCAAATAAGGATATTGAAAATTTGGCTTTTAAAAAATGGAAGCAATTTTTAGGCGAAAATTTTTCTGATGTCGAAATCGAAAACGACCTGCTTCCAAGATATCAGACAGGCGACAATCCTTCAAAGCTTTTTAATCATTTAAAATGGCTTAGAGATATCGGTTTTAAAGAAGTTGAAACTATTTGGAAATACTATGGATTTACAATATTTGCCGGGATAAAATAATTTAAAGGAGAAAACATGAGCAAAATCAAAGTTAAAATTAATGGAAAAGAAGTTGAGATTAATGAAAACTCTACTGTTCAAGGGCTCATACAGCAAAGACAAATCACAGGTACGATGTTTGTGATTGAAAAGAATTTGCAAATTATTCAAAAAGACAAGTACAATGAAGTTGTTGTAAACCCCAATGACAGTTTAGAAATTGTCGGCTTTTTCGGTGGAGGTTAATATTTAAAAATGAAAAAGGTTGTATGTTACGGTGATTCAAATACATTTGGCTTCAATCCGACAGATGGAAGTAGATATGATTCGAATACAAGATGGACCGGCATTTTAGCCAAAAGACTCGGTGATGATTTTGAAGTAATAGAAGAAGGTATGAATAATAGAACAGGATTTTTCAAAAGTCCTGACGGATTTATCCAGAGCGGGCAAGAATATCTACCAATTTTAGTTGAAAAGCATAAACCCATTGATATATTTATCTTGGCTCTTGGAACTAATGACTTGCAGAAGTTCTTTCAACTTGATGAAAATATTATTATTAAAAGGTTAGAATACTATGCACAAACTATCCATAGAAATAATCCAAATGTAGAAATACTTACGATTTTACCTGTAGCTCTTGATAAAAGAATATTAAAAGGCTATTTTAAATGCCAATTTGATAAAAAATCAATAACTGATTCAATATGGATTCAAGAAATTTATAAAACATTCTGTCATGATAACGACTGCCGTTTTTTAGATATAAATGAACAAGTTTCACCTTCAGATAAAGATGGTTTGCATTTTGATAAAGATTCCCATAAAATAATTGCGGATTTGATTGCAGTTAGTATATTAGAAAAAACTAAGGGTTATAAGATTTAAATAATAACTTTATCTAAAAGGACTTAGGGATAGTTTATTAGGAGAAAAGTATGAGTAACAATGTATCTTGTAAAATGTCATTTATCGAAAGGCATCTTACATTGTGGATATTTTCCGCAATGGCTTTAGGTGTTGTAATCGGGTATTTTATACCGAGTGTACAGATTTATATTAATAAATTTCAAATAGGTACAACAAATATTCCTATTGCAATCGGGCTTATTGCAATGATGTTTCCTCCTCTTGCAAAAGTAAAATATGAACAACTTCCAGAGGTTTTTAAGGATAAGAAAATATTAGGGTTGTCATTAGGTTTAAACTGGATTATAGGACCAGTTTTAATGTTCTTACTTGCAATAATTTTCTTGCATAATTATCCTGAATATATGGTAGGGCTTATTATGATAGGGCTTGCAAGGTGCATTGCTATGGTTCTTGTTTGGAATAATTTAGCTGAAGGTTCACCTGAATATGGAGCAGGACTTGTTGCTTTTAACAGTATATTTCAAGTACTATTTTTCAGTGTTTATGCTTGGTTTTTCATAACCGTTTTACCGCCTTTATTTGGCTTAAAAGGCTCAATAGTAGACGTTAATATAGAGATGATTACACAAAGTGTATTTATTTATCTTGGTATTCCTTTTATCTTGGGCTTTTTGACTAGAACTATTCTTATAAAAATAAAAGGATATGACTGGTATCACAACGGTTTTGTTCATAGAATAGGACACATAACCCTTATAGCATTGTTGTTCACTATTGTTGTTATGTTCAGTTTAAAAGGCAATCTTATTGTACAAATTCCTATGGATGTAATAAGAATAGCTATTCCGCTTTCAATCTATTTTGCAATAATGTTCTTGTTCAGCTTTTTTATGAGCAAAAAACTGGGGGCAAATTATGAAAAATCAGCTACACTTGCTTTTACAGCAGCAGGAAATAACTTTGAATTAGCTATTGCAGTCGCAATTGCCGTTTTTGGGATAAGTTCAGGTGTAGCTTTTGCAGCAGTTATCGGACCATTAATAGAAGTACCTGTATTGATAAGCTTAGTTGATTTATCATTATGGTTTAAAAAGAAATACTTCAAGGAGATTTAATGCCAGTTAACCTAATTAAATCTAAATCTAAAGACTTATTATTGATAGAAGGACTTTTAAAACAGAATAATTTGCCATATCAAGATATCAAATCAGATAAAATAGACTTTTTCCTAGCTTATAAGGATTCTTTATTAATAGGAATTGTGGGTCTAGAAGTGTTTGATAATATAGCCTTATTGCGTTCAATGGTGGTAAAAGAAGAATACAGAAATAAAGGCTATGGTTCAGAAATCTGTAAGCTAATCATAGACTATGCCAAGAATAAACAAATTAAAGAAATATATTTATTGACCTATACTGCTGATAAATATTTTAAAAAATTGCGATTTATAGAGCTTTTAAGAGATGAATTACCAAAAGAGATAAAGCAAACAAAACAATTTTCTCAATTATGCCCTTGCAGTGCAGTTTGCATGGTTTTGAAAATATAACAGAAAAAATAATTATAATCGAAAATACTCTAAAAACTCTTATTTAAGGGCTTTAATATGATTTTCTGGGGCGAAAGTGTCTTGCTCGTTTGCGATAAACGTGTCTACAGACTTTCTTTTTACAAGCTTTGCTTGCTCCAAGAAAGCTCCTCCGCACTCTGCTCACTTGCGCAATTCTCATCTATGGTTCTCATCCAAGTTTTCTCAATATAAAAAAGAGACCACATAAATGTAATCTCTTTTATTATTCTGGGGCAAACAGACAGAGTTCGAACTATTGCGGAATATTTGTTTAAAAATAATACTTCATTAGATTTTATTTATGCAATGGAGAAAATTAAGCTCTACTATTTAAAAGCAGCATAAAAAAGTTCTTTATGGTTGTTCTGGGGTTTCACATTGGCTTCCAAAGAAATGAGCCCCCGATTCATAGTATTTAGACTCAAGATTATTTTTATTTTTAATCGATTCATCAAAATCAACTAAGCCTTTTGGATAATAAGCATTTGATATATCAGAATAGCTAATATTTTTATTTAATCCTAGTGCTTCAGCCATTGCATTTAATAATTCAATAATTTTAGGTTGTTGATCTGTAAAAGAAGAGTTTTCTCTTCTTAGTTCACCGTATAGGTTTTTCCAGCATTCTCTGACTTTTAAATCATCAATAAAAGCAATATCAATAATATTCAAATATCTTACAACGTCATAATTAAGCAAACTGCCTCGATTAGCATACAATGTTTTAAATGTTTCATATCTAGAATTCCATTTTGCCTTACGTTCTTCAAGAATTGATAATATTGATAAAGTAAATAATGGCGAAACTATAATAGCAAGTAGCTCTGCTTTTATATGCATAACTTTATAAATTAGCAATGAAACAATAATTAGCCCTATTAACCAAAATATATTTATTCTTTGTCTAATATATTGTGATGTAAATTTTAACCATTCCATATTTTAATCCTCATATTTACTGATATAAATCAATTATCCATTAAAACATAAATAATATATTAATTTGTTAATTATTATGTATGATATCTTTACTTTTCTAGTTAAATTGGAAAGGAAACTGCTATGAAAAAGCATATTGGATTAATTATTACTTTCAGCAAGAAGAAAGTTAGCAAGAACGAACAACAGCGAATCTTGGCTGAATATGTTGCTACGCTTATGCCTTGGGATAGGGAAGCTAAAAAGAAAAATTATAAAAGTTCGAATCCGTCAGGCATACTCCAATAATCGAACTTTTTTAATAAGCTGAAACGCTTTAATAGCAATAAAAAAAGACTTGCATTTCTACAAGTCTTTAATTGGCTGGGGCGAAAGGATTCGAACCTCTGAATGCCTGGACCAAAACCAGGTGCCTTACCACTTGGCGACGCCCCAACAAGGGGTTGTACATATAATATTATTAAGACAATACTTAAAAGTCAAGTTTTTTGTTTCCCTGTATACTTTCAATCGTTTTTATTGCTATAATATATTTAATAAATAGTTAATAAGGATTTTGACATGCAGGCAAGACGCGCAGCCAGAGAACTCACTCTTATTTTGTTTTCCCAATTGGATTCTAAGCTTGATGCTTACTGTGAGGCTGATTTTGAAGATATTGTTCTTAAGTCTGTCAGAACTCTTACAAATGATTCTATTGATGAACTAAAAACAACATCATCAGCACTTTTTGATTTGAAAGAATTTATTGAAAATTATGAAAGTGATCATCCGACAAATCTTGAAAGACCGATTGATGTTTCAAATATTCCGGTACCGATTCCAATGACATCAGATATGGTCGGTAGAATAGATGAGCTTATTAATATATCTGAAAAAGCCATGCTAGCACTTGAAATAGCAGAAATGGCTGCACTAGAAGAGAATGCCGAAGTGCGTGATTATATTATGAAAATAATTACTGAATATAAAAAAAATGCAAAGTTAATTGATTCACAGATTAAAGATTTTGCTTATGGCTGGGATATTGATAGGCTTGTAAAAATGGATAAAGATATACTCAGAATTGCTATTTGTGAACTATTGTTTATTAAAGATGCGCCTGTTAAAGTTATTATTGATGAGGCAGTTGAACTTGCTAAAAATTATTCAACAGAAGATAGTGCTTCATTTGTTAATGGTATTTTGGGCAGAGTAGTTCTTGAAAATAATTTAAAATAGGTTAGGCTTATGTTCGACTTTTGGAACAAAAATAAAGAGGATAACAATAGCGAAAAAAAATCTTCTTTTTTCGGCTTTTCTTTTGATAACTTAAAACAAACCATCTCAAATACTACACAGTCATTGGTCGAAAATGTTGTTAATTCTGTAGAGCAAGAGGAAGAATTTGACGAGTTTATTCTTGATGAAATGGAGGAGCTCCTTATAAAAGCTGATTTAGGAGTGAGTGTTGCTTCAGAAATTGTTGATAAGCTTAGAAAACAAAATATTATAAAGCCCTCTCAGGTAAAGGCTTTTTTAAAAGATGAGTTCAGTCGGATACTTTTTGCAGCAGGCTCAGACGGTTTGAAATATTCTGATAATAAATTAAATATTTACTTCATTACAGGAGTCAATGGCGCCGGCAAAACTACATTAATCGGCAAGCTTGCGAATCGTTTTAAATTGTCAGGTAAAAAGGTTTTAGTTGCTGCCGGAGATACTTTTAGGGCTGCTGCGGAGGAACAACTGAATATCTGGTCAGAGAGAGCAGGAGCCGATATATATAGAAAAGACGGTATAGATTCTGCTGCCGTTGTATACGATGCCATTTTAAAAGCACAAAATGAAAATTATGATGCTTTGTTAATAGATACCGCAGGAAGATTGCAAAATAAACAAAATCTTATGCAAGAACTCAGTAAGGTAAAATCTGTTATCGATAAACTTGCTCCTGACTCAATGCGTGAAAGTATTTTAGTTCTTGATGCCAATACAGGTCAGAATGGACTGCAGCAGGCAAAAGTCTTTGCAGAAGTTTGCAGTTTAACATCAGTTGCTCTTACAAAGCTTGACGGAAGTGCAAAGGGCGGGATTATAATCGCAATTGCCAAAGAATTTAAACTTCCAGTGAAACTTGTTGGCGTGGGAGAAAAATTAGACGACTTAAAAGATTTTAATCCTCAGGAATTTATTGAAGCTTTGTTTGAATAAAAAAAATGCCCTCAATCGAGAGCATTTTTTATTTTTTATAAATTAATATCTGTAATGAGCGAAAGCTTTGTTGGCTTCTGCCATTTTGTGGGTATCTTCACGCTTCTTGCAAGCTGCTCCTGAGCCGTTAGCGGCATCCATAAGTTCACTGGTTAATTTTTCAACCATTGATTTACCGTTGCGTTTTTTAGCTGATTCTATAAGCCAGCTTGAACCTAAAGCCATACCCCTATCAGGTTTTACTTCTACAGGAACCTGGTAAGTTGAACCACCGATTCTTCTTGCTTTTACTTCAAGTAGTGGTGTAGCATTTGTTAATGCTTTTTTGAAAATTTCAGTAGGTTCATCTTTTGATTTTGTTTTTATATTTTCTAAAGTAGAATAAAATATTTTTTCAGCAACTGATTTTTTGCCGCGTCTCATTAATCTGTTGATAAATTTGGCTATATCAACATTATTGTATACAGCATCAGGCGTTGGAATTCTTCTTTGTGGTTTACTACGTCTTGACATTTATATATAGCCTTTCTTATTATTTTTTAGCTTTTTTAGCACCGTATTTAGATCTGCTTTGTGCTCTGTTTGCAACACCTGCAGTGTCTAATGTGCCTCTTACTATGTGGTAACGAACACCAGGTAGATCTTTAACCCTTCCACCTCTGATTAATACAACAGAGTGCTCTTGAAGGTTATGTCCGATTCCCGGTATATATGATGTAACTTCAAAACCATTGGTTAATCTAACCCTTGCAACTTTTCTAAGTGCTGAATTTGGTTTTTTGGGAGTTGTCGTATAAACTCTTGTACAAACACCACGTCTTTGAGGGCAGTTTGTTAGAGCAGGTGATTTTGTTTTATCAGTTAATTTTTGGCGTTCTTTACGAACTAACTGAGCTATGGTTGGCATATTTTCTCCTTATGTAATTATTTTTTTGTTGTTCATAACTTCATTTCAGCACAAATTTCATTATGATACTAAAGTGAGTATATTTATCAAACTATAAGCAAAGTTTAATGTCAACTTTAAAGCCGTTTTAATACTTTAATATTTTAATTTTAGTTAATATTTATTGCTCATTTCTCAATGCATTATCAAGTGCTATTTCAAGAGTCTTAATTTTTTCTTCAAGAACTTTGATTTTGGAATCATCTGAATCGCTTTGTACAGACATTTTTTCATACTTCTTTTTGTAAGCCTGAATTAAATCTATTTTTCCCGCATAGCTAAATGCACAAAAAGTAAATCCTGATATAATACCTAGCATAAACATTATTGCTATTAAGTGAGCTATGCTAATATCAAAATTAACATGTTGAATTGGGCACATGATTGTTGCAATTACATTTATGTTTAAATAAGCGGTATAAATTGCAGCGATAGTGAGCCCAATTGCTATAAATAAAGATAAAAATTTCATTGTTTGCTCCTCAAATAATTTAAAACCTTTTGGATATCTTCATCAGGTTCCAAGTGAACATTTATTATACTATTATCATAAGGCGTTGTAAACGTTAAATCGTAGGCTTGTAGTGTTTGTTCTTTTGTTTTGACCTTTGTTTTTTCAGCACCATACAAACTGTCATTTACAATCGGATGTTTAATGGAACTTAAGTGAACTCTGATTTGATGCGTTCTTCCTGTTTCCAGTTGTAATTCCAAAAATGCATGTTTGTTAAAACTCTCAAGAACTTTATAGTGTGTGACAGCTGACAGCCCTTGTTCAACTACAGACATTTTTTCTGGCTTTGTAGGATGTCTTGAGATATCTTTGTTTATTGTTCCTTCATTTTCCTGAAAAGTGCCTTGCACAACAGCCAAATATTTTCTGATTGCGGTCTTTTCTTTTATCTGGTTTGCTAAATAGTTGTGCGAATTGTTGTTTTTTGCAACCATTAATAATCCTGAAGTGTTCCTGTCCAGACGGTGCAGAATCCCGGGTCTTAGGCTCCCGTTTGTGTTTGAGAGTCCTTCATATCCGTATTTATATAAAAGAGCATTTACTAAAGTTTGGGATTTTTCTTTTGCTGTAGGATGAGTAAGCATATTTTTAGGCTTATTAACAACAAGCATTGCATCATCTTCATATTTTATATCAAGTGGTATGTTTTCCGGCATAATTATTGCATTTTCTTCTTCTTTAAAATCAATGCAAATTAAATCATTTTCTTTCAGTTGATATGAGGGTTTCTTTACGGATGAATTTATTAGGATTTCCCCATTTTTAATTGAGTTTTGTATTTGGGTTCTGGATTTTTGCTCAAAAAAAACAGACAAAAAACTGTCAAGTCTTTTGTTTTCATCTTCCTCAGAAATTTTAATAGAATATTTTTTATCCATAACTTCTACTTACTATTGTATAAAGTAATTATAAGAAGGAATGCACCAATTGTTATAAGTATATCAAAAGCGTTAAAAACCGGAAAGTTTATGAAATTCAGCTTTATATAATCTGTGACAAATCCATCTGAAATTCTCTCATACAGGTTTCCAGCGATACCTGCTGTAAGCAATGATAAGGTAGTTATTTTGATTTTTGATATTGAAGCGGAATTTTTAACAATATAGATAACTATATAAAGCAAGATTATGGATGAAAGCCAGATGAGTATATGCGTATAATCTTGAAACAAGCTAAATGCAGCTCCTGTATTTTTGACAAATATTAAAGAAAAGACTTTATTGTCAATACTATTTGCACTATTTATAAAAAACAACGCAGAAAATTTAACGAGAAATGAGAGGGTGATAAATGTTAATGATTTTATAATAAAATTTAAAACTTTTTTTAAATTAACCCTTTTCATTTTCTGTATTTGTAGCCTCTTTTATGTCAATTTGTTTAACTTCTTGTTTTTTTAATACGTTGACTCGTGTCATTAGAAAAGCCATTCCCGTAACATTTATGTTTATGTTTTGTGAGTTAATTACTGATGCTTTGGTCAAACCTACAGATGCTACAGCATATTCGTTGTGATTTTGGGTATTAGCCGTAAAAATCCTTTCTAATACACTTGAGCCTTTCATATTTCTGAAAACATCTTTTGGTTGTGACTGCGGGAAGATAATTGGTTCATTTGTTAGTGATGCCAAAACAAAAGTATTTGCAGGTATATCAATATTCATTGTAGTTGTGTATTGTTCGCCTTCTTTTATAAGATTAGGCGCGTCGAGTGAGATATTAATTCCCTTGGCATCTCCATATTTGAGGCTTGTAGTCTCTTCAAGAGTCATGTTTGAGATTATAAGCCATTCATTTGCGTATTTTTGCAGTTGAAAAATTACCTCTGATTTTGATTTAATTTCACCTTCTTCTTTTATACTGGCGAATAATTCTTTTGTCTTCCCGGTCGCATATTCCGTAAGTTTTATGGTTGCGTAATTTCCGTTTATAGATATGTTTTGTATTTGTGTTGAATAGCTGACATCAGGGTAGGTAGTCCAGGACCTTTCAATTATTTTAAAATAAGTTTCTTTGTCAAATCCATCAGAATTGAGGTAATTCTCAGCATATAATGATTTGAATTTTTCCAAATTATGAGAGTTTGCATATTTATCATATTTTGAAAATAAGTTTTGTATTTCTTGTTTCGGGTCTAAGTTCAATACTTTATTAAATCCGATTCTGCTAATTTTTTCCAAATATAAATTTTCATCATTTTCTGCACTAACAGATGGTAATGAGGTTAAAAATAATATCAATATCAGTAAATTGATTTTTAAGATTTTTTTAAACATTTAAATCCTTATATCGTTGTTTATATATTAATACCAACGTAAAATCAGCTGATACTAATAATAAGTTTACTACATATAACCATATAACAATATCAATAGAGTATAAAAGTTTGTGCATTATTCCGCAAATATAGCCAAGTATTATAAGTGATAGAAATAATCTGCTTTTACCCTTTACATTTTTTGTCCTGTAAGTTTTCGCAACTGCAACAGGCCAACTGGCACCAAAACATACCAACATACCGACTTCAAACCAGCTCATTGACTTGATCTGCAATGATTGCGATAATAAATCCACTCGTGTTTCCTCTAAATGTACAGTATAATTTTAGCATAAAACGTTATTTTTGATACAATTATATTGTCTTTTATTTAAAATGAAAAATCAATAAAGAGGTAAAATATGTTATTTGTTATGGATATAGGTAATACCAGTATTACAGCAGGTATTTTTGAAAATGATACGCTTGTTGTATCCTGGCATTTAGCTTCAGACAGTAAACGTTCGGAAGACGAATACGGAATAATTATAAAAAATTTGATAAAAGATGCCGGTTTATCCGACAAAATTGATTCCGCAATTATTTCAAGCGTTGTACTTCCTTTAACAGAAAGAATCAGCATTGCTATAGAAAAATATCTAAAAGTTTCTTGTATTATTGTTAGTCATAAAATTAATACCGGTATAAAAATACAAATTGATAATCCGTCTGAAATAGGTGCAGATAGAATCGTAAATGGCTATGCTGCATCTAAAATATACGGTAATCCAGCTATTGTAGTCGATTTTGGAACAGCAACAACATTTGATATTGTAAATTCCAAAAACGAATTTATCGGCGGAATCATAACTGCAGGAATGAAAATACAGGCTGATGCTTTAAGTAAATTTACATCAAAACTTCCAAAAGTAAAAATTGAAGCCCCAAAAAACACAATAGGTGCAAATACAATAGATGCTATGTTGTCGGGTATTGTGAGAGGGCATGCTTTAATGATTGAAGGGTTAATTCATGACTGCGAAGAAGAACTCGGCGAAAAAGCCGTAGTAATTGCTACGGGAGGCTACTCTTCTATAATAAGCAAGTATATAAAAAGACAATTTGATTATGTAAACCCCGATTTAACTTTAACCGGTTTAAAACTTCTGTATGATTTGAATACACAGAAAAAAATCCAATCGGATGTGCAAGATATTTTATTGGGTTGATAATGATTTTTGAAACTGTCTTTTTTTTGTGTTAAAAGATAATAACTCAATTCTGTCTGAGATAACGGCCTTTGTTGCATTACTGTTATCGGTTCTGAATATGTTTATATTGTTTTTTCTCAAGAGATTTATAATTTTTTTATCAGGGTGCCCATACGGATTTTCTCCTGTAGAGATTATAGCAACATCAACAGAAGCATCGTCCAGCATTTTTTGATTAATTGAATTTTCACTTCCATGATGTCCTACTTTTAATATGTCAATATTATTTTTGTATTTGTTATTTAGTGTTAAAAATGATTTTGTTCCTGCATCCCCCATAAATAATATATTGAAATTGTTATATTTCAAGAGAGTTATCAGAGATTCTTCATTTTCATCGTTAAGTTTTTTCTCATCCCTGGTGGCATTAATAAATGACAAATTTTTTTCTTTTATAAGCAGTTGATTTTCTTTTGGGACCTCATAGTCTATTTTATTATTTTTTAGATAGCTTATTATTTTACGGTAAATATTGTTATCACTTTTTAAATTATTGATGTAAACATTTTTAACTTTAATATTAGGTAGAATGTCCATGCTTCCCCCTGCATGGTCTGCATCAAAGTGCGTTAAAACCAAAGCATCAAGATTTTTTATGCCATTATCTTTAAAGTATTTAAGGATAACTTGTCTTGCATCACTTGCTGCGCTTTTATATGGAGCTTTGCCTGTATCAATTAAAATATATTTATTTTCAGGAGTTTTAATTAAAGCACTGTCCGCATTTCCCATATCAAAAAAGATTATTTCGCAATTGTTATTTTTGATTGGAATAAGAAGAATTATAAATAATAAAAGTGCGACTCCGGTGGTGATTAAAAGTTTTTTGTTTTTAAATTCTGATTTTAAAAATAAAGCAACACTGATAATACTTATGTAATATAAAGTAATTTGTATAATTGAAGGATGAGTTGTTGTTAAAAGAGAATACGGAAGATTTGCAAAGTAATCTGATATAAATATGAGGCTGCTTAATAACGGGTTTAAAATAACAGAGCTGATTTTGCACACGTAAAGTGATATAGGCGTAATCATTGCAATAATTGAACTTACAAAGCCCAAAAAGCTCACTATCGCTAAAAATGGAACTATAGCGATATTAGCAAGGATTGAATATGTGGAGAATGTATTAAAATAAAACATTTGAAGCGGGGCCGCATATAATTGGGCAATAAGAGGAACAAGACACGTGCTTAAAATAATGTTTAAAAATTTATTTTCTATTTTGTCAAAAAGCACAGGGCATGTGAGTAATAGTCCAAAAGTTACGACGAAGGATAGCTGAAATCCTACCAGATTAATCATTGCAGGGTCATATAATAACAATAAAAGAGCCACAAAGAATAAAAGTGCAATATTATCAGCATCTCTGTCAATTAACTTACCCAACAATATGAATATAAGCATGATTGAAGCTCTTAATATAGAAGGTCCGAATCCTGTCATAGCCGTATAAAAAATTATAAGAAATATTCCGCTTAAAATTGAAAATCGATAGTGCACCCTGAACTTTTGAGATATAAAAAACCATATTCCGAATATTAATGTCACATTCATCCCTGAAGCCGCCAGGATATGAAGTAATCCTGAATTTATAAAAGAGGTTTTAATATAATCAGGAGGATTGACGGCATCATCGCCGAAAATAATGCCTCCAAGGAGCTCTATATTAGGGCTTTTGATGTTTTGGGAATGATCTTTTATAATTTGATTTCTTGTTTTATTGATTTTTTGGAGTATCTTCCAATAAGGTGTATCTGCTTTTGTTATTATTTTTTGACTGTTTTCATTTGCATAGAAAACCGTATGAGTATCAAAATTTCTTAAATAACTTCTGTAGTCAAATTGAGAGGGATTTTTGGCTTTTCTTGGCAGATTAATTTTGCCTTCAATCTCGATTTTATCTCCTATTTCCAGGTTGTTAAGTTCTGTTCTTAAACCAGGCAGTGTTACTATTGTTTTTGAGTGTAAGTTGTTGTAATTGGCTTGCGAATAGTTAATTTTATTAACGTTTAAGTAAAATTTCGTTTTATCAGAGTGATTTGTTGTAGGGATACTTTCGATTCTACCTTCAATTTTTGCTTTCTGTGGGGCAATTTTAGATAACATGTCAAAATCTTTTATTTGAAAATGGCAGTTAATTATTGCCACAACAAAGAAAAAATAGAGTACGATTGAAAGTTTAGATGAAATTAACTTTTTATGAAGAATAACTATTGTTATAATTAAAAGAATAGATGCCAATAAAGGAATCTGAGAGCTAAAAAAGGCTAGCAGTCCAATTAAATAATATATAGAAATTAAAATTGTACCTTGAGTTCTTTGCATAACTTTTATAATATTATATTAATTATGAAAATTACATTATATGAGTCAGAATTCGGTACGATAAAATTAACAAGCGACGATAATTGCTTGATAGCTCTAGATTTGAATCCGACTGGTGATGTCAAATCCGAAAAATCAGAATTTAACGATTTTGTAATGATTCAATTGAATGAATATTTCAAAGGGCAAAGACAAAACTTCGAAATCCCTTTAAAATTGCACTCTAAAAGTAAATTTAAAGAATCTGTATGGGCTGAACTGACTAAAATTCCGTTTGGACAGACAGTCAGCTATAAAGATATTGCAATGAAAATTAATAATCCAAAAGCCTATAGAGCTGTTGGAAATGCTATTGGAAATAATCCTATTCCCATAATCGTTCCTTGTCATAGAGTGCTTGCTTCAAGAGGAAAATTAGGCGGTTTTTCGCTGGGAATTGAAGTAAAGAAAAAACTTTTAAAAATCGAACAAAAGGATGGTTTAAAAAAACTCTTTTAGTTATTGAATGATTTATGTTACTATTAAGTAAATAAATTACATGGTTGTGTAAAGGTATTAGAGGTAGATGGAACTTAAAATCGGAGAACATTGGGTCGGACATATCGGAAGCCTTCAAGTTCATTGGGATACTCTGATTATGATGTGGATAACTATGATTATTCTTATAGTTCTGTCCTTAGTTGTTACAAGGAAACTCTCAATAATCCCTAATCGTATACAATCTGTAGCTGAAGGAATTATGCAATTTTTCTGGGATTTAGTTGCTCCAATGGGAAATGAAGGACTAAAGCATGTTCCTTTGCTTGCGACTTTGTTTTTATTTATATTAACTGCAAATTTGATTGGACAAATCCCTTGGAGATTATATCACCTTCATGAAGGTGAGCTGGCTTCACCCACAAATGATATTAATATGACAGCTGCGATGGCAGTTATTGTTCTTGTTTACTATATAGCTTCAGGCGTTATTAAAAAAGGTCCAAAGTACTTTTTACATTACTTTAAGCCTTTTCCGGTCATGCTTCCATTTAACTTACTTGAAGATATAATAAGACCTTTAACCTTATCCCTTCGTCTTTTTGCCAACATATTGGCAGGTGAGGTTTTAATAATGGTATTTATTGGCATGGCATCAATATTGGTTCCACTGCCGTTTATGTTGTTTGAATTGTTTGTAGCGCTGATTCAAGCATTGGTATTTACATTGTTGAGCGCTGCGTATTTGACGATGGCAACAGAAGATAATCACTAATAAAGGAGAAAATTATGGAAGAAGCTTTAAAAATGTTAGCAATGGGTATTGCAATAGGTCTTGGTGTTATGGGCCCCGGTATAGGTTTGGGATTAGCTACAAAAGCTATCATTGAATCTACAGCAAGGCAACCTGAAGTTGAAGGAAAAATGAAAATGTACTTCTTCGTCGGTGCAGGTCTTATCGAAGCTTGTGCAATTTATGCATTATTTGTAGCTTTATTCATTTCAAATATGTAGTAGGTAATATTTACTGATGATTGAATTTGACGGTACAATTTTAATAGCAATAATTAGTTTTATCATATTCGCAATTGTTATGAATAAGATATTCTACACTCCTATGCGAAAAATTGTGGATGAGAGAAATAGCTTCATTGATTCAAACTTAAGTGCAGCTGTACACAATAAAGAAAAATCACAAGCAATTTTAGATGATAAAGAATCAAAATTAAAGTCTGCCCGCAAAGATGCCAGAGATATAATAAATTCAGGTGTCGAAAAGGCTAATTCTATTAAGTCAGATTCGGTTTCTAAGGCACTAAAAGCGTCTCGTGATAAAATTGAAGAGGAAAAAGAAAATCTTAAAGTTGAAGAAGGCGAAGCCAGAAATGTTTTAAAAGACAGCGTATTTGAGCTTTCAAAAGATATTTCAAGAAAACTTTTAGATCAAGATGTTTCCGAGTTCCAATTTAATCAGGAGCTGGTTGATGAGGCTATGAAAAATGTTTAGTTTTACTTTAGAAAACATATTACATTCAAATTTATTAAACTTCATTTTGATGCTTGTTATTCTGGCTTGGATAATTAAAAAAGCTAAAATCGCCGATTCAATCGAAGAAGGAAGAAAGCTAACCGAAAACAAGGTAAGTAATTCTATCAATGAAAAAGATAATTCCTATAAAGAATTAAGAGATGCGCAGCTTGCTGTTGACAATCTTGAGCAAGAAGTTGAAAAAGTATTTGACAGTGCTAAAAATAATTTAAAAACTATAGAAGAAAAAATTGAAAGCGATGCTAAAAAACAAGTGCTAACAATTGAGAGTAATATAGATAGGATTGTTATTTCCGAGGTAAATAAAACAAAATTAAACCTCTCAAAGGGAGTTTCTAATGCTTCTGTGAAACTAGCTCAGGCTAATATTGAGAAAATTCTTGAATCTGATGAATCATTACATAAAAAATTTATATTAGATTCTATTAATGAAATTGACAAGGTTGAATTATAAATGGCAAATATAGATGTTAAACAGATTAAAGTAGCAAAAAGATATGCTGAAGCATTATTTGAAAATTCAAATGTCTCAAATAAATTACAGCTTGTTTTTGATAATTTAAAACTAATTGAATCAGTTTTAAACGAAAATTCGGAATTAAAATCTTTTCTTGAAAATCCAGTGATTTCACATTCTGATAAAAAAGATGTTATATCTGAAATATTTAATGAACATGTTGATGAATCTGTTAAAAATTTATTATTTTTGCTAATTGATAACAATAGGTTTGATTTATTTTTTGGTGTTCTAATTGCTTATTCAAATAAACTTGATGAAACAAATAATATACTTAAAGTCAAAGTTATATCCGCTGTTGAAGTTAGTGAAGAATTGAAAAATGCACTCGTACAAAAATTAGAGAATAAAGTTTCTAAAAAAGTTGTACCTGAATATGAAATTAAACCCGAAATTATAGCGGGATTAATAATAGAGGTTAGTGATAAAACAATTGATACAAGCCTAAAAACAAAATTAAATAATTTAAAGAAGCAATTAATATAAGGAATAGTCTATGGCAACAATTCGTCCGGATGAGATTACATCCATAATAAAAACCAAAATCCAAAATTACACATCACAGGCTGATGTAAACAATATTGGTACTGTTCTTGAGGTTGGTGATGGAATTGCACGTATTTACGGCTTAAGAAATGCGATGGCAAGTGAATTAATCGAGTTTGATGATGGCAAAGGTACTTTAGGTATAATTTTAAACCTTGAAGAAGATAATGCCGGAGTTGTTATTCTTGGTGAATACTCACACATAAAAGAAGGAATGACTGTAAAAACAACCGGAAAAATTGCATCTGTTCCTGTAGGCGATGCATTGATAGGACGTATAGTTGATCCCACAGGTAAGCCGATTGATGGGAAAGGCGACATTATAACTGATAAGTCTAAACCTATTGAAAGAGTTGCTCCGGGTATTGTTTCCAGAAAATCAGTTCATGAACCGTTACAAACAGGTTTAACAGCGATTGATGCATTAACACCAATCGGAAGAGGTCAGAGAGAACTTATAATCGGTGACAGGCAAACAGGTAAAACGGCTATTGCAATTGACACAATAATTAATCAAAAAGGACAAGATGTTATATGTATATATGTTGCAATCGGACAAAAAACTTCTACTGTTGCCCAGTTAGCTAAAACTCTTGAGACATATGGTGCAATGGATTATTCTATTATAGTTTCAGCTACAGCTAATGAACCAGCTCCGATGCAGTTTGTAGCTCCATTTGCAGGGGTTTCAATCGCTGAAGAATTTATGGAGCAAGGAAAAGCTGTTCTTATAATCTATGATGACTTAACAAAACATGCACAAGCATACCGCGCAATGAGTTTATTGTTGAGAAGACCTCCCGGACGTGAAGCATACCCGGGTGATGTATTCTATTTACATTCAAGATTACTTGAAAGAGCTTGTAAATTAGATGACAGTCTTGGTGCTGGCAGCATTACGGCTTTACCTATTATCGAAACCCAGGCTGGTGACGTTTCTGCGTATATTCCAACCAACGTAATTTCAATTACTGACGGTCAAATATTCTTGGAAACAGGTTTATTTAACTCAGGTATAAGACCCGCTATAAACGCTGGGATTTCTGTTTCAAGGGTCGGAGGTGCTGCACAGACAAAAGGCATAAAACAGGTTGCAGGTAAATTGAGACTTGACTTGGCTCAGTACAGAGAACTTGAAGCTTTTGCACAATTTGCAAGTGACTTGGATAAATCAACACAAGACCAGTTATTAAGAGGTCAAAAACTTACAGAAGTTTTAAAACAGCCTCAATACAATCCATTAAGTGTTGCAAAACAAGTAACTATACTATTTGCAGTTAATGAAGGTTATTTGGATGATGTTGATAACAAGAAAATTCAAGCTTTCAAAAAAGGCTGGTTCGAATACTTTGATGCAAATCTTCTTGAACTTGCTGATGACCTTAATAAAGGTGCCGCACTTAATGATGAAAGTAAATCCTTGTTAAATGAACATCTAAATAAATACAAATCAAGCTTTTTTAGTTAAATCAGGTTAGGAAACAAATGCCAAATCTTAAACATATACGAGACAGAATAATTAGTATTAATAACACGCAAAAAATTACGCGTGCTATGAAGATGGTTGCTGCGGCAAAAGTGAGAAAATCTGAACTTAGAGTTAAAGCTGCAAGACCATATTCTAAAGAATTAATTGAAATGTTTCATAAGATTTTGGGGTCTTTGAATGATTTATCAGATGAGCAAATTAAAGCGAAAGATCCTATTGATAATTTTCCTGTACTTCTAGAAAAACGAGATATTAAAAGTGTAGGAATATTAGTTGTCACTTCAAATAAAGGTTTAGCGGGTGCTTTCAATGCGAATGTTATCAGATATACATTGAAAAAAATTGAAGAATATAGAAAATCTTCCATTTCATGTAAGCTTTTCGTAGTAGGACAAAAAGGCTTTAATGCTTTAAAACCCGCTCTTAAAAACCAAAATTTTGAGATTCTTCAAACATATACTAAATTTGCACAAGATCCTACGTCAGCATCTGCCAGAATTGTAGCAGAAGATATGGCTCAAGCTTTAGTTGAAAATAAAATTGATTCTATCGAGATTGTAACGACAAGATTTAAAAATATGATGTCATATTCTGTTGAAGAATGGAAAGTGCTTCCTATAGAAAAAACAGAAATGAAGTCTGATGGCTATGATTTAGAAATGGATTTTGAGCCGGATTTAGGTTCTATTTTACAAAAAATTGTTCCTTTATTTATTTCAAATACAATCTATCAATCATTTTTGGAATCCACCGCTAGTGAATTGGCTGCCAGGATGACTGCAATGTCAGCCGCATGTAATAACGCTCAGGAGATGATTAGAACTCTTACAATCGATTATAATAAAGCACGTCAATCCGCAATTACACAAGAAATTACAGAAGTAGTAAGCGGAGCCGATTCGCTAAAGTAAAAGGTAGCTAAATGGAATCTTTTAAACGGTATTTTTTAACTGTTTTAGGGAGCCTTGTATTATTGGCACTTTCTTTTTATGTTTTATTATTGCTGATTCTTCCTGCTGTAATTGACATAAATAAGTATAAAACCGCATTATTTACTCAAATTCAAAAAAATACAGGATTTGCAATTTCAGTAGAAGATATAGACTTTAAAACTTCTTTTAGTCCTTATTTAAATCTGTCTGCGCATCATGTTAAAATCTTTTATCCAGATGGAAATGTATTTCTTAAAATTACCGATGCAAATGTTAAATTAAAAGTTATTCCATTGTTATTCAAAACAATTAAGCTTGATTCAATTGAATTGACCAGACCTATTTCCAATTTTACTATTTATTCTGATTGTACAACTTCTTTTGAAAAATATTTAATGCAGATAAAACATAAAAAAATCTCTAGTGATGAAAATAATCTCCTAAATTTCAAACTAGATTCAAGTATTCCTAAAATTAAATTAATTCGCTATAAAATTAAAATAAAAGATGTTGCTATTCAATATCCTTTTGAATTTATCGGAGATAAACTCATCATTACGGATTTTGATGTAAACAAAAGTCTTGTACTCCAAACTAAGGGATATTTACAATCTAATGGATATAAGTATTTTAATTATGATGTTGTTATAGAATCATTTTTTAGCAAAAAGGGTAATAAATTTTTTAATGTCAGTCCTTTTAGAGAGCTAAAAAAATATGATTTAAAAGGGGATATTTATGCAAGAGTGAAATCTACAGAAAAAGATGGCAATATCCAGCTTTTCGGAGAGGCTGCTTTTAGTAATTTAAAATTTAAAATTTCTTCAAAACAAATTTCAAATAATTTTATTAAACTTGTTTTTAGTTCAAATAATATAGATATTGATGCTTTATTGCATACAAACTTGAATAATGCGGCAAGGATTTCAGGCAGTTATATTTATGGCTTAAATCAAAAACTTGATTTAAATGTTAAAGCTAAAAATACCGACTTATCTGATTTGCATGAAATTTTGTGTGCTGTTTTAAATAGTTTAAATATAAAAAACCAATTAAATAACTTTTCCGTTTCAGGATTTGCAGACTTAGATTTTAGAATTAAGAGTAATTTTAAAAAGATTGAATCATCAGGAGTTGCAAAAGTAGTTAATGCTCAGGTGAATTGTAAAGGAACTCCTCTAAATATTACTGCAATAAATTCAAATATAGATTTTTCAAATAATGTTATAAAAATTAATAAGTCCAGCGCACTTGTAAATTCTACCCCTATTGAAATTCTTGGGAATATAGATAACAATGCGAATGCTAAAATTATTATTGATGCACAAAATTTAAAGCTAAATAAAATCTATAAAAACTTCCCGTTTGTCAGTGAATTAAACGGGTATGATATTGTTGACGGAATATTGTCTGTTAGGGCTTATATAACAGGTAAACTAAATGACGTTAAAATTAATATAACATCAAATGTTAAAGACATTAATATTCAAAGTAAAAAAGACAAGGTCGATGTTAAATCAAGCTATTTGGTTTATCAATCTGAATATTACAAAAAAGTTGCAGTTTCATCTTTAAAATTTAATAATCTTATGGTTTGTTTTGATAATTCAATAAAACTAAATGCAAAAACTTTTTTAATTTCCATTTATCCGGAATTAATAAATATAACTCCTTCAAAGATAAGCTTTGGTAATGATTTCTTAACTCTTGAAGGTCAGATTAAAAACTACAAAATTGCACCAAAGGCAGAAATTACTTACAAAGGAAGATTAGACTCAGAGGAATTAAACAGGATTTTTTATAAATACGTAAAGTTACCATCTGCTGCAAATGGCGCATTACAAATAGCAGGGTCTTTGGAAGGAACAGTTGGTGATTTTGAAATTAATGCAAAAATTTTGGCTGATAAGTTCAACTATGTTTCTTTTGTTGCTATAAAAGAATTATTATACAAGCCAAGCGTTTTAAATATTTCGGCCAAGATTAAAAATAATATTTTGGATATTTCTGATATTTCTTTATATCAATCTTCTATGGGAGTTAAACTTGATAAATTGCTTAAGCATAACTTGGTTTTCTCAGATAAATACATTTCTTTATCAGGGAAACTAAAAGATTTTAGTAATTTATTTTTGCATGATTTTAAAGTGGTAATATCAAAACCGCTCACGGTTTCTGTTGCAGGATTACAATCTTCTGAAATAACCCTTAAATCTGATATGTTTATAAACGGGCATTTAAATAAACCTGATATCATAGGGAATCTGAATATTAAATCATTAAACATTCCTCAATATAATCTTAAAGCTGAAGACTTTGATTTGTTATTTGAACCTGATAATATAAAAGCAAAAGCCCAAAAATTATTAATAGATAATTCTTATTTTGCATTTGATGCAAATATTACTCCCGATTTTACAAAAAACATCAATATAAAAACTATTGTTGTAAATGCATCATATTTGGATTTATTGACTTTTGTCAATTCTTTTAACAAGCTTGCAGGTAAAGATATTTATCCGGGATACAATTTGCCCGTCAGAATTACCAAAGGAACTGCCTTAATTAATAATTTTAAATTTGGGAATATAAATGCAAAAAATATTCATTCTGACTTTTCATTGTATAAAAATTTACTTAAATTTAACAATCTTAATGCAGATGCATACAATGGCAGAGTTATAGCTAATATTGGTCATAATTTGTTGAAACAGTCAACCACAATTAACTTGAAAGGTTATTCTTTAGATGCAGCACCTGCTATGTTCGCAATAACCGGAATAAATGATAATATCCAAGGCAAACTTGATTGTAATTTAAGTCTGGCAGCATTTGGTAATTCAAGAAATCAATTTATTAAATCTTTAAAAGGTATTGCACAAATTAATATTTTAAACGGACAACTTGGAACTTTAGGCAAATTTGAGAGATTTTTATATGCTCAAAACTTGATGTCACAAAGTATTATGAAATCAACAGTCAATGCGATAGTTCAACTTGTTGCAAAAAAAGATACCGGCAGATTAAAATATTTAAATATGAATATAGATTTTGAGGATGGGTATGCCAATGTTGCATCTTTAAAATTCTCAGGTCCTAATATGAGTATGCATGCGACAGGAAGACTGAATATGCTTACAAGCACAGCTAACTTTGAGATTCTGGGGAAAGTGTCAAATGAAGTCGTTAGCGTTTTGGGACCGTTTGGAGAATTATCCCTATCAAATATTGTTAGTAATATTCCTAAATTAAATAATATGTCGCTGCCAAATATTTTTTATAACAATTATAATCTTCCTGTAGGTAAAGATACTTTGAATAAAATTCCTGATTTGACTCCAAAAACCGATTTGAAAACAAAAGATTTTATGGTTTTGATTAACGGAAACTTTAATAGTGTTAAATCAGTTAAACTCTTTAAATGGCTCGCACCTTTGCAAAGTTCAGAATCGTCTTCAAATAAGAATGGGGCTAATGAACATTCTCAGCCACAAGAATATCCTGTGAAGCCGGTTCCGAGTTTGAATAAATACAATTCTCATAAAATTAATAAATCTTTCAATGAAATTCCTGTTCAAAAAATGCCTGAATCTTCTAAAAAAAGTCTACCATCTTTTTTAGATAATCTTCCTGATGATTTTCATTAATTCAATTAGCTAAGTTTGTAATACTTTTAAATTATCATAATCAGAGAGTAATTCAGAGTGTTCTTCTTTTATTACTTCACCCGGAATCAAAATTGGTATTCCTGGCGGGTATGAAATTATCAATTCCTGACTTATTCCACCAATTGCTTCTTGAGGTTTTAATAATTTATAGCTTTGGCTGTATACTCTCCTTGGTGAAAAGACAACTTGCGGTGCAGGGTAAATTGGCGATTTTTTATAGTCTTCTTCAGACTTGAATTTTTCTTCAGAAACCTTTTTGCTTATTTTTATAAGTGCTTTTTTGAGTTTATCAAGTTTCCATTGGGTTGTTCCAATTCCTGTTAGAAATAGTACTGATATGTTGTTTGAGAGTTCATCTTCAATTTTATATTTGTTGAATAAAATTGATGAGAGCTCATAACCTGAAATTCCTTCAATTTTTATAAGTATTTTTGTAATATCGTTATTTGAGCTAAAAATTTCAATATTATTATATTTTTGTAGGCCTTTTTTAAATTTAACTAAAGTGTTAGTCAATTCAAAAATTTTCTTTTTGCCTTTTTTTGAATTTAAAAAATCTATAGTTGCTTCGATATTAGCTAAAATAGGGTATGAAGGAGATGTGGTATTTAAAATGTTTAAGGATTCTTGTATTCTCTCAACGCTGATTGAACTTTCTTTATTTATATGCAAAACAGCACTGGGATTGAGTGCTCCTGCTGTCTTGTGAAGTGACTGCACTGAAATATCAGCCCCTTCATATATCGCAGGGGTGCCAATAGAGCCATCAAAGCTCCAAAGTGAACCATGCGCTTCATCTACAATTAGTTTTACATTATATTTTTTACAAACATCAGATATTTTTTGAATATTTGAAATAACGCCTTCATAACTAGGATTTGTTATCACTAGGGCTTTTATAGTTTCATCTTGCATTAGTTTTTTTTCAACCTGCTCTGCTTTTATAGGTTTAAAAATTCCCCATTCTTCATTAAAATCAGGCATTAACCAAATTGGATAAGCACCTGTTAAAACAAGAGCGTTGTATACACATTTGTGACAATTTCGAGCAATTAATACTTTGTCATTTTGCTCTAAAATAGCCAGCATAGATGCTATTATTCCCGATGTAGAGCCGTTAGTCAGATAAAATGTATATTTACTTTCATATATTGTTGATGCATTAAGTTGGGATTTTAAAATTATTCCCTTCGGGTCTGCAAGATTGTCAAAGTCTTCTATTTCTGAATAATCTGCCTGAAATATTTTTTCTCCGAGCAATTTTTTATTTCTTGGCGCTATAAATTCTCCCTGATTATGGGAAGGAGTTGTAAACAGGATTCTTTTTTTAGCTTTAAATTTTTCAATTAATTTGTTTAAGTTCATGGCAAATATTTATAAATTTGAATTATAATTTTATTATACAGGAGAATTATGAATAATTTAAATTTGTTAGAAATCGAAACAAAAATCAATGGGTTAAGAAAAGAGATTAACTTTCATAATGAAGCTTATTATGAAAATGATGCTCCTGTTATTTCAGATGCAGAGTATGATGAACTTTATAGAGAGCTTAAAAGGCTGGAAGAATTGTATCCTCAGTTTGTAACCAAAGACAGTCCCACTCAAAATGTTGGATCTCGGATTTCTAAAAAATTTTCATCAGTTCGTCATAAATACAGGTTGTATAGTCTTGATAATTCAAATAATTATGCCGAGCTTGAAAAATGGTATCAACGTGTTAAAAAAGAATATCCAAATAACACAGAAATAGATATTGTCGCTGAACTAAAAATTGATGGGCTTGCAGTTGCTCTTTCCTATGAAAAGGGTAATTTGACAATTGGTGCTACAAGAGGCGATGGCATTGTCGGTGAAAATATTACCGAAAACTTAAAAGTCGTAAAAGGCATACCTCAAGCTTTGAATAAGCCTTTAAATATTGAAGTTCGAGGTGAGGTTTATATGCCCATTTCTTCATTTGAACAATTAAATGAATCTCAGAAACTCAACTCCCAAAAAGAATTTGCGAATCCAAGAAATGCAGCAGCAGGTTCTTTAAGACAACTTGATACAAGAATTACTGCACAAAGAGACTTGCATTTTTTTGCCTATGCTGCAATTGAAAATTCCCATAAAGCTCCAAAAACACATTTAGATACCCTTGTTTTGCTCGAAAATCTTGGCTTTGGAGTTAATCCAATAAGAAAATTTGCATCTAATATAAATGAAGTTATAGACTTCTGTAAAGAGTGGGAAATCAAGAGAACAGAGCTTGATTATGCAACAGACGGAATTGTTGTTAAGGTAAATGACTTAAATAAACAAAATGAATTAGGATTCACCGCTAAAGCTCCAAGATGGGCGACAGCTTTTAAATTTCCCCCTGAAGAAAAATGGACTCAAGTAAATGATATTGAATTTAGTGTGGGGAAAACAGGCGCAATAACTCCTATTGCTATCTTTAAGCCGATTCAGCTTGCCGGTACAATTGTAAAAAGAGCAAGTTTACACAACTTTGATGAAGTTGCAAGGTTAAATGTTAAAATCGGTGACAGAATTCTTGTTAAAAAGGCTGCAGAAATTATCCCTAAAGTAATTGCAGCTCAGCAAAGTGAAGATTCAATTCCCTTTGAATATCCTGAAATATGTCCCGTTTGCTCTACCCCTCTCGTAAAGCCTGAAGGTGAGGTTAGTTTGTATTGTCCTAATTATCTTAGCTGCAAGGCTCAAATTAAAGGCAAAATTGAATATTGGGCATCAAAAGACGGAATGGATATTGATGGTTTAGGCAGCTCTATTGTCGAGCAATTAGTAGACAAAAAATTGGTCAATGATATTTCTGATTTATATGCTCTGACATTTGAGGATTTTTTGCAGCTTGATTTGATAAAAGAAAAATCTGCTTCAAATCTGCTAAATTCCCTTAATGATAGCAAAAAGCGTCCGTTAAGTAAGTTTATTGCTGCTTTATCAATAAAACATGTTGGTAAAGAAACAGCAGATTTGATTGTTAGCCATTTCAACACGCTTGATAATATTTTAAATGCTTCTTATGAGGATTTTATTCAGGTTAATGGTGTTGGTGATAAAGTTGCCAAAAGCATTGTTGAGTTTTTTAAGGATGAGCACAATAAAATGATTCTCGAGAAACTTAAAAAATACGGAGTAGAACCGGAAGGTTCTTCTGTTCAGAAAACTTCAAATGTACTTGTGGGGAAAACTTTTGTCATTACAGGCACATTGTCAAAACCCAGATCCGAAATTGAGGACAAAATCAAAGAACATGGAGGTAAAGTTACCTCTAGTGTTAGTAAAAAGACATCTTATGTAATAGCCGGTGAAAATCCGGGCTCAAAATTTGACAAAGCTGGTTCTTTAGGTGTTATAATATTAAATGAGCTAGACTTTTATGAGTTAATTGGTAATTCCGAGGATAAATGAACAAAAATTATAAAGTTATAAAAATCAATGGTTTTAGGGGCGTTTTTTTAGCATTATTTATAATTTGCTGCTTAGTTACAGGTTTTGTTGTATTTCCTGGTTGGGTTTCTATGCACGGTTGGAATTATTTTTCATCTTTATTTATTAATATTCCAAAAATGAATTTACCCCAGGGAATTATACTATGGGCAATAATTGCATTGTCATTATATGCTCTTAATAAAAACAGATTTCTGGTCGGTTTTTCTTCAGCTCCTATGCTTGATGATGAACAGATTAAAAATATTATGAACAGAGTAAAAAATGTTTCTAATAAAGAATCTTCGGTAGACATTAACAAAACAAAAGATGAATCTGTTGATGAAATAAGAAAATAGGTGACCTTATGAAAAATAAACTCATAGGATTAATTTTATTTTTGCCACTTCTTTTATTATTTAATCCGGCTCTTGCTGAATCTCAGTCGATTTGTTCTAACGGCTACATTTCAGTATCAAGTTCTATGACAAAAGAAGTAGACCCCAATATAGCTACAGTTAGTTTTGCTGTTGAAACGCAAAGTAAAGCTTTAGATTTGGCAGTAAATGAGAATAAAAAAATTGTAAACAATTTAATTCAATCTTTAACTCCCAGATTGGATAGTTCAAAAGGTGACTTAGTAAGTACCGGGAACTATATAGTAAGACCCGAATATGCCTATCCGAAACAAGGTGAGCGAAAACTTACAGGATACACTGTTATTAATTCAATAAAAATCAAAACCAAAAACACCTCAAATCTCGGTAAATTAATTGATATAGTTACTTCTTTAGGTGCAAATAGAGTAGATAGTATTTCTTTTAATTTTGAAAATCAACAGACAGTTTGCAACGACATGTATCCATTGCTAGTCAAAGATGCATATTCTCAGGCAGCTACAATTGCAAAATCCTTAAATACCAACATAAAAGGCATTAAGTCTGTTAATGCCAGTTGTTCAATCCAATATGCAGGCAGCTTCCCCGTTGCCACAAGGTATGCAAAAGGGGTGGACAGTGCCGAATCTACTCCGATAGAGCCTGACAAAATAAAAATATATTCTTCAGTAAATGCTGAATTTAATGTTCAATAGGTTTTTATAGTATAATTTGATTATGTTAAAACCTAAAAAAAGTTTAGAAAATATAGATATATATGAAGTTCCGCTTTTTGAACAAGAGTGGGATTTAAAGCTTGATTTGAACGAAAACCTATTTGGACCATCACCAAAGGTTTTAGATGCTATAAGAAATGTTGAAGAAAGTGATATTAAATTTTATCCAGCTTATGGTATTCTTTCTCAAAAAATAGCTGAATTTACAGGATTTGAAATTGAAAATATTAAAATTACTAATGGTGCTGATGAAGCAATAAGTTCAATATTTCAGACATATCTTGAAGAAGGGGATAGGGTATTGAGCGTTGTCCCTACTTTTTCTATGCCATTTATATATGCAAAATTGACAGGAGCTGTGGTTGAAGAAGTTCCTTATAAAAAGAAATGGTCTTTCCCTATTGATGATTTTTTGAATAAATTGAATGATAAAAAAGTCAGGCTTGTTTATCTTACAACCCCAAATAGCCCGACGGGAGATATTATTCCAAGTGAAATGATTCTTAAAATTCTTGAAAAATCTAAGGATAAAATTATTCTTATCGATGAAACATACGGAAACTATTGTAATTCAACATATAAAGAACTGGTAAAAAAATATGATAATGTTCTAATTGTAAAATCTTTTTCAAAAGATTTTGCTCTTGCAGGTCTTAGACTTGGTTATATCATAAGCAATAAATATAATATTCAAAACATTAAATCTGTTGTAAGTCCTTACAGCGTAAATACTCTGGCAGTAAAAGCAGGTATCGCCGCTTTGGATGACTGTCAGTATTTCAATAATATAAAGCAGCAAGTTGAGAAATCAAAAGTAATTATGACAGAAGGTCTGCAAAAAATCGGAGCCAAAGTTTATCCTTCTTTTGCGAATTTTCTAGCAGTTGATTTTGATGATAAACATGAGTTTGTTCTTAGAAAATTAATTAGTAATAAAATTATTATAAAAAGATTTAAAAATGGCTTTGGCGGCTTTATGTTCAGGGTAGGAATACCAAGACCTGAGGATGCAAAAAAAGTATTTGATGCACTTAAGCTTAAAGATACTATTGCCTTTGATATGGACGGAGTTTTGATTGACGCATCAAAATCATATAGGCTTGCAGTAAAAGAAACTTTTCAGTATTTTTCTTCAAAAGAAATTTCATATGAAAAAATCCAGGATGCGAAAAATCTTGGCGGACTTAATAATGATTGGGATTTGACCGATTTCTTATTGAAAAAAGAAGGAATATCAATTGATAAAGATATATTAATTGAAAGATTTCAGCAAATATATTGGAATGAAGGTAGAGGACTTATCCAAAACGAGGAATTATTAATTGATAAAAAACTCTTAGGCGAGTTGTCGAAAAAATATAACTTGGCAATTTTCACAGGAAGACCAAAACAAGAAGCTGAATTTGCTTTGAAATTAAATGGTATTTTCGATTATTTTTATCCGGTAATTACTATGGAAGATATTCCCGCTGATGCTCAAAAACCAAGTCCTTATGGGTTAAAATATTTGAAAAAATTAATATTAACAGACAAAATTTTATATTTTGGAGATACAAAAGATGATATTATATCGGCAAAATCCGCAGATGTAATACCTGTAGGGGTTTTGCCCCCTCAAGATAAAACAGATATACTTAAAGAAAATTTGAAGCAACATGGTGCTATAATTGTTCTGGATTCGATTAATCAGATTAACAATTTATTGGAGATAAAAAATGAGATTTAGCTCTAAAGTTAGAAAAACGCTGGAAACAGAGATAAAAGTTGAAATAAATCTGGATGGGCAAGGTAATAAGCAAATAAATACCGGAATTAAGTTTTTTGACCACATGCTTGAACAATTTGCTATGCATGGGGGGTACGATCTTAAAATTGAAGTAACTTCAATGGATAAAGACAATCACCATGTAGTAGAAGATGTTGCCTTGACCCTCGGAGCAGCTTTTTTAGAAGCTATTGGAGACAAGAAAGGTATCAATAGATACGGAGAAAGATTTATTCCTATGGACGAAGCTTTAGCCTTAAGTGTAGTTGACTTAAGTGGTAGAGTATTCGCCAAAGTAGATGCGGAAATTAAAGACGAAAAAACTTCGGATTTTGAAACAGTTTTGTTAAGCCACTTTTTTTCAAGCTTTGCTCAGGCAAGTCTTTCTACAATACATATAAAATTGATTTACGGGACTGATACGCACCATATTATAGAAGCTATATTCAAGTCTTTTGCAAGAGCAATTTCTATGGCTACATCTTTCAATGAAGCCAATAGAAATGTCATTCCGTCAACAAAAGGTCTGTTATAATTATTCGAATATAAACTGCTTGAAGAATTGTATAATTTTGCTGCCTGCAATTGTATCTTTATAGCGGTTAGTTTCAAATCTGTTTGTTAGAGTTTCGATAGCTATATCGTTCCCGGATTTGTCATTTTTTAAGTGTTTTAGTTTTATATATTCCAGTGAATCCATAATCTCATCAGGAAGAGTATCTATTTTATCATTACTAATTGCTGTTTTTATTGCCTTATGAGCTTCCAGATTGTTTTTCTTAAAATATAATGTTAATTGAGGTGATATACCTTCAATGTTTTTAGCTTCTCTAGCCGCTTCCATAATAGAAATTAATGCACCTTTTTTATCGGTGGGTATAGAGTCAATAAGCCTTATTTTGGTGTTTCTTAGATTATATGGCTTTAATACATGTTCTTTTGCGGTCTTTATTAATTCGCTTGTATATTTTTTTAAGTCTTCAACAGCAGTGATTTCTTTTGGTTGAATGCTTGAGAGTTTTACTTTCTTAGTTATAAAAAATGCGCTGGCTGCAAGACCTGTAAATATTAGAAAATTTCTGAAGAAATTACTTTTCTTGCCGCCTTCAGAACCGCTTAAACCACTTGCTCCAAGTGCTTGAAGGTAGTTCTTTTTTTCGCCTTCTCTTTTTGTCGTACTGTCATGCAAAGAATATTTTGGAATATCAGATGGGGGATTAATAACACCTATGTTTTTTGAAAGCTGCATAGTGTCGTTTTGAGGTGCGGAAATTTCCTTTGCCGCAGGAGGTGGAGTGCTGGGCGAAGGTTGTTTCGGCATATTAGAGATAGTGCTCTGTAGCAAATTATTTGATGGTATAGCTACAGGAGGAACAGAGATTGGATTTGTCATTGCTTTCACATTCAAATTTTTCCATTAATATAAAAAAGCAATTATTAGAAAATTGCTTAAAAATTCGTTTTGAAGGCTTTTAAGTTAACATAAATTAACAAAATTTAGGTATTAATTTAAATCGATTTTAGTGTAAACTTTTGTTAATAAGTTTATCAAAATAAGCAACAATTTGCCTTTAGAGGCATTTATAATACGTGAATTATTTTTGCATGATAAGGAGTTTAAAGTGCACGTAAACGGTATATCAGTACAAAATAAAAGTGTATCTTTCGGTGGTTATAAAAGGTTTATGAATGAAAACGGATTTAAAGTCCAAAAATTCTTCTATCCATTTGACCCGGACAGGTATGACGTTGAAGTCGAATTTTATGATGCTATTCAAGACAAGAAAGGTAACGTTTTAGTTACTGATACCAAAAAACCTGTTTTTAAAATGCCTTTAGACCCACAGACAGGTTTATCAGATGAGTTTGATCCAGATGATTATTTCAGTGATAAAGACAAATTTGCATATAGATTCAGAATAAAAGATAAAGTTGACGGCAGCGAAAAATTTGCATTTGATGCAGGTAAGGTTACTAATCCGTTTAGCAATGAAAGCAAAGATAAATTCAACATAATATTCCAAAACAGGTCTGTTATAAATAAAAGCGGTCCTATGCATTTAATAATGGTTGACGAATATTATCCGGGATATGTAAGAAACCCTAAAACAGGCAAAATTGAAATGGACAAGGCTTTAAGAGAAAAAGCTCTTGGATCTGTAAGAACACATACTAATAAATTAGGCGGAAATTTTCTTGGGGTAATCAAGATGCTTCCTGACTTGGCAAAACAAGGCTACAAAAGAATTGTTGGGATGCCTTTTACAAAAGATACATTATCTTCTCATTTATATTGGACTCAAAATGCTGTCCAATTAGCTCCTCAATTCGGTACGATGGAAGACTTTAAAGAGATGCAGGTTGAACTGTTTAAAAATGATATGAATTGGGTGGCAGATGCGGCTCTTGTTAATGAAGGTTTGGAAGGTGTGCATTTCTCACATGTACTTAAATGGGGTGAAAAATCACCTTATTATAATTGGTTTAAAGTCACAGGATTGGAAAACGGTGTTCTTTCTCTTGGCGTGCTTCCTAACAAAGAAAATAAATCTGAATTTGTAAGATTTAAACTGGTAAATGCGCCTGTAAAATTAGCAGGTGAAAAATTAGAAAAAAATGATAAATACAATCCTGCTAAACCTACTTATCTTCAACTTTATGATGAAAGATTAGCTAGTAAAGAACAGCAAACAAATGACAAAATAATTCAGAATTACGATAAAAACAATACCGATAATTCATACGAAATTGCTGACCATAATGACACTATATATCCATATTACTTTGAAATAAAACCGGAAGAGTTTATGGAAAACGTGGTTCAGTATAAAAAAGAAAAACATACCTCAGAAGTCAATTTTAAAGATGTTGAAACTATGAAACAACTGTTTAGATTTGAGAACTTTAAAATAATTGAAAAATCTGAAGGCGGTTTTGAGTTATGGGATGGAAACTCTGATATTCCTAAGTTAAACTTCTATTTAGGACATATGGACCAAGAATTTTTTAATAAATTTAAAGATAATAAAGATGACGTTCTTAAAAAATATTCAATAGGTGTTAACCAAGTCCAAGATTATGCGGTTTCTTCAGGTCAATATTGGACTAAGCTGGTAGCTGATACACAGTTTGAATATTTGGAAAATGTTTTAAGAGGAGTTAAATCGAATCCGAAGTCAATAATGGAAGAATTAAAGTCGAAAGCAGGTAAAGATATTCCGACTTCTGTTCTTGATGTGATGGATGAAAATATAGTTAAAAATATTTTAGATAAAAATTATGAATTCCCAAGATTAAAAGGTTTAGAACCCAAAAATGACTATGTTTTGAAAAATATAATGGGCTATCAAATTGATTCATTACCTGTAGGAGATGATGTACTTTCGATTTTAGCATCTCCTTATATTTCAAAAAGAGCCACAATTGAAGAAGAAATAGGTTTATCAAGGTTTGATATTTATACAAGCGGATATGATAATCTTCCTGACGAGTATAAAAAACCATATTTAATGATGGATCAAGTTTATAAACAAGATGTACTTCCTATTGTGATTGGCACCTTGTCTAATATTAATAAAAATATGCAGTTATTTGATGGTGAAAATGTCACTGATCTCGGTAAATACGTTATCCAGGAAATAGTGCCTGATCTTACACAATACCTGCTTATTAAGTCATTAGACCCCAACGCTGAAATTAAAACTTTACCAAATGGAAAATTTGATTTTGCATCTGTAGATTCAGAAAGTATCAATTTAAAAGCCCTTAAAATTAAAGGCATTACACCTAATGATGAAGCTATTAAAGTAGTTTCAACAATGAAGAAAAACCTTAAAGGATTGGCAGGTGCAGATACTCAGGAATTATTTACTAAGCAGCTTAAAGTAAGATTGAAAGGCGCAAACGAAGTCTCATACAAACTTGCGGATGTAATAATGGATAGAAATGAAGCAGGTTTGGGATGGAGAATAGATGCAGCAAAAGACGTTGCTTCAATTGATGCAGCCAGAAATAAAAAAGATAATATTCTTAATGCTTGGGAAAGTGCAATTAAGTTTTGGACTAAATTTAATCAAAATGTTTTAAAAATTAACCCTCATGCATATACAACTGCAGAAATTACAGACTTAGGCGGTTTTATTCCTGAAACCGGTCTGGGCAGATTTGCTTCTTCTACAGACGCAGAGCAAAAATTTATTGAAGAAACAGGTATTACCTCAATAGCAAATTATTCATATTTTTATTCTTCAATACCAGGTTTATATGCAGCCAGTGCTGAAAATGGAAAGCAAAGAGGTGAATTCAACAATATTTCTCAAATCAAAAAAACAATTGATGGAGTGGACAGTTCTTGGAAGTCTAATCCGGGATTTTTATTCCACTCGCCTTTAGATGCTGTAATTCACTCATATACTTTTATCGGTAACCATGATAAACCAAGACCTCTACATTTTTTGGCTTTAGATATGTCACTTTATTTTTCTGATTTTTCTAAAGATGAACATAGAGACGTAGCTGCTATGGTTTTACAAAAAGATAAAGCAAATATTGATTTCTTAAAGTTAAAAGCAAAAGGTATTGCAATGGGACTAAGATTAAGGCAGGCCTTTGCAGAGATTTGTACTGATTCTAATGAAATAGAAGCGATTAATAAAGCTATTGCAAATTTGTCTTCAGGTAAATTTAACGGAAAAGTTATTGATTCAGATGCATTTGCAAACAGACCTTTTGAAATGGTTATATCTGATGTGCTTGATGAAGCTTCAAGGCTTGGATTAAAAATGGGTAAAGTTCGCAAAAATGAATTAGGAGCTAAAACTCTTGGAGTTATACTAACCCCTGCATACGATAAGTACTATAGTATTTATAAAACAATGGTTACACTTCCAGGCGAAGTAACAGATTTTGCAGGAGATAAGCAAAGCTTGTCCGGTTTTGAAACAAAAGCTAAAAACTATGGGCAGCAAAATAGAAACATAATTAGACATGAATGGTTAGAAGATCCTGGAAGACCTTATGTTAAAGAATTTTATGACAATATGAATAACATTCTTGCTTTAAGAAAAAATCCTAAATTAAGCGCATTAAATGACGGGATTCCAGTATCCGTAAGAACTGTTCAGGGTAAAGATAAAAAAGAAACCGTATATCCTCTTCTAAGATATAATGACAAAGGTTCTGTAGTTCTTACTCTTTATACAACAACAGGTGCCGACTTAGATAATAACAAACCTATGAATAGAGATACTGTAAGAGTCGATAAACTTGAAATCGATACAAAAGATAAGGTTAAAGAAGGTTTATTTGCAGGTATTAAAAACGGAACCCAATTTAAAAGCACAAGACCCGGAGATAATTCTGTTTATAGAATTTACAGATGGGATAACACAGGTGCTTACACTCTTCAGAGATTTTCTGCCAATGGAGAAGTTCTTCCAATAGAGATTAAGCCTTCAGATTATAATGCTTTAGTACTTTATAAAGAATAATCAGCTATTAATGTAGTGATTATTTATAATTAAATCCCTTTGTAGTAAAATTAGCTAATAAAGGGATTTCTTATGTTAAAAGTTTATAATTCATATTCAGATTCAATTGAAGAATTTGTGCCGATAAAGGAAAATGAAGTTACCATGTATGTTTGTGGTCCTACTGTCTATGATAACCCGCATTTGGGTCATGCCAGATGTTATATAACATGGGATATGGTGTACAGGTATCTGAAGTTTTTAGGCTATAAAGTTACATATTGCAGGAATGTAACTGATGTTGACGATAAAATTTTAGCAAAAGCCAAAGCTGAAAATACCACTCAAGAAGCTATTGCCAAAAAATATTATGATATTTTCTCTCAGAGCATGAAAAAACTCAATGTATTAAAACCTGACATTGAGCCATTCGCTACTAAACATATAGGAGAAATGATTTTAATTGTTAAAACTCTTATTGATAAAGGTTTTGCTTATGAATCTGAGGGAGACGTATATTTTAGGGTTAATAAATTTAAAAAGTATGGACAGCTAAGCAAACAACCTTTAGAAGACTTAGAAGCAGGAGCAAGAGTTGAAACTTCAGACAAAAAGGAAAACGTTTTAGATTTTGCACTATGGAAAAAAGATGAGATTGACGGATATAAAAGCCAATGGGGATTGGGTCGTCCTGGATGGCATATAGAGTGCAGTGCAATGTCAAAAAAACATCTAGGTGAGCAAATTGATATCCATGCAGGCGGTGCTGACTTGATTTTTCCTCATCATGAGAACGAAATTGCCCAGTCAGAATGTGCAAATGACAAGCAGTTTGTCAGATATTGGCTTCATAACGGTTTTGTAACTATTAACAAAGAAAAAATGTCAAAATCACTAAAGAATTTCGTTACAATTGATGATTTGCTTGCTAATTATAGCTCTAATACAATAAGATTCTTTATTTTGACAAATCATTATAGAATGCCTGTTGAATTTAATGATGAAGCTCTGTCTTCCGCACAAGCCGGGTTCAAACGTTTGAATACTGCGATAAATGACGTTTTATCCTTTTTAAATACTAATATAGAGACTATCTCTTTATTTGAAGAGGGGGTTGAGCATTTTAAGAATGCAATGAACAATGACTTAAATACTTCAAAGGCTCTTGCCATACTTTTTGATATCGCAACTAAGGCTAACAAGGCAAAAGATGAAAGAAATACTTTGGATGCTGCAATGTATGTGAAAACTTTAGTTTATTTATCATCAGTTTTAGGGTTTGTTCCTGAGAAGAAAGAATTATCAGAAGAAGAACTGGATAAACGTTTAAAAACAATTCTTACTGATTTGACTTTTCTTTCTGCAACAGATAGAGACTTGAATGGGAATGCATTAATGGGCAAAATTATCGAATATAGAAACAAAGCCCGTTTAGAAAAAAACTGGGGAATTGCTGACAAGATCAGAAACACACTTGATTCTATTAATATAGTTCTCAAAGACAGCAAAGACGCAACTATCTGGGAAGAGAAAAATTAATATTAATTGCAGAGAATCATATTTTTTTCGAAAAACGGAACTTTTGTAAAAAATATTTGTCTACTATTTCAGAAGAATTTAGTTTAAGTCTGAATTGAGTAAAAGTTGGAATAAAAAACATACTCACAAGGAGTATGTTCTTTGTTTCACAGAAGGTAGACAATGCCACTCTGCTAATGTGCTGCACGTTTTTCCCAAATAGATGGGACGGCAATCAAACCTATGTACATAACCAATCCGAAGAAAACGACATAAAATGCATCCATAACATAACTTCCTTAATAACTACACTTTTACTTTATTCCCGTTTTTCCAAAAAACTAAACATATTAATAAAAAGTTTGTTAAAATAAGTAATACGAGGTCAAGATGGATAAAATAAAAATTAAACAACTATTTGCGGATTTATGCTGTTCAAATTGCAAGAGCGATTTTACAGAAGAATCAATACAGATACTAAGAGAAGAACAGGGATTATTCGTCATACAGATTGTTTGTACAAAGTGCAATAAATCATTTGGTCTGGCTTTCTTGGGATTGGATTCGATAAATCTAAAATCAGATGAGGCTGAGGATTCTGATTTAAAATTGCAAATACAGGAGGGGCCACCCCCAATAAATACTGATGATGTTATTGAGGCTCATAAGTTTATTGCAAGTCTGGATTCAGACTGGTCGAAATATATTCCTGAAGATTTTAAAGGCTAAACTATTTGAATTCTTCCGTCTTTTCTGATTTCAAATGGCTGATTATTTAACTTTTTGATATATTGTATTCCGCAGTCGCCGGTGTCAATTTTATATTTTTCAATTACGCTGTCTTCTCTGTTTAACATAGGCATTCCGTCTTTGCCTTCAAATAGGAAGTTGTTGTAAGTTGCAATATATTTTTTTGCAGGATCAGGATTATTTACATCAATTTTATGAATGTTATTATTTTTGTCTATAAAGTTGGCTTCAATTACTTTGCCCTCTTTATTCATTTTATATGTAAGCCCTGAAACTTGTAATATTCCGGGTTTATGGTCGGGGGATGTTAAGGATTTTCCTCCGACATTGAGAACGTCAATAAGGTCTCTTTCTGAAAGATGTACTTTTACAAGATGGTTTTTGAAAGGAAATATGCTCACTATGTCTCTTTCAGTTAAAGAGCCATTTGGCAACGTACCCCTTATACCTGCCGAATTGAAGAGCACTATATCTGAATCGGTCTCTTTTCTTACGGCATCATTGAAAAAATTGATGTGAGGATTTTCTCCTGTAAGTAAATTTTCAGGGGACGGGTCTGAATGTTTTAATTGCCCCACTACCGGAGATGGTCCTAATACCTTATCTCCCATTATTTTCATCAAAAGGCTTTTGGGGTAATTCATTGTTTTTTCAACTTTGTTTTGTGCTTTGACTATAACTCCGTCTGAATTGTACTCTAAATTTAGTATTCCAAAGTGATTTCCGTCTCTTCCAGCCTGCGTAATTATTACAGGAGAGCCTTCTGGTGAGTAGAAGAGGTTGTGACCTTCTTTTATACCTTCAATTAAATCATGTGAATGTCCGCCTAAAATAACATCAATGCCTGAAATAGTTCGAGCTATCTCTTTTTCCTCCGGATATCCGGAATGAGAAAGTAGTATAATCTTATTAATTCCTTGGGCTCTAAGTTTATCTACTTCTTCTTGAAGTTCTTTGTGAGTTTGCCTTGAGTCATCTATACTGATTCCGCCTAAAATTTCTTCGGCATTTTTAAGTCTGTCAGCTATATGCTGCGGTTGGATACCTATTATTCCGTACTTGTTTCCATTTTCTGTTATAACAGTTGAACGATAAACACTATTTTTGAGAGGTGAATTTTCAGGTATGTTCATATTCATACCGAGATAAGTGGTTTTTTTTGATTGTCCTATTACTTTCTTAAGTAAAGGTATGGTTAAATCAAACTCATGATTGCCAATTGTTGAGGCTTGTATTCCGGTTGTATTTAAAAACTCGGCGGTAACTGAGTTTGTTTTTTCATTTCCACCAATAAATATATCACCTGAAGATAATTTCAATGCATCAATTTTCTTTTCTTTGACAAAAGAATCAAACTGCACTGAAGCGCTGGTTAATTGTTCCATTCTGGGCAGTTGGCCGTGTACATCATTAATATAAAAGATGGATGAGCTAATGTTTGGATTAACTGAACTTATACTTGATGCCATTTAAATTCACACTTTACTAGTCCTACTAAGAATAACTGTAAAAGATTTTTTTTTTGCTTAAAAATTCGATATTTAAAACTAAATGTTACAATTTTTTATTTTTGATTCTGCTGCTGTAAGGTCTTCTATTGTTGTAATTTTAAAATTGGAGTATTCTCCTTCAACAATAAACACGCTTCCCCCCAAAAATTCTATTAGCCCTGCATCATCTGTAAAACTTTCACCTTTAAGATCCTCATGTGCTTTCAAAATTAATTTATACTCAAATGCCTGAGGAGTCTGTATATTCCACAAATTGTCTCTTTTTAGTGTTTTTATTATTTTAAGGTCTTCATCGACAACTTTAATGGTATCAATTGTTTTAACAGCCACTGTTACCGCTTTTTGTTCCTTGACCTGTTCAATAGTCTTAAGTATAGTTTCTTTTTTAATCAAGGGTCTTGCAGCATCATGTATTAGTACAAAGTCACATTCTTCAATTGCTGATAGGGCATTATAAACTGATTCTTGTCTGTTTTTTCCACCTTGAATAATTTTTATATTTTTATATTCCTTTGTCATATTTTCTAATATTGGTATTAAACCCAAGGATGCAGGTATTATTATTTCTTCAATCTCTTCCATTTGGCTGAATAAATCAATTGAGTGCATAATTACGGGTTTGTTTGCTAAAACTTCAAGCAGTTTATTTTTTCCTTTGTATCTGGAAGAAGAGCCACCTGCCGGAATGATTGCTTTAATTATCATAAATCCCTCTTAAAATGATTAAAACTTTTCTGATTGAATGTATCTTGAGTAATTTTGTAGTTATTATCCTTCATTTTAACATTAACTACAAAATCATTTTGTTTTTCTATAACTTTTCCGATTTTATTGAATACGCTTTTGTCTAGCTTTTCATATACATATTCGGGGATGCTTGCAACAAGTTCATAGTCCTCGCCTCCCCAAAGTACCCAGTTTTGGTAGTCAAAGTTGTTATCTTTTGCAATATTTATGATATTGCTGTCGATTTTTATTTTGTCAAAATCTATTTCAATTGATTTATTGCTCTCAAGAGATATTTTAAATAAAGCATCAATAAGACCGTCTGAAGAATCCATTACTGCAATATTTTTATCAGTTTTTTCTAAAAGTATTAATGATTCTTTAATTCTGGGGATAGGGTTTATGTGGGTTTCAATTATATTTTGGGGTATTTTAATATCGTTTAAAAAAGCAAATAAAGCGCAAGAACTTGAACCGTGAATGCCTGTGGCTACAATTACATCACCTTCCTGGGCAAAGCTTCTTGATGAAATGTAGTTTGAGGATTTTTTCCCTATAGCAGTTACAGATATGAATATTTTTTCACTGCCTGTTATATCTCCTCCCACGACCTTTACTTTGTATTCTTCACAAATGTCATTTACGCCTTTATAAAAAGCTGTTATAAATTCATCTGAAGTGTTCTCAGGCAAAGATAGAGAAATTAAAATGTATTTTGGGATTGATAAGCTGGCAGCAATATCACTTAAATTAACTGCTACAGCCTTTCTCCCAAGATAATATGGGGAAATAGTAGTTAAATTAAAATGGATATTTTCAACAAGAGTGTCTTGAGTTATAAAAATCCCAATGTCTTTTAAATATGCGCAATCATCGCCAAGATAACTTGAATCTGAAAGAGTTTTTTTTATAATTTCTAAAAAATCCGTTTCTCTCATGAGTAAATTTTACCATTGAAACTTTTAAAAAGACATAATAAAGCTGTTTATATGCTCTTGTATGTTCATATGTTACGATATTAACAAATATATTACAGTGACTACTTTAATTTATTCTGTCAGCAAGTACAATATAATGTGTAGATTAGTTCTAAGAGGGATGATAATGATTGAGTTTAGCTACAGTAACGTGCGTTCTGATGTAATTGGCGGTGAACACGGGCTTGATATTGATAATGAGTTTAACAATTATAAAGACACCATTACTAAAATCATTGCTGACCTCAATTCTAGAAAAGATAAGCCGGGGCAGTGGCTACAATGGATGAATTTAGGGTATAACGAAGAAACTGTTTGGTATGCGAAAGAATATGCATCAATTGTTGAAGGTAGATTTGATAATATTTTGGTTCTGGGTATCGGCGGTTCTGCTCTAGGTGGGATAGCTGTTTGTGAAGCGTTATTGAAACCTTATTGGAATTTATTGACTCCTGAGCAAAGAAATAATTTACCGAGAATTTTCTTTTTGGATAACATTGATCCTGATCAGATTTTAGGTTTATTGGATGTTCTGGATCTCAAAAAAACTCTTGTTAATGTAATCACAAAGTCAGGTTCAACTGCGGAAACAATGTCTCAATTTATGATTATAAAAGACAGGCTGGAAAAAGAACTTGGTGATGATTACAGAAAAAATATTATAGCCACTACTGATAAACAAGTCGGAATTTTAAGGCAACTTTCAGATCAGGAAGGTTATAAAACATTTGTTGTTCCTGATGATGTAGGGGGCAGGTTTTCAGTGTTCTCGGCTGTAGGTTTAGTTCCGTTTGCGCTTGTTGGGATTGATATTGATGAAATTATACAGGGCGTTAAAGACATGGACTTGGTCTTGAAGAATATTGATATCTATCACAATATTGCTGCTCAAAATGCTTTAATTCATTATTTAATGGATATGCAAAAACATAAAAATATATCTGTTATGATGCCTTATTCAAGTCGTTTAAAATATATTTCTGATTGGTATGTTCAGCTTTGGGCAGAATCATTAGGTAAAGAATATAATAATAACGGGGATAAGGTTAACGTAGGACCGACTCCCGTCAAAGCTTTAGGGGCTACCGACCAGCATTCTCAAATTCAACTTTATAATGAAGGACCTAATGATAAAGTTATCAGTTTTATCAGAGTTAAAGAATTTGATAATTTGCTTGAAATTCCTAATATATTTGAATATACGGGGATAGGTTATCTTGGCGGAAAAACTATTAATGATTTATTAGATGCGGAAGCGGATTCAACAAAAGTTGCACTGACTGACTTTAACAGACCAAATGTTACTATTACCCTTCCAAAAGTTGACGGTTATCATGTCGCACAACTTCTTTATATGCTGGAAGTGCAAACAGCAATAGCTGGTGAATTATATAATATAAATACATTTGATCAACCAGGAGTTGAGCAGGCAAAAAATTATACATATGCTCTTATGGGTAGGGCTGGTTATGAAGAATCTGCTAATATTTTAAAAGAAAAAATGTCCAGAGCTTAACCGGTTTTATACGTATTGTTCTTCTTGAATCGCCACTGCTGAAATTTGATTAGACATAATACAAAACTTTTTTATGGGTCCTATTGTTTCTTTTTCAATTAATTTTGGAGTAGTAGAGCTTGTTTTAAGAAGCTGTGTGAACTCTTCATAAACAGCAATTGGGTTCTCAAAATATAAAACTAGTGGAGCTGCGCTACCTTTTGTAAAAATTAAAACAGATATTCTTGTTTTAAATTGAGGCGGCTGAGAAAATGCTTGTGGCATGACTATCCCTTCAAATATTGTGTATATCCATAAGGTAATAAATTTATTGGTAATTGTCAATAAGCAAAAGGAGCCTTAAATTAAGACTCCTTTTTTATATATATTATGGATTGATTTATATCAGAACTCCATCTTTAAAGCCTTGTATTGGTTCTAAACCGTAGACATTTGTGTAACCTGGATTTGCGATTGGGTTGCTGGCTACTTGAGCATATTGTTGTGCTTCATTCGGATCAGCCATTGTATAGCCTGCTGTTTCAATTAGAGCTGCGTTTCCTAGAGTTTCGTATCTACCTACGATTGTTTTGATTTGAGCTAGTGCTGCTGCTTCATCTGCTGCGTTAGTTGCTTTATAGAAGGCTTCATTTGCTGCTTGGTATCTAGGATCTCTTTCTATTAGAGCTTTGAATTTTGGCTGTTGTAATCTTTGTTTAATTCTTGCCGGTAGTTGAGAAAGTAACTCTTTAGTACCTGTAGATTTAGCAGTTTCAATTGCACTTTCTGCTTTAGTTCTTACTGTATCTTTTAAAGTTGTAGCTTTAGTTTTAAGAGTACCTTTGATTGTTCTTATTTCTGATCTTAGACCTTCGCTAATAGCGCCTTTTCCTTGTTGAGCTTTTTCAAGAGCGTCATATGCCTTTGCGAATGCTACATCATCACCTTTATCGATTGCGTCATAAGCTGCTTTCTCTGCTTTAGCTATATTTGATTTAACACCTGTTTCTTTTACTGAGCTGTAGCCTGTTTTTACTTTGGAGGCGATCTTTCCTGTTAATTCACCAGTTTGTGTTTTTAAGTCTTTTAAATAAGCTTTTGCAGTTGCTTTGGCTCCTGCGCCTTTTGATAAGCCGGCCATTGCAGAACCTTCAACATTTTTCATTGCTTTGAGTCCGCCTTTTACACCAGCTACTGACACTGCAACCTGGAATGTTCCAGATCCGATATCTTCCCAAGCAGCTTTTGCTTCTGCGTCTGTATCTGCACCGCTTGCTTGAGCAATTCCTTTTCCTACTTTTACAACTCCGCCGACAACACCTGCTGCAGCTAGAGCAACACCGACAGCTGGGCATGCTATACATAGAGCAACTGTTCCAATTGTTAATAATAATTTGCCAGGATTTGTAACTATATCTTTAACTGTATTAACCACAGATTTAACGATGCCTGTAACTCCGCTTTTTAATTTTTCCCAGAAGCTGATTTTACCGTCATCTTTTCCATCAGTACATTCACTTGGTTGAGCTGCTGTAGTTTGTCTTGCTTGTTGCAAATATATAGAACCGTTTCCATTGCTCATATTCGCATAATAATTCTTCAAATAATATGAAGGATTTGTTGAAACAGAACCTACTGACATAATTTATCTCCTATAACTTACCAATATTAATTTCTAACCGTAAATAACAAATCTAACCTATTTATTAAAAAACAATATCTCTTCAAATATTGACATGATTTTATCAATTGTAAAGAAATATTAAAATTAGTTTTCAGATTATAATTGAAAAAAATCCATCTTAATAAATCACAACAAAGAATATTAATTTGAGTTAAAATTATGTTATAAATAGATATATACATAATATTTACGGGATAGGAGATTAAATTGCAGGAGCTTTTACCTTTATTTTTGCTATTAGTTTTTTCGACATTGTTTGGACTTGCTGCTTTGATTTTAAGTTTGATTATTTCTCCAAAAGCCCCTTCATACAATAAAGAAACCTTGTATGAGTGTGGGATAAATATAAATTCAGATGCAAAAGTTCAATTTAATATTCAGTTTTTTATGTATGCTATTTTATTTTTGATTTTTGATATAGAAACAGTCATGTTATTTCCGTTCGCAATAGCTTTTAATGAACTTAAATTGCTTGCTTTGGTCGAAGTTACTATATTTGTTCTTTTATTATTGCTCGGGTTGATTTATGCAGCAAAGAAAAATATGTTAAGGTCGAGATAAAATGCAGTTAATTTTAGCTTCAATAGATAAGTTATATAATTGGGCTAGGTCAAATTCATTGTGGCCATTGACTTTTGCTACATCATGTTGTGGGATTGAAATGATGTCAACATCGGCGGCGAATTTCGATATTGCAAGGTTTGGCTCAGAAGTTTTCAGAGCTACTCCGAGGCAGGCTGATTTGCTTATCGTAGCTGGAACAATTACACACAAAATGGCTCCCGTATTATTAAAATTATACGAACAAATGCCTGAACCCAAGTACGTCATAGCTATGGGCGCCTGCACCTGCTCGGGCGGAATGTACAAAAACGATTCTTATTCTGTAGTTGACGGAGTGGATAGGATTATACCTGTTGATATATATCTTCCTATGTGCCCTCCAAAACCCGAGTCTTTGCTTGATGCAATTATTAAATTGCAGACAAAAATTAAGACAGAATCTTTGGCAAAAAGAAAAGAATATATTTTAGAGCATAAGCCAAAGCTTGTTATAGCTGAAGATGATTCTGAAATACTTTTAGCTTCAGGCGATATAAAAATTTATGAATTGATGATATAAAACGGTAACAAATTATGTATGAAGAACTAACTCAAAAATATTCTATATTAAAGTCAGAAACAATAGCGAATGACATTTTGAAGCTATATGTTAAGCCTAATCAGATTAAATCTGTTTTATCTGATTTAAAAAATATTGCCGAGTTAAGTTTTGATATACTAATTTCACTTGTGGCTGCTGACAAAAATAGTTTTTTTGAATTATCATATATTCTCTTCTCAACGACTACTAACAATGATTTAATAATAGCAACTGAAATATCAAAAGATAATCCTTTAACCGACAGCGTTTGTGATATTTACAAATCTGCGAATTGGGATGAGCGAGAAATTTTTGATTTATTTGGTATCAAATTCAATGCTCACCCTAATTTAAAGAGAATTCTTCTGCCGAAAGGCTGGATAGGTTATCCTTTAAGAAAAGACTATGTAATGAATGATGCGAGGTTGAACTGGAATAAATGAGTCAAAAGTTGAAGCAAATAATGAATATTAATGTAGGACCGCAGCATCCCTCTATGCATGGCGTTTTGAGGTTGAAATTGGACGTTGAAGGTGAAATTATTAAAGCTACAGAACCGGTGATTGGTTATTTACACAGAGGCATGGAGAAGATGGCTGAGTCTCGCTCTTATCTTCAATATGCGCCAATTGTTGATAGAATTGATTATTTAGCAGGTTTTTTCTGTTCTGAGGCATATTTTAGTGCAGTTGAATCATTGGCTTCAATAGAAATTCCTGAAAGAGCAAAGTATATTAGAGTTTTACTGATGGAATTGAATAGAATTGCATCACATTTGCTTTGGCTTGGGACTTTTATGCTCGATTTAGGCGCTTCATCACCATTTTTTTACTGTTTTAGAGAACGAGAGTCTATTTTAGCTTTGTTTGAAAATTTGACAGGTGCGAGGATGATGTATAATTTTCATACTTTTGGTGGTGTAAAAAAAGACTTAACAGATAACTTTTTAATAGACTTAAAAAGATTCTGTGATGATTTTCCTTCTAAAATTCAGGAATATGAAGATATAATTACCAAAAATCCTATATTTCTGAAAAGAACATTTGGAATAGGTATTTTAAATAAAAAGTCAGCGCTTGATTATTCCATTACCGGACCTAATTTAAGAGCTTCAGGTCCGAAGATTGATTTTAGAAAACAGAGACCTTATCTTGTATATGACAAATTAGAATTTGATATCCCGACAAGAAAAAGTGGTGACTCCTGGGCAAGATATTTTGTAAGAATTCAAGAGATGAGAGAATCTTTAAGTATAATTAAACAATGTTCAGAGTGGTTAGCTTCAGATGCTTCCGGCGTAGTTAATAATCCCGAAGTAAAACCGATGGCTATAAAACCTCAAGAGGGTATGGCTGTTAGCTATGTAGAATCAGCAAGAGGTCTTTTATCTTGTATCGTATATTCAGACGGTAGCTTAAAACCTTCAAGGGTTAAGTGGAGAACATCTTCCTTTTATTCTGTTCAGGTATTGCCTTTATTGATTAAAAATCATACGTTCTCTGATTTGATGGCAATTTTTGGAAGCTTAGATGTAATATTACCGGAGGTAGACAGATAATGGATGTATTATATTCTTATTATCTTGAATATATGAAAAGTTTTCAGGTACCTGATTTTATTTCAATCATCTTCTGGTATGTAATTACCTTTGCTATTATTGCCATACTCCTTATTGGAGTTGTAATTGTTTTAGTTTTGGCAGAGCGTAAAATTTTAGCTTTATTCACAGTTAGAAAAGGTCCAAATAGAGTCGGCCCATGGGGATTGTTTCAAACCGTTGCTGATGCAATTAAATTGCTTTTTAAAGAAGATATAATCCCTTCAAAATCTGATAAATTGTTATTCTCAATAGCCCCAATAATGGTGTTTGCCCCTATAATGGCTGTTTGGGGATTAATACCATTTTGCAGCAGATTCTGCCTTTATGATTCTAATGTAGGGGTTATATTATTTTTGGCAATCATGTCATTTCCTGTAGTCGGTATATTATTTGCAGGTTATGCAAGTAACAATAAATATTCATTAATAGGTGCTGTCAGAGCTTGTGCTCAGACGATAAGTTATGAATTACCATTATTTATGAGTGCTTTAAGCGTTGTAATTCTTGCTCAGACAATAAATATCAATAAAATTATTTTGGAGCAATCTTCTGTCTCAGGTTTGTTATCCTGGAATTTTATACCTGCACTGCTTGGATTTTGTGTGTTTTTAATATGTTCTATAGCACAAATGAACAGAACCCCTTTTGACTTACCTGAGGCTGAAAGTGAACTTGTAAGCGGCTATAATACTGAATATTCAGGTATGAAATTTGCGATGTTTTTTCTTGGTGAATATGCCGCAACTTTTATAATTAGTGTATTTTTGGCTTGCTTGTTTTTTGGCGGATATTTATCACCTTTCGGATTTTATTTTGTTGAAAAACTTTCTTTGGATTTTGTTCTTATCCAGTTTTTGGTGTATCTTGAGCAGTTCTTTTGGTTAATTCTAAAAACCGCAATAATATTATTTATAATAATCTGGATAAGGGCTACGCTACCAAGGCTTAGGAGTGATCAGTTAACAGAGTTTGCGTGGAAAGTACTTTTGCCGCTTTCTATTTTAAACTTCTTTATTGTAAGTATAATTAAGTATTTTAAAATGGGGGCATAGTGATTAAGAAGGTTTTAAATTTTTTCATATCAATGTTTAAAGGGCACTTTGCTGTGTTGAAAAATGCTTTCAGGAGAAGGGTTACACTAGAATATCCTGAAAAGAAAAACAATTTGAATGAAAGATTCAGAGGACAAGTTGACTTTAATTATGATAATAATATGAAAATTCCTTGCAATGCCTGTGGAATTTGCCAGCGGGTTTGTCCTTGTAAAGATTTGATTAAAATTGAACGAGAAAAAGATGAACATGGTAAATTTAAATTAAAACGATTTGAAATAGATATTTCACATTGTATTTTTTGTGGGAATTGTGTGGAAAATTGTCCGACAAATTCACTTAAGCTTACAAAAAAGTATGAACTTGCTACTTCTGATAAGTCAGATTTTAAGCTAATTTATGAGGGTAAATGATTATGGAATTATTATCTTCGATTTTGTTTTTTATTATCTCAGGGACATTAATTGTGTCTGCTTTAGGCGTCATCTTTTCTCCCAGGATAATCTATTCGATTTTATTTTCTTTTATAGCATTTATTTGTGTTGCTTTTATTTATTTTATGCTAAACTCGCCCTTTAATGCAGCTGTCCAGATTGCAATTTATGGTGTTGCCGTTTCCATATTATTTATATTTGCAGTTATGATGTGTGGTTATCATAAAGAAAAGGACCTATATATAGCTTTAGCACCAAGAACTTTGCTATCCACTTCAGGATTATTTTTTATATTTTTATCATTTGTAGTTTTTGCAATTGAAGATTATAAAGGCGATGCTTTAAAAAGTTTTTTATCTGCTACAATTCCTTCTGTAATTGATACTACGGTCGCAATTTCTAAAGGAATTTTAACAGATTATATATTTGCATATGAACTTTTATCAATTTTTTTGCTAATTGCAATAATTGGTATTGGCGCTATACTTGCATTTAAACGAGGGGAGGAAAAATAATATGCCTGAAATCTTTCATATAACCCCTGCTCATTACTTGTTATTATCCTTAACTTTGTTTTTAATAGGGTTATTTGGGGTAATAGCTTCAAAAAATCTTATAAAGGTATTAATCTGTATTGAGTTAATGTTAAATGCAGTCGGAATAAATTTTGTTGTCTTTGCAGCATATTTTGATGGAATCTTGGTTGGAGGCATGATTTTTACATTATTTATAATAGCTGTTTCAGCGGCGCAAGTTGCTGTTGCAATAGCCATTCTTATCAATATCTTTAGATATAAACATACTGTTAACAGTGAAAAAACAGGAGAATTAAAAAGCTAATGGAATTCTTTTTATCTAATATATCAATAATTATGTTTTTACCGTTATGGGTCTGCTTGCTTATAATATTTCATTCTCTTGTAATACCTTTTGTTTCAAAAAAGTTTACCACAGTTCTGACACTGGCTTCTACAGGTATAGGTCTGGTGTTTTCTCTTGTGATGATGACTATGTTCATGAAATATAGCTATCCGGCTTTAGAAGGCAATTTAGTTTGGTTTGACTCCGGAGATTTTGTTTTCTATTTCGGTGTTTTACTGGATAAAATTTCTAGCTTGTTTCTAGTTATATTAATGAGCGTAAGCTTTGTTGTTCAGTTATATTCATATGGCTATATGAAAAATGATGAGAATTTTAATAAATATTACTTTTATTTAAATCTTTTTAATTTTTCTATGATTGGTCTGATACTAAGTTCCAACTTAATCCAAATATATTTATTTTGGGAATTAGTCGGACTTTCAAGCTATCTGTTAATTGGTTTTTGGTATAAAAAATATTCAGCATCAAAAGCTGCGCAAAAAGCTTTTATTGTTAATAGAATAGGTGATTGCGCCTTTTTAGCCGCAATTGTATCGATAATGTATTTTATATTAAACTACTTTGAAGGTGATTTATCTTCCTTTGTTCAGTTCTCAAATATTCAGGCTATGGCTGAGCAAATCTATGCATTGACGACACCGACAATATTTTATTTAATATGTTTGGGATTATTTTTAGGTGCTGTAGCAAAGTCTGCGCAGTTCCCTCTGCATGTTTGGCTTGCTGATGCGATGGAAGCACCGACTCCAATTAGTGCCTTAATCCATGCTGCAACTATGGTAGCAGCAGGCATCTTCCTTATAGTAAGACTTTACCCTGTTTTTATTATGTCTCCGGCTATTATGAATACTATACTATATGTAGGATTGTTTACTGCAATTATTACTGCATTTTTTGCAATTTTCCAAACTGATATAAAAAGAATGCTTGCATATTCTACATCATCTCAACTCGGGCTTATGTTTATCGCTTTAGGTTTATTTGCGCCGTCTGCCGCATTATTTCATCTTACAACTCATGCTTTTTATAAAGCTTTGTTATTTTTAAGCGCAGGAGTTGTAATCAAGTATATGAACCATATCCAAGATATCAGATATATGGGTGCTCTCAGGAAAAAGCTTCCGGTTGCTGCTATTTGTTATTTGATAGGTGCCATTTCTTTATCAGGTATTTGTTTCAGTGGTTTTTACTCAAAAGAGTCTATTATGAATGCAGTTTTGGCAAAAGACAATATTATTTTATTAGCCTCTTTTTTAATAGTTAGCTTTTTTACTTCTTTTTATGTCTTTAAATCCTATTTTGTTGTATTTGAAGGCGATTCAAAATCAGAATTTCATAAAGAGAATAAAATACCCGAATCCATGAATATTTCAATAATTTTGTTGGCTGTGCCGTCAGTTATTATTGGAGCTGTTTTAAATAGTAAGTTTGAATCTTTTATAAATCCCGTAAGTTTAAATATTCCTCAGCATGATAATTTGGGGGTTATACTTTCTACTGCCGTCACCTTATTTGCATTTTTATCGGTTTATATTTTATTTAAGTCTGGTAAAATATTTACTTTTGTACCTGAATATATAGAAAAGCTTTCTTATAATGCTTTTTATATAAATGAGTTTTATGCCTTTATTGTTAATAGAATATTTAAAAATTTATGTAAATTACAGGCTTTTATTGATAAATATATAGTTGATGGGTTAGTAAGATTTGTTGGATTATTTACAAGATTTATGTCTTGGGTTGTTTCTAAGCTCCAAAACGGTAATTTTCAGACCTATATTTCTTATTCGGTATTTTTTGTGGGGCTTATGTTTTTATCAATACTCGGTTTTTACTTTTGGCTGTTGAGAGGTTGAGAATATGAGTGATTATTTATCTTTAATTGTTTTGGTTTTTTCTCCTTTGGCGGCTTTTGCTTTAATTATTAGTCCATTATTAGGCGATAATGAGGTTTTTATAAGAAGATTTGCAAAAGGTTTTGCTTCGTTGCATTTTTTATATACATTATTATTTCTGGCTGTATTTGAGCCAAATGCTTATTCAATGTCTTTTGAAACAGAATTAAAGTTGTTTGATATAAGCTGGCTGAAAACCCTCGGCATTAATGCTACATTTGGAGTTGATGCTTTATCATTGCTGCTTGTTGTCTTAACTTCATTTGTCTTTTTGATTGCTTTAGTTGCAAGTAAGAGCGCAATTAGGACTAAACATAAGTTTTATTATTCGACTATATTTTTGCTGCAATGTGCCGTATTGGGTGTTTTCTGTGCCAAGGATATGTTTTTATTCTTTTTATTCTGGGAATTAGAGCTTATTCCAATGTACTTTTTGATATCAGAATGGGGCTCCGGAGATGCTAAAAAATCTGCAATGAAGTTTGTGTTATATACTTTTTTCGGCAGTATTTTTATGTTATTAGGAATGCTTGCCTTATATTTTTATAGTTTTGCTTCGGATGGTGTCCTAACTGCAAATATTGATTCTTTGAGTATAAGTGGTGGGGTATATCCCTTTGTTTTTCAAATTGCAGTTTTCTTGGCTTTTTTAGTAGGTTTTGCGGTAAAACTTCCAATTGTACCTTTTCATACGTGGCTTCCAGAGGCTCATTCAGATGCTGTTACTCCTGTTAGTATGATATTAGCAGCGGTTTTGCTTAAAATGGGAGCTTACGGTTTAATCAGATTTAATCTGCTCGTTTTCCCTGAAGTGTTTAAGGTTTTAGCTCCGATAATTATGATTTTTGCCGTTATTAATATAGTATATGCTGCCTGTATAGCGTTTGTCCAAAAAGATTTAAAGAGAATTGTTGCTTATTCAAGCATTTCTCATATGGGAATTGTGCTTTTGGGTCTGGCTTCTCTCAATCAAACAGGTTTAAACGGCGCTGTATTTCAAATTTTTGCACATGCATTTATAAGCGCAGGTTTATTCATGGTAGTCGGATTGATTTATCTAAAATGTAAAACAAGAAATATTGACCAATTAAGAGGCTTGGGAGTTGTAATGCCAAAGCTTATGTCTTTGTCTGTTCCAATATGTTTTGCGGCTGCAGGACTACCTCTGCTTGCTGGATTTCCCGGAGAACTGATGTCTTTCATAGGTTCGTTCAGTGCGGATTATGACGATTTTTTACTGCCTAAAATATGTTCTTTAATTGCAATTTTTGCATTGATTTTAAGTGCCGCTTATATTTTAAAGATATTTCACAGCGCTTTTTACGGTTCACTACCGTCTCAGTGGAGTAGTGTCAAAGATATAGTAGTTCACCAATCCACTGTTTTATATATAATATGTGGTGTAATAATTATTTTCGGAGTATTTCCCTGGGCGTTGCTTAATATTTATTCCCCTTTTACAACAGTAATAATGGACATTTTAAAGGTGTAGTATATGGATTTATTAATTGATATAAAGAGTTCATTTTTGCAAGAGTTTTTATTGATAATTTTTATAATTGTCAATATAGTTTTATCTTTGTTTTTTAGCAAACGATTTTATAAAATATCTAAATGGTTTGCGATACTTGGAGTCACAGTTGCAATGGCTGCTTGTATTACGATACAGATTTCGCCTAATTATTATGCGTTTGGGAATGCTTTTATTTCTAACGTTTATACTGTATTTTTTAAAACCTTAATATTAATGACTGTATTTTTCATTATTTTGCTCTCAAGAAATATGCTTAAACAGAAAAGAGACAAAGCTTTCGAATATTATACTTTGCTTTTGAGCGCAACACTTGGTGCTATATGTTTAGTATCTGCAAATGATTTTCTGTCAACCTTTGTTTCAATGGAGACTCTTTCAATTGCTTCTTATCTTTTAGTTTCTTTTCATAAAAACTATTCTGCTAAAGAAGCCGGGCTTAAGTATTTAATTATGGGCTCTGTGGCTTCTGCCATATTTTTATTCGGAGTTTCATATTTGTATGGTATAACGGGCAGTATTAGTTTTTCACAAATAAATGATTTTTACCTTCAGCATGATACAAATATTATGTTTACTTTTGCATGTATATTTATAATGATAGGCTTGATGTTTAAGATTGGCTGTGTGCCTTTTTCAAATTGGGTACCAGATGTATATCAAGGTGCGAGTTACCCTGTGGGTGCATTTTTATCTTTAGTTCCAAAATTAGCAGGTTTTGCAATAATATCAAGGCTTTTGGTTTTTGTATTTGTATTCTCTCCAATTTTAAAAATTATAATGGCTATCTTTGCGATATTGTCTATTGCATATGGAACTTACGGTGCTATAAGGCAAACTAATATTAAACGATTTTTTGGATACAGTTCAGTCGCTCATGCCGGGTATATATTGCTTGGTTTAAGCGTTTTAACAGTATATGGACTTTCAACAGTTCTATTTTATTTATTTTGCTATATATTTATGAATATCGGAATATGGACAGCCGCTATTACTTTTAACTCAAGCTTTAAAAGTGATGAGATGTCAGATTACAAGGGGCTTTTATACAACAGACCGTTTTATTCAATTGCTTTTACAGTCTGCTTAATATCCCTTGCAGGTTTGCCGCCTACCTCAGGCTTTTTAGCAAAATTATATCTCTTTTCAGCAGTGGCAAGGTCAGGAATTGCGTTTTTACCATTTTTAATCATTGCTCTTATTTTTACAGTAGCAGGGGTATATTTTTACTTTAACTTTGTAAGAATGATATTTGAAAAAACAACAGGTCCAGCAAACATTGATACAAATCTGATTTCATCGAAAATCATCTTATATGCATGCGCATTTGTAACAGTACTATTGTGTATATATGCAGACAAAATAATCCAATTGGCTCAGTTTTGTGCTTATTATATATAATAAAAGCTTACAGGTCTTGCCAGTGTGAGGATTCGTAGTTAATATTATGTGCAGGGAATTCTCTATTTGAACCAGAAAGCGGATTTATGTAATTGTACATTTTTTCATAAAGGCTTCTCTTGTCAGTATTTTCATCAATCGGGGCGTAGACATCTTTCTTTTGATATTTAATTAGTCGTGCTACTTCTTTTGAAAAACCTGTGTTCATAAGAAACTGCTCGGATGTTGTATGACTAGAATCTACATAAGCATTTGCGCTTGGGCTTATTAATGCTAATAAAATTATTGAAAATATAAATTTCTTCATATGTTACCTCTTACATAGTTTAAGTTTATCCTATTTCTTAACACATGGCAAACCTATAAGTAATTTAATTTTTTCCATTTATAACTCGGATTTTATGATATTTAAAAACTCTTCTATTAATTTATTTTCAGGAACTTTTTTAATAATTTCACCTTTTTTAAATATGTAGCCTTCACCGATTGCACCTGCAATACCATAATCAGCATGTTTTGCTTCTCCAGGACCATTTACAGGACAGCCCATCACTGCTACTGTTATATTTTTATCAAAATTACATAATTCATTTTCAACTTTTTTTGCAAGTGATATTAAATCAATCTGGCATCTGCCGCATGTAGGGCAGGATACAAAGTTTATGCCTTTCTTCCTCAGCCCTAAAACTTTAAGTATATCAAAGCCTGCTTTAACCTCTTCAATTGGATTTTCGGTGAGAGAGACCCTTATTGTATCTCCAATTCCTTCTGCAAGGAGTGTTCCAAGTCCTACTGCAGATTTAATCAATCCGCCTTTAAGAGTGCCTGCTTCTGTTATCCCAAGGTGTAGAGGGTAGTTGATTTTAGTAGATATCAGTCTATATGCTTCTATTGTAGTTAACACATCGCTTGATTTTAGTGATACTTTTATTTTATCAAAATCATTATTTTCAAGAATTTTTATGTGTCTTAAAGCACTCATAACCATTTTTTCGTACAATGGTATAGAAAGTGCTTCTATGTCTTTTTCCAGCGAGCCTGAATTTATACCTATTCTGATAGGAATATTGTTGTTTTTCGCAAGCGATACTACTTTTTTAATATTTTCTTCTTTATTAATATTTCCGGGGTTGAGTCTCAGTGCATCAATTCCGTTTTCAATACATTTTATTGCCAGTTTGTGATTGAAGTGAATATCTGCAATAAGTGGTATTTTAGATTTTTTCTTTATGGTTTTAATTGCATCAGCTGCTTCATTATTTAATATAGCTAATCTTACAAGTTCACAGCCAGCTTCTGTCAGTTGTTCTATTTGTTTTAATGTTGAGATTGTATCTCTGGTGTCAGTGTTGCACATGGATTGGACACTAATAGGATAAGACCCTCCGATTTTAATGTTTCCGATTTGTAACTCTGATGATTTTCTTCTTTTAATCATAATTTTTTCCTGTTAAGATTAAGATAACATAAAAAAAACTGTTGGAGCGTAGGTTATGAAAATAGCAGTAATTTCAGATATTCATGGAAATATCGAAGCTTTTGATGCTGTTTTAGATGATATTAATTTGGAAAAATGCGATAAAATTTTTTGTCTTGGTGACTTGGCAATGGCAGGGCCGGAACCATCATTGGCAATAAAAAAAGTTCAGGAGCTTCTAAAACACGGTAATTTTGAACTGATTCAGGGTAACACGGATGAAATGCTTTCGGATTTTTCTGAGGAGCTTCTAGTAAACTTAAAAGCCTTAAATGAAACCATGGCTAATGCTTATCAAGCAGATATAAATGAGCTTTCAATCGAAGATAAAAATTTTTTAAGTTCATTAAATAAAGAAATGGCGGCTAAAATTGAAGGCGTAAAGATTTTGTTTGTACATGGTTCTCCAAGAAAAAATAATGAAAATATCTACCCTAACATGCCTATTGGTGAAATAGAAGAAATTATTTCCTCAACAGATGCAGACATTATATTCTGCGGGCATACTCACATGCCATGCGGTTATCAAACTAATTCTAATCAAACAGTAGTTAATGTCGGCAGCGTTGGCCGCCCATTTACTCAAGAGCCAAAATCTTGTTATGCAATAGCTGAGATATCTTCAATTGATGATTTTACAATTAAGCATAAATTTGTAGAATATGATACTAAAATAGCTGCTGATAAACTATCCGGAAGAAAATTCTCAGGAGCGGATAAATTGGCACAAATGCTAAAAAAGCCGGGAAATAGATACCCTTAATAAAGTAATTTTCTGTTAATTTTAGTAAATATTATGGCAAAAAAAATATTTAGATGATTTTTACCAAAAAGAATATGTGGAATATGTTGAATGCCAGCATTGATAACAAATTTAATACAAAATATAAGCAGCCACACATTAGGGATTTTTATCTATGAAAATGTATGTCCAGGACTTTAATATAAATACTAAGCGTATAGTTAATAATAAGCAGCAAAAGTATAATCAAAATACTAATATAATTTCTCTTCCAAATAATTCTTTAATTAAAAGTTCAAATCAAGTATCTTTCAAAGGTGGTCTTACTAAGCTCTTCTATAAAGACGATTTTATAATAGACAATCATCAAAAATATTTAAAATATTTTACTGACAATTTTGGAGATACCGCAAAGAGATTATATAATGACTTAAAAGACAATCCGCGGCTTAATAATAGGATATTTAACGCAAATGATGGGCTTCACTTTAAACAAAAAAGCGTATTTCGTTCGATTGTGGATAGTGTTATATTCCCTATCGCCCGTCTTCCTGTTTTATTAACAAACTTTGTGATTAATGTTGGACAAAAAATACCTTTTCTTAAAAAAACATTTAATAAATTTGCAGAATGGCCTTTTCTAAAAAAACAATTGGAAAACATTAAAATTGAAGATGATATTAATATATTAAAAGGCTTGCTTAGAAAAACGCGTTCTACAATAGAAGATTACGCAAAAAAAGTTGATAAAGATAATTTTAAGACAGTTGCAAACAAAATCCTTATTGGTAGGACTAAACATCCTGAGATAAATGATAAGTTATTTGCTACTGCAAACAAATTTTTAGATCCAAAAACCGGAAACTATAATACAGTACATGAAAGACCTCTAAACAGAATCGTTTCAGGCTTGATTCCTGCGTTTTTTTTAGCTAATGATGCATATAATTTATCTGTTTTATGCGGAGATAAAAAAAATGTATCCGATAAAGAAGGAAAAGTAAGATTTCATCAAGAGGTATCAAGAGTGATGGCAAATGCCTATTTGCAACTAATATCACTTGGCGCATTGACGGAATTTGTTAATAAAAGTGCTGGAAACTCCGCATTAATTACATCTTTTACAGTATTATTTTCAGAAATATTTTCAAGAACTTCTAACGGTCGCCCTGTAACTTTCATTTCCTCAGACAGAGCAAAAGAAATAAATGAAAAAGATAAACAAAAAAGCAAAATGCATGATGATAAAAAAGTAGCAAAAGATGATAAGACTCAAAATATCCATAACAAAGTTAATTTTTCCAGTTCAGAAGCTAAACAGCAGAATCTTTTAGATAGCTCATTAGCTTCAACGAATTTTACTAATAATGTGAGTTCTTCGGGGTCAATGGATAAAACTTTAAATTCTGCTAAAAAAGATGAGAAGAAAAATACAATATTTTCATTTAATTCTCTTATGAAAGTTGTTGCTTCTTTCGCAGGTGCAGGCTTGTTATTAAGCTTTTTGAGAAACAGCTCCGTAATTAATAATAAAATTCCTGTTAAAAAATCAATGAATGATTTGTGGAAATACTTAAAAGGCAATTTCTATGACAAGTTTGTTGAAAAAGATTTTGAAATAGCAGCAGATGACTTTAAGCAAATAACAAAAAATTATAGAGATTTAGGATACGGTAAACTAGCTGCAAAATATGAAGAAATAATTGGTAAATATTCTGATAATGCGTCTATTAAGTTGCCAATAGAAAATGTTGCTAAAGGTGAAAAAGCAAAATTTGTAAAAACAAATACTGCATATAAACCTTTTATAGATATTGTAATACAACCGTTTAAGTTCGTATGGGGAGCTGTCAGTTTGCCTTATAAATTAATTAAACTGCTTTCAGGCAGCATTAATTCGGCATTATCTAATACAATTTTCAAAAACGCAGGCGAATCTTCGATATTTAAAAAGTATTTAAAGTCATATTCGCAATTTTTCTATACAAAGCCAGAAAAAAAGGTGACTAATACTCAGGTCCTAGGCAATTCTTTAGCAAAAGTTCTTAAGAAAACAAAAGCTTATAATTCCGGTAAACTTAGCGAAAGCGATTACCGTAAATTTATAGATAATTCGATTGTTCAATCTTTCAATGATACAACGCAATCTACATATTCAAATACTGACCTTGGGATGTTGACCAAAATTGTTTCAAGTGCAATTACTTCAGTATTTTTAATATCTGACAACTATAATATGGTTATGTTGAAATCAAATGGTGAAGATAAAGAGGGAGCAAAACAAAAGGCTCAAGAGCGTGTTGTACAGCGTGTCAGTGCTTTATTCTACCAAACAATGTTTATGAATTGGTTTAACTCAGTGTTCAGAGATGTTTACAATTCCTCATTAGCCGGAATGTCCTCAGTTGTGACGGGTAATACCTTGGCTACAGAGTTTTTTACAAGAGCTTCTATAGGAATGCCTTTAATGCCAAAAACTTATGACCAACTACAGGCTGTAGATGAAAAGAATAGAACCCGAAAAGGTTTTGCAGGCAAATACTTCAGATTTATGATGAAATTGACAGGTAAAAAACCATTGTCTCCAAAGAAACCCCAAGTTTCTGATAAAGATAATGGTTTAAATTCAAACTTGAAAACAACTAACCTGCTTAAAATGTATACCTAAAAAGTTGATTAGTTGATTTATAAATGTTTTTCAATATTTGAAACTAGTGTAGATTTAGGCATTAATCCAACAAGTCTTTCAACGGCTTCGCCGTTTTTAAAAATTAAAATGCTTGGTAATCCACTGATAGAATATTCTTTAGCTATCTTAATGTTGTCATCAGTATTGATTTTTACAACTTTTATTTTTTCCGCAAATTCTTCAGCAACTTCATCTAACACAGGAGACAACTTTCTACAAGGACCACACCAAGGAGCCCAGAAGTCTACTATAGTAATTTTAGGCGCATTTAATACTTCATCTTCAAAACTGGCATCAGTTACGTCTATTGCATTTGACATAAAATATGTCCTCCCTTTAATGTCTCTACATTATATTTTATATAAAAAAATAAGTAAATAGCTTTATCACTTAGTACATATTAATCCAAGAGAGTAAAAAATGTCAAAATATAAACAAATTTATCATTTAAAATACAAAACCTAAGGGAAGATGAGAGCATATAAATACTTGACACAAAGCTATGTCCTTAATATTATTATCATACACATGAAATAAATTTAATTTAAAATTTGTCAAGTGTGCTGAGGATATGCCGGTGTAGCTCAACGGTAGAGCAACGGTTTTGTAAACCGTAGGTTGTAGGTTCGATTCCTATCACCGGCTTATTTATCAGGATAGTACATTAAAAATTTAAAGAATGAATGAAAATTCATAACCCGAAAGGGTAGGTGCCCGAGAGGCTAAAGGGAGCAGACTGTAAATCTGCCGTCTAACGACTACGGTGGTTCGAATCCACCCCTGCCCAATTTCTTAAAGTTGAGCCCTTGTGGCGCAGAGGTAGCGCATTCCCTTGGTAAGGGAAAGGTCACGGGTTCAATTCCCGTCAAGGGCTAAAATAAACCTAATGTATAGGCAATATAATAAGTAGAATATTACAGAAAAGGAGATTAATCTCATGGCACGCGAAAAGTTTGAACGTAACAAACCGCACGTTAACATTGGTACTGTTGGTCACGTAGACCACGGTAAAACAACGTTAACTGCTGCTATTACTTTCTCTATGGCTGCTGCTGGACAAGCTCAAGCTAAAAAGTTTGATGAAATTGATGCTGCGCCAGAAGAAAAAGCAAGAGGTATTACAATTTCTACAGCTCACGTAGAATATGAAACATCAGCAAGACACTATGCACACGTTGACTGCCCAGGTCACGCTGACTATGTTAAGAACATGATTACAGGTGCTGCTCAAATGGACGGCGGTATCTTAGTTATTTCAGCAACTGACGGTCCTATGCCTCAGACAAGAGAACACATCTTGTTGGCACGTCAGGTTGGTGTTCCAAGACTGGTTGTATTTATGAATAAATGTGATGCAGTTGATGATGAAGAATTATTAGACTTAGTTGAAATGGAAGCAAGAGAACTATTATCATCTTATGAATTTGATGGTGATAATATTCCTTTCATCAGAGGTTCAGCTCTTAAAGCTTTAGAAGCTGTACAGGCAAATCCACAAATTAAACGTGGAGAAGATAAATGGGTAGACAAAATTTGGGAACTTATGGATGCGATTGATGAATACATCCCAACTCCTGAACGTGATGTTGACCAACCATTCTTAATGCCGGTTGAAGATGTCTTCTCTATCACAGGTCGTGGTACAGTTGCTACAGGCCGTGTTGAAAGAGGTAAAGTTAAAGTTGGACAAGAAATTGAAATCGTTGGTTTTGGCGATACTAAGAAAACAACTTGTACAGGTGTTGAAATGTTCAGAAAACTTCTTGATGAAGGTTTAGCTGGTGACAACATTGGTGCTTTACTTCGTGGTGTTGATAAAACTGAAATCCAAAGAGGACAGGTTTTAGCAGCTCCAGGTTCAATTAAGCCACACACTAAATTTAATGCTAACGTTTATGTATTAACAAAAGAAGAAGGTGGACGTCATACTCCATTCTTCCCTGGATACAGACCGCAGTTCTATATCAGAACAACTGACGTTACAGGTTCTATTAAATTCCAAGGCGAAATGGTTATGCCTGGCGACAACGTAGTAATGGACGTTGAATTAATTTCACCTGTTGCGATTGAACAAGGTATGAGATTCGCTATAAGAGAAGGCGGACGTACTGTTGGTGCTGGTGTTGTAGATAAAATTATTGCATAATATAATTTTATTCATATTAAAAAGCTATTCTGTAAAGAATAGCTTTTTTTTTGTTACAAATTAGCAAAATAATTCTAATCAACACCTTATAATTTAAGAGTGAGAGTAGTATGAAGATTTATTCAGTAAATTATTTATCTGTCTTTAAGTACAGTAGTAATAACCGTAATAATAGTAATATTTACAAATATTTATCGAGGCCGACTTTAGCAGATAGTGTTTCTTTTAAAAAACTATCACCTGACTTAAACAAGCAAAAAGAAAAACATTGTTTATATTGTGATTCAATAATATATTCAAAAGAAGAGTTAGAGCAAATAACAAATGATACATTGAAACTGTCTGGTGATGAGCTGCAAAAAAGCATCCTTTCTTATAAGGATCAAATATGCGTTAGTTCAAATACAAATCTTGCCAGAAAAAGAAATGAGATAAACCATCAGAAATGTTCATTTTTTGATGATTTAATTCAATATTCAAAAGAATCTCCTGAGAGTGATGCAAAAACACTAATATTAGGAAAACTTAAAAATACAAATTCAAAAAGTTCTTATTCTATTCTTTATGAAAATCTTTCACCCCTTCTGGAAACAATTGAGCATGTTATTCCAGCTCATACAGGGCATCCGGATGCCCTTGAAAAGTCGAATCAGCATCCTGTTTGTAAAACTTGTAATTTGGATATAAAAAAGGATATGTCTTTTGTTGAGTTTTATAAGCTATACCCGGAAATCAAGCAAACAATGCCGATTGATGTTTTTCAAGCAGCAGTTGTGTCCTCATTAAAATTGCTGGCTGATATTCCCTCTGATAAATCTATTTCTGAGAGAGTTCAAACCATGATTGTTAGAAAAGAAAATTTAGATAATGAAATTAAATCATATAATGATGATCTGGTTAAACTGACAAATGAAGTTTTAATAGCTATACAGGCTAAAAGTGCAGTTTCTCCAGATAATCTTATGGAACTGCTCCAATCACAAAGAATAGTATCTTCTATACAGCTTTTATCAGATGATGATCTTTTAATTCAATTGCAACAAAAGAGAACTGCTCTAATAAAAACATATTCAAAAATAGCTAAAATTGACGAAATTATGCCTGAAAACGTTTCTGGTTTTATTCAAGAAGATTCAAAGCCTACTGTTTCTAAAAATGAGTCAATAAAAGAATCTTTGGATGCTATTCTGAATGGAATTAGCAAATCATCACAAGAAAGAACCTTTTTGGTTTCAAGAGCAGAAGAATTTGCGCTTGAAGTTGATTTATTAACGCAAAAACTTAAAAAACGTTCGGAAGAAATTTCAGCAGATATTATTTCGAATAAAGAAAAATTATCGGAATATCAGGGAAAGTGGTCAGAATTGTCTTCTATACCTGAGTTCATTGCTTTATTGAATAAAATGAAATACAAAACATATATACTCTCCAAACAGGAAATTCTTAAGGTAAAGGATAGTTCTTATAAACGAATAAATGACAGTATACAAAGAATCACGTCAGCTCCTGATAAAAATAAAAAAACAGGTACAGGAAAAAAACGAGTAGTTTTCGATAAAAAGTCGAGTATTAAACTAAATGAGTATAAAAGCAGAGCTTATGCACTTTCGGCTGAAGTTGAGGGTCTTAAAGATGACATTGCTAAAAATCAAAAACTTTATAATGAAATAAGGGCTAAATTCCCTGATATTAGCGATTTGCAAGATGAAAAGAAGAAATTGCTTTTAGCACAAAGTAGTAATCCAACTCAAGATAATAGTTCTGACATACAACAAATCGAAACAAGAATGAAGAAATTGCGGGAATATTCAGCGTCATCAGGTCTTGATAAAAAAATCTTTAAGTTACAAACAGATATTTATAACCTCGAAAGATTATATGAGAGAATTCAGATAGAACTCCAATCGACTTAGAATCTTACTAATCAGCTTAATTTTTGTTAAAAATTTGTCTTATGTCTTTAAATAAACTAAAATTTTATTATATCTAGTTTATTGAGTATATTATGTCGAAATCAAATAAAGTACTAGTCTTAGATGACGAAAAAATTGTCACCTCTACTCTTAAAACTTTACTTAGCTTGGAAGGTTTTAGTAATTCAACGTATTTTAATAATCCTAAAGAGGCATTGGAATACTTAAAATTTGATAAACCTGATGTAATTATCTCTGATTTTGTTATGCCAGAGATGAATGGTATAGATTTTTTAATTGAAGCCAAAAAAATGTACCCCGAGATAAGCATGATTTTGCTTACTGGCTATGCAGACAAGGAAAATGCAATTAAAGCAATAAATGAGGTAGGTTTATATAAATATATTGAAAAGCCTTGGGATAATGAAGACTTAATTATCAATATAAAAAATGCAATTGAAAGAAGTCATTTAGTAAGTGAACTTAAAGATAAAATCATTGAACTGGAAATTGCTAAGTCACAGCTGGAAAAATATTCTAATTCATTGGAAGAAATTGTAGCTCAAAAAACAATCGACTTAATTCAGGCTAATAATAAATTAAATGCGATTATAAATAATTGTGCTGATGGAATCGTTATATTCAATGAGGCTGGGCTTGTTGAAGATGCTAATCCTGCTTCTGAAAATTTATTTGGACTATCTAAAAACCTTCTAAGAGAGAAAAATATTAATGATTTGTTTGTCACTGAAGTAGAAATTAACTTTGATATAATCTTATCAAACAAAAATGAACAATACATTAGAGATGTCGAAGTAGTGAATTTCGTAAATGATAAAAGAATACCAATCGAAGCAAGTTTTGCCTATATTATTCCAGATGACAATGATGACTCCGGTTTATATGTTTGTGTGATTAGAGATGTGAGTACTCAAAAAGAAATGGAAAGATTAAGGGATGATTTTATCGCAACTTTGACCCATGATTTGAGGACACCATTATTGGCTGCAATTCAAACCTTACAGTTTTTCTTAAATGGCTCTTTGGGTGAGCTTCAAGATAAGCAAAAGATGCTTTTAGATACAATGAAGAAGAGCAATCAGGATATGCTTGGTTTGGTGAATGCTCTTTTAGAAGTATATAAATATGAGTCTGGTAAATTGCAGATTTTAAAATCTAATTTTTTACTTAATGAACTGATTAATCAGTGTTATGATGAAATAAAACCATTAGCTATAAATAAAAACATTGAGCTTATTAAAAGTATAGAAAAGACAAATGACGTTGAAATTTTTGCAGACAAAAATGAATTAAGACGCGTTATTTTAAATCTTTTGGGAAATGCAATAAATTATACATTTGAAAATGGAAAAGTTGAGCTAATCACATCTTTAAGAGCAAATGATGTAATATTCAGCGTAAAAGATGATGGAATTGGAATCGCGAAGTCTGATATTCCTAAAATGTTTAAGAGGTTTTCTCAGGGGACAAGCCAAAAACGCTCTGCCAGTACAGGATTAGGTTTGTATTTGTCAAAACAGATAATAGAGGCCCATGGTGGCAAAATCTGGCTTGAAAGTGATAAAGGAAAAGGAAGTGAATTTTCTTTTCTTCTTACGGATTCTGCAGTTGTAATAAATAGAATTTGAGGGTATATGAGTAATATCAGAGTTTTATTAGTTGAAGATCATACAATGACAAGGATAGGTTTGTCGTTAGTTTTGGAAAAAGCAGAAAATATTGAATTGATTGCTGAAGCTGAAGATGGGAAAATCGGTGTTGAAAAAGCCAAATCTCTTATTCCTGATGTTATTCTAATGGATATCGGGTTACCTGCGATAGATGGTATTGAAGCAACTAGGTTAGTTAAAAGTGCTAATTTGGATTCCAAAATATTAATATTTACTTCTAGAGACTCTGAAGATGATGTGTTTTCTGCCTTAGCAGCCGGGGCAGACGGTTATATAATGAAAGGTGCTACTGAAAATCAGATTATTGCAGCAATTACTGCCGTTTCAGAAGGTACGGCTTGGTTAGATCCGGCGATAGCAAGACTAGTTCTCTCTAATATTCAACGTCAAAAAAACGTAGTAGTACAAGCTGATAATTCTATAAAAACTTCAAAAAATACGTTTGGTTTGACAGAAAGAGAACTTGAGGTTTTAGCATTGATTGTTGATGGGCTCTCTAACCCACAGATTGCAGAAAAATTAGTTATTACAAGAGCTACTGCAAAAGCTCACGTACACAGTATTTTGCAGAAACTATATGTTGCAGACAGAACTCAGGCAGCTGTTTACGCAATGAGAGAAGGACTTGTTTAATAGATGCGGCTCAAATTTAGTTATTTGTCAGTAATAATAACTGTTTGTATTGCTTTGACTTTACCTGCATGTTCACTTACCTTGATTCCTGAAAAACTAATTCATAATGCGCAATATATAGAAAAAGAAAAATCAGAATTTGATATATTTGGAATTAAAAATTTTTGCAGAGTAAAGTATAAACATTATACAAGAAATAGATTAGAGAACATTAAGAATAATGCGCCCATAACATATGATGAATATGAGCAAAAAGCTAAAGATATTAAGCGTATTGATATTAAGATTCCTGAACCCAAGTATGAACAAGATTCCAAGATTATTGAACTTCCCGAACCAAATCTTAAAGTTATCAAATACAATATTCCGGCAGGAACTCGTGATATTAATCTTAATTCCCTAAAAGATGAGAGACGAGTAAATTCTATAGGCGTCGTATCTCCGGATTTTACCAAAATTGTTTATTCAAGCATATATTATTACCCTAATCACAATCAGACTTCTTCAGAAATGTATCTTATAAATGTTAACTCATCTGATTCTATTAAAAGTAAACTGAAAAACGCCGCAACTATTCAGAAGGAGTCTGAACCAATTATTAAATCAGGTATTTCTGATTTGTATCCTACCTCATTCAGAACCCTAGTATTATTAGACTGGTCCTCAGATAGTAAGAGAATAGCCGTTAAAGAAAAAATTGGTTCTTATACAGATGGAATATGGAAAACGAATCTGCTCGTTTATGACTTTGAATCAAATAAACTTATTACTTTAAATAACCTTAGGGATTATATAATCAATTGGTGGAGAGACAATTATCAGATTGATTTAATAGATTATATGTGGGATATTTATCCAGTCGGATGGGATGCCAATAACCCTGATAGGATAATTGTTTATGGATTCGCATATACAAAAAATTCTCAGCCAAAGTTTTTGGGAACCTGGAGTATTGATTATAAAAATTCGTCTCCTAAATTATTAGCTTTAACAAAAACAGATTTTGAAATTTCGACAAATGGATTATGTTTGAGGTTAATAACTTATTAATTTTATTTTATTAATTTTTGGAGCTCTTTAAATTTCGGATGAGAAGATTTTTTTAAGAGTTCAAATAAAAACATTTCAGTTGATATTATTATTGCCCCATGTTGTTTTAACCTTTCAATCGCAAGGTTATGCTCTTCTTTGTCTCTTGAAGCACAAGCATCCTTGATAATAAATACCTGATATCCATTCTCTAATAAGTCAAGAGCAGTTTGGAGAACACAAATATGAGTTTCTATTCCGGTAAGAATTATTTGTGTTTTTTTGTAATTTTTTATTGTAGTGTACAAATTTTCTTCTTCAAGTGCGCTGAAACATTTTTTTTCATATATTTTTGTATTTTCATGTAATTTTGACTTAACTTCATCTATTGTATCCCCGAGACCTTGAGGGTATTGCTCTGTAAGTATTACAGGTATTTCAAGTTCTTTTGAAATTGTTGCAATTATTTGATTTTTATTAATGATAGACTCAGATTGAACCATTTTCACAAGTTTATCCTGAATATCTATCATCATTATCAGTGATGTGAGTGGGGTTAATTTATTAGACATTTTTTATTTTCCATAAATTTATCAAAAAATTCTATACTTTCATATAGTTCCTCAGTTGAGAATATTTCAAATACGAAATCAGGATAATTTCCTAATTCTATTATTGCCGTTATTATTTCTTCGAAATTTAAAGTGCCCTTTAAAATGCTGGAATGAGAATCGTCATCCTTGAAGTTATTATGCAGGTGCATGTGGGTCAAGTTATGTGAATATTTTTGTATCCATTGTTTAATTTCAATTTCAGAAGCCAAGTTTGCATGACCTACATCGATTGAAGCCTTAAGATTATTTGAATTTACTCCGTTTACAATATCCAAGATTATTTCAGGTTTTGGCTCAAGCACATTTTCTATAACAGCTGTTATACCTGCGCTTTCAAAATCTTTTATAAAATTTTGCCAAAAATTAACTGATTTTTCTATGAATTTTTTTTGTGAAATCTTATGTTTCATAGGTTTATACCCTGAGTGAAACACAATCGTTTTTGCATTAATTTCTTTAGCTATTTCAAAAGATTGCAAATATCTTTTTTCTGAAATAGCTCTTATTGCTGTATCTTGGCTAGCAATTGTAAGGTCAAAAAATAATGCATGAAGATTAATGTCATTTTTAAAATCAAGTAGATTATTTTTGAGATTTTCTTTTATTTCTTCAAATTTACTATCTATATTCATGTAGTCAGGGATTCTGCTTATTTCAATCCCTGTATTTAGTGATTTAGCAATCTTGATTGAATCTGAAATATTTTTTGATATTGATGAGGATATGAATTTTTTCATATTTTCGGCTTAACTTATACTAGTAACATATTAATAATAATATATTAAATTTAATTATGTAACAATAAGCTAAAATTAAAACCAATGTGATATAAAAATTAGAATCAAATAAATTAATGTTTATTAGTCAATGTTAAGAGTTTTTTCTTTGAATTTTGATATTGCATTTTGCATAATTTCATCTAACTTAGCGGTAGTTAGCTCGTACAGTTCAAGTATTATGCGTTGGGTAGACTTATCGTCGGGATAATTTTCAATTATGTCAATGCTTATTTTTGAGTATCCGGGATATTTAACTTTTATAGTTATTTTGTAATCGCTTTTTTCAATTGAAAAAATGCTTTCATCCTCACCAACGTGTTGATAAATTTTAGCTTGAAATAATTTTTCTTCCAAAACTGTTTGTAATTGAAAAAAAGTGGGTGTTATTATTTTGTTTACTTTTTTCATAAAAGTTTCTTTAAACATTTTAAAATTTTGTTCTTTAAAATCCGAAGAGTCTGCCCAACTAATATCTTTTTTGCCTATATTTTCGTCTACAAAAAGTAAAGATGATTTTTTAATTAATGCTTCTGATAAAGTTTTGTTTAAAAGTCTTTCTACAACATCAAAATCGGACTCTCCTATTTTAATTGCCGCTCCTGATATTGAATAGGCATCCAGAAAACTTTCATTAATTGCTGTATATATTTTCTTTGCACCTTCATCGTCAGTGTTGTTTAATATAACGTAAAATTTATTATCAGGTGCAAATCCTGCTACATCTGATACTCTAATATGCTTTTTTATTAATGATGCTAAAAAAGTTGTTGATAATATATTCTTGCAGCATATATCAGCAGATAAAATCATAAAAATAGAGTTTATTTTTTTATCGATAACTTCATTAAATTCGAGTTTAAAAGCTTTTTCTGTATATTGTTTTGTATAAAATCCCATCTCTCTATCTAAAACATCTAAATGGACAAGAATATTATTTTTTTTATTTAGTTCATTTAATAGCTGTTTCTTCTTTACCGCCCATATTACTTTCATAAGTATTTGAGCGTCGCCATTTTCTTCACTGATAAAATCCTCTATTCCATAATCAAATGCTTTACAAATTACATCATTATCAGGGGTTTCCATTAATAAAATTAATGGTGCAAAATTTACGGGTTTATCTTTTAAAATTTCGGATATTATTTCTAAATCTTTATTTTTTTCATAATGCAGTATAATAAGGTCGGGATTATTAATATCAAGGTTTTTTAAAGCCTCTTGGTAACTCAGAATACCAATGGAATCTATAGATCTTAATAGAAGAATTTTAGATGCAAACTTTTCAGCAACTAAATTGTTATCAGAGATAATTATAATGTTATTATCTTGCAATTTCTATTCCTAATTCTTATTTAAAATATCTTATTACATTATATCTTAACTGCCTGATTATGAACATTTTTTAAATTTGTTTAAATTATTCTGCTTAAGAATATAGTCACGAGTGAAAAATAAACGGCTAGGCCGACAACATCAATAGTTGTTGCGATAACAGGTCCTGACGCTATAGCAGGATCAATTTTAATCTTTTTAAGTATAAAAGGAGTTATTGACCCAAGAAGAGTCGCCATCGCCATGTTAATTGCCATAGCAGATCCCACAATTATGCCTAATTCTACATTGTGTCTCCACTGCCAGGTCACAGCCATTACCAAGAGCCCAAACACTGCTCCGATTGCTATTCCGACTCTCAATTCTCTGAATATATGATAGAATGCAGAGCTTAGTGAAATTTGTCCGGTTGAAAGACCTCTTACCATTAAAGTTATACTTTGAGTTCCAATGTTTCCTCCTAGGCCTGCAAGTAATGGCATAAATATTGCAATTATTGGAAGAGCATGTAATGTAGCATCGAATTTAGCTGCAATATTTACCGCAAAAAATTCACCTACTAATGTTATTAGAAGCCAGGGGGTTCTGGCTCTTATTGCATTAATTGTACTCCCATATATAATTTCATCTTCATCTACAATATTAGTTGTGATACCTGATGATGTAAATATTTCGTCAGTTGTTTCTTCTTCGACTATATCTTGAGCATCATCCCAGGTAATCATTCCCTTTAATCTGTTATATAAGTCTACAACAGGAAGTGCACTATATTGATATTTCATGAATATGTCGGCAACTGCATCTTGAGGATCATCGATATGTAGTTTTACAATATCTTTAATCATTATATCTTCGATTCTTGTTTTATAAGGTTTTGTTAATAATGCTCTTAAGCTTACAACCCCAAGTAGATGTTTTTGATTGTCAATTACATAAAGATAAAATAATTCTACTTTATCTTTTTCAGCCTTTACTTTTATTGATTGCAAGGCATCTTCAATTGTCATGTCCTTATTTAAAGTGAGAACATTAGGGGTCATTATACCCCCTGCTGTATCTTCTTTATATGTCAAGAGTTCTCTTATTTCAGACGAAATTTTATTAGGAAGCTTTTGTAAGTAAGATTCGGTTTCATCCTCTTCCATATCTGCCAGAACGTCAGCTACTTCATCATGAGGCATTTTCATTATAAGTTTGGAAGCATATTCTGCTCCGACTTCTGACAAAATTTCTACCTGATATTGCGCTGGTAAATATTCTATTATTTCAGCAGCTTTTTCTTCTTCAATATGTTTAAATGATATTATTCTGGCTTCAGGTTTCAGTTCTTGTAGTATTTCTGCCAAGTCTGCACTATGATAACCATTAAGAATTTCTCTTAAATGGGAATAATTTTCATCATCAATGGTCTCTTGTATTCTGTCTGTAATATTTTCTATATTAAGCATAGCGCTTCCTTATTTGATAAAAATTATATAATAAACTAACCGCTTTGTATATGAAGCTTGTAATGATTATTATTTTCATTCTTAAGAAATGTAACAAAAATTTAAATATAAGGAATTATATACTAAAAATATACTTTATATATATGTAAGACATTTAATTAAAGATTAGCAAACACAAATAAACATAAAATTCACATTAACTTACCTTCCCTAACCTTCCCTTCCTAACCTTCCCTTCCTATTAAAAAGTATTGCTCCTAACGGAGCTTTTTTTTTTGCATAAAAGAACCTCTTATAAGAGAGGTTCTTTATGTAATATATGGTTTTTATTATATTCTTTTAAATACTAAAGATGCGTTATGTCCGCCAAATCCAAATGAATTTGTAAGTGCAATATCAACTTTAGCATTTTCTGCTTTATTCGGGACATAATTCAAATCAGCAACATGTTCATCTTGATTCTCAAGATTAATAGTTGGAGGGATTATACCTTCATTGATGGATTTTATACATACAATAGACTCAATTGCACCTGATGCACCAAGCATATGTCCTGTCATGGATTTTGTTGAACTAACTCTCAATTCACTATTTGTATCTTTTGTACCAAATAGTTTGGCTATTGCTTGAGATTCAGCCATGTCACCAAGACCGGTACTTGTTCCGTGTGAATTAACATATTTAACATCAGCTGGCTTTATCGATGCATCTTTTAGTGCCAATTCCATTGCTTTAAATGCACCACAACCTTCAGGACAAGGTGCTACTATATCATATGCGTCTGCAGTTTGTCCATATCCTACTATTTCCGCATAGATTTTAGCCCCACGTTTTTTAGCATGTTCTAATTCTTCAAGAACTAATATTGCAGATCCTTCTGACATAACAAAACCGTCTCTATCTTTATCATATGGTCTTGAAGCTTTTGTAGGCTCGTCATTTCTTCTTGAAAGCGTTCTCGCACTTGTAAATGCTCCCAATCCGATGTTACATATTGTTGCTTCTGCACCGCCTGCTATTATGACGTCAGCCTCGTCCCATTGGATAGTTCTGAATGCATCACCAATTGAATGAGCAGATGTGGCACAAGCTGTCACAATAGCTTTATTAACACCTTTTGCTCCATATTTAATTGAAATTCTTCCTGCTCCCATATCTGAAATTATCATTGGAATGGTGAAAGGTGAGCATTTTGTTGGACCTCTTTCCAACATAACTTTATGGTTTTTTTCAATAGTTTGGAATCCGCCTGCTGCAGAACCTACAATAACACCAAATCTATATTCATCAACATTATCTGTAGAAACCCCTGAATCTTTTACAGCTTCTTCTGCAGCTGCAAGAGCATAAATGATATAATTATCCATTTTTTTTGCTTCTTTAGGTTCTACATACAATGTCGGATCAAATTCTTTTATTTCTCCGCCTATATGAACTAGATGCCCTTCTAAATTTATGTTTTCTATTCTTGAAATTGCACTCTTTCCGGCGATAAGGTTGTTCCAAAGAGTATCTACGCCTATTCCATAGGGTGATACAGCCCCAATCCCTGTTACTACGACTCTTCTTTTTTCCATGTCTTTACCTTTTTATAACTGTTAAAAAATGAGAGGAGCCCTCATTAAAGAAGCAACCCCTCACATAATATTTACTGAGTTGTTGAACAACTACGAATTAGCTTCGACATAGTTAACAGCGTCTTGAACTGTTGCTATTTTTTCAGCATCTTCATCAGGGATTTCACATCCGAATTCTTCTTCAAATGCCATTACTAATTCAACAGTATCAAGTGAATCTGCACCTAAATCAGCGGTGAAGCTTGCTTCTGGTGTTACTAAGCTTTCTTCTACACTTAATTGTTCAACTACTACTTTTTTTACTCTCTCAAAAACTGTACTCATTTTTCTTTACCTCATTTAATTGTAATCATATACTACTTCATTTAACATTATACTATATTATACTATTTCAAGTTTTTTTTGCAAAGATTTTTACAAAAGAGTTTACGTAATTATATTACTAGGCCGCCATCTACACCAATAACTTGACCTGTAATATATTTCCCGTCTTCCGCTAAAAATCTAACAGTTTTAGCAATATCTTCAGCTTTTCCCAGCGTTTTTAATGGTATTGCTTCTATAATTTTTTCTGTATTTAAATCTTTAGTCATGTCTGTTTGTATGAATCCTGGAGCAATTGCATTAACTCTGATTCCTCTTGATGCCAATTCTTTTGCAAGTGCTTTTGTAAACCCTATAAGACCTGCTTTAGCTGCAGCATAGTTAGTTTGCCCCGCATTACCGTAGACACCTGCTATACTGGCCATATTTATGATGCAGCCTGTGCGCTGTTTAATCATAATTTTAGATATAGGATTTGTTACATAAAAAGCGCTGTTAAGATTTGTATTTATAACTGCTTCCCAAGCATCTGAACTCATTCTGATAAATAGTCCGTCTCTTGTGATTCCTGCATTATTAACAAGAACATCAATTCTTCCATATTCTGTTATTATTCCTGAAAGTGCAGCTTCCACTTCGGTTTTATTTGAAACATCAAATTTTACAGCCTTGGCACTTACTCCAATTGCTTCAATTTCGCTTACTGTTTTACTAGCTGCTTCTTCGTTTCCGGCATAATTTATAATAATTTCATATCCGGCTTTAGCAAGCTCTATTGCGCATGCTTTTCCGATTCCTCTTGATGCACCTGTGACAAGTGCTACTTTTCTCTCTTCTGACATAATTTTACTCCTATATTGTTTGAGGGGTTTTTAATGCTTCAATAGTAGCGTTTAAAGAAGCACTGTCATATACATTGTATGTTTTAATATTTGAATCAATTTTTTTGTTTAATCCGCTTAATACTTTTCCCGGGCCGATTTCTATAAATGTATCAACTCCACATTTAATCATATATTGAATTGTTTGAGTCCAATATACTGATGAATATATCTGCCTTGGCATTTTTTCAATAAATTCGTTACTGTTGATGGTTTCTTTAGCATCAACATTTGTTATAATTGGTCTAGTTGCGTTATTAATCTTGTAAGCAGATATAAAATTAGCAAACTCTATTGATGCATCTTTCATTAATGCAGAATGGAAAGCACCTGAAACAGCTAAGGGAATAACTCTTTTAGCACCGTTTTGGCTAAGCAGTTCAGAAGCTTTTTTCACCGGTTCCATTTCTCCTGTTATAACTATTTGGTCAGGAGAATTATAATTGGCTATTGATACAATTCCTTCAATCTCGGAATTATTTATTATTTCTTCGATTTTTTCTTGAGCCATACCCAAAACCGCAGCCATACTCCCCGATGATGAAAGAGCCGCTTCGTTCATAAGACTTGCTCTTTTTTCTATAATCTGGATTGTACTTGCTAAATCGAGAACATCTGCAGCATACATTGCTGCATACTCACCCAGGCTGTGACCTGCAGTATAATCAGGTGTTATATTTAAGTTACTTTTTAATACTTCATATGCTGCTAAAGAAACTGTTAAAATCGCAGGTTGTGTATTAATTGTCAATTTTAGGTCTTCTTCAGGGCCGTTGAAACAAATATTTGAAATATTTTGTATTATTTCATCAGCTTTATAGAAAATATCTTTTGCGGAGTCATAATTATTGAATAAATCCTGCCCCATTCCAACTGATTGAGAACCTTGTCCGGGAAATATAAAGGCGATTTTTCCCATTATATCGCTCCTTTTCTTATTCTCACTATGGCATTACCGCATGTCATGCCTGCACCGAACCCACTTAAGATAACTTTGCAAGGAAGTTTGACTTTTCCTTCCTGAACTCCTTCAACAAGAGCAATAGGAATAGATGCTGCTGAAGTGTTTCCGTATTTTTGAATATTTACAACTACTTTATTTTCATTGTAGCCAAGTCTTTCAGCCATTGCATCAATAATTCTTAAATTTGCCTGATGAGGTATCAAATAATCGATATCATCAGGAGTCATATTTGCATTCTCAAGGCATTTCATTATATATTCAGGCATTTTAGTTACAACAAATTTGTAAACTTCTTTTCCGTTCATATATATATGTAGAGGTTTTTGAGTATTTGGTTTAACAAGAGGGCAATTTTTACCTGATAAAGGCATCACTATATGACCTGCTTTGTCACCTTCAGCATATAAATCGAGAGCAATAATATCATCAATACCATCAGTTGAAGGTTGCATTATCATTGCGCCTGCACCATCTCCGAATAAAACGCAGGTTGCTCTATCAGTCCAATCAACAAATTTAGAGTTGGCATCTGTTGCAACGACTAGAATATTTCTATATATTCCTGATGTAATAAAGCTTCTGGCAATATTCATTGCATATATCATTCCTGAGCATGCTGCAGTTATATCAAATGCCGCAGCATTAACTGCTCCGATGTCTGCTTGAATTTCACATGCTGTAGCAGGATATGCATTAGTAGGAACAGATGCAGCCGCTATAATTAAATCTATATCTTCAACTTTTAAGTCTATTTTTTTTAATGCATCTCTGGCAGCAGCAGCTCCTATTGTTGCTGCATTTTCGTCACCTGAAACTACTCTTCTTTCTTTTATTCCTGTTCTGGTTGTAATCCACTCATCACTGGTATCAACTAATGTCGCAATATCGTCATTAGTGATAACAGTTTCGGGTACGCTATATCCGATAGCTGATATCATTACTGGTATATTCATACTTATTATCCTTCGTAAAATTCTGCAATTCTTTTGTTTACGCCAGATTCTACTGCTTCTTTAGCCACTCTTACGGCATTTTTAATTGCATAGGCTCTGGAGCGTCCGTGAGATATAACTGTTATGCCTTTTACTCCTAATAAAAGGGCTCCCCCGAACTCTTCATAATTAATTTTTGTATATATTCTCTTCATAAAAGGTTTAGCTAACAATCCAATTATTTTTGATAGTATGTCATCGCTAAACTCTTTCCTTATCATGTGGAACAACATTGTTGATGCACCTTCTATTATTTTAAGGGCAACGTTGCCGACAAATCCGTCACAGACTATGACATCACAATTTCCATAAAAAATTTCTTTTCCTTCAATGTTACCTATAAAATTTAATTTATCTTGGTTTTCATCAAATTTTTTATAAGTTGCTTGAGCTAATTCATCACCTTTGCTGGCTTCTTCACCTATATTGAGAACTCCTATACGTGGATTTTCAACTCCTAACACACTTTTTGCAAAGGTTGCGCCCATAAGCCCGAATTGGTAGAGCATTTCCGGACTACTGTTTGTGTTTGCACCTGCATCAATAAAAACGAATGGTTTTTTCATTGTTGGTAAAGTAACTGCAATTGCTGGTCTTTCAATGCCGGGAAGTCTGCCTAATCCAAATAAGCTAGCTGCCATTGCTGCTCCAGTAGAGCCTGCTGCCACTACTGCATCAGAATTACCCGTAGCTACGGATTTTACTGCTAAAACAATTGATGAATTTTTCTTTTTTCTTATAGCCTGCCCCGGGGCCTCACCCATTTCAATAGTCTCAGGTGCATGAGTAACCTTGATATCAAGTGTATTTGTGTTAATTTTGAGTCTTTTGGGTTTAAATATTCCGCCGCCTCTGTATACAATGCCTTCTTGATCAATTCTGTCAAGTTCACGTTCAATTTTATCTTGTTTTCCGACAAGCTCTATAGGTACATTATATTCCCAAGCCGCCCAAACTGCGCCTTCGACAATTTCTGTCGGCGCATAATCTCCACCCATCGCATCAATAGCTATTCTTGTCATTATACTTTTCCCTGTTTTAAACTATTCTTCTTCTTTAACTTCAGTTTGTTTTTCTACAGTTTCAGCTTCTATTACATTTTCTTCTTTTTCAACATTTTCGGCAACTATTTCAGTTTTTTCTTCCACGGCCTTATTATTTACTTCAGGAGTTGATTTAGATTCTTTAACGTCAGCTTTTTTAGATTTTCGAGTAGTTTTTTTAGGTGTTTTTACTTCTTCAACAAATCCTTCTGATTTTATGCTTACAACTTTCCCTTTATAGTATCCGCATGCTGTACATACTGTGTGTGCAAGAGCAATTTCTCCGCAATTTTTGCATTTAGTTGTTTCAGGGACTGTTGCTTTCCAATTTGCTCTTCTATGACCTTGAGCTGATTTTCCCACTCTTTTCTTTGGTACTGCCATAATTATTTATCCTTTTCTGTTTTTATAGACTTAAATATATCCAATCTTGGATCCGAGATATCTTTTTTTACGTATTTATTATAATTCTCATCACCTATACAATTTATATCACAAACAAGTTTATTTGGAAGATTTAATGTTACGGATTGATAAATTAGGTCTGCAATATCTATTTCATCAGCTCCGTTTAAATCTTCAATAAAAGAACCTTCTTTTAATTCGATTTCATCATTTGCTTCAGAAAATAAACTCGTTTTAATAAAAGTTTCGTTAATTTCTATTTCGATATTTTTAATAAAATTTTTCAGGCAATTATCACAAGTTAAATTTAAACAGGCACTGATTTTCCCTGAAACATTAATGTATTCGTTTCCGATTGAGGCTGCTTTTAAAATTGCAGTGACCGGTGTTTCGGGATTTAATTCTTTAATAACCTCTTTGAAATTTATATCAAGTGATTTATCTTTTAAATTTTCTAATTCAGAAATACTTACTTTCATTACTATAATTGTATTTGTAAGAAATTTTTTGTCAAATAAAAAGAGCATTATTAAATGCTCTTTTTTTATTATTTATTTGTATTTTTTATTTTCCGTAGCTAAAGTTTCTTTGAATAGCCTTGTCTATCAGTGCTCTGCAAGATTCAACTTCGGCGTCAACCATTTGAAGCTGATTTTTATACATTTCCATTTGCATATCTAATTTTTTATCGAGTTCATTCAACTTTTCTTTTCTGGCTTGCAGTTGTTTTACTACTTCAGATTCAGGATCCATATCATTACCGATGCTTACAAGCTCATTAATTGTTCTTGTAAGGCTTAATTTACTTTCAGTAATTACTTGAATTTTGTTTTCAAGTTCAAACCTGAAAGCATTCAAGTATAAAAGTCTAAAAGTAGCGGCTGCCATTCCCATTAGGTTACGTCCTTATCTGGTTTCGTTCAGTGTCTTGCCTCTTAGGAAAACGTGTTCATTGCTTTGTGCAATTAACTTTTCCATTTGAGATAATCTGTATTTTTGGTAGTTTAGCCTGTATCTTGCCATTTTTAATTTTTTGTTAAGTGTCAAAAACTCTTTAAGCCCTGCTTGAAATTGAATAATAAAAGCTTTTATTGGATTTCTTTTAATCAAAAACGACTTAGCAAAGTTCAAAAAGCTAATAAATTTGTACATATGGTCATTTAGAATGTTTTGAAACAAGCGTAACTCCTTGATAGTTTTTATGGAACTACATAAATATAAAAACATTTAACTTGTTAATATTGCCTGCTTTTCAGCCTAAGTTTAAATAAGTTAACAATTTTTAAATATATGTTTCCCTTTTGTATCCCTTAAAATAATTTACAAAAGTAAATCATTTACTATTTAATTATCGAAATTTTTAAATCAATCTTTAAAATATCAGGTTAAATTTATAAAAAATTTACAAAACTTTATATATTTTAATTTGTAAGCCCAAAATTAACTATTTAATTCAAGTCGTATTCCATAACATAATCATCCATCACAAATCCTCCTCCGATATCTGTAATTACCGAATCTGTTATGCGAAATCCCCATTTCTTGTATTTTTCAAGAGTTTCCGAATTGTATTTATTTATTGTAAGTTGTATTTTTTTTAAGTTTTTTCTTTTAGAAATGTCTTTTATTTCTTCAAATAAAACTTTTCCTAAGCCTTTAAACCTAAATTCACTTTTTACATATAATTTTGATAAAAATAAATAAGGCTTAGGTGTTTGTTTTATACATATTCCAAAATAGGCAGCATTGGAGTTATCGGATTTTAGAATTTTATAAATATGATTTTCATTTTGAATTTGTTTTTTAAGAGCATCAAAAGATTGAAACTTTCTTATCATATAGTCTGTTTGCTCTTTTGAAATGCGAGGAGTCCAGTATTCTTGCCATATTTCGTATGCCAGATTCTCGAGTTCATTCATTTCTTCATCAGTTTTGACTGTTTGAAAAATATAATCGTTTTGCATTTCAGCTATTTTCTATCCAGCTTTTGTAAAAATTTAGCCCGGCTTCTGAACTTTTTTCCGGGTGAAATTGAACCGCAGTTATATTATCTTTTTCAATTGAAGCACAAAAATCCCCATGATAGTCGCAGTAAGAGCTTATTATTGAGCTATCTTCAGGAATTACATAATATGAATTTACAAAATAGAAATAATCTTCACTCAGATATGAATTAGAAGATGTGGTTTTGATTTTATTCCAACCGATTTGAGGGATTTTCCCTTTTGTGAATTTTTTAACTTCGCCTTTAAAAATGCATAGACCTTGAGTATCAGGTGCTTCTTCACTTTTTTCAAAAAGAACCTGTAATCCAAGACAAATTCCTAAAAAAGGAGTTCCTTTAGATATTACTTCTTTAATAGGCGTAATTAAATTTTTACTTTTAAGTTTCTCCATAGACTGACGGAAGTGCCCTTGTCCGGGAAATATTATTTTGTCGGCATAAATAATTTCATCTTTATCAGAAGATATAACAAATTCTTGTCCCAGATATTTGAGCATATTCGCAATACTTTTAATATTGCCTGCACCATAGTCTATTATTGTTGTTTTCATTGATAGTAGAATCCATCTTCTTTAAGTCTTTCAATGACTTCATATAATTTTTCTTCTGTAGTTACTATTGATATACGGAAATAGCCTTCTCCATACTTTCCGAAGGCACTGCCAGGTACAAAAACTACTCCTGATTTTCTCAAGACATCGTCAGTAAATGATTTTGAATCTTTATATCTTGTTGGGATTGGAAGCCAAAGATAGAAAGTAGCTTGAGGTATATTTAGGTTGTTCATATCCCAGCCTAGTTCTTTTAATCCATTTACCAAAATATTTTGTTTTTTTTCAAAGCCTAAAACTGCCTGTTTAATATATTCATCACCTTCTTCACTTGTAAGAATTTGTGCGCCCGCTTTTTGAAGAGCTTTGAATATACCTGTATCTAATGTTGATTTAATTTTGCCGAACATACCGACTAGTTCGGGATTTCCACATATCCATCCTAATCTCCAGCCAGTCATGGCATAAGGTTTTGAAAAACTATGAAATTCGACAGCAATATCTTTTGCACCTTCGATTTCAAAAATACTTAAGGCTCTTTCCTCATTTATAAAAGCCATATCAACGTAGGCCGCATCACTTATGAGTATTATGTTGTGTTTTTTGCAGAATACTACTACTTTTTCAAGATATTCTTTTGTCGCAGTTGCTCCAAGTGGGTTATTGGGGTAATTGATTATCAAAGCTTTAATTTTTGTGTCGTTATAACCGTCTTTCTTAAGGTTTTCAACAACTTCTTCTAAATCAGGCATGTAGTTATTCTCTTTTAATAGAGGGGCAGAATAAGCGATACCTCCTGAGACTTTGAGCATTTCTTTGTATGAAGCATATCCTGGATCAGGAACAATTATGATTTCTTTATCTTTTTCAACAGTTGTGGGGTTAATCAACCCTCTTATAAGATTTGCTATTCCTTCTTTGGAACCTATAAGTGAAAAAATTTCTGTTTTAGGGTCTAAGTTAACATTAAATCTGGTTTTCATTCTTTGAGAAACAGCTTCTAAGTAATAAGTCTCTCCTCTTGGAGTTGAATAAGTGTGGATTCCGACTTCATCAAGTGCATCTTTGAGTTTATCAATAACAAATTTTGGAGGCGGCTGGACAGGTGCTCCCATATCAAGGGCTATAGGGCTTCTATTCCTAGCTTCAAGTTCGGGTTTCAATCTAAGGGTTTCCTGCTTAATTTGAAACATAATATAGGTCTCAAGCGATTGTACATAATCGTTAAATAAGTTCTTCATTATAGTCTCCTCAATTATTCTTTACTTCAGACTGCCATGCCCAGGCATTATGATTGTGTATGCTTTCAAAAGCTTCTATTTCAACTTCAAAGAAGTTAATTCTTTTATCTTTTCTGAGTATACCAATTATATCTCTTAAAACATCTTCAACAAATTTTGGATTCGCGTATGCGGTTTCTGTAACAAATTTTTCATCACTACGCTTGAGTATCGGATAAACAGGGCAAGAACCGCAGCTTTCAACCATATCTATTAGATCTTCAAGCCATATATGTTCGTTTTCATCGTAGCTTATTTTAATTTTGACTAACGCTCTTTGGTTATGTGCGGAGCTTACCGATATTTCTTTAGAGCATGGGCAAAGCGTTGTTAAGGGGATTTTGGCACCTAATATAAATTGGTAATTATCATCACTTAAATTGCCCTCAAATGAGCAATCATAGCCCATGGGAAATTTTAATTTACTTATCGGTGACTTTTTGTCAATAAAATACTTAAATGCAAATTTTACATGAGCTTTTTGTGCATGTAACTTTTTTTGAATATCTGTCAAAAAGCCTTTTATATCAATTCCAAGCAAGTTTTTTATCTTGTATGAACTTAAAACTTCCATAAATCTTGACATGTGGGTTCCTCTGTATTTGTCTGGAAGAGAAACACTCATTCTGGCTTTTGCGCTTACAGCTTGATTATCGGCATTTTTACGCTGAATGATTAGTGGCACTTCAACATCGTTAACCCCGACTTTTTGTATAGAAATACCCCTGTTATCATTTTGATTTTGGATATCTTTTAAACATATATTTTCAGATTTATTCATTTTGAAGGTCAATATTATCTAAATTATTATTTTCAAGCGCAGTTAAAAGCTTTAACGCTGCAGTTCTTTGAATATGCGGCGGTGACAACCTCAAAAGCTCTATTGCTTTTAGCATAACAGGGTCACTATCATACCAACGAGTACCTTTGCCAGAGTATTGAGTAACCATTTCATAGACGCTTTCTATTACATCTTGAGCTACTTGTTCTTGCAATTTTAAAATAAAATCAGCAGCAGAGTTCTTTGTGTCATCAGTTTGAAGCTGTAAGAGTTCTAAAGCTTCTTTTAGTATCGGATCTTTATCATACCAGCGTCTGAATTGTTCCATTTAATTTCCCCTGTTTATGGCATTATCTTGTATAAAACTAATTATAATATTTTTTGTATCATTGTAAACATTATCTATCGAATTATTCGCATCAACAACTTTTATCCTGTCCGGAAATTTTTGTGCAAGATTAAGATATCCGTTTCTGACTTTTTGATGAAAATCCATTCCTGCGGATTCAAGCCTGTCTTTTTCTTTGCCTAATCTGTTTTGTGCCGTTTGGGCATTTATATCAAAGACTAATGTTAAATCTGGCAGAAGGTTACTTGTTGCTAATCTATTAAGCTCCTCAATTCGTTCGATGTTATTTCCTCTCCCGTAGCCTTGGTAGGCGACTGTAGAGTCTATATATCTGTCGCAAAGTACAATTTTGCCTTCTTCAAGAGCAGGTTTGATAAATGTATCCACATGCTGTGCTCTATCTGCTAAAAACAAAAACATTTCACAATTTGGAGAGACAATACCAACGTGATGGAGCAATATATTTCTGATTTTTTTACCTAAATCAAGCGCTCCAGGCTCTCTGGTTTTTACTATATTAAATTTTTCTGCCGTTAGAAGATCAGCAATTTTTTCAAGCTGTGTAGTTTTACCTGAACCATCGGCACCTTCAAATGTTATAAATAAACCTTTTTGAACCATAATTATATTCTATCCCAGCCTGTATATTTTCTTAAAACTTCAGGTATTATTATTGAACCGTCTTCTTGCTGATAATTTTCAATAATTGCGGCAAATGTTCTTCCAACAGCTAGGCCAGAGCCATTTATAGTATGGATAAAAGTTGGTTTGCCGGTTTCTTTTGAGCGGTATCTTATATTGGCTCTTCTAGCTTGAAAATCTCCGAAATTAGAGCAGCTTGATATTTCTTTGTATGTGTTATATGAAGGCATCCATACCTCAAGATCATAACATTTCTGGGCGGAAAAACCAATGTCGGCAGTGCATAATGCCACTCTTCTGTATGGAAGTTCGAGAAGTTCAAGAATTTTTTCCGCATTTTGTGTTAATTTTTCGTGTTCCTCATTACTTGATTCAGGCGTACATAATTTTACCAGTTCAACTTTGTTAAATTGGTGAACCCTTATAAGTCCTCTTGTATCTTTTCCTGCGGATCCTGCTTCTCTTCTGAAACAGGGGGTATATGCAGTCATATATTTGGGTAGGTCATCTTCTGCTAAAATTTCGTTAGAGTAAATATTAGTGACAGGAACTTCAGCTGTTGGAATTAAGTATAAATCTTCCTCTTCGCATTTATACATATCTTGTGCAAATTTTGGCAGTTGACCTGTCCCTGTCATTGCCTGTGAGTTTACTAATACAGGTGGCAGGATTTCTTCATAACCATGTTCTTGAGTATGAACATCTAAGAAAAAGTTTATAATAGCTCTTTCTAAACGCGCACCTCTTCCCTTATATATATAAAATCTTGATTGCGAAAGTTTCACTCCTCTTTCGAAATCTACTATGTCTTTATCTGTTGTAATATCCCAGTGTGGCTTAAATTCAAAAGTTGCGCTTCTTGGTGTTCCAACTTTTTTTATTTCTACATTATCCAACTCAGATGTTCCGACAGGGGTCGTCTCGTCCGGAATATTTGGGATATTTAAAAGTAATGCCCTTTGTTTTTCATCAAGTTCAACTTCTTGTTCTTCAAGCTTTTTAATCTCTTCACCCATAATTTTAACTTGATTTTGTATTTCTTCCGTATCATTTCCCTGTTTTTTTAAAATGCCTATTTCTTGAGACATGTTTTTTCTTTTGGCTCTTAATTCATCAGCTTGAGTTTGAACCTTCCTTCTTCTTGCATCAATTTCAAGTACCGAACTAATTGATAAATCGGGGTTTCTACGTTTTAAAAGTTCATTAATTTTTTCAGGATTTTCTCTGATAAGTTTAATATCTAACATAATCTCGTCCTCGCATTCAACTTATTAGTTTATAAAAAATATGATAAAAAGTGAAGTGTGAATTTTTGGTAATATTATTTATAAAAAATTTTGCCATGCCATATCCAATATGTTAGTCTAAATGGTATCAATTAGTAACTTTTAAGAAAAGGACTATTATGGTTTTATTGTATGAAGGGAAAGCTAAGCAAGTTTACTCTGGCGATTCCCCTGACGAGGTTTTAATTAAGTTTAAAGACCAGGTAACTGCGTTGAATGGTGTAAAAAAAGATAATATAAATGGAAAAGGTCGTGTAAATTTAGCTTTTACGCGACATTTTTTTTCTATATTAAATAACTTTATTGACACTCACGTTATTTTGTTTGTAGATGAAGTTTCATTTAAGGCGAAATCAGTTAAAATTATTCCGCTTGAAGTTGTTGTACGAAATTATGCAGCAGGTTCTGTCTGTAAAAGATTAGGATATCAAAAAGGAATCAAATTCCAAGAGCCTTTAGTTGAATTTTTTCTAAAAGATGATGATTTGGGTGACCCTCTTATGTCAGAAGAGGAGATTTTTGAACAAAATTTAATAAGTTTAAATGAGCTTGAAGTTTTAAAAAAGTATGCACTTATAGTTAACAATGTTCTTTCAATTGAGGCTGAGAAAAACGGTTTAATTTTGGTTGATTTTAAGCTTGAATTTGGCAAAGATTCAATAGGAAAAATACTTTTGGCTGATGAAATATCCCCTGATACTTGTAGGTTCTGGGATAAAAATACAATGGAATCTCTAGATAAAGATGTTTATAGGGAAGATAAGGCGGATTTGCTTGACACATACACAAAATTAGCTAACAGGCTTGGAGTTAAATTATGAAATACTATTCAGAAGTAATTGTTACACTAAAAAACGGTATTAGAGACCCTCAAGGTTCTGTTGTGGAAAACATTCTAAAGAGAATGAATCTTGATAATGATGCCAAAGTTACAACAGGTAAGTACTTTACAATAACTGTAAATGCTAAAAATCAGGACGAAGCCAAACAAAAGGTTGAGAATGTATGTTCGGAAGTTCTTGTAAATACGGTTTTAGAATCTTATAAAATAACAAAAATGGAGCAGGTATGAAAGTTGCAATAGTCGTTTTCCCGGGTACAAATTGTGATATAGACACATTTAGAGCTTGCGAGGAACTTGGCTGGAAACCTGAATATGTATGGCACGACGAAACATTAACCAAAGACTATCAGATTGTTTTTCTTCCCGGCGGTTTTTCCTACGGTGATTATATTCGCTCCGGAAGATTGGCTAAATTCAGCCCTATAATGCAATCAATAGTTAGTTATGTAAATAATAAAAGAGGTATGGTTGTTGGCATTTGTAACGGTTTTCAAATTCTTTGTGAATGCGGCTTATTGCCGGGAGTTCTTACGGATAATATCTCTAACAGATTTATTTGTAAAGAAACAGAGCTTGTTTTAAATGACAAAGATACCACAGGGACAATTAAATTACCGATTGCTCATGGTGAGGGTAGGTATTATGCGGATGATGAAACATTAGAATCTATTGAAGATTCCGGTATGGTTTTTCTTAGATATGAGAATAATCCAAACGGTTCTGTACATGACATTGCCGGTTTATATGATAAAGAACGAATGATAATGGCTATGATGCCGCACCCTGAAAGGGCTGTTTTTAAAGATATCGGTGGTATTGATGGAAATAATATATTTAAAATTATTGAAAGGGATGTGAAAAATGCCTTTAGTTACATATAATTTATATGAACAACTTGGCTTAACAGGCTTTGAATATAATAAAATAGTGGAAAAGCTCGGAAGAGAGCCTAATGAATTTGAAACTTACCTGTTTTCAGCCATGTGGTCTGAGCATTGCGGGTACAAACATTCAAAAAAATATTTGAAAAGATTTCCTAAAATCGGTTCTGTTTTGTCGGAAGAAAATGCAGGCGGTGTTCAGGTAGGAAACCATGTCGTATTTTTTAAAGCCGAATCTCACAACCATCCTTCCGCTGTTGAGCCTTTTCAAGGGGCGGCAACAGGTATAGGAGGTATAATTAGAGATGTTTTAGCATTAGGTGCAAGACCAATTGCTCTTTTAGACTCCTTAAAATTTGGGAATTTGACTTCGAATCATGTTAAGCATCTTTTCGATGGAGTTGTAAGAGGTATAAGCAGCTACGGAAATTCAATCGGAGTTCCCACTGTTGCAGGTGAAGTAAGCTTCGATGATTGTTATACTAATTCGACATTGGTAAATGTTATGGCAGTTGGAATTGTTCATAAAGATAATATAAAAATTTCAAGTGCACCTTCTGATAAAGCAGTGATTTTAATGGGTTCTCATACTGGTAGAGACGGAATACACGGAGCTTCATTCGCATCAAGAGAGCTTAATGACAACTCTAAAGAGGATAGACCTTCTGTACAGGTTGGCGACCCTTTTATAAAAAAGGTTTTAATTGAAGCAACTCTTGATATATTAAAGCTTGATGGAGTACTTGCCTGTCAGGATTGCGGTGCTGCAGGTTTATTATCTTCAACATCAGAAATGGCTTATAAAGGCGATTGCGGCATGGAGCTTTATCTTGATAAAGTTCATTGCAGAGAAGAGAATATGCTTCCCTGGGAAATTATGCTTTCAGAATCTCAGGAAAGAATGATTTTTGTTGTTGAATTTGATTGGCTTGATAAAATCTTCCAAATAGCGAAAAAATATGAAATCCCTGTTGCTCAAATTGGTGTTACAACCAGAGAAAAAGGTTATAGATTGTATTTTAACGGTAAACTTGAATCAGATATTAGCCCTGAAGCTTTGAGTGAAGCTTATGAATATGCCTTGTCTGAGGTTGAACCTTCATATATAAGTGAATATAAGAACATTCAAATCGAAGAAAATATAGATATGAATGAGGCAGTTGAAAAAATTGTTTCTAATCCTAATTTTGCTTCTAAAAAATCAGTATATCGCCAGTATGACCATATGGTAGGAAACAGGACTGCTATTAAACCCAATCAATCAGGTGCTGCAGGTATATGGCTTTATGAAGAAAATAAAATTCTCGGACTAACGATTGATTCTTTGCCAAGGCAAGTGTTTTTAAATCCATATAATGGTTCAGTTAATTCTGTCTTAGAGGCATATAGAAATCTTGTTTCATCAGGGTTTACTCCTCTTGGTATTACTGACTGCTTAAATTTTGCAAATCCTGAAAACGATGAAGTGGGTTATCAGTTCGTAAAATCAATCGATGGTATAAGTGATGCTTGTAGAGCTCTTAATATTCCGGTTGTGTCAGGCAATGTATCGTTCTACAATGAATGCCCCGAATACAGAGTGTATCCGACTCCTACAATTGGAATGGCAGGTATAGCAGACAGCTTTGATGCATTAATCAAATATTCTGCTAACGAAGGAGATTGTCTGTTTTTATTAGGAAAACAAATTGACGATAACTCTAATGTCGGTGGGTCTTTATATCAGAAAGTTTTTTATAATTTCTTAGGTGGAGAAATTGATAAAGCGGATTTGAATTTGGAAATTAAATTAGCAAATGCAATACGAGATTTAAAATCGTATAAATTGATTAATGCCGCAAATGACGTTTCTGAAGGAGGGGTATTCGGGGCATTGTTTGAGTGTTTAAAGGATAATAAAATAGGTTTTTCAGGAAGTCTTATTAATACTATTAATCCTCAAAAGTCATTTTTCGGTGAAATTACAGGACAATATATAGTTTCGACCTCTGATAAAAATGCCTTGGAAAAATGGCTGGTAGAAAATAATTTACCCTATAAAATTCTTGGAATTTGTAAAGGTCAAAATATAGAAATTGACCAATATAAATTTGATTTAAACAGATTGCTTGATTTATATAACAATTCAATTGAATTGGAGATGAAAAAATGAAGTTAAAGGAAGAATGTGGTATTTTTGGCGGATATTGTTTCGATAGAGATATTGCTCCTTATATAAAAAACGGTTTGTTTCACTTACAGCACAGAGGGCAGGAAAGTGCCGGTATTTCATCAGGTGAAGAAAAATTTAAATTGATAAAAGGTAATGGACTTGTTGAACAAGTGTTAACCTCAGATAAAATGGTGACATTAAACGGAAGATTTGGAATAGGACATGTGAGGTACTCTACGCAAGGAGATTCCGATGCTCTACATGCGCAACCGTTTTTGATTAATTACTTAAAAGAGAATGTCGCTGTTGCTCATAATGGTAATGTTTCTTGTGCAATACAGATGAGGCAAACTTTTGAAAGATTAGGCGAAGTTTTTTTGACCAACAGTGATACAGAAACTATGTTGAAAAGAGTTGTTTTCGGTATGAAAAAGAAACCTTCACAATGGTCATTTGAAGGAGTTGCTCAAATTTTAACAAAGAATTTTATTGAGGGTTCTTGGTCTATCATTTTTCAACTCCCAAATCGTGTTTTAGCGTATAGAGATCCTTTTGGTTACAGACCTTTAATGTTCTGTGATGCAGAAGAAGGATATTTCGTTGCCAGTGAAGATTGTGCATTCAGTATATTGAATGTGAAAAAAATAATTGAAATTCAACCGGGATTTGGGGTAGAGATAACCGAAGATAACTATGAAATTAAGCAATATACGGAATCTGTAAAAGAGCAAAAATGTGTATTTGAGCATATTTATTTTGCAAAACCTGTGTCAAATATATTTGGACGGAATGTCTATTTATCAAGAGTCGAAATGGGTAAAAAGCTTGCAAAAGAAAGTTATATTGATGCTGATATGGTAATACCTGTAATGGATTCAGGATTGCCGGCTGCAATCGGATACTCGCAGGAATCCGGTATTTCTCTACAATTGGGCTTACTTAGAAATCATTATGTGGGGCGTTCATTTATATCTCCCTCTCAACTGTCAAGGATTGCACGAGTGAGAGAAAAATTAGCTCCAAATAAAACTATTTTACAAGGTAAAAAAGTAATAATTGTTGATGATTCAATAGTTAGGGGGACTACTTCAAGAGAAATTGTAAGGATGCTTAAAGAGGCAGGTGCAAAAGAGGTACACTTTAGGGTGGCTTCGCCTATGATTGTTAATACGTGCTCTTGGGGAGTTGATATATCTTCTCAGGAAGAGCTAATTGCAAATATTTCTTCTTCAAAAGAGGAAATTGCTAAATTTTTAGATGCTGATTCAGTAGAATATTTGTCTTTTAAAGGACTCACAGATATTTTTGATGAATCCAGCTGGTGTTATTACTGTTTTATTAAATCAAAAAAGGAAAATGAATGTATAGCTATAAAAGAGCCGGCGTTGATGTAAAAAAATCAGATTTATTAACTGAAACAATAAAAAATACTTTAAAAAGTGAAAATATTGGAAATTTTGCAGGATTGTATTCTCATCCTTTTATTCCTGAATATTATCTTGCAGGTTGTACAGACGGTGTTGGTACAAAAGTTATTCCACTCATTGAAAGAAAAATGATTTCTACAATTGCAAAAGACTTAATTGCAATGAACTTAAATGATATGATTTGTGTTGGAGCAAAACCGTTATTCTTTTTAGATTATTTTGCAACAAACAAGCTTGATTTAGATATAACATCAGAATTTATTGTTGCGCTGAAGCAAGAGTTATATAAATACAACTGCACTTTGCTTGGCGGTGAAACTGCAGAGTTGTCTGATTTAGTGGCATCTAATCATTTTGATGTTGCAGGATTTGCTGTAGGTATAGTTAAAAAGGAAAATGTTTTAAAACGCTCAAACGTTCAAGAGGGCGATATTATAGTTGCGTTGTCTTCAAGCGGACCGCATTCTAACGGATTTACTTTAATAAGACATTTATATAAAGATGGCTTGTTAACTGAAAACGAATTTGAAAAAATGCTCGAGCCTACTCATATTTATGTTAACGAAATTATTGAACTGGTTGACAAAGAAATGATACGAGCCTGTGCGAATATCACAGGCGGCGGTATTGAAGGAAACTTATGCAGAGCTGTTCCTGATGATCTATGCGCAGTGGTTCAGATTGATAAAATTCCGAAAAATCCGATATTTGAAAAACTTGAATCATTAGTTGGAACTGAAGAAGCATATAATGTTTTTAATATGGGGGTCGGGATGTGCGTAATTGCTGATAAGACTTATGTAGATGCAATTTTGAAAACTCTTGAAAAGTTTAACCCGTTTGTATTTGGAGAAATAGTTAAAAATGAAAACGGCAGTAATATTTGCCTCAGGTAATGGCACTAATTTTGAATCTATAGTTAATTATTTCTTAAATCGGGAAATAAAGTTTTTTCTTGTATGTGATAAAGAAGATGCATATGTTTTTGAAAGAGCTAAAAAACTTGGAGTTGAGAGCTATTTCGTTAAATTTGAAGATACGTATAATTTTTTGAAAGATAAGTTTTTTGATTTATATATATTAGCAGGTTATATGAGGATTTTATCTTCAAAAGTCTTAAATTTAGGAACTTTTGTCAATTTACACCCCTCATATCTGCCTGAATTTAAAGGAGTAAATAGTATTAAAAGAGCTTATGAAGCTAACCGTGGTTATTCAGGGGTTAGTATCCATTATGTTTCAGAAGAGGTTGATTCGGGAGAAATTATTATACAGCAAAAAGCGCCTATAACTGAAGGAATGACCCTGGAATCCTTAGAGGCGCAAGTTCACAAAATAGAGCATTATTTATATCCGAGAGTAATCGATAATTTGCTTTTTAATTCAAATATTAATCTCACTGAGGAAGAGGTGTTAGTGTGAAAGTTTTGGTATATGGAAATGGAGCCAGAGAAAATGCAATAGCTTGGAAAATATCACAATCAAACCTGCTTTCTAAGTTGTATTTGGCAGAGTGTAATGACGGTTTTAAGCATCTTGGTGAAATTATTGAATATTTAGATTTCCAAGATCTTGCTGCAAAGTCGAGAGAATTAGGCATTAATTTATTGGTAGTTGGACCGGAGTTGCCTTTATCTCAAGGAATTGTCGATGTGTTTAAATGCCATGGGATTCCTTCTGTCGGAGTTACAAAAGATTGGGCGAGACTTGAAAGCTCAAAATCTTTTGCAAAAGATTTTATGAATAGAAATTCAATTTCTACTGCATCTTATACAATTATTGAAGATGTTTCTCAAATAGGCGAAGTTTTGGATGCTGCTAATTACCCTGTTGTTTTGAAAGCAGACGGTTTGGCGGCAGGTAAAGGTGTCAGTATTGTTAATACAAGAAGTGAAGCTCAGGATTTGCTAGAGGATTTTCTAAACGGTAAGTATTCTGAGGCATCAAAAAAAGTAGTTGTAGAAGAGTTTATTAAAGGTGAGGAATTGTCTTTAATTTCCCTTTGGGATGGAAAAACTATTGTTCCATTAGTCTGTGCAAGAGATTATAAAAGGCTTTTGGAAAAGAACGAAGGTCCTAATACCGGAGGTATGGGTTCATATTGTCCTGTTGAGCTTACAAACGTTCAAAAACGTTGGGTAGATGAGTATCTTAAAAATTTACAATCGGCATTAATTAAAGAAAACGCTGACTTTACAGGTGTCATATATTCTGGACTTATGATGAATGATTCAGGTCTTTACGTATTAGAATACAATATGCGCTTTGGTGATCCTGAAACTCAAGCTTTAATGATGCATTTAGATTCGGATTTATTAGAAATTTTTTATCTTCTTGTTTCAAAAAGGTTGTCTGAGGTTGTTTTAGATTGGAAAAATGGAATTTCTGCTTGCTTAGTTATTGCATCAGAAGGTTATCCAGAGAGTCCTAAAAAAGGCTCTGAAATTAAAAATGTTGACTTTATTAAATCAGAGTTAGATGTTGACATATTCTATGCAGGAGTTAAAAATTCTAAAAATTGTTTAGTTTCAAATGGAGGAAGAGTTCTTTCAATTTGCAAAAATGCTGATAATCCGTATCCGTTTTTGTATGCTGCTGCCAATAGATTGGAATTTAAAGATAAGATATATAGAGGTGATATAGGAGGTTACAATGCCGGAAGTTGTTATAGTAGCGGGTTCTCAAAGTGATAATGAATTTGTTGAACCTGCATTGAGCCTTGCAAAAGAGCTTAAACTTGATATTGAATATGTTGTATATTCTGCTCATAGAAATTTGCCCGAGCTTCTTAATTACCTTGATGATATTACTAAAAAGGGTGAAGTTAAAGTTATTATTGCTGTTGCTGGTTTAGCTGCGGCACTTCCTGGGATTATAGCGGCTAAAGTTAAAATCCCGGTAATAGGTGTTCCAAGAGACGTTGGTCCTTTAAATGGAATGGATGCATTACTTTCAATTGTTCAGATGCCTAAAGGAGTTCCGGTTGCAACTATGGCTATTGGAAACTCCGGAATGATTAATTCTATACACTTTGCTGTGAGAATACTTGGTAAATAATTTGTATTTTTATAGAATTGTAGTATTATAGCTATATGTTAGGTTTAGTTGCTGTATTTGTTGGCGGTGGGGCAGGTGCCGCTTTAAGGTATTTAATAAATGTGTACTATGAAAAGTCATGTTCTATTATTTTCCCTTTTCAAACCCTTTTCATCAATGTATTAGGTAGTTTTATTCTCGGTTTTTTATTATATTATATAAATACAAAGACACATTTTAACCAGAATTTAAAGCTATTTCTTACTGTTGGTTTCTGCGGCGGCTTAACTACTTTTAGTACATTTTCCTGTGAAGTAATTCAGCTATTTAATTCTAATAGGATATTGGATGCGATTTGGTATATATTTGGTAGCATATTTCTATGTCTTGTGGGTGTAGTGTTAGGGGTGTACTTTGCAAAATATTTTTAAAAAGAAAGTCCTATTTGTTGGAATGCCTGATATGGCGCTTGTTTGTTTGTCAAAATTGGTCAATTCAGGCGTAAATATTGTTGGAGTTGTCCCTCCTGATAAATCTAATCCGACTTATGAGTTTTTCAGTAAATTTGTCGAATCATTTAACTTGAAAATTATTGACTACGAATCATCGTTAAAAGAACAAATATTTTTAACTAAAGTAAAAGCATTAGAACCTGATATTGCTGTTGTATGCTCTTATAACAAGTTATTTCCGCCAGAGTTTTTAGCACTAACTAAAGATGGTTTTTTGAACATTCATCCCTCTTTATTGCCTGAGTATAGAGGTGGTAATCCTTATTCTCATGTAATAATAAATAACGAGAAAGAAACAGGCGTTACTTTGCATTTTATGAATGAGCGCTTTGATGAGGGAGATATTGTGTCGCAGTATAAAGTTAATGTTGAAAAATTCGATACAATGGGAACTTTATTTAACAGACTCAATTATATTGCCGCAGATGCATTATTAGAGGCTTTAATTTATTATGAAAATAATTCATTACCAAGAATGGTTCAAAAGGAAGGAGAATTTAAAAAAGCTCCGACTCTAGATATAAAACTTGGAAATACTATAATAGACTGGAATAAGTCAGTTGAGGAGATAGAACGGTTTATTAGGGCTCTTAATCCTTTTATTACTGCCGGTACAAGATACAGAGGCGTGTATACAAAGATATATACTTCATTTGTCCAGAAGAAGAAAACAAAACATGAACCTGGAACAATTTGTCATATCAAGGATACAATCGGAGTTGCCTGTTCTGATGGTATTTTGCATATTAAAATCCTTCAGGTTGGTTCTTATGTTTTAGGCGATGCTTCTGATTTCGTAAGGGTTTTTAGACCATCAATAGGGGAAAAATTTGAGTAATGAATAAATTGCATTTTTTAACTGCAGGTATGCCTATAGCTACTGATAATCGTGGATATAAGAAGGCTTTTGAGCTTTTATCCGAATATGATTTAGATGGTATAGAGTTAGAATTTGTTTATGGCGTTAAAATGGCTGCTGATGCCCAAATTTTAGTAAAAAATCTTACCCAAAACAATAAATTTATAGTGACAGCTCATGGTCCTTATTTTATAAACTTAAATTCTAAAGAGGATGAAAAAAAAGAGGCAAGTGTAACAAGAATACTTGATACAGCTAGAATGGGATATAAATTAGGGGCATACAGTATAACTTTTCATGCTGCTTTTTACCTTGGAGATGATAAAGAAAAAGTTTATAAAACCGTAGAGCAATCTATTTCCAGGATTTGTACTACGTTAGAAAATGAAAATATTAATATTTGGGTTCGACCTGAAACTACAGGAAAAGCTACGCAGTGGGGCAGTTTAGAAGAAATTGTGAGACTTTCAAAATCATTTAAAAATGTTTTACCTTGCGTCGATTTCTCACATCTGCACGCAAGATATGCAGGCGTTTCCAACACTTATGATGAATTTGCAAAAATATTTGAATATATTGGAAGCGAATTGGGAAATTTTGCTCTGGAAAATTTCCATGGGCATTTAGCCGGGATTGCTTACGGACCTAAAGGCGAAAAAAATCATTTAAACCTTGATGAAAGCGATATGAACTATAAAGATTTAATGAAAGCATTTAAAGATTTTAACGTTAAGGGAGTATTAGTTTGTGAAAGCCCCAACATTGAAGGCGATGCAATGATGCTTAAAAAATATTATCATAGTTTGTAAGCACTTGAATTCTGTAATTTATACAGTTCAAGTGTGTTATCCATAAGCATTGCTATAGTCATAGGCCCCACTCCTCCGGGAACAGGTGTAATGTAGGAAGCTTTTTCTTTTACAAATTCAAAATCAACGTCACCTATGAGTCTTCCGCTTATTCTACTAATCCCGACATCTATTATTATGGCGTTTTCCTTAACCATATCAGCTTTTAGAAAGTTAGCAACTCCGACTGCAGCTACAATCAGGTCTGCATTTTTTGTATATTGCTCAATATTTTTCGTTTTACTGTGGACAGTTGTTACCGTTGCATTTCTTTGTAGCAGAAGCTGTGCTATAGGTTTACCTACTATATTAGATCGACCTATGACAGTTGCATTGAGTCCTTCTAGGTTAATATTATATTCATCAAGAAGTCTTATTATGCCTTTTGGAGTGCATGGAATTGAATAAGGCTTTTGTCCTGAAAAAAGTTTTCCGCAATTATAAGGATGGAAACCGTCAACATCCTTTGTGGGCGTGATTTTTTCAAGAATTTTATTGGTATCAATGTGTTTGGGCAATGGAAGTTGTACTAAAATCGCATTTATTCTTTTGTCTTCATTCAATATGTGAATGTGTTGAATCAAATCTTCTTCTGTTGTTTCTGCGCTAAGTTCTATAGCGAGGGATTCTATTCCTATCTGGTTTGCGGCTCTTTCCTTGCTTCTTACGTAAACTTGACTTGCTGGATTGTTGCCGACTAAAATCACTGCAAGTTTTGGTTTTATGCTAAGTTTTTTTATTTGTGTTTCTATATTATCAAGGATTTTCTTTGAAATGGCTTTGCCATCTAGTATAATTGTCATTATTTTCTCCTATAGTTGCGGGATATTTAATCTCGGATAGAACTCCTTTATTGAGCTTATAATAAGTTCTGAACTTTTGTCCAGTGGATGTTCTTTTAAACCTGTATCTTCTGGAATTACGCCTATTATATCAAGGCTGTATTTTTTCAGTAACTCGTATAATGGTTCTACTTCATTTCCTTTTACTTTGTTTAATACGACTCCCATTTGATTCCCTGCGGCATGTTTTGCCGAAAATTCTTCAATTCTTTTTGCAAGGTGGATTGATTCTTCATTGGGCTGCGCAACAATCAGGGTTACGTCAATCTCAATATCAACAAGTTGGTAAAGGTATTTTAAGTCAAATTCACAATCAAAGAGTACTATGTCATAATTTTTTAGTAACTTAATAATGGCATCATTCATTTGTTTTGTAATGGGGCATCGGCAATCTTTTGAGCCTACAAGCCAGGAAACGATTATATCCGTATTATCATCAAGTGGATGCAAAATATCTTCAAGAGCCCATTCGAGGTATTCCTGTTTAGTCATTTGTTCAGGTATACCTGTTTTATATTCGTGTTTCCCGCTTCTTATGCCGAATATCGTGTTTCTTATATCTTTTCCAAAGCTGTGACCTAATTCACTTGTTAAATCATTATCAAATAACAATATTGATTTTTCAGGATAATTTTCTCTAATTAAGGACCAAAGCCCTTTTGTAACAGTTGTTTTCCCATTACCGCTTTTACCTGTAATTGCAATAGTTATTGTCATCAAATCCCCTTGTATTTTATTTTAAAATAATGTGAAATTTCACTTGTTAAAGTCATTGCTTTCTCTGCTAATTCTTCATCCAGAGAGCCTGCACCGCAAGATGGAGTTATTATGCTATGTTTTAAAATTAATGTTTTATCAAGTCCTTTTTTTTCAAGTATATTAAAACCGTCTTCTAATTTTTTTACAAGTGTATTTGAATCACATTTTCTTAAAGCTTCTACATCTAGCGTAGGAACAATGCCCCAAGCGATTATTCCGTGATTTTTTATGAATGAGTTTATTTCATTTGAAAAAATTGCCAGATTTTTTATAAAAGCAAATGCATCAAAACTTAAAATGTTGATGCCGCTTTCAAGAATTGTTTTCCAATCTGCCTTTCCGCAACAATGAACTCCGCAAAGCGCTCCGCTTCGATTTATAATTGATGAAATTTCTTGTAAATTTTGTATAATTGTATTTTTGGGAACTGTCAAAAACGCAGATGTGCCAATTTGCGCCAGTGTTGGTTCGTCCATAAATATTACCGGTATGGTTTCAGGGCTAGCAGATTTTATTGCTTTTATTTGCCATAACGCTTTTAATGTAAGAATCTTCAATACAATATCTCTATATGTATCTTCATAGAATAAGCATTTTTTTTCATTATCACAAACACTTGTGCCCCAGGTAAAAGGACCTGTAATTTGTCCTTTTGCAAATTTAGGTCTGGTTTCTTTTATTTTTTCCAAGAATAATTTTATTGATGTTGAATAAGGAGCTTTTATAGCATACTTATCAAGTCTGTCCGTATCATTTTCAAGCACGATTGCGTCGTAATCAAGATAAAGTTCTTCAAGCTTGTTATAAAATTCTTCAGTATCCGATTCAAACTTAAAGTTCTGATTTTGTATATCCAAAGTTAATCCGGGAAAATTTTCTGAATACTGAATAATCATATCTTCAAGGGGATTAATATTTGAAAGCTGAGGCCAAAACGGGAATGATGAGAAGTTATTGAATATTAATTTTACAGCCTTCTCAGGGCTTGTATGCGGCAAGCTCCCTACTGCAGTTGCTTCCAAGCTTATTTTTTCCAAATCCTCTTTACTATAAAACGTTTCCATTAACATCTAATCTTATTATTTATCAAAATTCAAAATTATTCAACTTGTATAAATTTGTGAAGTTGAGGAATTAGGCGGATTTTTTTATATTCTGAAGTGAACTCATTAAAAATGTCTAAAATTTCTTTACCAGAAAAATTTATTAGGTTATTTTTGGTTACCGGCTGCAAAATTACTTCCAGATCATTGTTAGAGGCAATTGATATACAATTTTTTATCTCTTCACAAGTAATATTGTTATCAAATATAACTTTTAAGAAGAGCTCTTTTTTATAATCCTTACAAATTTTAATGAATCTTTTGTGTTTATCAAACAAATTTTCAATCTTTGAAGAAGAGCTAATTTTCAAGTCCATGCTTACTATGTCTACAAGGTGTATAATTTCTTCAAGTTTTTCAGGAAGAGTACCGTTTGTTTCAAGATAAATTTTATGATTAATTAGTGGTAAAAAACTTTTCAGAAAATTGACTTCGAGTAGTGGCTCGCCTCCTGTAAGACTTATGCTGTGAATGTTTTTGATATCAAGTATATTAATTTTGCTCAATAATTCTTTAGGAGTGAGAAGATTTTCTTGTTTTTCTGTAAAAAAATCTGTATCACAATAATCGCAGGCCAGATTGCAGTTTGCAAATCTTATAAAAAGCTGTTTGTATCCGATGTAAGGACCTTCTCCTTGGATTGATACAAAATACTCTTTTATATATGTTTTATTGTTTGTTATTTCATTTTTTTTCATAATCAATATCTTTTCTTACATCATGCTTTGAAAGTGTCTTTAATTGTTCGTAAAGATTTATTTCTTCAATAGAAAGAGCTTTTGGCATTTCAATTTTTACGGTGACTATTTGGTCGCCTTTTTGTGATGTTTTTGAATCTGTCAGTCCCTGATTAACAAGCCTGAATTTTTGTCCTGAGGATGTTAGCGGTGGAATTTTCATAGTGATTTTCCCATTCTGGGTCGGAACTTCTATATTTGACCCTAATGCTGCTTCAAAAGTACTTATCGGGATTTCGCAGTAAACATTGTTTCCTTCAAATTTAAAGAATGAATTATTCTCAATATCGACAATCAGATATAAATCCCCATTTTTCCCACCGTATTTTCCCTTATTTCCTTCATTTGCAATCCGTATTTTTGAGCCGATTGTGACGTTTGGTGGTATTTTAACACTTATTTTTTTATGAAGAGAAACTTCGCCTTTTCCTTTACAAAATTGACATACTCCACCGTTTATAAACTTTCTTCCCAGACAATGAGGGCAGGTTTCAGTGTGCAATATGTTAATTTTTCTGGTAGCCCCATTAATGGATTCGGTTTGGGATATTTTTAAGTTCATATTAATATCAGAACCGTTTTGTGGTTTATTAAAGTTTTTCTTTTTTTCTTTTTCTGAAGAAGCTTTTTTGTCGGCAGTGAAGAGCCCGTCCATTATATCGTTAAAAACTTTTGAAAAAGGTTCTTTTGTAGATTTTGTTTTATTTTCTTTTTCCGGTTCTTTTTTTCGAGGTTGCGGATTCTCTTTGTTTGCTTCTGAATAAGCTTTTTTTGCCTGAGCCTGATTTGTTTGCTTGTAAATTGTTGAATAGCCTTTATATTGGTCATATAGGGCTTTTTCCGATGGATTAATCAAGACATCATAGGCTTCTTTTATTGTTTTAAAAGTTTCTATACTCAATTCACTTTTGTTTACGTCAGGATGGTATTTCCTGACCAGTTTCCTGTAAGCTGTTTTAATTTCACTGACAGTAGCTGAATATTCTATGCCAAGAGCCTTATAATAATCCTTATTTTGGTAATTTCTCAAGATTGCTTGTCTCCTTTTTTCATTTTACGTAATTTTTCAAAAATAGCAATCTAATATTAGGTATTAGTCAGATAGGATATTTATATTTACTTCTTTAATTTATTTTACTTTTAAGTCAAAATAATATTAAAATGATAATATGAATTATGGGAGAGTTTTGGCATGGAAATTGATTTAATTAAAAAAGAAGACCCTCAAATAGCTGATTTAATCGAAAAAGAGCTCGAAAGACAAAGAAATACAATAGAGCTTATTGCCAGTGAAAATTTTACTTCAAAAGCTGTTATGGCGGCTTGCGGTACTGTTTTGACAAATAAATATGCTGAGGGCAAGCCTTATAAAAGATTTTATAATGGATGTGAAAATATTGATGCTATAGAGGAAATTGCTCAAGAAAGAGCAAAAAAACTTTTTAACATCGGGCATGCAAATGTTCAGCCCCATAGCGGAGCCCAGGCAAATATGGCTGTTTTTCTTTATGCTGTTAAACCGGGTGATACCGTAATGGGAATGGATTTATCTAATGGAGGCCATTTGACTCATGGTTCTCCAGTTAATTTTTCGGGTTTGTATTTTAATATAGTTTCATACGGTATTAATGAGTATGGTGAAATTGACTATAATGAAGTTCAAAAACTTGCAACGAAACACAAGCCTAAAATGATTATTTGCGGAGCTAGCAATTACTCAAAAATTATTGATTTTAAAAAGTTTAGAGAAATAGCTGACTCAATAGGCGCATATTTAATGGCGGATATTGCTCATATTGCTGGATTGGTTGCTGCAGGTATTCATCCTTCACCTTCAGGCTATGCACATTTTGTAACGACAACTACTCATAAAACGCTTAGAGGTCCAAGAGGCGGTATAGTGATGTGTGACGCCGAGCATGCTCAAGGGATAGATAAGGCCGTATTTCCTGGTATTCAAGGTGGGCCTCTGGAACACATAATAGCAGCAAAAGCTATAGCATTAAAGGAAGCAATGCAGCCGGAATTTAAAGAATACGCTGTTCAAGTAGTAAAAAATGCAAAAGCGCTTGCGAAAACGTTGATGGATGAAGGTATGGATATAGTGGGTTCAGGGACAGAAAATCATTTAATGACTTTGGATCTAAGAAAATTTAATAAAACTGGAAAAGACATTGCGAATATTCTTGAAAAGGTTGGAATTACCGCTAATAAAAATACAGTTCCAAACGATCCGCAAAGTCCTTTTGTTACAAGCGGAATAAGACTTGGAACTCCCGCTGTTACTACAAGAGGTTTTAAAGAAGAGGATATGCTTGAAATTGGCAAGATTATTTCTTCTGCGGTAACTGCTTCTGATAATGAAGTCGCTCTTAATAATTTAAAAGAGCGTTCTTTAAAGTTGTGCAAAAAATATCCATTGTATTGAGGTTAAAAAATGACTATCTTAAAGCTCTCTGAAGCACATATTATAGGCGCTGTAATTTCTTTTATATTAGGGATTTTTATTGTGCCTTTGGTTATTTATTATTCGGAAAAAAAAGGTTTAATGGACAAACCTGATGCCAGAAAAATTCACTCTCATCCTATTCCAAGGCTGGGAGGTGTGGCTATCTGGACAAGCACTATGCTCACTTTTTTATTTTTAATATTTTTGAGTTATTATCCTTCAGGCTCTTTATTATCAGGAATTTTACTCGGAAGTTCTTTAATGTTTTTATTGGGTTTAATAGATGACATTTATGTTTTAGATGCTAAATTTAAGCTTTTTATTCAACTTAGTATTGCGACAATTGTTTACTGCTTGGGCATTAGAATAGAAACTCTTTACAACCCCTTTGGAAATCCAATCGAACTATACATGCCGGTTTCTTATTTGATTACGACTTGTTGGATTGTTGGTATAAGTAATGCTGTCAATTTTATTGACGGTATTGATGGTTTAGCAGGGTCTGTAATTACGATTAGTTCTGTTACTTTGGGGTTAATAGCCGTTGCCGCTGCTCCGTCGGGTGCTATAAGTGCTTTAATAGCGTTTATCCTGGCAGGTTCAATGCTTGCATTTTTGACTTATAACTTTAATCCTGCCAAAATATTTATGGGAGATTCGGGAGCATTGTTTGCAGGATTTTTATTAGCGACATTATCAATAACAGGAGTTATGAAAACAGCTGCTCTTGCGATGTTGGTGCCAATTTTTGTCCTTTCTGTTCCGATATTGGACATTACTTATTCCTCTTTGAGAAGAATATTTAAAGGAACTTCTCCCTTTGTTGCAGATGCGGAGCATATTCATCATAAGCTTTTAAAAGCAGGTTTTTCGCAAAATAAAACGGTATTTATACTTGCTACATTTGCGGTGATATCAGGTGCTTTGGCGACATTTATCGTGAGTTCTTCATTAATAAAGTATTTCCTTTATGCGATAGGAATTTCTATGGTAATGCTTATTTTAAATGTTTTTGCAAAAAAATAATGAGGTTATAAAATGGCAATCAGAAAGATTTTAAAATACGGAGATAAATTACTTAGGCAAAAATCTAAGGAGGTTCATAAGGTATCAAAAAAAGTTCAATCCATAATTGAAGATATGTTAGATACTATGTATGCTAAAAATGGTGTTGGGCTTGCAGCTCCACAAATTGGGGAAAACCTTAGAATATTTGTTATAGATACTTCAAATGGTGATGAACCTTTGAACCCAAAAGTGTTTATAAATCCCAAAATTATTAAAAAATCCGGTGCAATGGTTAGTTACGAGGGTTGTTTAAGTTTTCCTGAAGCTTATACCAATGTAAGAAGGTATAGTTATGTTATGGTTAAAGCTCTTGACCGAAGAGGTAGGCAGTTTGTGCTGGAAGCCAGTGACGATATGCTGTTGGTAAAAGCAATACAGCATGAATATGACCATTTGGATGGAATTTTGTTTGTTGACCATGTTAGAAACAGGTTTGAAGCCGATAAAATATTAATTGAGAAGGGATTACCTCCTGTAGATGCAGAATATTTGCTGGAAGAGGTTGAACTTGAAAACCAAATATCCAAAAAATCTGTTTCGGAGGAGAAGTAGTGCTCAAAGTTGTTTTTTTTGCTACCCCTGAGATTGCGGTCAATAGCATAATGAAACTTCTTAATTTTGCAGATATTCATATTGTTGCAGTTGTTACCCAGCCTGACAGACCTTCAGGTCGAGGGAAGAAAGTACTTGAACCACCGATTAAAACCTGTGCTAATATACATTCAATTCCTGTATTTCAAACTTCGTCAATTAAAAATGACAGAAATTTAATATCCAAATTAAAAGAGCTAACTCCCGATTTTTTTGTGACATTCGCTTTTGGGCAAATTTTATCTCAGGAAGTTCTTGATATCCCCAAATTTTCTACAATAAACCTTCATGCATCCTTGTTGCCTGTTTACAGAGGGGCAAATCCAATTCAAAGAGCAATTTTTAATGGTGACAAAAAAACCGGTATCACAACTATGATTACTGCTCTTGAGCTTGATGCGGGTGACATTTGTCTACAAGAGAAAATTCAAATAACAGATAGCATGACATCGAAAGAGCTGTCCGATATTATAAGTGAAAAAGCGCCTTTTTTATTATACAGAACTTTAAAAGGACTTGCTTCAGGGGCTTTAACTCCTCAAAAACAAGATGATTCAAAAGCTACATTTGCCAATAAATTTAACAAGTCAGATGCTCTAATTCATTGGTCAGATAAAACTTTAAATATTCATAATAAAATAAGGGCGTTTTTTGATTATCCATGTGCATATACTGAAATCAATGCTAAAAAGCTGAAAGTTGTTGAATCTTTCTTGCCTCAAGAACAAGATAAATATACGAATTATTCTCCGGGACAAATTGTTCTTACGTCAAAAGATGGTATTTATGTAAAAACAGGGGATTCATATCTCCTTATAACAAAGGTTAAACCTGAAAATAAACAAATTATTTCAGGATATGACTGGGCTAACGGAGCAAGAATAAAAGTTGGTGATACCTTTTCTATGGAGTTGGAGGTTGGCGAATGATTTTTTCAAGAGGTATTAGAGGTGCAATTACAGTTGATTCTGATTCTTCAGAGGCTATAAAGATTGCTACTGTGGAGTTGCTTACTAAATTAACTAAATTAAATTCAATTAATAAAAATGATATTTCGCATGTTATTTTTTCTTTAACTAAGGATTTAACTTCTGATTTTCCTGCCAAGTATGTAAGGTCTGAACTCGGATGGGATAGTGTGCCGATGATGTGCTTTAATGAGGCTGATATTAATAATGCTATTAAATATTGTTTAAGAGTTTTGATAGTTGCCAATACTAAAAAAATGCAAGATGAGATTACACATGTATATTTGAAAGATGCCAAAAAGCTTCGTCCTGATATTTCTCATTAATTGATTGTATAGTATAATTCTACTATGAGAATTTTAATAATAGGTTCTGATTTCAATACATATGCAGTTGCAAAAAAAATGAGTGAGCAAAAAAATGTTGACTTGGTATTTGTTGCGCCCGGAAATAAATATATTAAGGATTTTGCTACATCTGTAGATATTCAGGAAAATGAAATTGAAGAGCTTTTAGAATTTGCAACGGCAAATGAGATTAATCTTGTGTTTATTTCTTCAATAAATGCTATTTCAAATTCAATAGCGGATGCATTTATAGGAGAAGGTTTTAATGTTTTTGGTCCTTATTTTAACTCAGCAAGGATAACATTAAGTGCTGCTTCTGCTAAGAAATTTATGTACAAATTAAGAATTTCAACACCAAAATTTGGGATATTTGATAAAGAAGGTCTAGCTATTGACTACGTGAGAGCTTCAAAATATCCAATGGTTATAAAACCGGATTTTTTTGATGAAACAAATTTTTCCCAGATTGTTTACACATTCTCAAAAGCGAAAGAAGCCGTTGAGCGCTTATTTGACAATTTCTGTAAAAAAATTGTTATAGAAGAATATGCTGAGCGACAAGAAACATACATTTATTATATAACTGATGGTATAACAGTTTTTTATCTCGGAAGCGTGTTTGAAGAATTTGATTTGGATTCCGGATGTGATATTTGTTATTCTCCTAATCCAAACCTTTCTGAAACTCAAATACAAGATATTACTAAAAGAGTTGTAGAACCTACGATACTTGAAATATCTAAAAATTCTAATCCTTATTCAGGTATATTCTCCGTTAAGATTTCAAATGTAGGAAAATATTTACAAGTTCTAGAGTTTAAGCCGTTTTTTAATAAAAATCATGCCTGTCTAATCCTTCCATTTATTGAAGATGATATCTGCGATTTATTTTCAGCTGTTGCAGTTGGATCCTTTTCTGATGATTATTCCGATGTAAAACTAAATGATGGATATGTTTATGCTTGCAGCAATTTTGAGAGAAATGATTTCGATTCAGATTTAATTGAGTTATCTTATTCAAATGATTCAAAATTTGCTGCATCAAAGCTCTTTTCAACTTTGAATAATGCTAAAAAGTCACTATTTGGGATTGAGTTTAACGAAATCGGTGAGGATTATTTTTAGTGGCAAGAAAAGATAAAAATATTCGTAAATGTATTGCTTGTAATACTTATAAAGACAAAAAATATTTAATCAGGATAATGATAAATCATCTTAATGGTGATATATTAATAAACCCTTCTTCGAAATATTTCGGTCGTTCAGCATACATTTGTAGTGATAATATTTGTATTGACAATGCCTTTAAAAAAATGAAAATCTCGAAAATATTAAATAAAAAGGTAGATCTAAATATATTGGAAAAAATCAAAACTGTACTTGAGAAATAAATTGTGTTAAAACTATATAAAGGTAATGCGAGAATAAATAATAAATGACAATTGATAACATAAGAGTATATGAATTAGCAAAAGAATTAAACCTCACAAACAAACAGGTTTTGGATCTTGCTGAGCAAAAATTAGGTATAAAGATAAAATCACACTCAAGTACGCTGTCTAGCTCTCAGATAGCAAGATTAAAAGATGCACTTAAGCAAACTGATAACAAAGATACGGTAAAAAAGCCGAAAGCTTTTATTGTTAAAAAAGCTAAGCCTGTGCAGCAAGAAGCTGCTGTTAGCGAACCTAAAAATGTAGAAACTCAGGAAATAGCTGAACAGAGTTCAGAACCTGAAAAGCAAAAAACACCAGACATGCGCTCTTTACTTGAATATAATAATAGAAATAGCCAAAGAAGAAGAGCAGAAGAACTTGCATTAAAAGAAAAAGAAAAAAAAGTTGAACCCCAAAAGCCGCAAGAACCTATTAATAGGCCAAGACAACATGCACCTCAACAAACGCAGGACAAACCTAATAGATTTCCGCCAAAAGGAAAATTTGAAAGACCGGCCTTTGGACAAAGGCCAAGGACAGGCAAACCAGCTGTTACTGAAAAGGGCGAAGTCAAGCCTGCTGGTGAGTCGCAAGGTGTAAAACAACCTGTGAAAAGACATATTATTTCTCAAGAGATTTACGAATCGAAGTCAAATCCAAATAGAAGAAAAGTTGCCAAAAGTAAAGAAAAACAATACAAAAGCAAGGAAGAGCAACAAGAGCTAATCAGCCTTGAGAAAGCTATTTCTCAAAAGCATAAGAAAAAATCAAAAAGAGACGGTGAAGAAGAACAAGTAATCACAAAAGTAGTTTTGAACCAGGTTTTGACAGTGGGAGAGCTTGCAGACAAAATTAAAAAATCACCGGCTGAAATAGTTAGGTTTCTTATGATGCAAGGTGTTCTTGCTACTGTAAATCAAGTCATTGATGTAAAAACACAAAAACAAATTTGTGAAAACTTTGAACTTGAGGTTCTTGATGAAGATATTGAAGCTTTTTTAGAAGAAGAAATTCAAAAAGAAGCAAAAATTAAAGCGATAAAAAATGTAGATGAAAAACTGTTGAAACTAAGAGCCCCAGTAGTTAGTATAATGGGACACGTTGATCATGGAAAAACTACTCTTTTGGATTCAATCAGGGCTTCAAAGCATAAAATTGTTTCTACAGAAGTAGGTGGGATTACTCAATCCATTGGTGCTTATACTGTTTTTATTGAAGACAAAAAAATTGTATTTATAGACACTCCGGGTCACGAAGCTTTTACCGAAATGAGAGCCAGAGGAGCAAAAGCCACTGATATAGCAATTTTAGTGGTTGCTGCCGATGATGGTATTATGCCGCAGACCATTGAGGCTATTAACCATGCAAAAGCAGCCGAAGTTCCTATTATAGTTGCTGTAAATAAAATTGATAAAGCAGGTGCAGATCCTGATAAAATTTTGCAACAATTAACAGAATACGGGCTTGTTGCTGAAGCTTGGGGTGGAGAAACAGTTTGCGTTAAAGTCAGTGCATTGCTTGGTAATGGAATAGATGAGCTATTGGAATATATTTTACTTTTAGCAGAAGTTCAAAATTTACGTGCAAATCCTTCAGCAAATGCTTCAGGAGTTATAATTGAGGCTAATCTCGATAAAGGAAAAGGACCCGTTGCTACTTTATTAGTTCAAAATGGGACTTTAAAAGAAGGCGATTGCGTTGTTGTAGGCAAAGTGTTTGGTAAAGTTAGGGCGCTTCTTTCCGATTCTGGCGAAAGAGTCAAATTTGCTGCACCTTCAACACCTGTTGAAATTTTAGGTTTGACAGAAGTTCCTCAGGCAGGTGATTTTTTCGAAGTTGTACAAAATGAAAAGGTCATGAGAGCTATTGCACTCGAAAATAAAGAAAAAGACAGAATTTCTCGTTTAGAAGCCATGATGCCTTCGCATGTCAGGAATGAAGTTGTGGGGTCTAAAGATGATGAGGTAACTAATTTAAACCTGATTATAAAAGCAAATACAAATGGTTCTGCTGAGGCTGTTGCCCAAGGGGTTAGACAACTTCAATCAAAAGAAATTATTGTTAAAATTATTCATGTCGGTGTAGGTGATATATCAGAAGCAGATATAATGCTGGCATCTGCAAGTAATGCTATTATATTAGGTTTTTCTGTTAAAGATGATTTAAATGCACAGATTGCGGCAGAAAAATACGGTGTCAAAGTTAAAAAATATAATATTATTTATCAAGTTTTAGAAGATTTAGAACAAACTATGCTTAATTTATTGCAGCCTGAGCTTAAAGAGGTTGTACTCGGTAAGGCCGAAGTGAGACAGGTCTTTACTGTGGGCAAAACATCTAAAATCGCAGGATGTTATGTATTAGAAGGTAAAGTTGTAAGAAATAAAACTGCTGTTGTAATAAGAGATGGTCAAGAAATATTTAAAGGACAAATTGATCAGTTAAAACGTTTTAAGGATGATGCAAAAGAAGTTGCTCAAGGCTTCGAGTGTGGAATATCTTTTGCGAAATTCAATGATATTCAAGAAGGTGATATCATTCAAGTTACAACAACTGAAGAAATTGAACGTCAAGTTTTAGTGTAGGTTGAGCTATTATGTCATTAAGAAATGAACGTGTCAGAAAAACTTTAATGAAAGAAGTTGCTGATATAATACAAAAAAATATTAAAGATACCAGAATTGCGGGTGTAATTTCTATTACTGATATTGAAATTTCACATGATAATTCATATGCTAAAGTATATTTTTCAGTATTTGCATCAGATGAAGCAAAGAAGCTTACTATTCAGGCTTTAGAAGATAATAAGTCCAAAATAAGATATGAAGTCGGAAAAAGAATCAGACTCAGACATACTCCTGATTTGAGGTTTATACCCGATGATTCTCTTGAAAGAGGAACTAAAGTTACTGAGTTAATTAATAAAATATCCAGAGGCGAACTGTAATTTCTGATGTTTGGGTTTTTAAATATTAATAAACCTAAAGGTATGACATCACATGATGTTGTTTCTTTTTTAAGAAGAATATTAAAAATAAAACAGATTGGGCATTCAGGGACTTTAGATCCGCTTGCAACAGGTGTATTGCCTATAGCTTTAGGGAAGGCCACAAGACTGATTGAGTATTTGTCAGCAGAGAAAGAATATATTGCTGTGCTCAAATTTGGGGTTATATCGGATACTTATGACTCTGAGGGGAAAATTTTACAGTATTCGGATTTGAAAATTTCAGCTAAGCAAGTAGAGTCATTTTTACCCGTATTTATTGGGGAAATCACTCAAGTTCCTCCAATATATAGTGCCGTTCACTATCAAGGCAAGAGATTGTATGAACTGGCGAGGAGTGGTGTAAATATTGAAGAAGTACCTTCAAGGAATGTCATTGTGAATAATGTGAAATTAATTGATTTTAATTATGAGTTACAAACAGCAAAGTTAAAAATTAATTGTCAAAAAGGGGTTTATATTCGCTCAATTGTACATGATTTAGGTCAAATGTTAGAGGCCGGAGCTATCATGACAGATTTAATTCGAACAGTCTCAAGCGGATTTGCAATTAATAATTCTATTGTTTTAGATAATAATTTAAACTACGATGTTATTAAAAATAGATTGATTAATCCTATTGATGTCTTATTATATAATCAAAAAACAATTTCATCTGATGACTTTAATAAAGTCAAAAACGGTGCCAGTATTAAAAATAGTGAATTTATAAATAACACAAAAGTTCTATTAATATACGATGAGAAAATAGTGGCCGTTGGTGAAGCTGAGGATAATTTAATTAGAATATGTAAGGTATTTTTATGAAAAAGTTTATTTTATTAGTGTTAATGTTATTAATCACACAGCCTGTGTTCGCGTATAATTACTCAAATCTATGTGCTCCTAAGCCTTATCCTGTTGGTAACTCATTTACAAGATTTTTTTCTAACGTAACCGGTGCAAATTTTTTTATTACTAAAGTAGCTGAGATGGAGATGCAAAAAGCCCTAAAAAAAGATATAGGTTCAAATTTTAATGTTGAAATAATTCCTTACGGCGCAAAAGACTTTATAAATGGTAAATTTAAAACTATGCATATCACATCCCCAAGAGTTTCATATGCAGGTTTAATCATTAGTGATTTTTCAGCTGATACCGTCTGCGATTACAATCAGGTTGCTTTAAAAGGAAAAGAAATATATTTTGCACAAAACCTTGTTATGAAATATAGCGCAACAATAACAAATGATAACTTAAAGGCTATGACTCTCACTAAAGAATATATGAATATTCTGAATAAAATGAGCATCTCATATGGTACAAATATTATATTTAAGATTTTTAGTCCAGATGCAAGTATTGTTGGAGACAGGCTAAAATTTAAATTTAAAATAATCATGCCGTTTTTTTTAATGGATGATATCGCAGATGTTACTGTTGATGCGGGTTTAAAGATTCAAAACGAAAAACTTGTATTCACTGATATTAAATTGGGTTCAGATAATAATAGGATGAATTTGTCTTATTTATTGCCTTTAATAAATAAAATGAATCCTTTTATGACAGAGTTTTATATTTCCAAAAATACAAAAGGGATTTTTAAAGTTAAAAATGTTAAAATAGAAAATAATAGAATTTTAATTGATGGTTTATTTTTGGTTCCTAAAAATTACTCTTAAAAAATGAGGTGAGAATATGAGTCGATTTTCGAAAGTATTTATAGCTGTAATAATAATTATTTCGTGCTTATATGTTTATGATAACTATTTTAAAAACCCGGATTTTTTAAATAAGTTTAAATTTTTAAATAAAGAAAAAGTGCAGACAGAAGATATTAAAAAAGAAGATATTGAAGTAAAGTCACAAAACGATGAAAATTCTGAGTTAAAAAATATCACAGGTGAATCTTATGTGTATTTTCTTGGTATAGATAAATCCGGAAACTCTGTATTTAAAAAGGTTAAAAGGCAAGTAGATAATGATAATAAACTTGAAAATGCTATAGAGCAGTTGCTTAAAGGACCATCTTTATCAGAAAAATCTCTTGGAATCTATAATGAAATACCTAAAGGGACTAAATTGCTCTCAATTAAAGGCAGTGGGAATGATGTCGTTGTTAATCTGAGTTCAGATTTTCAATACGGAGGCGGTGCTGATAGTATATATTCAAGGATGAAACAACTTATTAAAACGGTTTTAGTTAATGCGCCCGGTAAAAATGTCTACCTTTATTTAGATGGAAAACAAGCAGACGTTATTGGCGGAGAAGGTCTAATGATTACACAGCCTCTGAGTGAGAATTCATTGGATGAGTAAAAAAGATTTAGATTATTATTTAAACCTTGATTGGACTCTGATTGAAGGAGAAGATTTGGATTTTAACGGAAATCCATATCATTATATTGAAATAAAAGAAATCCCCAGTTTTGCATATTGTGCTAAGACCAGAGAAATGGCGCTGGCTAATTATAAGACACAGTTAAAGTGGACTCTTCAAGTTATGCTTATGGATGAAGATGCTGTTATACGGGAACCAGGTGATGAGGATGAAGATGACATAGACTGGGAGTCTATTTGTCCGTAATAAAAAAATAAAAGACCCATTTGTAAAACAAATAGGTCTTAAAAAATAAAGAAATCGACTATTTAACGATTTCTTTGAATTTTTTACCTGCAGAGAATGCTGGAACTGTTTTAGCTGCAATTTTAATTGTAGCTCCAGTTTGTGGATTGCGACCAGTTCTAGCAGCTCTTTTTCTAGCTTCGAATGTACCGAAACCAACTAAAGTAACTTTTTTGCCTTTAGCAACAGTTTTTTGTACTGTATCGATAGTAGCACCGATTACATCAGCTGCAGCTTTTTGTGAAACTTTAGCTTTTTTGGATACTTCTTTTACTAATTCTTCTTTGTTCATAAGAACCTCCCTTTTGTTTACATGGCTATTATACCTGTTTTTTGGCATTTAGCAAGTATTTTTATAAAAAATTTCTTTATAATTTCAAATATAATAAGGGATTTGTGGATTTAAAAAATTGTAGTATTGCTGAAACCCTTGTAAGGCAATGACTGTAACTATAGGTTCCATTCCGGTTTAAGTTTTCCGAATTTAATATTATTGTAAAAATAAGTTAAAATTTGATATGCATTATAGCCTTGCTGCGCCAAATTATTAGCTCCATACTGGCTCATTCCGATCCCATGTCCCATTTTTCTGATTCCGGAATCAAATGAAGGTACTGATCTCAAATAAGGCAAATCTCTACTCCATGTAGAACCTGAATTGTTAGTTTGTCCACCTGCACTGGCATGGTAATATGCTGATATTATTTGATGATTGTATGTTACTACAATTCCAAGGGTGTCAATTACTGCTTTGTTAGTTTGTTGGGTTTCTACAGAAGCACCTCCATAAGCCTGATCTTCTGTATTATCTTTTAAATCAAACTTTTTTGAGCCATGTTTTCCCAAATTAGCTATAGCATAGCTTCTGGCTGCAATTGCCTGAGCTTTTAAGGCTTCTTGATTCCATTTAGAAGGCATTTCGGAGGGGACTACCCCAAGCAGGTACTCCTCAATATTCAGATTGTTTATTAAGGTCAGTTTTTCATTTATATTGTATACAATTAACTCACCTCTATACCAGTGTTTTTTTGTGGAAACAAACCCTTTTTCAGTCGGTTTGACTGTTATTGAGTCGGTTCCGAGATTATAGTATTTTCTGTTGATTTCGATTAAAATTGAATCACCGTATGTTTTAACAGGATAAATTTTCATGGGTTCAATTTTATATAACTGGCGGTTTGTCCTGATGTTTATAATTTGTGCAGGCACTGATGATGCTACATAAGAATTAGCAACATCTGTCTGCAGACCAATTTTTATAGCTTCAGCTCTCTGACCTGACCAATTTATAGTCAAAAATATAAATAGTATTAATAAATACTTTTTCATATTATAAATTTTCTAAATTCATATTATTCAATTTCAGCCAATTGTATAATATCTATAATTTCCACTGCTATTTTTTTTCTTAAATCATCGGGCATGGCTTGGAGGAATTCCATTGCTGTTGATAATTCTTTATCTTCGTCATACCAACGTTTAAAATACTTGGCAATATCTAAAAAAGTGTTTTCAATATGAATATTATTTTCTGCCGATTTGATTATATGTTTAGCGCAACGATTTTGTACGGTTTTATTTGAGTTTCTTATTAAACTGACTGCTAGACTTACTGTGGGATCGACATCATACCATCTTTTTTTCATATTCCCTCCAAAAAAATTTTAGCATATTTGTTACTAAATTAATATAATTAATTTTAATATTAAGATATTAATATCATCCAAACAGTTGATATTTATGAAAAATTGGATTATTTTTGACTTTTTTGCCGATAACATTAAATAGATACATGTATAGTAAGAGGTAAGAATATGTACTTGCGCGGCGGGATAAATTTTATTGAAAGTGGCATAACTGCAAACTTGAGAGCAATGCATTTGCAAACTGAGTTGATGAGTATTGCTAACGATAACATTACGGGATTTGACAAAATCGGCTATCAAAGAAAGCAACCGGTTGTGTCATCTTTTTCCGAGTTTATCGGAATACATGGTTTATCTACTACAATAGATGATTCTGTCGGTAGAATTTCAATTTCTGACAATCCTTTAGATTTAGCTTTGAGTAATAAGGGATATTTTCAATGTCTGGGAAATGAAGGAATAAAGCTTACAAGAGACGGACGTTTTAAGGTTAATACAAAAGGTGAACTTTTAAATTTGAATGACGAAAAAGTCCTTGCTGTAGACGGTACTCCGATTAAATTTTCTGTTAATCCTGAAAAGCCTCAAGATGTTAAAATCGATATGGATGGAAATGTAAGAGTTTTTAATAAAAAAACTAACAAATTAGATTATGTGGCTACATTATCAGTAGTCACAAATGAAGGCGTAGCTGTTTTATCGCCAAGCGTAAGACAAGGATATAGCGAGTATTCGAATGTATCTCTTTCTACAGAATTTTTGCAGGCTATGCCGATAGTTAGAAATTTCGATGCAAACAGACAATTGTTTCAAATTCAGGTTACATCGCTCACAAGAGCAATTCAGCAGTTAGGAAATTAATGAGGTACTAAATGTCAACTTTTCAAGGTTTAATAAGACGTTCTATAATTAACACTGAAACTCAATATGAAAGATTGTCTCAAATCACTAACAATGTTGCTAACTATAACACTACGGCATACAAGGCAGTCAGATTTGAGCAAATTCTTGATGAAAACGGTTATTTAAGCGGAGTTGCAAGAACTAATTTTACCCCGGGTTCATTTATGAAGACCCAAAATCCACTCGATATATCCATAATGGGTTCAGGCTTTATTCCTGTAACTTCAAAAACAGGGGATGTTGTTTATACACGTGAAGGCTCATTTAAATTGAATAAAGATGGCTATATCGTAACCAGTGATAATTATTTGGTAGGTGATGGAATAAAAATTCCCGCTAACTATTCATCTTTGCGTATAAAGCCTGATGGTGATGTTGCAATAACATATGTTAACGGTGAGCCAGAAAAAGTTTTAGGTAAGATTCCTCTTGTTAATTTTATAAATAATGAAGGTTTAAAACAGCTTGACAATAATAAATACTCTCCAACTGCAGATTCGGGTGAGCCTGTATTGTTAAAAAATCATAACTATATTGCCCAAGGCGGTCTGGAAAGGGCAAATATCAACGTATATAACGAAGTGAATGATGTATTAAGATTAAATGCATCTATGCTTGCAAGCTTTAAGCTGATGAAAGCGATTGACGATATGTACAACAAAGCTATAAACATGAAACAATAGTGAGGTAGAAATTTAATGTATACACCGAGCGATTCTTTTGGAAAAGTAAATTTGGCACTTGATTTGATAGCTCAAAAGCAAAGGGCTTTAAGTTCCAATGTTGCGAATATTGATACTCCCGGATATGTAAGGAAAGATATTAATTTTCAGCAATATCTAGGGACAGTGAATAGCCCTTTAGAAACGCAATTGTCCGCAAAACTCGGTCCTTCAGCAATTATAGAGGACAGAGAGGTAGGACCTATTGATGCGGCAAGAGAGTTGACTGAAATGCAAAAAAATTCAATCTTGTATAATGTGGCAACAAAGCGTATGCGTTCTCTAATCACAGAATTGAAGACAGTAATTAATGTAGGAAAATAATTATGGGTTTAATTGATGCAATTGACATAGGAAGCAAAGGGTTAACAATACATGGTAAAAGGCTTGATATTAGTGCAAAAAACATAGCTAATATTGATACTCCCAATTATGTAAGAAAAATACCCGTTTTAGTAGCAAATGATAATATTTCATTTGCAGGCTTAATGAATTCTATGAAAGAAGATGTTTTTGGTGTCGGCTCTATTCCGTTTTTACAAGGCGGTGTTTCTATGAGCGGAGTTGTAGAAGACCCGACTTTGGGAGATAAGATTTATCGTCCAGGACATCCGGATGCCGACAAAAATGGTTATATAAGAACATCCAATGTCAATCCGTTGGTCGAAATAGCTGATGCTTCTCTTGCTCAAAGAGCTTATGAGGCAAACCTTGCTGTTTTGACAATTACTAAAGCAATGGCTTTAAAAGCAGTAGAAATGGGTTCTTAGATTTATAGGTAGTTAAATGTTTTCACAAAGTATTCAAAATTTAATAGATACAAGCGGTAAACAAGCTGCAATCCAGCGAATTACGCAAATTAATAATTATGTTAATACTTTAACTAATAATGATGTTGACCCTAGTAAAAATGTAGCCCAATCTTTTAATGATGTTCTAAAATCAAGTAAGGCAGAAGACAGCAGGTTTAAAGTTTCTAATGACGAAAATATTTCACTTAGTCCTACCCAAAACCTTGTTAATCCTTCTAAACCTCAAATACTGCAGTTAATATCGAAAATTGCTCAAAAATATGATATGGATGAAAATCTTATTAAAGCAGTTGTTAAACAGGAATCAGGATTTAAATCAAATGCTGTTTCAAAAGCCGGAGCCATGGGGTTAATGCAGCTTATGCCAAGGACAGCAAAAGGTTTAGGCGTTAAAGATCCTTTCAACCCTGTTCAAAATTTAGAAGGCGGCGTCAAGCATTTAAAAGGCTTGCTCGCTAGATATAATGGAAATTTAGTTCTAGCTCTTGCTGCATATAATGCAGGCGGAGGTAACGTTGATAAATATAATGGTGTTCCACCATTTGCTGAAACTCAAAACTATGTAAAAAATATATTAGCTAATTATCTAGGATAAGGAATAAATTATATGCTTAATGACAAACTTGTACCAAATATTGATGTATTTACCCGAATTGAGCCGTCAAAATATACTGATGTCGGAGTTTCCGGTATGAGAATGGGCTCTGTTGAGAAGCCTGAAACTACAGATTTTAAGTCAGTTTTTTCAGGGCTGGTTGAAAACTTAAATCAAGAAATGGAAAAACCTGACCAACTAATGAAAGAGCAAATGATGGGAAATTCAAATGTCGATGTGCATGATGTGATTACTGCAATTGCTAAAGCTGAAATTGGTATTAACGTAGCTACACAAGTTACCGGAAAAGTCATTCAAACGTATGAAAAAATTATGCAAATTACAATATAGCATTAACTTAAAACTAAAAAAATAGTATAATTATTATTATCAATTAATTTGAAACTAAAAAAGCATGAACTTTCAAGAAATTTTAAAGAACAAGCCATTATTATATACAATTATAGGGGTAATTGTAGTAGTTTTTGCTGTGTTTATATCGGTCGGAATGGTTGCTGCTACTAAAGGCGGTTCGGATAAGAACTCAACAGAATCAGAGAAAGTTATAAAAGAGCCTGTAGACTTATTAACTACCGACAATTTAGGTAAAGCCATTGAAATCCAAGCATTATTAGCTAGAGAAAATATACAAGCTGATAGACGTGTTGATGGTACAAAGTCTACAATATACTTAAAAGAATATACAAAATCACAAAGAGATAGAGCACTTTTAGCTATAGTTAAAAGTGGTTTGATGGACCAGTATATTGGGCTTGAAATTTTTGATAAAGGTGATTTTACTTCGACAAAAGAAGACAAAAGAATCAGGCTGGCAAGAGCTGTGAATGGGGAATTAGCCAGATTAATAAGAAAAATTCCTCCAATTGAAAATGCTTCGGTTTTTGTTTCAATTCCAGAGCCGACTATGTTCACCGCTGATAAAAAGCCTATTACTGCAACTGTACAGCTTGTTGTGCCTAGCGGTACTAAACTAGACCAAACCAAGATTAAAGCAATTGAAAACTTATTGCTGGGCAGTGTTTCCGGTTTATTGTCCGAAAACATTTCTATCACTGATACTAATGGCAACGTTTATCATAGCTTAATTAATTCAATAGATGATCAGCTTTCAAAAGTTCAGGAAAATGATCAGTACATGCAGAGCAAAATAGCTTCCCAATTAGATAGATTGTTAGGTAAAGGTAACTATGTTGTAACTGTTAGCACTTTTTTGAGACAAGTACCAATTGAAAAAACAAGTATTTTATATGATCCGACTCAAAAAACTTCTGTTACGGAACAAACATTCAGCGAAGGTTTGGGCGATTCTACTAAAGATGTAAACACTGGGACAAATGCTGTTAGCGTATATCTTCCTAATGGATTGCCAGCTTCTGGCAGTGACTCGTCACAGGACAGAAGCTATTCAAGAGTCGCAAAAGAAACTCAGTATGGTGTTTCCAAAACGCAAGTAAATGAATATATTAAACCGGGTATTATTGAAGAAATTTCAATTGCGGTTACTATAGATCAAGCTGCATTACCCACTAATATAAATGAAGATGAATTGAAAGAATTGATAGCAAGATCAGCTTCTCCAAAGGTTTCAGCCCAAAATGTTTCTATTGCATATTCTGATTCAATTGAGCCATACCTTGCTTCAGACAGACCAGTGAATTTACCCAAGCCTGACGAAACAGGCAATCCTTGGTGGATTGCTATTGTTCTTCTTGCGGGAGGTTTGATTTCGGGTTTTGTGTTTATATCTAAAAAATTCAAAACCGATGCTTTAAAACAAAAAGAAGAACTTGAAAGCTTAAAATCTAAAACTACTGAACAAGAAAAACAGCTTAGAGATGTCAATCTTAAGGCAGCGGAATTAATAGAAAAACAAGCTCAAATGGCGCAAGGACTGATAGAACATCAGGCTCAAATGCAAATTGAAAGAAATCCTGCGGCAATGGAAGACTTGAAAAATACTATAAATGATGTTTCTTCTGACCTTGCTTTTGCAGAGGATGAAGAAATAATTGACAAATTGAAAAGTTGGATAGAAAAATCTTAATAAATATGAGGGGAGAACATGACAATCGAGGGGTTTAACTTCAAAGAGTTTGCAGCTGACCTTGCTCAACAAGCCAAGGCGGTTTTACCTGCAGATTTATCCCCCCAGGATAAAAAATACATAGTAAATATAGTAAATAATTTTTGTTATTTAGCTGGTGAAGCGCTTGCTAATGATAAAACTTTAAACTTTGATGCTAATCAAGCATCAATTGTTACACAATTCATTGGAGAGTGGGCTTTTCATAAATCGATTGATTTAATTAAAAGTAAAGTTGATCCTCAGTTTAGAGATTCAATTTTACAAAAAATAGCATTTACTGTGTTTGAAATAGCTAAACAAGCTTTGCTTAAAAAACTTCCTCAAGCCCAGATGATTGGTGTTGTTGAACATCATGTTAAAAAAGTATATGACGAATCACTTTCCGAATTGATGAAAAAAGGAGCTTTATCAAATGAACAGTATGATAAAGCTATTAACCAGTCTAATATTGATGATATGGCGAAAAATGAAAACGACGCAATTGCAAATACAAGTGATACCAAAATACTCAAACTTGCTGCGTTTGCTATGCTATTAAAGCAAATGCCTAATGAAAAAATTGGTGCAATATTAAGTAAATTTACTCCTACAGATGCTCAGGTATTAATACAATATATTCAAATGGAAGATTTGGAATCCAGAATTGATTCAAGTATTGTAATGAAATGCCTCAAAGAGATTAAAATGACCATGCCTGCCCCTAAAAAGGTTAATGTCAATAAAACAATTGCTAAATTTAGTAAACTTGTTTCGGCAACAGATATTGATATTCTCGAACAACTGGTAATTGATGAGAGACAATTGATACAAGATTTTATTTTAAATTCAGAACATACTGATAATACAAAATTTTCCCCCTGGTTATTACAGCTTATAACAAAACATGTGGAAGAAAAGGTTCATGATTATAAAAAAGAAGCGTAGCGATGATAATAATGAAAAAAAGTTAAAAGAATCTGCTTCGAAAGATGTTGAGTTGGGCATTAATGATCAGATAGATTTTGACAATATAAAATTTGAGTCTCGTGCCGAAAGAAGGCAAGGTAGCCGAAGAAGAGGTTATCGTAGAATCGACGATAGAAATTTGATTTCAAGGGCTCAGGAAGAGGCTATTTCTATAAAAGAAATGGCTGCAAAAGAAGGACATAAAATCGGAATTGAGTCCGCCAAGGAAGATATACTTAAGCTAAATCATTCCATACAAGATTTCTTTTTATATAAAGAAGAATTATATAAAAAAATTTCTGATGGTGTATTAGACATATCAGTTGAAATTGCAAGAAAAATCGTTAATACAGAAATAAGCACAAATAAAGAAATATTGCTGAATATAATAAATAAAGTTTTAATAGACAGTGCAAAAGGTGAAAATCGTATAACTATAAAAGTAAAATCCGAAGATGTTGAATATGTAAAACAGCATTTACCTGAAATTTTGTCAAATACTCAATTTGAGGCTAAAATAATTGTTATAAGTGATGATAATATTCAACAAGGTGGCGCAGTAATTGAAACTACAAACGGAATTATTGATGCAACTATTGAAACACAGGTAGAAATAATTACTAAAGCTTTTAGGGAAGCTTGAGGAGAAAATATTGGCACAATCTCAGGCAGGACAAAATCCAATAAGTGAAATATTTTTAGCAATTTTTGTTATATTGCTAATCTTAATATTGCTTATTGAGATGCCTACTTGGGTTATCAATTTTTCAATAAGTTTAAATATCACTCTTGGAATTTTGTTGCTGATGATTTCTTTGTATATCCAAAGACCACTGGAATTAGCATCTTTTCCTTCAATAATTCTTTTAGGTACAATGTTTCGTCTGGTATTAAGTATTGCTTCAACTCGTTTGATTCTTGCAAAAGGTGATGCGGGGGAAGTTATTCATGCCTTTGGAACGTTTGTTACCGGTGGAAATCTTGTTGTTGGTTTTGTAATATTCTTAATAATTACGTTAGTTCAGTTTATGGTTATTACAAAAGGTGCAGAACGTATAGCAGAAGTTGCTGCAAGATTTGCTTTAGATGCAATGCCAGGTAAACAAATGACAATTGATGCCGATTTTAATGCAGGTTTAATTTCTCCTGAAGAAGCTATTAAAAAAAGAGAAGACTTGCAGAGAGAATCAAATCTTTTTGGCTCAATGGATGGTGCTATGAAGTTCGTAAAAGGTGATACTATTGCAGGTATTGTTATTGTAATAATTAACATAGTCGGCGGATTGTGTATTGGGATATTGCAAAACGGCATGCCTGCAGCTGATGCAGTTTCTAAGTATACAGTCTTAACTATTGGTGACGGATTGGCAGCACAAGTTCCTTCATTATTAATGGCTGTTGCAGCTGGTATAGTGATGACCCGTTCTTCAGCAACAAGTGCATCTTTAGGAAAAGACCTCTCTTCCCAAATTTTAAATAAACCATATAGTTTATTTTTCTCTTGCGCTTTTTTAATGCTAATCGCAGTAACAAGTGGGTATACCGGGTTACCTTGGTTTCCTTTTGTAGTTTTCACAGTAGTTATAGCAGTTTCGGGTTTTTCAGTTTTAGTAAATCAGGATGTTCAAGCTCAACTGGGTCAACTTGAGCATGTGCGGCAAAACATGCAGGATTTAGTTAACCCTAATAAAATGTATGAGAGACTTGGTGTTGATGTGTTAAGCTTGCAGGTTGGTTCAGCTCTTTTAATAATTGCCGATCCTGATCAGGAAGGTCAATTACTTCCTAAAATAGCTGCATTAAGACAAAGAGTGACGGATGAACTTGGTTATATCATACCAAATATTAGGATTATGGATTCTTCTGCGCTTGATGCAAATGATTACTTGATTGCTATACGTGGCAATACTGTTGCCACAGGTACTGTTTATCCGGGGAAGAACATGGTCATAGCTGATCAATGGGATTCACTTGGTAAAGATGTCCCTAAAGATGCTGTGGTAGGACTTGATCCTACTTATCAAACACAAGCTTATTGGCTTGATCCTTCGTTAATTGATCCAAAGGACAGAATTACTGCTGTTGATGCGGTTGATGTAATAGTTACTCACCTACAGGATTCAGTAAGAAAGTATGTTGATGAAGTAATGACTAAGACTGACGTATTGAAGTTAATGGAACTTGTAAAAAGCCAAGATCCTACTTTGGTTAATGATTTGGTGCCTACCATAATTTCTACAAGCGATTTGCGTAAAATTTTTGTTAACTTAATAAGGGAAAAAGTTTCTATAAAAGATATTATGTTTATATTTGAAAGACTCTGCGATTATGCTCGTTTTTCAAAAGAGCCGGACATTCTTTCTGAAAGACTTAGAGCTGCTTTAGGTCGTCAAATTTGTTTATCTCATGCCACTCCTGATAAGATATTATATGCTCTTACATTATCAGCCGAGTGGGAGAAAACGCTAGATGACAGTTGCCAGAGAACAGAGCTTGGGACAATGTTTTTGTTGAATCCTTTACAGGTTCAAGAATTAATTGAGTCGGCAGCTTCTACATTAATGAGAGCTCATCAAAATATTGAAAGACAGCCTGTAATACTTTGCTCTCCAAGAATAAGATTACCTTTGTATCAACTTTTAGAACGTCATATCCCGACGATTGTTGTGATTTCATATTCAGAGCTTATAACAGATATCAGGGTTGAGGCTGTAGATACTATAGGCGAATCATATATAGCTGATTATAATTTAGGATAATATAATGCCAACTGACAATATTGATAATGCAATAGATATATTAAAAAATAAAGCCTTTAAAATACTTTCAGAAACTCAATTATATAATTATAAAGGCACAGTTTCTAAGTTATTGGGCTTAACTGTTGAAGTTAAGTTACCGGGTCTTAAAATAGGTGATTTATGTTATATAGAAACTACAGAAGGTGAGAAAAAAGCAGCTGAAGTAGTTGCTTTTAAAGGTGAAAATGCACAATTATTACTTTTATATGATGGAACAGGAATTGGACAAGGCAGTCTGGTCCAATCAACAGGGAAACCTATTTTTATTCCTGTCGGGAATTTCCTGTTAGGACGTTTAATAAACCCATTGGGAGAACCAATTGACGGTATGCCTCTTCATACAGACGATGCAAAGTGGGTAAGTATTGAAAATATTCCCCCGGATGCTTTTGAAAGACCGATTATTGATACGGCTTTCTCAAGCGGTGTAAGAGCTATAGATTCTCTTTTGACATTAGGTGCAGGTCAACGTATGGGGTTATTTGCAGGTTCTGGAGTCGGTAAGAGTACAATGCTTGGTATGATAGCCAGAAACTCAGATGCTGATGTGAATGTTATGGCTTTGATAGGAGAGCGTGGAAGAGAGGTAAAAGAGTTTATTGAGAATTCTCTTGGCACTGAGGGGATGAAAAAATCAGTAATTGTATGTTCGACAGGAGACCAGCCTCCATTAATCAGAATGAAGTGTTTGCTAACAGCAACTGCTGTGTGCGAATATTTTAGAGATCAAGGGAAAAAGGTATTTTTGATGACGGATACTATTACGCGTTGCGCCATGGCCGGAAGAGAAGTCGGACTTTCTATTGGGGAACCGCCTACAATGAAAGGATATCCGCCTTCAATATTTTCCTGGCTGCAAAAAGCTCTAGAAAGAACCGGTAACAGTAAGAAAGGCTCAATAACTGCCCTATATACAGTTTTGATGGAAGGTGACGACATAAATGACCCTGTAGTGGATACTGTAAGGGGGATTGTTGATGGGCACATTTTCCTGTCAAGAAAAGTTGCTGAAATGAATCATTATCCTGCAATTGATGTTTTAGGGAGCATAAGTAGGCTTTTCCCTGAAGTTACTACTGATGAGCATAAAGAAGCAGCAGCAAAAATGAGAAAATTACTTGCTTTATATAGAGAAAATAAAGATTTAATTGATGTAGGAATGTATGCATCAGGCTCTAACCCGAGATTGGATGTGGCAATTGAACTTATGCCTGAAATAAATGCATTTTTGCAACAAAGAATCTCTGACAGTGTTAACATGGAAACAACAATCAGCACTTTGATTAATATGATGAGAGATGTTGATATATAAACTATTTTGCTACAATATTAACTAATTTGCCGGGTACTACAACAGTTTTTATAACTTGCATATTTTTCAATAATTCTACAATTTTTTCGCTGTTGAGTGCAATTTTTTCAAGTTCATCTTTTGTGGCTTCAGAATCAGTCTCAATCTTATCTTTAATTTTTCCGTTAATCTGAACTACAAGTGTAATCGTACTTGTCTTGGCCAGATTTTCGTCGTAAATAGGCCATTTATTAATATGTATTGAGTCTTTGCCTCCCAGATTTTGATAAATTTCTTCACATAAATGCGGTGTTACAGGTGATATGAGCTGTAATAATGTAATTAATGCAAAACTTAAAACTTGTTTATCATCTTCATTTAAGTTGGATTTTGAAGAAAGATAGTCATAGATTGCATTTGTAAATTCCCTGTATTTTGAAATTACGGTATTAAATTGAAACTCATTTGAAATGTCATTAGTAATTTTTTTGATTGCTATATGAGTTTCCCTGAGTAATTTATTATTCTCTGGTGATAATGATTTTATCTCAGGCAAATTATAATTAAGTGTTAGATAATTTTGATTGCCGGAGAATAGCCGCCATAGCCTGTTCAAGAATTTGTAACAACCTTCAACACCGGCATCTGTCCAATCGAAATCTCTTATAGGAGGAGAATCGGAGAGAATAAATAATCTAGCTGTATCTGCCCCGTAATTTTTAAAAATCTCATCAGGGTCAACAGTGTTTCCTTTTGATTTAGACATTTTTGAACCGTCTTTTAAAACCATACCTTGAGTAAGAAGATTTTTAAATGGTTCATCGATATTCATAAATCCTGAATCTCTTAGCGCTTTAGTAAAAAATCTTGCATACAGTAAATGTAAAATAGCATGTTCTATGCCACCTACATATTGGTCAATCGGTGCCCAATATTCAGCTAAATCTTTGTCAAACGGTGCCTTATCATTTTTTGCATCAATGTATCTGTAGTAATACCAGCTGGAGCACATAAATGTATCCATAGTGTCTGTTTCTCTTTTTGCTTTTCCACCGCAAATAGGGCATGTGGTGTCTTGGAATGTTTTAGACGTTAGGATTGGGGATCTGTCTGTTATTGAAAAATCTACGTCTTCTGGCAACAATACAGGTAAATCAGATTCATTTACGGGTTGAATTCCGCATTTTTCGCAATATACCATAGGAATAGGAGTTCCCCAGTATCTTTGTCTTGAGATAAGCCAGTCCCTTAATCTAAATTGGGTGGTAGCTTCTCCAAAATTACCGTTTACGGCAATATCAATCATTTTAGATTTGCCGGATTCATTATTAAGTCCGTTGCACTCACCTGAATTCACCATAATTCCGGGTGCAGTGTATGCTGTTTCTAGTTTATCTACAGGATTTACAGGGTCTTGAATTACTGTTTTAATCGGCAAATTATATTTTTGTGCGAAATCAAAATCTCTCTCATCATGAGCTGGAACTGCCATAACAGCACCTGTTCCGTATTCAACGAGGGCATAGTCTGCTGTCCAAATCGGGAATTCTTCTCCATTAAATGGGTTTATTATGTGTGTACCTAGTGCTACCCCTGTTTTGATTCTTTCTGTTGAAAGTCTTTCGATTTCTGTCATTCTTCTTGCATTTTCGCGGTATTTTTCGACTGCATCTTTATTTTCAGGTGTTGTAAGTTTTTCTATATCTTTATACTCTGGAGCAACAACTAGATATGTTACGCCGAATGTCGTATCAGGTCTTGTTGTGTAGACAGGGATTTCTAACCCTTCAATCTCTTTTACTTTAAATCTTAATATGGCACCCTTGGATTTTCCTATCCAGTTTTTTTGCATTGTTTTAACGCTATCGGGCCAGCCGTCAAGTTTTTCTATATCATCAAGTAGTTCCTGTGCGTAATCAGTGATTTTTAAGAACCATTGTGAAAGATATTTCTTTTCAACAATCTCATCACATCTCCAGCATCTGCCTTCGATTACCTGTTCATTTGCAAGTACAGTAGCGCATTTATTACACCAGTTAACCGCAGCTTCTTTTTTGTAAGCTAAACCTTTTTCGTATAGCTTTATAAAAAATAGTTGGGTCCATTTATAGTAATCAGGAAGACAAGTTGTTATTTCTCTGTCCCAATCTACCATTAGTCCCAAAGATTTAAGTTGTTGTTTCATATAAGAAATATTGTCAAGAGTCCATTTTGCAGGATTTGCACCATGCTGAATCGCAGCATTTTCGGCAGGAAGTCCAAAACTGTCCCAGCCCATAGGATGCAAAACGTTAAAACCGTTCATTCTTTTAAATCTGGCAACTACATCAGAAATTGCGTAGTTTCTGACATGTCCCATGTGAAGTTTTCCTGAAGGGTATGGCAACATAGACAAGATATAGTATTTTTCTTTGTTTTTATCATTGTAAGTCTTGTTTAGCTTGGTTTCATCCCAAATTTTTTGCCATTTTTTTTCTATTTCTTGTGGATAATATCTCTCACTTATCAAAATGTATGCTCCTGTGTTTCTTTATAAAGTTAATACAATAAAAATTATAATCAAAAAACGTTAAGATGTTAAATTTACAGTAAATCTGTTATTTGCTTAACATTCAGCTTTAAGCAATCTAACCTCTCACAGCTTGTTTGTCTTTTATCCCAAAGGCATGGCCTGCAATCAGAGTTGTTTGTTATTGCTAGGAATTTATTTGAAGCCGGAATCAATTTTTTTTCATCTGTAGGACCAAATATAGCTATTGTTTTTGTATCGGTTGCGATTCCTATATGCATTGGCGCAGAGTCAGAGCAAATTAGTGTTTCACAAGACTTAATAAATTTAGCAAGGTCTTTGATGTTTTTTGTTTTGCCGTACAAATCAGTATAATTTGTTATTCCTTTTTCCTTCAGGTAGTTTCTTATAAGTTCAATACAATCCTTATCATCAGGACCTCCTGCAAGGTATACTTTTTTGCCTTTTTTTATTAGTTCTTCTATAAGAATTGCCCAATTGATATTCTCCCAGTTTTTTATGATATTTTTTGTAATACTCATTTTACTGACGCCCGGATGCACTATAACTGAATTCGGAATTATATCTGTTTCTTCGACTTCGATTTTTGGATTCTGATATTCAGTGCTTATTAAGCTTTCTATTAGAGAATGGTACATTTTTGCCGCATATTGATTTTGATTCAAATCTATTGCTTTAGTGAGCAACAACTTGCTTAATTCGCCGCTATTATAACCTATTCGGGTTTTAATACCTGTAAAAAATAGCAATACGGGAATCAATTTATTCGAACCTGAAGAGATTACAATGTCAAAATTGCCTTTGAGTGCATTCCAGTATAATTTTAAAAGTTCAGTGTATTTATTTTTGCCTTTAATATCAATTAAGAGAAGATTATCAATTAATGTTGTCAAATCTTTAATTGATTTACTTCTGGGTTCAAGACAAAGTGTAATTTTGGCATCAGGATAATTCTTCTTAAGGCTTGCTATAGTCGGTAAAAATAATATTTCATCGCCAATTCCACCAAAATTAATTAAGAGTATATTTTTGTATTCGGTCATAGTTTAAAACGGTTTAGTCTGATTTAATTTATTTCTTAATTCCCTAAATCTGGCGATATCTTCCTGTGCTTTGCTTGATTCTTTAAACACAACTTGTGTGGAAGGGTGTACCATAAGAATATAATCTATGTGAATTTCAAGAAAGTTATATTTTCTTGGAGGAGCAGATGTGTTCCTTGAAATAATTTCTGCATTTGTAACAGCTAAAAACCTTTTTTCCTTATCATTTAAGAGATCAGTGAGCTCTCTATTATTATTTGTATATTTTGCAACGTGTACAACCCCTTTAATATCGTGATCAACAGTTAATATGCAAACTTCTATAGGAACAGTATCAATATGTTTAGCCATTAAATTTCCTCAATAATAATCTTATATTTTCAATTATAGTATAAATTTTGAATTGTGACTACTTTATTGTATAAAGATAATAGCTATTCTGAAATTACTTTAGCAGGAAAACCAAGTGATGATATTTCACCTGCAATAGATTGAGCTTTTTGCTTGTTAGAGTAAGAACCGGCTTGAACTACATAATAGCCGTTTACTTCTTTTACAAATGGATTAATATTGAGCCCGGCATCCATTATTTTGTTTTGGGTTGTAATAGCTTGTTCAATTGATGTGTAGTAGCCGATATAAACTTTTGACATCCTTACGGGAATGGATGGGGCGTTGATTTGTTTTGCTACATCTGAAGCTTTAGGTACAGGCGGAGTGGATTTTGACTCTTGAGTAGTTTCAGTTTTTATAGTTGTTTGGGCCTGTCTCACTCTTTCTTCTAATTTAGCAATATCATCCTGATATGTTTCAGACTCACTTGTTGTATTTTCTTGTTCTGTAGAACCTAGTCTCTTTGAGACTCCAGGCATATTGTCTTCAAACTGAATCCATTTTAATCTATTATCGATACCTTTGTTTTCTTCATCAACATCTGCTTCTTGTTCCCCAGAAACTCCATCTCCGATTTCTACATCAACATTTGGGGTCAATGTTTTTACAATAAATCCGACAATAAACATACTGAAAAAAAATGTTACGAAAAAAATATATATAGTTTTTTTATTTTTTGCTTTTTGTAAATTGTAATTATTTGACATTAAATAACACCTCTCACTTTGCAAACAGCATTTTTTATACTGTTTATTTCCTTATTATAATTATCAAGCAATTCTTTGGCTATTTCTTTAATATTTTGAATGTTTAAATCTGTTTTAAGTCCACTTGCCGCAATAGGCGCTCCTTTAGGGTCTATATTTATTCCGAAATGAATAAGGACTGAAGTCAAAGATTTGGTTGCTATTGATACGGTGAGTTTTTTATTGTCAGCAAATATATCGTCCCCGTCTCTTGTAAAGATTGTATTCGGGCATTTTTTTTCAAGTAATTCTTTTAGAATAGTAACAATGAGTCTTTGTCTAAAAACTCCTTCAATTAATGGAATAGAGAAATGCTCAATAATAATGTTAAGCATTTTTGAGCTATATATCGGCTCTTTATTGATGACATCTTCTATATCAACCATTTCCCCAAGTTTTACCTCGCATTCACCTATAAAAGCGACAGCTGCATCCCCGAGAATATTGAAATTCCTATAAATCCAATGACTTGACAGTTCTTTTCCTGTGTATTTTATTTCATCTTCTAAAAATCTAGTTTCCATAAATGTATTTTCATCTAAAAAATTAATTTAAGCAAGTCATCTCTATTGTTAGAAATAATTGCTCTTTTAAGTCTATTGCAAGATTCACAAGCTCCACAGTGCTTTTCTTCATTTTTGTAGCAACTTCTAATTAAATTAAATGGAATATTTTTATCTATAGCAATTTTAATAATTTCACTTTTTGTTTTATCTATAAGTGGAGCAATAACTTTAGGGGCATTATTTGTAGAATATTCAAGCGAAAGGTTGATTTTGTTTATAAATTCAGATCCATTATCAATAAAAGTGACAGCTTCTTCTTTATTTGCACCTATAATTATATCTGAGTAATTATAAGAATCAGCAAAGCAGCCTGCAATATTAACAAACAGGCCATTTCTATTTGGTACCCATACTGATTTTGCTGTTTTTTTAGCCATTTCTTGATTGTCAAGGTTGTTTACTTCCAGGTTTGGAAGTGATATTTGATCTGATACAAGAGATGTGTGTGTGATTTCTTTTAGCCAGTTGAGTTCAATGACCTTATGATTAATGTGGTAATGCTGCGCAATCAATTTTGCTGCATTTATTTCTTTTTCAGAAGCTTTTTGCCCATAATTAAAAGTTATTGCAAGTTCTATATTATGAGTTTCTAACAATAAAGCCAAGCTTACAACAGAATCGAGCCCTCCTGAGAGCAATATTATTGATTTATTCTTCTTCATATTCCTCTTCCGATAATTCGTTCAAGAGGTTGGCAGCTTCTGTTTTGGCAAATTCCGATGATTGATAATTAGAAATTATTTCTTTTACAGGGTCTTCTCCCTCAATATTATATATTGCAATTACAGCATTTTTTACAACTTCCTGATTTTGATCATTTAGCATTGTTTTTATTAACTCAAGAGATTTTTGGTCTCCGATATTCATAAGAGCTTCTATTGTGTTTATTCTGATTTGTGCCGATTCATCTAGTAAGGAGTTCTTAAGTGCTTTAAATACCCTATCACTTTTAATGTTAATTTTAGCCAATGCTTCGATTGCTCTTTCTTTTAGAAAAGTAAATTTGTCTATGATTCCTTTTTTAGTCTCCAAAATTGAAACAAGTGATTCAACTGCTTTTTTATCTCCAAGCATTCCAAGTGCGAAGGCTGCTGATTCTTTTATATAGACTGAGGATTCACTTTCGTCTTCAAGTAAATCCACTAGTGGCGTGACTGCATATTTATCACCGATTTTTCCAAGGGCTTCGGCACAACTTAGTCTGATTTTGTAATTTTCATCTTTATTATTCAAACAATATAAGAGAGGATAGACTGCCTGATTATCTTTTAAATTTGCGAGGGTTTTTGCTACCATAACCCGTATTTGAGTTCTTGCATCAGGGTCTGTAATCCTGTCTCTAAATTTTTCTTTCATAATTAATGTGTCAACAAGTACGCTTAAACTTGATAAATCTCTTATTTCATTTATTTTTTTTAGAAGGAAAATTATTACGTTGTAGTCGCAGCTTAGGTCAAAAAAGTGATTATAAATCTTAACCATCTCTTCTTTATTATATTTACTTGATAGAGCTTTAATTAATTCGATACTTTCAGATGCATCTGAGGGGCTATTAATTTTACATTCTAGCACCAACTCGTCTAAGTTTAGTGAATTGTTATCCGACATAGTCCACACAAAGCTTCTAACATGTTTAGGATAAATAAAAAATGAAATAATTTCAACATTGTTAATGAAATATTAATTCTCTATAATTTTAGTAATGATTCAATATTTCGATTATCGATTGCTGTTTCTATTTCTTTTCTGATGCTATCCGGTTCTATGTTGACCTTAAAATCATTCGGGATAGCTATTTCGGACGTTAGCTTTGTATTCCTAAAGCCTTTGTTTAGTATTAAAAATTCTTTATATAACTTTAATATTTCAGCCCATTTTTTGTCAATATTTGCAGATTTTTTTAAATAATATTTAGTGTCGTTTTCAAATTTCTGAATGTATTTTATTAAATAATCTATATTATAGGCTATTTCATCCATGTCTATTTCGTCATGCTTATCTAAAAACGGGTTATCTTTAATTTCAACAGGATTATGTATAAAGTTGTTAGCGAGAAAATAAGCCCATAAAAGGCAGCCATAATAGAAGGCAACATTATTTTCGATTAATTTGAATATTTGAGGAAACAAAATTTGGAACTTAAATTTTCTCTGGTGTGGAGAGCTTAATCCTCCTATTACTCCATTGCAAGCTTCAATATTGTCAGTAAAAGGTATTACGAGGCTTTGAAATCCCGGGTCAAATTTTGCATCATTCTTATCCATTTGTACTATACCTCTCTAATAGAAATATTATGTTTTTTAAGCTCAGTTTTCAGTTGAGGAACAGGCAGTGTCCCAAAGTGAAAAATGGAAGCAGCAAGAGCTGCATCAGCTTGTCCTTGTTCAAATATATCTACGAAATGCTCAACATTATCACCGGCTCCTCCTGATGCAATAACAGGTATTTTTACAACGTCAGAGACTAGTTTAGTCATTTTAATGTCAAATCCGTTTTGTGTTCCATCAGTATCCATAGACGTAAGCAGTATTTCTCCCGCTCCAAGCTCTTCAACTTGTTTTGACCAATCAATTAATTTTATTCCCGTATTTTTTTTGCCGGCATTTATAAAAATAAAGTAATCATTATCAACGTATTTCGCATCGATGGCTACTACTATGCATTGTGAGCCAAAATACTCTGCGGAAGTCTTAATCAATGAAGGGTCTTTAACGGCAGCAGAATTTATTGAAATTTTATCTGCTCCTGCAAGCAGCAATGTGCGCATATCTTCGATTGACTTTATTCCTCCGCCTACAGTAAATGGTATAAAGACTTGTTCTGCTACTTTTTCAACCATTTCTGCCGTTGTTTTCCTTGCTTCATTTGTAGCTGTAATATCTAAAAAAACAAGTTCATCGGCACCTTCTGAAGAATATTTTTTAGCTAATTCAACAGGATTCCCCGCATAACGTAAATTTTCAAAATTTATTCCTTTTACAGTTTGACCGTTTTTAACATCCAAGCAGGGAATTATTCTTTTTGCAAGCATTTTAATCCTTTACTAAAATTGTTTTAAGAATCTGATATCATTGTTAAAAAATAGTCTTATATCATCTATTGCGTATTTGAGCATTGTAAGTCTTTCAACCCCCATTCCGAATGCAAAACCAGAATAAACATCAGGGTCGATTCCGACATTTTTTAAGACATTTATATCTACCATTCCAGAGCCTAGAATTTCAAGCCATCCGGTACCTGAGCAGGTTCTGCATCCTGCTCCTTCGCACATAATACATTGTACATCCACTTCTGCACTGGGTTCGGTAAAAGGAAAGAAACTTGTTCTGAATCTTGTAGGTCGAGATGCGCCGAAATACAGTCTTATAAACTCATTTAATACACCTTTAAGATCTGCGAAAGTTATATCTTTATCAATCAAAAGACCTTCAATTTGGTGGAAGAGGTTATTTTTTCTGGAACTTACTGCTTCGCATCTATATACTCTTCCCGGAGATATCACTCTTATCGGAGGTTTTTGGGACAGCATTTCTCTTACCTGGGAGTTAGAAGTTTGACTCCTTAATACGACATTAGAAGCAATTTCTGTATAAAAAGTATCTTGCATATCTTTTGCAGGGTGGTCAGCTGCGAAATTAAGCATGTCAAAATTGAAGTATTCAGTTTCAACCTCCGGACTGTTTTTTTGATTAATTATTGAAAAACCCATTCCTTGAAAAATTTCAGTTATCTCATTAATCGTTTGAGTTATCGGATGTAATTTTCCATGAGGCACATAGTCGCCAGGTAATGTTATATCAATTTTTTCCGCTTTAAGTTTTTGGTTTAATTCCTGCTTGTATAAAGATTCATATTTTTCTTTCAGTTCTTCTTCGATTGTAGAAGAAGCTTTATTTGCAAGATTTCCTATAGTTTTTTTATCATCAGGTGATAGGTCTTTTAAGTTCTTTTTTATATTGTTTAATTCACTGTTTCTGCTGAGATAATTAATTTTTATTTCTTCCAAATCAGAGATTTTCGCTGCTAAATTTATTTCTTTTAGTGCCTTTTGAAGCATTTTTTCAATACTTGTTTCCATTTTGCCCTCTTTAGTTTTATCAGTTCAATTATATGACAAAATAAATATCACTTACAACTAATTGACGAATTAATTACAATTTTTGCTATAATAAATCATATGAAAAAGTTTTTATTTTTAATTTTAACATTTATACTTTTTAATTTTAATGTTCAAAGCGCTAGTTCTCAAGAATTTCCGTATAGAACTAATGATATGAGAAAACTTTTTTTGAATAATGAAGCTATTATTTATGCAATAAATATAAGAACATTTAGTGCAAAAGACAAAGACGGCAACGAAATAATCGAGAAAAATAAGGGAGAAATAGCAGGAAATTTTATAAATGCAATTGAAAGACTACCTGAACTTGAAAATCTTGGAATAAATACAATCCATCTGTTGCCAATTACTCCGGTTGGAAAATATAAAGCGATTGGTACCGCAGGTTCTTTATATGCAATGAGTAGTTTAACATCTTTAAATCCTCAGCTCAAAGATGAAAAAAACAGCCTTAACATTAATGATCAGGCAAAACTTTTCATTTCCGAATGTCACAGGCATGGCATCAGGGTAATTATAGACTTACCAAGTTGTGGCTCTTATGATTATTATATGAGCGAACCTTCATTGTTTGTTCTCGATAAAAAAAATCAACCGGTAATACCAGCAGATTGGACTGATGTTAGACTTTTTAAAACACAAAATGATGATGGCTCCTTGAATGAGGAACTATTTTTATTACATAAAAAATTTATTGATATGATTCAAAGTCTGGGTGCTGACGGAATTAGAGCTGATGTTGCTACCATTAAACCCTATGAATTCTGGGTAAAGCTAATCTCATATGCAAGAGAAAAGGATCCTCAGTTCCTGTTTTTGGCAGAGGCTTCTGACAGTTGGATGGTATCTCCTTCTAATTATGCTGTTTTTACAAATTATAAAAAACTACTGCAAGCAGGCTTTGACGGCTATTACGGTAGTTATTTTAATTTTAAAAATTGGACATCTGTAAACGAGTTAAAAAAACAAGTTGATTTAAATATTAAGTTGTCTAATACATTTAAGGATAAAAAAGCTGTAATTGGAAGCTTTGCAACTCATGATGAACTTAGCCCCATCGTTGTAAATGGCGAAAAGCTGAGTTCTATGCTAACGTGGTTGAATGCTACATTGCCTTTAAACCCCTATTATATTGACGGTTTTATTACCGGAGATAATTACTTGTATTCTTATGCCAATAAAAAAGCAGATATGACTTATACAGATGATGATTATTATTATGTTCATAAAGGTAAAATTGATATATTTAATTTTTCTCGTATGCCTCAAGGACATTCGTCTGAAATTTTTAATGACTATTATTTGTCGATAAAACTTCGCCAATATGTTTCAGACCTTATTATAAAAGGATCTTTTAGAGTTTTAAAAACAAAAAATAAAAAAATATTTGCTTATCAGAGAAGCTACAATCAAAAAAATCTGGTAATTATATTAAATACTGATTTTAAGTATAATCAAGATGCAAGAGTGTCAATCTCCTCTTGCAAAAAGGATGCATATGTCTTGCCAATAAAAGCTATTAGTCCTCCTAATATAACTAATAATTTTATTAGAATAAATATGATTCCGGGTGAAGTTGCTGTAATACTTTTTGAATAATAATAAAAAAAGGTCTTTTGAAAGACCTTTTTTATTTTATATTTTTTAATTAGTTGCTTAAGCTGGAGCTGAGCCGTATTTTGGAGCACAAGACTTAATTGCGTTTTCTTCTTCTTTTTGTACACTTTCTAGCTCTGCGTTAGCTGCTGTTAATTGAGTTTGTATTTTTTGCATTTCTTGTTCTATAACCTGATCTTGAATGGAGATTCTCTTATTTTCTTGTTGCGCTAATTCTTTTAAGGCGGTTTGTTGGAACGAATTCCATAGTGAAGACCTTGATTCATCTTCGAGTGTTGCACCATTTGTGATTTCGTATTGAGACATATATTCATCTGCCATAGCGACTGATTGACCAGTACCTTGGTCGTTACCTAAGGTATTTGTTGTATAATTGTATTGTTTTTGCAGTATTGAAGCAGGAGAATTTGCAACTTCATCTGTGGTAATTATGCCATCTGCAATATTTGCTCCATATGTTGCTAAATCAATCTGCTGCTGAGATAATTGCATTAATCTCATGTTTAAATTGTTAATTCTATTTCTAAGTATTTGCTTGCGCATAGAAAACAAAACGTACATAACATTCTCCTACCAATTTATTATTTTAAACTAACCTTACATATATAAAAACAATCGATTTAAATAAATTGCTTTTTTAAAGAATGTCTAAAATCACTTTTTAAATATCCCGTAATGCATCTAATGACAGCATTATGAGGCAATTTAGCGAAAGTTATACCTATATATTTATATATACTATCATTAAAATTTATATATTTATTCTCTATAAAGTATTTATGAATTTCAATTTTTTTTTGTAATATTTCGTAATATATTATATTATTATGAAAATATTAGTTCCAATCGAAGGTAAACATGTTCTTTTTTGATTTAATACACTGGCTGCAAGCTTGAGTTTCAAGATAATTTTTCTTTGAATAGTCGTCAAATGAACTGCCGCACCTTCCTCTATGATCACCTGATAATAGCAAGCAACTATACACTCCTAAGTTTGAAAGTGTTCTGCTTTTTGCACAATCAAGCTTCTTCAAGCAATCCGTATCATCATATTCACAGTTTACATAGCTTGATTTATCTATATAAGGAATAATCGAATAATTAATATTATCAGTTTCAAAGTCAATATTTTTGCATAATAGCTTGAAATTTGAAATTAAATCTTTAGGATTTTCATTCCAATAGTTAACTATGGATAATATAGGATTAAAGTAATATTTATTAAGGCTTTGTATGGCATGAATACTTTTTCTAAAAGAGCCCCTTCCTCTTAGTTCATCATTTTTTTGTTCAATATAATGGTCAATGCTAATTCTGAATATTATTTCATTTCCCATGTTATTTTCTTCTTCAACTTTTCTTAGAAATCTTGCTTTTTTGTCGTTAATATTCATTCCGTTTGTGTGAATCACAACGGATGCATATTTAAGGCATAACCTTAAAATTGAATTAAAATCAGGATGTAGCATTGGTTCTGCGCCGGATAGGTGGATAAATTTTATATTTTCTACTTTTAATATTGATAATGCTTGCTTAACTTTATCTATTGGGATGTAATCTTTTACTTTTTTATTTTCTTTAAAATCTATATAGCAATGCTTACATTTTAAATTGCAATTTTTTGCTGTCATTTCAATAAATAATGACTCAAATTCTTTCAGCTCGTTACAAGGAGCTGTTATAATTGTATTTTTCATTAAATTCATACCTTCTTGACTCTTCAGTAATTTATTCTAAGCGCCAAATTACATATAATAAATTAGACACTTGAATAGAAAAATATACTTCTTGTGTACTCCAGAAGTAATATTGAAATTAATATTAAAATAAGAATTCAAGCTATCATTGAGTTTTGTATATCATTTGATTTATTTTTATCAAGATTTTTCTCTGTGCGTCGATATAAAATTTGTAACAAAGGTGAACAAATGGCAAAAATTATTGAAAACAAAAAAGGAAGAAGAACCATTTATGTATCAACTGACGATATTATAAATTTAGTTAGGGAATACCAAATGATAGTATATAATAAATCGTCTTATGAAGAGATTAGAAAAGCATTGGATTCAGTATCCTTGTATTTGCCTGAGGAGGTTTAATAGAATAGTTATCTTACATAGTCCATTTATGCAATGTCGCAGCTTAATATGATATAGTAAAGTGTAAATAAATTTATTAGTTAAGGAGAGACTAGAGATGAAAAATTTATTTATTATTTTACTAATATTAATACTACCGATAGTTGCATATGTTGTCCTCGATAGCGGTAGAAATAAAAATATAATTTCTACCGCAGAGGCTATTAATAAGCCGGTAGTTATGATATTTACTTCAACAATGTGTTCTGATTGTCAAAAGATGAAAAAAGTAATAGCTGTGTTTGAACCAAACTACAGTGACAAAATTGAATTTATAAAAGTAAATGCAGCATCAAGTGAAAAACAAGTTCAGGATTTAATAAAAAAATATAATGTATATTTAGTTCCAACAATGATATTCATAGACAAAAACGGTAAACAAACTAAAAAACAAGAAGGTTCTATGACCGGACCAATGTTTGAAAATGAATTAAAGGTTTTAATTAATGGATAGTTTTCTTCAGTCATTGGCCACACAAATTCAAGGAACGCATGCTACATTAATAATTCTTTTACTTGCTTTTTTCGGAGGATTAGTTTCTTCTCTATCTCCTTGCAGCTTGGGATTATTGCCAATAGTAATTGCATATATTGGCGGTTATTCTAAAGAGAGTCATGTTAAATTATTTATACAACTTCTTTCATTTTCTATTGGAATGTCTATTATATTGAGTATTATTGGCATTTTATGTGCTCTTACGGGTAAAGCTTTTGCCGGATTTTCATCTCCGATTTGGATTTTGTTGTTGGCTTCATTTATTTTAATTTTCGGGTTAGATTTATTGGGTATATTAGAGCTTAATTTCCCCACTCTTATTAAGAAATTTCCACAAGCAAAATCTCATAGCATATTTGTGTATCCAATGCTCGTAGGTATGGTATTTGCCCTTGCGGCTACACCTTGTTCTTCACCTATTCTTGCAAGTATAATGGCGCTGGCATCACTTTCTGCAAATATTGCTGTATCAATAGCCATGTTCTTCTTATTCGCTTTAGGGCAATGTATAATTATAATTTTGGCTGGATTGTTTACTTCAGTCGTAAAAAATCTTAAATCAGTTGCAGGTTTTACTGAAATTTTAATGAAAATAAGTGGTTTGGCTTTTGTTCTAATAGCTTTCTATATCTATTATCATGTCTTCAAAGAATTTTTTATATAATTAAGTTAAATCCCATTTTCCGCATGTTCCGCCCCAGCGAGCTACGATTTTTGAATTTTCTCTGCTAACATTATCTTCCTGCTTAATTGTAATAATTTCGCAATTATTAGAGCAACCACTACATTGTGTGGTATGGGATGTAAATTCAAGATTTCCGACTTCCCAGCCTTTAAAAGTTGTAGGTATGTCATTATATTGATGATTCTCCATTGCCAGTAGTCCAGCCCCAATTGCTCCCATTGTTTGATGATTTTTGGGAACAACCACTTTAGTGTTTAATGCTTCTTCAAAAGCTTTTACCATTCCTGAATTTGTAGCCACACCACCTTGAAAAGTGACCGTAGGCAAAATTTCTTTACCTAATGCAAGATTGCTTAGATAGTTCCTGACAAGCGCCTGACAAAGCCCATATAGTAAGTCTTCCTGAGGATATCCCAGTTGTTGTTTATGGATTAAATCACTTTCGGCAAAAACGCCGCATCGTCCTGCAATTCTGGCTGGAGAAGAGGATTTTAAAGCAACTTCTCCAAATGATTCGATAGGTACATTCAGTCTTGATGCCTGCTGGTCTAAAAAACTCCCTGTTCCTGCTGCACAAACGGTGTTCATTGCAAAATCAGTCACAATTCCGTCTCTTAATATGATTATTTTGCTGTCTTGACCCCCAATTTCAAGAATTGTTTGAACTTCAGGCACATATGTACTTGCGGCAACCGCATGTGCTGTTATTTCATTTTTGATTATATCTGCTCCAACCAATGCCCCTGCAAGATTTCTTCCACTTCCTGTTGTCCCGACTCCAAGAACTTCATATTCACAAAGAGCTTTTTCAATAATTTTTCTCATTCCTGATTGAACTGCAACAACCGGTTGCCCTGCTGTCCTTAGCATATAGCTGTCTATGTATTTACCTTTTTCATCTACCAGCGCTAATTTCGTTGTAACAGAACCTACATCTATTCCCAAATATACATTTAATGGCATAATTATCTCTATTATTCTTTACAATAATATGATACTAGAAAAATATAGCAATTTAAATAATGCATTTTTCAAAAATTATGTTAAAATTTATAAATTGATTGAAAATTCATGTCAAAATTCATTTTTTTTCAATTTAAAATATTTAGTACTTATCAGTTGAAGGTGTTTTATGCGTAAATGGAAATATTAGCTACTTACAGAGCCTATAAGCAATATGAAAAACCATTTGAGAGCTGGCAGCAAAGCCAGAATGTTAATGATTCCAAAAAATATGAGTTAGCGAAATTTAAACATAATAACGCATCCGAAATTCAACAAAATAAAGAAAAAGCTAAAGTTGTTACTGATTCAATTTTAGTTCTTGATAATTATGCTCAAGAAAAAGCAGAAGATGTCGAAACAGTTTTTCAGACACTTCAAATGGAGCTTATAGCTGGGCTTACTGCTATTTCATGCATTCCTTCAAATATTACCAAACTCGTCCCCTTTTTAAAAAAGCATGCCAAAGATTCGAAATTAGCAAAAGGTGTTATAGAAAAACTAACAAAATATGACAGTACAAAAGTAAATATTTTAAAAAAACAAATCCCTTTGCCTAAAGTTGCCAAATATCTAACAATAGCCCTTTCTGCGCTTGTATATATACCTTTGAGTGTTTCTTTTGTTAAAAATCAAATTGGTGCTACCAGAAGGGCAAAATTTGACATAATGAATAATGAATTGTCAGACCCAAAACAGTTTGCACTTCTTACACCTGAACAAAAGGCTAATATTAATACTCAAATTCAAAATGAGAGTAATCAAAATAGTCAACCTTCGTTTTTCAAGAAAACAAAGGAAAAAATAACTGAAAGTCTTAATAATGTAAACGTGTTTAAATCAATGAGTTCTGTAAAAAAGTTGATGCAGGATAAAGATAATTATAAATATAAAAAAGCTAAATATGATAAATCTTTATTAGAAAATCAAAAACAATTTGAAGCACAAATTTCTCAGCGAACAGCTGATGAGGCTGTTGATGATAAAGAACTTTTTAATAATATTATCAAAAAAATTGATTTAGATTCGCATGATAAACTTGAAAGATTTGAAAAAGTTGTAAATGTCGGGTATGCAACCTTATTCATAGGAACTTTTTTAGAATCGTTGCTCTCGGAAAAAATTACCGACTACCTAAAAGTAAGAAACCCATACCTGAAAACCCTTTTGAATATCGGTATACCGATTTATACATATCTTGTTTTAAACAAAAATCTTGCCTGCGCTCAAAATAATGCAATACGGGCAGTCAGATATAAGCAGGTTCAAGGATTAATGAAGGATGACACTAATTTCACTAATTATAGCAAGGCTGAGATTGATAGTATTAAGAATCCAAATACTGAAAATATTACACCTAAAAAAGAAGGACTATTTGGGTTCTTAAAATCGATATTTAAATATATAAAAGAATATAAAGAATATCAAAAAAATGAACTTCCAAAGATTCAAAAAGAGATTAATTTGAAAAAAACAGTTAATTTAACTGAAAAGCAGGAAAAAGAAGCAACTTCACTGCAAAAAAATACCTTTATGGCAGTAAATAAAGTTGCGGATAATGCTCAAAAATATTCTGAGAGTATTGAAGCCTTATCTGAGATTGCACTCACTCCGGTTGAACTACTTTCTTCAATTGCCGGTGTCGCATTGGGGAAAAAGTTAAGCTCAATGACGTCTAATAAGGTTCTAAAACCATTATTGACACTAGGAGGCGCCTTTATTTGTTTTATACCAAATGCATTAATGGAAATTTGGACGACACATCAACAAAGAAGCGCTTTGAGGATTTCTAATATGCTTTCTATGAATGAGCTTGATGATTATAGAAACTTTGTTGACTATGATAATAAAACTTTCAAACAAAAAGTAGACGCATCATATGCTTTTCGTGCAATAAAAACTCCTCAATCATTTGTTACATTTCAGAAAAATTTCGATATTAGCTAATCTACGTCGATAGGCTCTCTTAATATTGCTGTTATTGCATCTTTTGCAATATAAGAAAGTTTTGGATTTGCGTTTGGAACAATGCAGAGTTGTCTCAAAACATCCACTGTTCTTTTAAAACATCTTACAATGTCTCCTTCAGAAGAGTCTATCATTTGAGTGATTTCTTCCCAGCTTGTGCCGTTTACCCACATTTCTATCAGCGGAGAATAAAATGAATTTATGTACATTTCAGTCGAGATGTCATAGTCTCTTTGTATTTGTGCAATGCGTTTTCTTATGTCTTTAATTTTATTTAAAGCTTTTCTGGTATTTTGACTGATAGGCTGTCTTGTATAAACTTCGGTCCTTAAATCCTCAGTCGTAAGGGCGCAAATAACTCCAGCAAGTTCAGAAGGAGTCAGTTCATCCAAAATTCCGTGTAATATTACTTCGCTTAGGAAGAGTTCATTTTCAGCTCTAATAGCAGAACAGGTAATGCCTTTGTCTGTCGGATAATTATTAACTAGATAGTTGGTTTTTTCTAAAACCGATTTATGATTTAAAAATCTTTTCCAATAAATATCTTTTTCATCTTCAATATTTTTTATAAGCTGTGTGTGTTTTTTTTCATACCTGGCTATTACATCAAGGTCTTTCATATGTTTTTTATAGCTTCTGCAAATATCGCAATGATATCCTTTCATTTTAATCATAAGGACTTTTGATTTTTCCAAAAATTCGGTAACCTCGGGAGAATCTTTTATGCCTTTTTGTTTAGCTTGTTTTATAAGAGTTTTAGTGAGCTTTCTGTATACGAGATATTGCTCTTTTGTTTTATTGAAATCCATTAAATCTTGAGTTGTAAGTCCATAAGGGCAATTGAAAGATTTAAGTTTATTAAGTGTTTCTGAAAATTGTTCTTCTTGGGTTAATAGAGGCTTTAGTCTGTCATTTGAAGAAAAATACCCAAAACTTCTGAGGATTAACTCTTTTGTTTCATCAATAGAGAAGCGTTGAAGTAGATTTAAGACCATAGAGTAACTTGGTGAAAATCTGCTTTCTAGCGGGTTTGAATCGCTTAAAACAAGCTCTGCAACTTCCTCAGGAGATTGAAAAGGAGTCCCGATTACAGTTACATAACCGACTTCATCCATCCCTCTTCTTCCTGCTCTTCCTGACATTTGTAAGAATTCATTTGCTGTGAGCATTCTATGACCGGAATCCGTTCTTTTACTGATAGCTGATATTATTGTTGAGCGCGCAGGCATGTTTATCCCTGCAGCGAGAGTTTCTGTAGAAAATACAACTTTTATCAAACCTTTTTGGAATAATTTTTCAACAAGAACTTTCCATCCCGGTAAAAGTCCTGCGTGGTGAGACGCAACTCCTTTTAAAAGAAATTCAATATGCTTATTTTTTATAAGATAAGGATTTTCGTCGAGATATTCCCTTATTATTTTGTTGATTTCTTTTGCTTCATCAGGTGTAATAAGGGATAAATCGGAACATTTTTCCATTTGTTCATCACACTTCCTTCTTGAGAAAGTAAAATATATTGCGGGAAGCATATTTCTTTTGTGCAGAATTGAAATCACATCTTTAACGGGTGATTTTTGAGAAAAATTCTTTTTAAATCCTTTTTGTCTTTTTTCGGGTCTTATTTTATTGTTTAAACTGCCGTCAGGAGTGAGTAATGGTAATATATCGTATGGTCTTGATGAATCATAGTAAAAATATCTCAATGGTACGGGTCTAAAGTCAGTATGTACAAGTTCTGTTTTAGAATGGACTGTATTAATCCAGTCGCAGAGTTGCTGTGAATTTGCCACCGTTGCGCTTAAGGCTATTATTTGAATGTCAGACGGGCAATATATAATACTTTCTTCCCAAACAGTTCCCCTTTGCTCATCATTCATATAATGAACTTCATCTAAAACTACATATTTTACACCTTTAATATTTTCTGATAATGCTCCAAAATTTGTTCCATAAAGCATGTTTCTAAAAACTTCCGTTGTCATGACAACTATTTGAGCATTTCTATTTATTGAAATATCTCCAGTCAACAAACCTACTTTTTCTTCACCGTATTTTAATGAAAAATCATTAAATTTCTGGTTTGAAAGTGCTTTTAACGGCGTTGTGTAGAAAATTCTGCAATTTGTTTCAAGCGCTTTATGTATGCCATGTTCAGCAATACAGGTTTTTCCCGCTCCTGTGGGAGCGCAGACAACTATGCTTTTTCCATTGTTGATATGGAAAAGAGCTTCTTCTTGAAAATCATCCAGTTTAAAATCAAATTTATATATCATTTTTATTTCATTAATTTATTGTCGTAATCTATTCTTCCGATTAATTTGTTAAGCCTTTTTGCAATTTCTTTAAATTGCTGAATGGTTAAGCTCTGAGCCCCATCGGAAGATGCATTGTCAGGATCATGGTGAACTTCCATCATAACTCCATGGGCTCCTACTATCAATCCTGCTTTTGCCATTGGTTCAATCAGATACCTTCTTCCTGTTCCATGGCTTGGGTCTATTATTATAGGAAGATGTGAATGTTTCTTAATTATAGGGACGGCAGCAATGTCCAAAGTGTTCCTTGTATATGTAGAATCAATCCCTTTTATTCCCCGTTCGCAAAGAATTACTTTCTCATTTCCGTTGCACATAATATGTTCAGCAGCAAGCAAAAATTCTCTTATAGTTGCAGCACCTCCTCTTTTTAGCATAACAGGTTTTTGGCATTTTCCCACAGCTTTTAAAAGTTTGAAGTTTTGCATATTTCTTGCACCAATTTGTATTATGTCTGTATAAGGCAGTATAAGAGGCAAGTCTAATGTGTCCATAACTTCTGTTACAACAAGAAGTCCTGTTTTTTCTCTTGCTATAGCAAGGTATTCAAGAGCTTTTTCCTCAAGCCCTTCAAAATCGTAAGGTGAAGTCCTCGGTTTAAAGGCACCGCCTCTTAAAAACTGACATCCCATCTCTTTAGCGGCATAAGCAACTTCTAATAATCCGTTTAGATCTTGTTCTACACAGCAAGGACCTACCATAAGAACCGGCTTTTCATGACCTCCGATTTTTACACCGTTAGAAAATTCAATTATGGTATCTTCATTTTTACCTTCTCTCGATGCTAGTTTGTATGGCTCCTGAATAAGTTTTATACTTCTTACGCCTTCAAAAGATGCTAAAGATTCAGGTTCTACAAGTCTTTTGTCGCCAATAGCGGCAATAACAGTCATTACATCGCCTCTATTTAAGATAATTTTAAAACCCTTGTTTTCAAGATTTTTAACTACAACCTGAATTTCATTTTCAGATGCTTTGGGTTCCATTATTATAATCATTTAATTTCCTCATTAATTCTATAGCCTGGAATTTACTTTAATTACCTTTTTTACTTGAGATGTCTCAATTATTGAATCGTATGCAATTATGCAATCACTTATAATTAAATTCTCACCTATAGTAACATTATCCCATATAATTGAATTTTTAATTGTAGTTTCGGATTTTATATTGCAATTATTTCCAATTACCACGTTTCCTATAATTTTTACATTTTTAGGAAGCTTTGAATCTTCTCCTATAATTAGCTTTCCTTCTTCTTTGTGAATTATTTGAACTTCATCAATAGCAATTTTATTGTTAAAGATATCTTCTGTAGAAGCAATATATTGTTCAATGGAACCAATATCACTCCAATAATCTTCTGTTTTAAAGGTATTTATTGGTATATTATTTGCCAATAATCTGGGAAATACGTCTTTTGCAAAATCATAGACTGTATTTTCGGGGATATATTTGAATATTTCATAATTAAATATGTATATTCCCGTATTAACTTCATTACATTTTGCTGCTTCAATAGTGGGTTTTTCTTGAAACTCACATATGCATTTATTATAATCAGTAACAACAACCCCAAATTTACATACATCACAATGGGGGATGGTTTTAATTATCATTGTTGCGATGCTGCCTGATTCTTTGTGGCTTTTTATAGCTGCTTCTATGTTTAAATCAGTTAAACCGTCAGCAGACATTACTAAAAAATCTTCCTCTTCATCAAAGAAAAACTGACATTTTTTTACGCCCCCGGCTGTGCCTGAGAGTTCTTTTTCATGTATATATTCAAAGTCCAGAATATGAATATCCTCTGTGTATCTCTTATAAATTTGCTCAGCACAATAATGAGTATTGGCAATAACTTTCTCAATCCCGTATTTTTTAAGATGATTTAATAGAAGATCCATTGATGGAACATTAGCAATAGGAACAAGAGGTTTGGGAATTGTTTGGGTCAAAGGGTCTAATCTTGAACCAACTCCCGCTGACATAATCATAGCTTTTCTAATCATATTGAACTCTCGAATAGCATCTCGTATAGCAATCTCACAAAAATATTAACACAATATTATTTAAAGGGGAAGTTCCCGTTGAATTTATCGGGTAGATTATTTCCCATACCTTTTGGCAGTTTTAATTTTCCTTTTTTCATTTTATCCTTAACGTCAGAGAAACCTTTCATCATTTTCCTCATTTGTTCGAATTGAGAAATAATTAAATTGACTTCATGTATAGGGATTCCAGAGCCTTTAGAAAGTCTTTTTTTTCTGCTGGAATTTAGAATGTTGGGCTGAGAACGTTCTTGAGAGGTCATACTTTGTATAAAAGATTCAATTTTTTTAAGCTGTTTTTCTCCCTCTGATGAAATAAGCTCTTTATTTTCTTTGTTTAATCCTGGTATAGGTAACATTCCTAAAATATTTTCAATAGAGCCGAACATCTTCATTTGTTTTTGCATTTTTAAAAAGTCATCAAAAGAGAACTCGGCTTTTTTCATTTTTAATTCGAATTCTTTAGCTTGTTTTTCATCAAAAACTTCTTGCGCTTTTTCAACAAGGCTGACTATATCACCCATTCCGAGTATTCTATCTGCCATTCTTTGCGGATAAAAGTCTTCAAGTGCCTCCAGCTTTTCACCTGTGCCTGTAAGTTTAATAGGTTTTCCGGTACAGTTTACTACACTTAATGCTGCGCCGCCTCTTGAGTCTCCATCTAGTTTTGTAAGGACTATACCTGTTATTTCCAGTTGTGCATTAAAGTTTTCTGCAATATTTACAGCTTCCTGCCCTGTCATGGAATCTATTACAAGTAGTTTTTCCTGAGGGGAGAATACCCTGTCTATAATTAAAAGCTCAGCCATCATTTGACTGTCAATCTGCAGTCTGCCCGCAGTATCGATAATTATAGGATTTAAATTATTGTGTTTTGCAAATTCTATTGAGTCTTGAACAATTTTTCTTACGTCTTTGCTCTCATCTATTGAAAAAACAGGAGTATCGGATTGCTCACCTAATGTTTTTAATTGAGTAATAGCTGCGGGTCTATATACGTCAGCAGCGACCAATAAGGGGCTTTTACCTTCTTTTTTAAGTTTGATTGCGAGTTTTGCACTTGAGGTCGTTTTACCCGAACCCTGTAATCCGAGCATCATAATTAATGATGGGTGTGCAGTTAAGTTTAAAGGGCTGTTTGAATTTCCCAAAATATTTACCAACTCATCATGTACAATCTTTATCAACTGCTGAGCCGGACTTACGCTTGTTAATACAGCTTCACCTTCTGCTCTTTCTTTTATATTTGTGATAAACGATTTTACAACTTTTAAGTTTACGTCAGCTTCGAGAAGCGCTCTTCTAACTTCTCTTAATGCTTCAGTCATATTATCTTCTGTTAAAGATGCATTTCCCGAAGTCTTTTTTATAATCTCTTGCAGTTTTTCAGATAAATTATCAAACATATAATAATGTTACTATGAATAAGCCTAATATTCAACGAAGGCAGTTATGACATTGATATGGTTTCAGGGGTTATAACTTTGTCAATTAGTCCGTATTCTTTTGCTTCAAACGGCGACATATAATAATCACGCTCAGTATCGGCTTTAATTTTTTCTATAGTTTGTCCTGTATGTTTTGCAAGCATTTCATTTAATGCTTTTTTCATTCTTAAAATTTCTTTTGCTTCAATTTCAATATCAGATGCTTGTCCTTGAGCGCCACCAAGAGGCTGGTGTATCATAATTCTTGAGTTAGGCAGAGACATTCTTTTACCTTTAGTTCCTGCTGAAAGCAAAAAAGCACCCATGCTTGCTGCTTCACCAATACAAATAGTGCTTACATCGGCTCTTATATGCTGCATTGTGTCAAATATTGCCAGCCCGGATGTTATGACTCCTCCAGGGCTGTTTATGTACATCATAATATCTTTTTCGGGATTTTCACTGTCCAATAAAAGTAGTTGTGCAATTATTGAATTTGACATTTCGTCATCTATCTCATCACCGAGAAAAATAATTCTTTCTCTCAACAGTCTTGAAAATATATCAAATGAGCGCTCACCTCTTGATGAAGCTTCTATTACTGTTGGCATGTAGCTTAAAATTTTTGTATAGTCCATGATTAACCTCAAATTGTCTTAAAATTATTATATTAAAGTTTGTACAATATCTCAATACTAAATTATAATATATAAATGATTTTAGATACTGTAGCAGTTAAATTTAACAGTCCTGAATACATTTTTGATAACCCTACATATCCTTCGGGGCTTTATTCAGAGCAAAACACTATTTCTACTTATGGCTATAAAGAAAGAGATTATCCTTTATTGATATTACCCCAGCCAATTTATGATAATTCTGGTAATTTCATTTCTGATGGGTATTATATTGTTGCTCTTTCTGATGATAAAAAGTTTTTATATATAATTCAAAGCAACATCTTGAAAGCAAAAATACCTGTAGCAAAATATGAAGAATCAGCTCCAAATCAAAAAGATATTGATGATGAAAAAGAAATAAAAAATAACCTTGAAAAAGCCAGAAAAAAAAATAACCGTAAAAAAATTAAAATTTATGAACAAGAATTGGAAAAATTTAACAGAAGAATATTAAATAAAATGAGTGCTACCCTTGAAGATTCCGGCGAGGGATATTACATCTTAAAGTACAGTAGACTAACTCAAAAAGCATGGGCTTTTATTGCAAAATAAATTAACTAAGTTTGCATAAATTATTGCGTTAATGAAATTAATTATTAAAAATGTTATTATGATTTATATAAAAATTTAAAGGAATAATTATGAATAAATTTTCAAGAGTTCAATATTCGATAAAAACTTGTTTAAGTGGTGATTTTGAACAGATGGAAAATTTATTAAACTCTATGTCTGTTGAAGGCTGGGAATTATATTCAATACATGAGGTAGAGGTTGATGGGGAATATGTTTATAGCTGTATTTTCATGAGAGATGTCTTAATTGAGGATGAGCAGCAAGATGATTTAGATTTGGCAGGCTTCAAATCCAGAATGGAAAGAATAATGACTCCGAAGTCCGAACCGTATGATATTTGTATTGATATTCAAAAGAAAATTAAAGATAAAAGATTAAAAATAGCTCAGATTAAAACTCTTCTTGATTCAACATCAGAAGATAACAGAGCTGTGTTGAACAGTGAAATATCTGTTACTATTCAAGAACTTGAAGATTTGAAAAGGAAATTAATAGAAGTTGCATCGCCTGATATAATGCAGAATAAAATAGGGCAAAATAAATTAGGCATTTCACTTTCAGAAGAACTGTTAGACGTAATAAGTCCGGATTCTGATGTTAACTTAATATCTGAGCTTGTTAAAACAAGGCAGAAGTTAGTTGATAATTTGGGCTATATTATCCCGAAAGTAAAAATTGATTCAGATGACTCACTTCAAGCGAATGAATTTGTTGTAAATATTAGAGGCATCCCAGCTATTAAGGCATTTTCTTACCCGGGTTATGTAATGTATTTCAAAGATGAATTAAACTTGTCTAAATTGCCCAAAAATGCCATAAAAGATATAGATTTTATTACCGGAAAAGAAATTATATGGCTTGATGAAGACAAAACAAAAGATTTTTGGGCTAAAGGTTTAAATGCCACCGAGTTTGTAGGTAGAATCCTTGAATTTACTGCTCTTAAACACATTGAAGATATATTTGACTATTCTGATGTAAATAGATACATTGAAATTGTCGGAGCTCAAAACTTATATCTGATAGAGAATATAATACCTGATTTTATTTCAGTTTCTGAGCTTAAATATATTCTTGCAAACTTGATAAAAGAGAATGTCTCAATTAAAGATATATTATTTGTTTTTGAAAAATTAAATGACTTTGCTGATGAGGCATCAAAAGAAGATTTGCTTTCAAAGTTAAGAGTGTCTCTTGCAAGACAAATTACTTTAAGCCTTCCTTTTAAAAGCGGAATGCCTATTCAGGCATTCGAGTTAAATAATTCCAATCTAGAATATATGACAAAACAAATTGAATCTAGTGATGCTGTAAAAATAAATAGTGCTAAAATCGAAAAATTAGTTTCCGCAATAAATATTTCTCATAAGAAATTTATTCCTGAAGCTAAAGAAATATTGCTTATTGTTCCTGCTCAGCTCCGGCATGTTTTATACCTAATATTATCTCAATTCATTCCAAATATAAGAGTTATTGCAAAAGAAGAACTTTTATTTGATTATCCAGTTGAAATACTTGCTACAGTGTAAAACTTTAAATTTATTATGCTTTTTGAACTTGAGGATTAGCTGCTTGCTTCTTAGCTTTATTATTCTGGATTTTTTCGCTTACTCCGTTTGCAACAGGAGTTATAAATACAGGAGAAATTAATCTGTATATTATTCCGAATATTACTAGAGTTTTTAATTTGCCGAGCCCTGCTCTTGTTTTACCCAGTACAGTGTCTAAATCAGGAGTACCAGCAAGTTTTTTGCTTAATTCTTTTACGTAGGTATTTGAAAAGATCTTAAACCCTTTTTCAATTATTCCATCAAGACTATATGTCAAAATCCCCGAAAGTAGGGCAACTAAGCCTTGGTTTATAATAAGAGGCAGTTTTTGCTCTTTTTTAATTTCTTTATTTCTAGACGTGTTATACATATAAAAACCCGATAGCACAACGCTGTCTGCAACAGTTAGGTTTAAATAATAACTGGGACTTTTCTTTAATTTATTTGCTAATTTTTGTATTTTTATATTATTAGCAGCAGGCGTTATTACGTTTTCACCTACAAATTTTGTGACAGGTATATATAAATTGTCTTTCAAATATTTTGCCGGGTTACCTTTGAACGCAATGTCTTTGTTTTTGTTCATTTTCATTTGGGCGTTTGTATAGGAGTTTATATTATTTATTTTCATATGTAATATCTCCTATAACTTCCTTGAATACTTTTGATTCACTATTAACCATTTGGGGGTATAAAGCTTTGAAATTAGTACCTTGAGCATCTTGTTGTGCAGAAACATTAGATTTATTTTTATCAGGTTTAGAAACCCCGAATAATTTTAATAAGACTGGTATAAATGCTATTGTTAATGTGGCTTTTAGTGGCATGGACATAGTGTTTGTGGCTCGCTTAAATAAATTTTGTATATTGTCAGCAGTTCCATCTTTAGCAATTTTAGAATTTAGGTTTTTACTTTTATCGATACCTGCACTTATTATTTTTCTTATTGGCTCATTATATGCAATTGAGAATCCAACACCTAATATTCCTGAAGCAATAGAGTGAATTGCCGCATATTTATTTTTTTCTCTACTTTCTTTTTTTCTGTCTAAGCCAAGGATAAAAAGAGGTCTCAGTGTGCAAGTTAACAATGCGGCAAAAATCGCTTCCGATAAAATCTCTTTTTTATTTACAAAAATAACAATTTTTTGAAATTTTTCATTTTTTGCTAGTTTTTTAGCGGCTGAGCTTATTTTTTTAGAAAATGAATTTGCTAATTTAGATGCGGGTTTTTTTGTTTTTTTAGCCTCTTTTACAATTGTATTTGTTACACCTTTAAAACTTACACGACCGCATAGATTACTCTTGGCGGTCGTGTTTATATTTTCATATTCTTTATTGATTCTCTTTATATTGACATTACTCTGCTGGGATGTATTTGAGCTTATTCGAAGGCTCTTATATTTTGACAAATGTCGCATATTTTCTTGACTATGGAGGTTAGTTCTCATACATGCTTCCTACTAGCTGTCATTTATTTTAACTATGAACATAAAAAAATTTGCTAGTTTATAGATAAATTTTATCAAATTTTTTAAAATTTGATGTGAAATTTATAAATTTGTGCATAAAACCCCCTTTTTTTCTAGTCTTACGCAAAATTTAAAGAACTATACAAAAGTTAATAATTTATTATGGAGTTAATAAAACTTTAATTGCTTCACCACTAGAATGCATTTCTAAGGCCTGTTTTGTGAACTCTAATGGTAACTTTAGTGTAATCAGTTTTTCTACATCAATTTTATTTTCGATTATCAGATTGAGTGCTTCTCTGAAATACTTTGGTGTATGGTGAAAAACACTAATTATTTTAATTTCATCATAATGGAGCCTTTTAGTATCAATATTAATTGATGTTCCAGATTTACATCCCCCGAACAAGTGGACCGTTCCACCTCTTCTAACAAAGGTGAACATTCTTTCCCAGATTTCAGGTCTTCCTACGCATTCTATTGCTACATCAAGCCCTTTTCTATCCTCAGTAAGAGAGAGGAATATTTTTTCAGGATTTGGATATTTTTTTAAATCGATAACCTCATCAACATCTGAAAATTCTTTTGCTAATTTTAGTTTAAGAGGATTTCTTCCGGCAGCTATTACTTTTGCGCCTTTAAGCTTTGCAAGCTTTGCAAACATTAGACCTATTGGGCCTATTCCAACTATGCCGACTGTTTGTCCTGCTTTAATCCCTGTTTTTTCAATTCCATGTACAACATTTGCAAGAGGTTCTGCAAATGCGGCCTTCTCAAACGGTAAATTATCCGGAATCTTTACAAGATTATATTTAACAATTTTTTCAGGTATTGTAATGTATTCCGCATATGCTCCATTTAGAAAATTCAAGTTTTCACATAAATTATATTCTTCATGCCTACAAAAAAAACACTTGCCACATGGGGCTGAATTTGCAGCTACAACTCTATCCCCTACACTAAATTCACTGACATTTTTGCCAACTCTTTCGATGATTCCCGAAAATTCGTGGCCAAAACCTGATGGAACTTTTTTAATCAAAACAGGGTGGCCTCTTTTATATGTTTTTACGTCAGTGCCACAAGTCAAAGCAGCCTTTACTTTGACAAGAACTTCGTTAGCAGAAGGTTCTTTTACAAGAACATCTTCATATTTAATATCTAACGGGCTATAATATTGCACTGCTTTCATTTTCATAATTTTATATAAGCCTTTATAATTTTATTTGATATAGTGTCATCTATTGCTTTATTAATTTCATTAAATTCATAGATACTTGATAGTCCATTAACATTAATTTTTCTCGATTCTAAAAGTTCTAAAGAATTTTCCAGGTCCATTGGTGAAGGAGAGTAGCTGCCAAGTATTTTAAGTTCCCGGTAATAAATATCATTATTTTTGTATCCTAAATCGGATTTTATACTAGCAAATATAACTATTGTTCCACCGTCTCTTACAGCACTTAGCGCAAAATCAATAGTTTTATCTGCTCCTGCTGTCATAAATACAGCATCTACACCTATCTCGCTAATTTTTGACTTAATTAGTTGAGATGTATTTTCATTGTTTTTGAACAGAAAGGACTCTTCAAACCCCAATTTTTTTGCTAATTCCACTCTTTCAGGAATTAAGTCACACCCATATGCCTTATACCCGAGAGCCTTTGCGCATTGACCCATCAAAAGGCCGATAGAACCTAATCCTATAATTAATACGCTTGAGTTCAAATGCAATCGCGCTCTTTTTACTGCTCTGATGCAGCATGCCAGTGGCTCTAAAAAAGCAATCTCATCATCATTTAAGTTAGAAGAGACCTTAAAAACCGTATTATTTAAATGTAGTTCTGATACAAAAATAAATTCAGAAAATCCACCGGGAATTATATTAGTTTTTTTAAAAGTTTTGCACATAGAATAGCTTTCGCCCCAACAATATTGGCATTCAAAACATGGGACATGATGTCCTAGTACAATTTTGTCACCAACCTGAAAATCCACATTTGAATTGATTTGAGTTATAATGCCAACGACTTCATGTCCCAAAACCAATCCTTCATTATTCGAAGATTTTAGCTTGACAATGTCTGAGCCGCAAAGACCACAACCTAAAACTTTTACAATTGCGCCTTTTTGAGTAAGTTCTATAGTTTCTTTTTCGATAATTTTTAATTTATTATTTTCTATAATTGCTGTTTTCATATTACAAGTCCGATATAGTCAAGATTTTATCACTTCAATATATTAAGTACAAATACTATTTGACTATATATCATATTCATTAATAAGTTTTTTATCAAAAGCCGAAATATCTGTTTTTAAGAATGTTTCAAATAAATCAGGTCTCTTGTTCTTCGTTGTTATAAATTGTTGTAACCTTCTCCATTTTGCTATTTCAATGTGGTTGCCTGATAATAAAACATCCGGTACTTTTAATCCATTATATTCTCTAGGTTTTGTATAATGAGGATATTCAAGCAACCCGTCATAATGACTATCGAATTCAAATGATTCGGTCTGCCCTATGGCTCCTTCTATAAGTCTTGTCACGCTGTCTATTATACAAAGTGCAGGATATTCTCCTCCGGTCATAACAAAATCTCCTACAGAAATTTCTTTTGCACCTGAGAGTATTTTTATTCTTTCATCAAATCCTTCATAATGACCGCAAATTATTATCAGCTGGTCTTCTTGTGACAATTCTTTAGCCAGGTCTTGCGTGTATCTTTCACCCTGAGGTGAGAGCATTAATTTTTTATAGCTATTTTTGAGTCCAACTGAATCAATAGCATCTAAAAAAGGTTGTGGCGTTAAAAGCATTCCTGCGCCACCGCCATAAGGAGTATCATCAACTTTTTTATGCTTATCTTTGCTGAAATCTCTCGGGTTAGTAGTTGTGATATTAATTATTTTAGTATCAATTGCCCGTTTAATTATGCTATGTGAGCATGCTTCGTTAATAAGTTGAGGGAATAAAGTAATAACATCAAATTTCAATTTATTAAACCTTCAATATTATTTATTACAATTTTTTTATTTTTTATGTCGACTATAGGCACAAGCTCTTTTACAAAGGGAATCATATGAATTTTACTACTTTCATCTTTTATGCTTATTATGTTTCCGGCATTGTTCTCTGCAATTTCACAAATAATACCGAGTTTGTTACCAGCAATGTCATATGCCGACATATTTTTTAAGTCACTTATAAAATATTCATCTTCTTCCAAAGATTCTTTTACAGTTTCTTTTTCTAGATATAACATACAATTCTTATAGTCCAAAGTGTCATTAATAGATGAAAACTCTTTAAATTTTATTATTGCATATCCCTTATGAAATCTGACAGATTGAATGTTCAAAACATTAATAGTGTCATTTAATTTTACTGATAAAACTTTAGATTTTAAAAGTAAATCTTCATGACATTTAGTAAAACCGACTTTAACTTCGCCTTTTATTCCATGAAAGTTGATAATTTTGGCAACTGAAATTAATTTGTCCATAATATATTATTTTTTAAATTCTTTAGGAGCATCCGGTCTGTCAGGGTTCCATCTATCCAATCCCATTTGTTTTCTGACAAGTCCTATTCCTACATGAACTCTCCATTCATCCATTTTAAGCTGCGCTGCAATAATTTTGTGACATCCTATTGGAGGAAGAGGCAGTAACGGTTCATATAAGCTTTTAATAGCAAATAACTGGTCTTGAGATACAGCAAGTTTTCTCTTTGGAAATGGCAATTTTGGAAGCATCATTTTTTGCCTTACAAGATTTATGCCAAAAAATACTTTTCTGGGTTCAAGTTCTATTGCTGCACCTATAACTTCATGTATATCCGGATTAGGAAGTGGAAGTGTTTTTTTATAAAGGATTTCAATTTGTGCTATTTGTTCTTTACTTACTAAAAGTTGTTTTGGGCGTTGTGGTCTTGAAGGCCTATTAAACCCGCCTCTTTGTGGAGGCCTATTACCAGCATATCCGCCTCTTTGTGGAGGTCTATTACCAGCATATCCACCACTGTTGTTTCTGTTTTGATTTTGAGGATAAGGGCTTCTTTCTCCCTGAGGTTTATTAAATGGTTTTTTATTAAACGGACGTTGGTTTCTATCACCTCTGAAATCAGGATTTCTGTAAGGTTTTCTCTCGTTTGAATGCTCAGCTTCTGCTGAGTAGGAAGTTAATGGAGGTGCTTTTTTAATTATTGAAGACTCGGTATTCTCAGGGGAGTCACCATTTAAAATAGGTTTTTTATCCGGATAAAGACAACTAGGACAAATAACCCTTTTGGGGTTTTTAGTTTCAAACTCCGCTCCACATTTTGTGCACTTATTAATATACATACTTATTCTGCCTTTTAAACTCTGCAAGTATAAATAATTTAATTCCTCGACTTTACTTGCAATAAACAATTTTTCTTTTATTTTATATTTAAAATTCAGAAATTACAAGTATATTTATAATATTAATAAAAAACTAATCTTATTTTAGGCTGTTATTTATTATTTTAATCTTTGATGCGAGTTGCTCTTCAATAAAATCAAGCTTTTTCAAGCTGTTTTCAAAATATATGCCCAGTTGTTTTATAATTCTCGATTGTGTATTAAAGTCTAAATTTCCATGACAATCTTTTAAAAGTTTATTAACATTTAAATCGTCATCATGCGTAATCGCATATATTAAATAATGATTTTTTTTATAATGCATTGATATTTCAAAGAATACATTCAGACAAGATTTTATGTAATTATTTGATTCTTCAGTGAGTTTCTTTTTAATTAAAAATATATTTTTACACTTTTGTAGATTCTTTTCTTCATTTCTGATTAATCGATATACTTTATTAATAAGTTTTAGTTCATTTTCGATATTGTCTAGCACTACTTTTATGTCAATTTCCCTTTTGCAATTATTTAATATATTGTTTATATCAGGCTTGCAGTTTTTTAAATAATTTTGAATTTCCTTAAGCGGCATGTGGTTAAAGCCTTCAATGTAAGCGCCTCCAACAGATGCATTTATTAAGTTAATCTGTGAGTTATTTCTTTTGGCAAAATCTTTAAAATACTCAATAAACATTGCATACCCTTGTTCTGTGGGCAATATGTCGTTATTTTGACCTTCTACAAATGCAAGGCTTGAGTTTAATACTTTTAGTTTATGCTTAATATATTTATTTTGCTCGTCTTCAGTATACGGATGTTTGTCCCCAAAGATTGAATGCCTGTATTCTTCGTAATTATCAGGAATTATTTCAGCCTTATTTGTAAGTGGATTTAATTTGCATTTTAAGCTCGAATATGCTGAGTCATCAGAGTAACACTTACCGTCGGTATATGCTAAATCTTGTCCTAGCAATATAATTGGATTACAGCCTAATATTTTTGCACAATTTAGTGCATTATATGATACAGTTCCTTTTGTTTCGTATAGTTCAATATCTTCATTAATTATACCTGCATACCAGAGGTTTGCCATGTTCTCTTTAGAGAGAGTGAGGTATTTATTATTGAATTTCATATCGTAGAATGCTTTATTTGTATATGCTTCACTGATAAAATTAATTTTTTCAGTTGAATTTGTATCTAGTTGAGTCGAGCAGTCATACATTTCTATTGCGTTTAAGAAATCAGGCTTTATATTGTTTTTAACAAGAGTCTTGTAAGCTGTTCCGACACAGAAAATAATTGCTTTGTTTTGAATTTTTTTTAATGTCTGGATGTTCTTGGAAAGAGAAGGTCCGGCTGAAATTATTATTGCTGGAAAATCCTTGAACTTGTTCTCTAATATGGAAAACGGTGGAATTGTTATTTTTTTATCTAAACTGTCAATGGTATATTTGAAAAAATTATAAATATTTTTCCTTATAAAATCTTTGTTAAAAGCTATTATAGAGAATGTTTTTGAGACTGAGTCTTTAAATTTATCTATATTAGAGCTGAAATTATTTCTGTGAAAATCTAAAAAATGGATTGTAAGTTTGTCGTTGTTTGCATAAATATTTTGGAGCGTCTCTTGAAGAGAATCAATGTTCGATGCAATATACACATTCTTTTGGGCTAATTCTTTTGAAAAATCAACAATTTCTAAAGTAGTCCTTAATATTTCAACTTCTGGTTCATAGAGAATGACTCTTCCTTTTGAGTTTTCACAAAATTCTTTGAATAAATAACCTAAACCCAGTCCAAAAATTATATGTATTCTATTTGTTTCATTTATAGAATTATTAAAAATTATTTTAGCTTCAATTTCAGCACCATCTTGTGAATGAATAGGCCTATCATTATAAACTAAATTCGGCTCATTAAGATTAGTTTCGACCAGTTTAATATCATTTATCAGTTCATCGATGTTTTTGATTTCGTTTACAAGAGAAGGATTATACCTTTTTATTTCCTTTAAATTTGCTTCTAAAATCTCGTTTATCATTTTAATATTTTATCATTATCCAACATTTTAGGCAGTTATTTCTTTTTGCAGCTAAGTTGACCGCAAGCGGCATCTATGTCAGAGCCTCTTTCAAGTCTTATTGTTACTTTTTTGCCAAGAGCTTCTAAAATATATTTGAATTTCATTATTGAATTTTTATCGGGTTTTTCAAAAGTTGCAAACTCAGTTGGATTATAGATTATAAGGTTGATATTACATTTTAAGTTTGAAATTAATTGTGCTAGTTTCTTTGCATCTTCCGGAGACTCATTAATATTTTTCATAAGAGTGTATTCAATCGTAATTCTTCTTCCTGTTTTTTCAGTATAGCTTTTAAGTGTGGATATAAGCTTTTCAATCGGATATTTTTTTTCTATAGGCATAATTTTTTCTCTGTTTTTTGAATCAGGAGAATGTAAAGATATAGCAAGAGTTGACTGAAAATTTAATTCAGCAAGTTTTTCAATTGATGGAATAATCCCGCAGGTTGAAACAGTCATTCTTCTTGCACCGATTTGATATTCTTTATTAAAAATTTCAATTGATTTAAGTAAGTTTTCTAAATTCAGAAGAGGTTCACCTTGCCCCATAAATACAATATTAGTAATTTTAAGTTTAGTATCATTTTGGATGAGGTGAATTTGTTGAACGATTTCAGCAGGTGTTAAATTTCTTCTGAAACCAAGCTTTGCTGTTGCACAAAAAACGCAGCCTATCGCACAACCGACTTGTGTGCTTATACAGGCAGTTAAATTAGCTCTATTATCGAATCTCATTAACACTGACTCTGTATATTCTCCGTCATTAAGCTCGAAAAGATATTTTTGAGTTCCGTCTTCACTTATTTGCTTATCTTTGATTTTAATATTTGAAATTTGGACTTTATCCAGCAATTTTTCTTTTAAGCTAATAGGAATATCGCTCATTTCATCCAATGAGTTTGCTGATTTAAAATAAATCCAGTTATAAATCTGTTTTGCTCTATATTTTGATTCTTCTAATTCTAGAACCAAATTTTCAATCTGAGCTAAACTTTTTCCTATTAAAAGCTCTTTTTGCATAATCTTCTTTCAACTCATTATAATTTTAGCACAAAGCTTTTTATAACTTGAAGATTGAACTATAAAATGCAATAATAGAGCTGTAAAAAGAGGTTAAAATGTTAAAAATTGCTATAACAGGTAATATTGCAGCAGGTAAAACAACAGTCGAACAAATGTTAAAAAATCTTGGTTTTTTAGTTTTTGATTCTGATGAAATTTCTCATAATATAACCAACTATGATAAAAATATTATTTCAAAAATAATAGCTGAATTTAATGGCTTTGACATTTCGGAAAATGGGAAAATAATAAGAAAAAAATTATCTAAAATCGTTTTTGATTCTCCCGCATTGCTAAAAAAACTTGAAGATATAATTCATCCTGAAGTTAAGAATAAAATAATCGATATTTTTAATAACAATAAGTCTGAAAATGTTGTTTTTGTTTCAGTTCCACTGTTATTTGAAAAAGGGTTTGAAAAGTTGTTTGATAAAGTTATTTTTATTTCCGCTAATGATAATCTTAGATTTAAACGGCTTAAATTAAGGTCAGGCTACGACGATGAGCATGCGAAGAAAAGGCTTAATAGCCAGTGGAATCAGGAGCTAAAGATTAAATATGCAGATTATGTGCTTGCAAATAATTCTGATATTGAAAGCCTTGAAATTCAATTAAAAGAAGTGTTGAAACAACTTAAATTAATCAGCTGACCTTACCTGCTGTTACTTTAATAATCTTTGATTTGTAAAATTCTGTATTTATATTCAGATAGTCTCCCAATTTCATTATAGATAGGAGCAAATTTCTGTCAATTTCTGTCTCACTGGCAATCTCAGGATTCTCAATTATTTCTGCTAATTTTTTATAGACACTGTTAAAGTATATATTTTGAGCTTCAGCTATGTCAACTTTTATATCGAGTTTGTCAATGAATTCAAATAATTCAAGAGCCTTGTCCAGTCTATGTTTTTCAAATGTTTTAGCAAAATTATAGATTCTTTGGCGTATTTGAAAAGCAAAAATTTTCCCTGTCGATTCTTTATTTAATTCCAAATCAAGAAGTCTGGCTTCATTATTAATTTCAATTGCCCTTTGTATCGCATTTTCATCTTGCAAATTAGTATGCGTTTCAAAAATTTTGTTAAAGTCTTCCGATAAAGTATACTGAGCTGCCAGCTTAAAAGCCTGAGGTACACTTAGTCCAAGATTTTTTAAGTGTAAAATAGAACTTTTACCTTCGTTATATACTTCCCTGTATACTTCGGAGAATTTTTCGAGTTTGTCTTTTAATAGTGTAGATAGTATTTTGGTTCTTTCTTCAGTAAATATATCTTTTAAAGAATAATATTCAGTTCCAAAAAATTTATCAATTTGTCTTATGCATTCAGTCATAGAGTTTGTGGTATATGTTTGAAGTAATTCTTTTGATATTTTTGTATATTCGTTAAGGTCACTAAACTCTCTTATTGCACAATGGAAATCTCCATCAGCATATTGCAATAGTGTAAACATCATGTCAGACTTTTCAAGAGTGATTTTTGATTTAATCTCAATTCTACCGATAATAAGATTAGTAGAGCACTTACAAACTTTTTTATAGTTATGTTTAGTTATTTCAAAGCTATAAAGGCTTATATCTCTGTCGAATTCAGTGTACAGCGAAGAAATAGCCCATAAACTAGCAATTTGTTTTGTGTTAATTACAGCCGGTTTTACAAATTTTTCGTATATATTTTTCCCAGTTCCAAATCCATTGATATTGCTTTTAGCATTTGCTAATTTATTCATAAATTCAGTTTCAATATCTTTTTCGGAAAAATCGGATGCAAGTTGTAACGCTCTTGCTGCATATTTCATAATTTGTGTCGTTTCAATACCTGAAATTTCGGAAAAGAACCAGCCGCAGCTAGTATACATAAGCATTGCTTGTCTTTGCATCTCCATTAATTTTAAAGCGTTAGTCCAATCTTTGTGCCCAGAAGATTCCTTGAGGTTCCTTTTTAAGAATGCACCCGTATTTTCTTCACTTCTGTCTAATATTACATTAATATAGTCATTTCTTGCTTCCCAAGGATTTTTGAAATAGTTTTTACTATAAGTTTCAAAGATTATTATTAGTTCATCTCTCAAATAATCAAGAGCTTCCCTTAGGGGTTTTCTCCATTTTTGATTCCAGCCTGGAGCACCTCCTGTTGAACAACCACAATCATTACACCATCTTTCAACACCATGTGCGCAGCTCCATGATGAGACAGTTTTTATGTTTACTTCATCTTTAATTTCAGACATAGCAAGATAATTAGCGTAGTTTGTGATAGTAAAACCTTCATCTTTAGCTCTTATTCTTAATATATATGAAAGAGCCATGTCTCCGAATTTTGTGTGATGCCCGTAACTTTCACCATCAGTTGCAATATTTATTATTTCCTCATAATCTCTTTTGCATGAAATTCCATCTTTTAAGCGAGATATAAATTTATTTCCGTCTTTTAAAATGTCATCAAATGCAACTGACTTTGAAATAGCACCATCATAAAAAAACAAATCTATGTATTTTTGAGGATTTGATTTTATAAAATACCTGTAAGGCTTTGCAGGATCTATATTCCCCCAGCTTACGTCATTCCATTCTTTTTCACCTATTTTGCGGACTTTTTGTGCTTGATAAGGTGATAAAACCGTAAATTTTATTCCGCAATCAACAAGTACTTCAAGTGTTTCATCATCAACAGCAGTCTCAGCAAGCCATATTCCTTCAGGCATTCGTCCGAATCTATACTGAAAGTCCTTAATTCCCCATATTGTTTGTGTATATTTGTCATTTATATTTGCCAGAGGCATTATCATATGGTTATAAACTTGTGCCAGAGCATTTCCGTGTCCATTATTTTCATAAGCACTTTCTATATCAGCTTTGATTATTCTTTCATAAGTGTAAGGCTCGTAAACTTCTAACCAGGAGAGTAACGTAGGTCCGAAGTTAAAACTCATTTTTGAATAATTATTTACAATATCAAGAATTTGATTCTTATAATCTACAATCTTTGATACAGAATTAGGCGTATAGCATTCACAAGCAATTCTTGCATTCCAATCATGAAATGGTGCTGCGCTATCTTGAATTTCAATAGTTTCTATCCAGGGATTCTCTCTCGGTGGTTGATAAAAGTGCCCATGTATAGTCAAATATGTTTTTTTTTCTTCCATCTCAAACTCCTAATCCCAGAATAAAGTTTATTTTTTATCGTTTTTCTTTTCTTTTGAAGTTAATACCGTAAATTGTTCAATATCAATCCAAGGGTCGCCTAGTGCATTGGAAAAAACTTTGCCATGAATTTCAACCAAATCGCCTGAATCAAGGTCAATATGTTTTTCAGCTTCTGAGCGCTTTAAAAATAATTTCATTTCTGATAATGGGATTGTATGGTCTTTTACATCATCACGTTTAATTAATATGCCGATGTACTCTTGAGAGGATTTAAATGCCGGTTTATAATCCAAGCCTAATGCAGAAAATTTATCAAATGTAGCTTTAAATTTGACTTTTTTATTAAGATAATTTTCTGGAGAATTTACTATTATAAGTGGTGTTGTTGCAATTTCATATTTTTGAGATGTATCCGCAGGGGCTTTGGTTTGTGTTTGAATTTTTGCTGTTTCCGGCTTGCCGTTTGCGTTAATCGGTGCATTTCCGACTGCAAAACCGATTAAAACAGTAAATACGGTGATAATTGTTATAAACTTTTTATTAATAAGATTTCTCATTAATTAATCTACCTCTATAGCTATTTATAACATATTATCATGCAAAAAGAAAATAATTAATAAGCCTTGTAAAGGCTAATAGGGTAGTAAGATATTTTAATTAATATCTAATCAAAATAAAAAGAGTAGGTTAGCGACATTTTAAACCAAACCTCAAAAAGAATTAACTCTTTTTCGTAACCCCGAATAAGTGCTTGGATGTAATTAACCTACTTTTATATAATAAAGTATTTTTTAGACCATTTCACTACTCTATAGTATTGTAAATCTGAATAATTATAATAATTTATACCTACTACTATAGAAGTAGAAACTATGCTTGCAATATTTGATTATAAATAGAATCACCCATTTCCTTTGTGCCAACAAGTTCCATGCCTTCACTATAAATATCTTTTGTTCTGAGGCCAACTTTCAAAGACTGTTTAACCGCTTTAACAATTGAGTCATGTATGATATCTGAGTTAAATGAATATTTAAACATCATTGCGACAGAAAGAATAGTTGCAATCGGGTTAACAACATTTAGACCTCTTAAATCAGGGGCAGAGCCATGTATAGGTTCATACATAGCAGGTCCTTCTGAAGAAATACTTGCGCTTGGGAGAAGTCCAAGTGAGCCTGATAACATAGAAGCTTCATCTGATAGAATGTCTCCGAATATGTTACCTGTAACTATGACGTCGAATTGTTTAGGCTGGCGGATAATTTGCATAGCTGCATTATCGACATACATGTGAGAAAGTTCGACTTGCGGATATTCTTTTCCTATTTTAATTACTACTTCTCTCCATAGTCTTGAAACGTCCAATACATTAGCTTTATCGACAGAACACAGCCGTTTACCTCTTTTTAAAGCTGTTTCAAAAGCTATTCTTGCAATACGCTCAATTTCAGTTTCTGAATAAACCATATTATTAAAGCCGACTCTTTGTTCTCCTTCGTATTTAATGCCTTTGGGCTCCCCAAAATAGACATCTCCGGTGAGTTCTCTTATTATCATAATATCTGTGCCTGAAACAATTTCAGGTTTGAGAGGTGATGAGCCTACAAGTTCCGGATAAACAACCGCAGGTCTGAGATTTGCAAAAAGATTTAGTTCTTTTCTAATACCTAAAAGTGCTTTTTCAGGCCTTACGTCTGGTGGCAAGCTGTCATATTTCCAGTCACCGACAGCACCAAGAAGAATCGCATCTGATTCTTTGGATATATCAAGTGTGATTTGAGGAAGAGGAGTTCCATACTTATCATAGGCGCAGCCTCCTATTAAGCTTTCTTTAAAGTCAAACTTTAACTGAAATTTTTTAGATACAGCGTCTAGTATTTTAACAGCTTCATCCATAATTTCAGGTCCAATCCCGTCACCTGGTAAAAGCGCTATTTTATATTGTTTCATTATACCCCCAGTTTATCTTTAGTGTAGTTTATCAATCCTCCGACATTTATGAGGTTTTGGATTTCTTTCGGGAATTTTGTTGATGAATATTCTTTATTTGTCGTGAGATTTTTTATAATACCGTTTTCTAAATCAACTCTAATGATGTCTCCTTTTGAACATTCATCAGGTAAAAATTTGTTTTCAAGTATTGGGAGTCCGATATTTATTGCGTTTCTAAAAAATATTCTTGCAAAACTTTTTGCAATTATTACAGAGATACCTGCGGCTTTAATGGAAATTGGTGCGTGTTCTCTTGAGCTTCCACAGCCGAAATTTTCTCCTGTAATCATTATGTCACCATATTTAACTCCCTTTGCAAAGTCTGTGTCTATATCCTCCATACAGTGTATAGCAAGTTCTTTTTCATCTGAACTGTTAAGGTACCTGGCAGGGATTATAACGTCTGTATCGACGTTGTTTCCATATAGCCAAATTTTTCCTTCTTTAATATTTTCCATACTCTATGCCCTTTACAATTGTTTATTTTTGTATTATATAAAAAAATAAAGAAATAACAAATCACTTTCAATTTATAAAGGAGATTAAAATGATGGAAAGTATAGGACAATCAGCAGGACAAATCTGGGAATACTTAAATTCTAAAGGCGAAACAACATTAACAAAAATGAAAAAAGATTTAGATCTAAAAGGCAACTTTGCGGAATTAGGTCTTGGTTGGTTAGCAAGAGAAGGTAAAGTTGAAATTTGTAAAAGTGGAGCTTCAACAAAAGTAAAACTTAATTAGTTTAATTAAAGATATTAAAAAAAGTCGACTAAGGTCGGCTTTTTTTATTCTTTAATATTCTGATGACAAATTTCTTAAAGATGATATTATAGACATGGTCTGATTATTAGGCTGAGTACTGAGGATAAATGAATGATAAATTTTAATACTGATAAAATAAAAAATGAATTTCTAGAACAAGCAACAATATTAGCCAGAGGCACAGAAATTCTTCCAGGTGGCGTAAATGAGCTTGCAAAAAAACTTCAAGCAGCAAATGAAAGCGGTAAACCATTAAGAGTAAAATTGGGTATGGATCCCACCAGACCAGATTTGCATTTAGGTCATACAGTCGTTATGAGAAAATTAAAAAAGTTTCAAGAATTCGGACATAAAATTGTTTTGATTGTTGGTGCCGCAACTGCTATGATTGGTGATCCTTCAGGAAAATCAGACACAAGACCAAGCCTTACAAAAGATGAAGTAGAAGCTAATGCAAAAACGTATTTTGCGCAGATGTCAAAAGTTGTTGACATAAGTAATGCTGAGGTTGTAAATAATGCAGATTGGCTTCATAAGCTTAATTTAGTCGATATAGTTAAGTTAGCTTCAAATGTTACTGTCGCTCAAATTATGGCAAGAGATGATTTTGCAAAAAGATATCAGGAAAATAAGCCTATATCAATTCATGAATATTTTTATCCATTGATGCAGGCTTATGATTCAGTAATCGTTGATTCTGACATAGAACTTGGTGGTACTGACCAGCGATTTAATGTCCTTCTTGGGCGAGAAATCCAGTTGGCTTATGGTAAAAAAGATCCACAAATGGTTATGCTATTACCTCTTTTAGAGGGGACAGACGGTGTAGTTAAGATGTCAAAATCTTATCCTGAACATTGTGTAAGTATAACTGATTCGCCTTTTGATATGTATGGAAAAATTATGTCAATTCCTGATGAATTAATAATGAGATATTACAGTTTGCTTACTGATGCGTCTAACTTAGAGCTTAAGCAAATTGAAGCTAAATTAAAAAATTCTAATCCCCGTGATATAAAGATGAGTCTTGCGCATTTAATTGTAGAGATGTATTATGACCAACATAATGCGGATTCGGCTCAAAATGACTTTATTAATATTGTACAGAAAAAATCTATACCCGATGACATCCCTGAGATTGTAATTGATTCAGATTCTTCAATAATTGAATTAATATCCGCATCAGGGGAAATATCAAGCAAATCAGAGATAAAACGATTAATTTCAGCCGGTGCTGTAAAAATTAATTCAGAAAAAATAACTGACCCAAATTATATAGTATTAAAGGAATACTTGCCAGTCACTATTCAATTTGGTAAAAGAAAATTTTTGAAAGTGAGATGTCAATGAAAATATATGACAATATTACCGATTTAATAGGCAATACTCCACTTGTGAAAATTAATAAGATTAATGATGGATTTGCCCAAATTGTTGCAAAAGTAGAATCGTTTAATCCTTCTGGTTCTGTTAAAGATAGACCTGCGATTAATATGCTTAATATGGCTCAAAAGGAAAATTTAATTAATCCAGCAACAGTAATAATTGAGCCTACGAGTGGAAATACAGGAATTGCTCTTGCTATGTGCTGTGCCCAGAGAGGATTAAAAATTATTTTAACTATGCCTGATAGCATGAGTATTGAAAGAAGGAAGATTTTGAAAGCATATGGCGCAGAATTAGTACTCACTCCTGCCGCTCAAGGGATGCAAGGCGCCGTTGATAAAGCAATAGAACTTCAAAATGAATATCCGAATAGTTTTATTCCTTCACAATTTACGAATATTTATAATCCGATTATGCATCAAAAGACAACCGCAGAAGAGATATGGAAAGATACTGACGGAAAAGTTGATATATTTGTTGCAGGTATAGGAACAGGCGGCACAGTCTCCGGGGTCGGAAAAATATTAAAAGATTACAATACTAATATAAAAATTTATGGCGTTGAACCTCTTGAAAGTCCATTACTTACTTCTTCTAAATCAGGACCGCATGGCATTCAAGGCATAGGACCCAATTTTATTCCAGAAACTTATGATAAAAATGTTGTAGATGAAGTATTTACAGTTTCAACTCAAGACGCAATAGAGACTGCAAGAAAAATAGCTAAAAAAGAAGGTATACTTTGCGGTATTTCTTCAGGCGCTGCTATGAAAATAGCATTGGACTTGTCTCTTAAGGAAGATAATAAATCTAAATTAATTGTGACACTACTTCCTGATATAGGTGAAAGATATTTATCCACAAAGCTTTTTGAGGAAGAATAATGAGATTGATAAAAAAAGTTGCTGAACAAATTACTGAAGATATCAATACAATTTACGAAAAAGATCCTGCCGCAGATAATCTTTTAGAGGTTTTATTCTGTTATCCAGGGTTACATGCTTTAATAATGCATAGAATTGCTCATAAGATAAATTATTGGAAAATTCCATTTATCCCAAGACTGATATCTTTTGTTGCCAGATTTTTTACTGGAATTGAAATCCATCCCGCAGCTACTATAGGAAGACGCTTTTTTATTGATCATGGTATGGGAGTAGTGATTGGCGCTACTACGGTCATAGGAGACGATGTTTTGATTTATCAGGGCGTCACTCTTGGCGGAACAGGCAAAGAGCATGGTAAAAGGCATCCAACAATTGAAGACAATGTAGTAGTTGGCTCTGGTGCAAAAGTTTTAGGTAATATTTTGGTTGGCAAAAATTCAAGGGTCGGTGCCGGCTCTGTTGTAATTGATAATGTCCCTCCTGATTCAACAGTTGTCGGAGTCCCTGGACGAGTGGTGCAACAAAAAGTATTAATACAAGGCCAATTGTTGCATAACCGCATTCCGGATCCTGTTTATTGTGAGTTGAACAGATTAAAATATGAGATTGAAGAATTAAAAGAATATATAAAAAAACCAAAAGAGTAAAGTTTTCACTTTACTCTTTTTTATTTTGGGAGATTTAAATTTTAGAATATTGATCTTAATATGCCGACAACTGCACCTACTCCGGCACCTATTGCTGCACCTACAGGACCGCCGACAAGGAAGCCAACTCCTGCGCCAACTCCTGCTGTAGATAAAACACCTGCTGTATAACCTAATGCTTTTTCTGCATCAGCACCTCTAGGTTTTGGTGTACCTGTTATTTCGGATATCAAATCATCTTTGCTATGTTTGTCATCACCGACAAATGGTATGCTTAAGAATGAGTCTTTGAATGCTGTAGATAGCGAACCAGAACAGCCTTTCTCAATTTCTTCGCTCATTGATTTGCCGCATAAATCAGTGTAAATGCTGTTTGCATAAGCCCTTAGCTCTTGCTCCGTACACTTGTCAAACTTTTCTTGTCCCTTTAAAAGTGCAAGAAATTCATCGTATTCTTTCATGACGGCATCTTCATTACCGGATTTAATTGTGTAAGCAATTGCCTCACATTGTTGAGTTATTGCTTGTGCCTGAGCCTCATCTTTAATGTTATACGAACTTGATAGAACTCTTAAGTTATAACTATTTGTTATGTAGTTCCCATTTCCGCCCCAAACACTTGGATAAGCACTTGTAGCACCGACATTTGAAGTCGAAGCTGGATTATAATACGGATTTCCACCGCCATTCATTGCGTAATACATTGCGTCAGGGGATGTAACGTATCCTGTCATAATTACCTCCAAGAAAATTACTAACTATAAACTAACCTTAAATTTATAAAAACAAAATGCGCTTCAAAATTGATAAAATCAAAAAATCATTCTTAATATTTCTTAATAAATTGACGAGTATATGTCCCGAGAGTATGTTTAAAATATACTGTTTTAGGGAATATTACAATTGTAGTATATAAAGCGTAAGTAATATGGCTAAAGTACTTCTATTGAATTTACAAAATAAGCCCTTGAATGTTTGTTCATGGAAGCGAGCATTGGTGCTGATAATCAAGGGTAAAGCTAAATATGTCAGTTTGCTTAATGAATTGGATGATATTATTTATATAGATAATACTATTATCCCAAAAGTAATAAAACTAACTTATAATGTGGCAGTTCCTATGGCGGAACTGCCTTTTTGTAGGGAAAATATATTTATAAGAGATGAATTTACGTGCCAATATTGTGGAAAAGTATTGACACGTTCTGAGTTGACTTTGGATCATGTTTATCCAAAATCTCGTTTTGGACCTGATATTTGGGAGAATATTGTTGCTTGTTGCAAAGAATGCAATCAAAAAAAAGCGGACAGAACCCCTAAAGAAGCAGGAATGAAGTTGATTAAAAGGCCTTATAGACCTAAAGATTATATGCAGTTTGAAGTGCAAAAATACTCCAATGATGACTATAAATGTTGGGAAAAATATTTCAAAACGGGTTAATTATACTAAAAAGACTTGAAATGGTCATTCAAGTCTTTTTAGATGATATGTTAATTTATTTCTTATTTTGAAAGTTCGCTTTTAACTTCTTTCTTGTATATTTCAACATTTGGCTGAAGCACTTCAGGCAAAGCAGAAGATTTGTCAGTTACTTCACCCTCTAACTGTCTTAATATATTTCCGGTGTATAGAGTTTCAAAGTGTTTCAATTCAAAGAATTTTGCAATTGATTCAGGAGAGTAATCTTTTATTTCAATTTGAGAAACCGGATGTTTCGCAGAATATGCATTTATAACACCTTTAACTACTGCGGATGTTACAAGGTCATTAGTTTTTGGGTATACAAAAGTAAAGAATGAATCCCTGTTATTTTTATCTAAGTCAGCTTCTGCATTGTAGTGCAAGTATCCTGGCCCGACATTTGTATCAGTTGAAATTTTTGCTTTTAGTGATTCATTTTTAAGCTGCTTTTCCCATAGAGTCGCTCCTGAAAATGCATCACCAAAATATTCAACAAAATGTTTGTTGTTGCCTTTAACTTTTGATATTGAATTAAATGTGGCAAGTTGTAGTGCCATATTTTCTTGAATATTTGGGTTTAAGAATTCTTTTTGTGCATTAATTGATGATTGAAGCATCCTTTTTACAACATTTTTATCAACTCCTACATAAGCAAGAGTGAATAGTGTTGCATCATCAAAAATCGAGAATCTTCCGCCCACATCATCATGGACAAGTCCTGAGAGTTTAATTTCTCCTGAGTCTACAATTTGTCTTAATTTACTTTTTTCAGAAGATACATCAGTCATTGCAATGAATCTGTCAGAGAGATCTTTTGTGCCAAGTTCTTTTTCTAAAAGTTTTTTTGCATTTTCATACGCAACAGTTGTTTCTAGAGTGCCGCCAGATTTTGAAACTACTAAGAATTTGGTTTTTTTAGGATCAAAAGTTTTTGCAAATCTCTCGAAACTATCATCGTCAATTCCTGAGTAAAAATGTACTTTAGAATCTATGCCAAGTAACTTAACCATAGCTTCGGTTGTGTGGCGAGAACCCCCGATTCCTAATATGGCTATATCTGTAAACCCTTCCGTTTTAGCTTTACCTGCAAGTTCATAAATCTCATCAAGTTGTTTAATTTGATTATCTGGTAATACATTAATCCAATTTAGAAACTGTCCCTTGACTCCTGCTCTTTCAGTAATATCTTTTACTGCTGCTTTGGCAGGTTCTCTGTAAGTTTCCAGGTTTATTGATCCTACTTTGACTGTTACATCATTATTTCCCATAAACGCGACTCCTTTAAATGCCCAATGCGGTACTTTTCTGTAGTTATTATGTACCGAAGGAGTTATATTTGCAATATTTTTAGTTTTTGGACCTTGAAAATTTGAATGCAAACCATTTAACACACTGGGATTAGCCAGTCTATTTACTGTAATCATATTTACCCTCTTTCTTAGTTATAAATTTAATTTACTTTTTAAAGCACTGTCAATTTCATTGATATTTGCATTTACCGAGTCTTTCGTATCGCCATATGCTTCAATATATATTTTCATTTTGGGTTCGGTTCCACTTGGCCTTACCAATAATGAAATACCTTCATTGCTATCATTTTTACAACTATCATTAGGATTAATTATATCCGGATTGGATCGTTTGAAATATAGTTTGACACCGTCTCCGCCTTCTTTGTAGTGTTCCATTGATACGTAATTGGCTTGAGTTTTTGGAACGTCTATTTCAAAATTTGGACTGAACTGTGTACGTCCGGTTAATGCATTTTTATAAATAGTTTTTACATTATCCATCATGGTTTCTTTTGTTCCATCGGGCATACCTTTAAGGTTCAAGTCTGAGGCTTTAACTATATATTCAACGCCAATATCTTCTTTAATATCATTTAATATTTGTGAGATAGGCTTTTTCTCTGTAGCTACTAAGTCAAGCATTAGCAAAGTTGCTGCGATGCCATCTTTTTCCATGATATGTCCATGTACTGTAAGACCGCCGGATTCTTCGCCTGCTACAAGTATATCTTCATTATTTTGTCTTATTTTCTTAATATCTTCACCAATATACTTAAAGCCAACCGGAGTTTGTTTTACATTAAGGCCATATTTTTCAGCAAATAAATCTACTTGTGATGATGTAGCTTGGCTTCTAATTATGGTGCCTTTTAAGCCTTTATTTTTATATAAGTGATAAGCGGTAAGCATTATAACATCATTTGGGGTGATGAAGTTACCGTTTTCGTCAACAATCCCGAATCTGTCAGCATCACCATCATTAGCAAGACCAATTTTTAGAGAATTTGAATCTTCTCTGACTGCTTTTGCAAGTTCTGTTAAATTTCCTTTAGTTGGATTTGGTCCTTCTTGATGAGTTGCAACTTTTTCATCAGATTTAATATTATGTAATGGAGCCCCATAGTCTTTAAACAACCTTGGTACGACATTTCCTCCAGTACCTGTTAGGGAATCATAGTACACAGAAACATTTGATTTTTTGATATTAGCCCAGTCAATTAGACCTTCATTTTCTAGAGCTTGCTTGTATATTTCATATGGGAATACTGTTTTTGATTTGCCTTTTTTGCTTGTATCTGTAATATATTTTTGTTCTTCAGCAATTTTAACAGCATAATCTGCGACTTCTTTAGTCACCTCTGGAGGGGCAATAGCCCCTTCTTTGGTAACTAAGTTAAATCCGCCGTCTTCCCAAGGGTTATGACTTGCTGTCATCAAGATAGCAAGATCTACATCCTGGTCTTTTGCATATAAAGCCAATAGAGGGGTAGGTACGGGCTTTTTGATTGAAATTACATCAATCCCTTGTTTAGTTAATATACTTTTTATTAGGGGTAGAGATTCAACAGATGCATTTCTTGTATCTCCGCCTATTAATACAACAGGTCTTTCAGGATTTTTCGCATTATTTTTTGCATATTCTGCAACACCAAGTGTCAAAAGTTGAACAATTTCCGGTGTAAAAAATTTATTGTTATATTTTGCTCTGTGGCCCGATGTTGATGTAGAAAGACTATTAGCAACAAACTTTGCCGTATCTAAATCTACTAAATTAAACTTTTCTTCTTTTCTTCCGCTAAAACTAACTCTGTCGTATGGAGATACTGAATTTACATATGGTAAATTCATTCCCATAAACACATTGTTGATTTTTTTAGGTGCATTAAATTGCATACCATTAATCGCTGATACTCTCATTTCCTGTCCTTTTTTTTCACATATAAACCATGGTTAATAATGCAACAAAAAAAATAATTTGCTAGTATTTAACAAAAATTTACATTAACATATATATTTGAATTTTAGAAAATTAATATTTAAACCCAAAAAATACTAAAGAATTGTAAATTAGCCAACTGGCTATAACAATATTAGATATTCACGTATTTTAAAGTAAATATAAAAAAATAAAGGCAAATTAAGTGAATATTTCATCTTTGAACTATCTGCAAAATAGCTTTTTACTATCAAAAAGTCAATTAGCCGGAACAAAAAAACAAAATAATCAAAACATTAAGCCAAGCTTTAAGTCAAATCAGGGAAATCAACAAGGTATAAAACATTTGACCTTAATTAATTTAGGACTCTCTGCCGCTTTGGCTACAACTATTCTTTTTACTGCTAAAAGAAGCAGCACAACTAAAAAAGAATTAAGAGGAATATTAAATTCAGTCGGATTAGATACAAAAGGAAATACAAAACAGCTAATAGACAGAACTATGCAGGCAGTAAGTATAGATAGATTATCAAGGTTATCAACTAAAACCAAGCTTTTACATGATTTAAAAATATTAATACAGACATCAAAAAAACAGAATACACCATTTACAGTCGGTATGTTTGATATGGATAATTTTAAGAGCATAAATGATCTTTTAGGTTATGACACTGGTGACAAATTTATAAGAATAATTGGAGAAACAGTAAAAACACATGCTGAAAAGGCCGGATATAATGCATATCGATTCGGTGGAGAAGAATTTTTTATACTTTTCCCAAACACTCGAAAAGATGATGTTCTTCCTTTGGCTGAAAAAATTAGGAAGAGTTTATCAACAAATAAGGAATTAAATTCATATCTCTCTCTTTATATAAATAATGCACAAACAAAATTAAAAGGATTGAGAGAATATTCTCAAGAATATAACAGGCTTAAAAAAATCGATTCAGCAATGAGCTATTCCAATGGTAAAGAGTTAAAAGAAATTTATAAAAAGTATGTTAATACAAAATTGAATCTGCTTAAACGTGCATTGGCAGAATCTAAAAGCCAAAAGGAAAAGAAATTTTTAACAAATGCTATTAAAAATCTAGCTTCCAACTCTAATAATCCTGACAGTGTCGTTGAGTTAGATAATTACTTAACAATTAAGTATGATCGCACATTCCAGATTAGTCAGATTCAATTATGGCTAAATTCTGTTACTGATATGGCCCATGGAAAAATGAGAGGTTTCACTATAACCGGAGGGCTTAAAGAATTTAGTCCCGATGTTGATTTAATTCCTGAAGATTGCATCGGTTGTGTCGGAGAAATAGTAAAAAAAGGTAAAGATATGGGAAAATCAGTTGTAGTAAGTTAGAAAGTTACTTAAAGTTCCACTCATCTTCTTCATGTTTAGATACTTCCCAGTCAATCTTTTTCCACTCATAAGAACAATATTTACATGTTTCAACCGGTGTCTCAATATATTTAAGGATATTAGATCCACTATTTGAATTTATATCTATGCCATCAGCAACCGGAATATTTTTTAAAAATCTTTGATTGTAATTTTTAACAAAATATGATTTTGCACATATATATATTCTGTCACCGATTAATATTGGGCAATAAAAGTATTTTCTGCAATTATTTAATGCTTTTTGGGGCTCTGAGTTTGCGTTAGGATTATGAAAACAATAGAACTCATACCCTATATTAATTATCTCTGTTTTTACATCATTAATTTCACACATATTTACTAATTTACTAAAAATTTTTTCTGTATAAGGATACTTGCTTATGTCAATCATAATGCCGTTTTGTTTGCAAGTTTGCCAAAAATCAGTGCTCATTCTTTGCAACATAATTCCATTTGTTACCAATTTTATTTTTGAATCCGGAAATAAGTTTCTTGCAGCTTTTAAAAACAGATTAATATCAGGATGAAGGAGAGGTTCACCCCCCATCAATCTGATTGTTTCAATGTTGGAAAAAATTTTTGAAAGTCTTAACAAATTTATTTTAAATTCATCAATATTTGCAAAGCATTCAGGTGCTATATTGCAATAATGTGAACAAGCTTTGCAATTCAAGTTACAATGGTCAGTCAGGTGGGTTTCCAGATATTTGAGAGTCGGCAAAAATATTTTTTTGTAATTAAACTTTTTTCTTTTTTTAGTTTGAAGGTATTTTTTTAATTTTTTGACAGGTATATCAACTATATTAAAGAAATTATTGCAGGCTAATGTTTTCTTTATTTCTTTTATGGTCTTATCTGAAACCGAGGCTATTATTACATAGTCAATTGAATCTTTTATATTATTTAATTCGTTTATAGAATAAACATGAATATTTTCAATTGTTGATGAGCTGAAACTATTTATAAAACCGAGGACTTTTAAATCTTTCCTTTTGTTTTTTATGTCTCTATATATCCCTATGCCAATTTCGCCATGACCAAAAATAGCTATCGTCGAGTTCTCAGGAATTTCTTTAAAAGTTTTAAATAGAATATTTATCATTAATTCATATTTTTTTATTAGATTTAATATCACATTTATAGTCTAATTGTACAATATTTTTACAAAAATATTAATCAGGTTAACAATTGCTGGATTAAATTCAATTATGTACTATAATTTATTATAATTGCCGCAAAAAGGAGAGTTGATGGAAATCGGAATACCAAGAGCAATGTCATTTTATAATTTTTATCCATTCTGGTACGGTTTTTTTACTGATTTGGGTATAAAAATAATACTTTCTGACAAAACTACTAAAAAAACTCTCACTGACGGAGCAGCTTTAGTTGTTTCCGAAACTTGTCTGCCTGTAAAAGTATATGTTGGGCATGTTATCAATCTTTTAGAAAAAGGAGTTGATAAAATATTTACTCCTTCTATTCAATCAATAGCCCCTAAAATCTACAACTGCTCTAAAATCAGAGGACTTCCTGACTTGATAAGAAACGTGATTAAACGTGATTTTACACTTATTGAGTCTACTCTTGACAAATCAGAAAAGAGACAAGGGTTATATGAATTTTTGCTTGAAGCAGTAAAACCATTCGGCATAACCGACATAGACAGGATAAAACGTGCATCCAAAAATGGTTGGCGTGTGTTTAATAATTTTCAAATTATGACAAAATCAGGAATATCTTATAAAACAGCTCTTAAATATGCTCTTTCCAATAAAGTGATTATATCTACTGAGTCAAAAGCTTATCCTATTAGTGTTGCAGTAATTGCTCATGGTTATAACTTATATGATGAAAAAATTAGTTTGAAAATATTTGACAAGCTTGAATCTCTTGATGTAAAAGCATATACTTCGGAACAGCTCTCAATTGAACAAATGCAAGAAGGCATTGCTTCTATGAACTCAAAATTGTATTGGGCGAATGAATACGAAATTTCAGGAGCAGCTGCACATTATATTCAAGATACTAAACTGGACGGCGTAATTGCAATTAATGCTTTTGGATGTGGCCCGGATTCTCTTATGTTGGAGAGAGTTGCCAGATTCGCAAAACAGAATTCAAAACCTTATCTCAATCTTTCAATAGATGAACATACCGGTGAAGCAGGTTTTATAACAAGAATAGAAGCATTTGTTGACATGCTATACAGGAAAAAACGCTCTAAAATTATTAAGAAAATTGATATATCAGAAATTGAACGTACAGATTCTGTTAATAATGTTTTAAATCCTGATAATTCATTTGAAACTCTTTAATTTAAAGATTTTTGCTTAGCTGATTTATTGTAAATTTTTGAGGAGATTCGTCATCAATCTCTTTTGTAATAATTTTAGGAGTTAGTTCTTTCAGTAGCAAGATTTTATTTAAATTTTTACTTAATGAAGCAAAATCCATATTATTTTGATTGTTATTTTTATTTTTAATAAAGCTAATTAGTGTTTCGAGTATCTCTATTAACATGCATTTATTAATATGAGCAAATTCATAGTCTTCAAATACTTCCATCAAATAAGGATATGTATCTGTCGCTTTGTAGCTGTTGATTGTATTGAGCCTTGATTTAATATCATTATCTTTGATGTTGGATGTCAATATTCTTGAGTAATAACTTGCATATCTGTAAATATGTTTAATAACTTCTTGATTGGTTTTAAATCGGCTCATTTTGTTAAAAGCTTCTTTAAAACTGTTAAATAGAGAATTTTGCTTGGGAATAAGCCCATTATTTTGAATGGTTACGTAATCTGTCAAAAAATTACTCATATTTATATTTAATAAACTTTCAATATTAAGCCAATAGGTGTTAAATATGTGCAAATTTTGGCTTTTCTTAAGAATTTCATATATAAAATTTCTTGTTAAATCAACCTGACTGAAATTTAAATTCAAATTGTAATATATATTTTCAGAATCTTTTAAGTTTGCATCAAGTTGGGCAATAACAACTTTTGTTTCAAGCAGATTTGTAATAAAATCAGAGCCATAGCAGCTATTTTCTTTAATTTTTTTGTCAAAAAAGTTGTAAATAGAAGAAATTTGCGAAGAATTAATATCCAACTTTTCTGTTTGATTCCTTTTAATCTGGTAGTAAGGTATTTTATCATTGTTGTTTTTGGAAAAATTTATACAAGACAAATTGGAATCATGATAATGGTATTTAAAAACATTAAGCAGAAGATTAACGGTTACAAGTCTCTGGTATCCGTCAATTAAAATAATATTACCGTCATTAGTTGTCTTTTGAGTTGTTATTACACCAATATTATTGTTTGTCGAGTTAAGAATTTTATTTAAAAAATTATTGCAAAAATCTATCTCCATAGAATAAGGTCTGTGGTATTGAGGAACTATGATTTTAATATCTTTATCGATTAATTCTTTAATATTTGTAATACTGTTATTCATATTTTAATTTTAAAATAGCTGTCAATTATTGACAAAAAATTAACAAGTCATTACAAAAAATTATAATGTTTGAATGATATTGCTGTCTTGCATTTCTTTTAAAAGATTAATCCAGGCTTTGTAATAATCAGCCAGGGCATTTACATAAGCAACTTGTACATCTTGATATGACTCTTCCAGCATAATGAGTGTTGTAATGCTTGAATTGCCAAGTTCGTAGCTTTTTTTTGCAATTTTCAACAATTCATTTGATCTATCGATAATATTTTCATCATATTGGTTTAAATTTTCTTTTGCCGTAACAAATGTATCATAGCAACTCTTTAAATTGTTTAATGCTGCAATTTTAATCGAAGTATATTTGTGGTTTGCTTGTTCTAATTGGAGCTTGGCATTTTTAATTTCAGGAGAATAGTTGTATAAAATAGGAAGGTTTGTGATTCCTGCTCCTATATATCCTCCGGCCAAATAACCTCTATCTCCTGATGTTTGACTGGATTGATAAGCATAGCCTCCAATTAGTTCTAGGTCTGGGATTCTTTGTTTAGCAACTGATATAAGGTTTTTTTGTGCAATATCTATTTCCTGTTTTGCGATTCTAATATCATATCTGTTCTCTATTGTTTTATCTGCAATTTCTTGAAAAGTTGGAGTCTTCTCTTTAGCAATTGGCGTCAAAAGTAAGATAAGATTCGATTTACGGGGAAGGAATTCGTCTACGCTGTCATAGACAATATTAGTGTCATTTTTTATGTTTAAAATTCTGTTGAAGTCTGCCCTTGCAGTTTTTACATTATTTCGAGATTTATTAATTTCTGCTATAAGTTGATTGAATGCAATCTCTGATTGTACAATTTCAAGTCTTGATTCATCATCGTCAGTAATGTTTGTAATTTTTAATTTTTTCATCACGTCCGCAAGCAGTTCTTTTTGCTCGAGTGTGATTTTTAATAGGGATTTAGCTGCAACAAGGTTCAGATATGCTTGTCTTACTTCCAAGTCAGTATCGAATTTTTTCTGATCGTATGCCAAATTTGCCATCTCAAATTCTGACTCTGCCAATTTTTTTCTGGCTGAACGTTTAGCAATTTCAATTGTTTGTGAAAGCCCTATTTGTTGAGGATTCCCTTCCCCGGCTTTCCCAATATTTAAAAATCCGAATATCCCTGGATTTTGCAATCTGTTGGCTGAATTAACATTACTTTTTGCAATTTCAATATTTAACCTACCTGAGACCAAATCAACATTCTGGGCATTAACCAGCTCTAAAGCTTGCAACAGATTTATTTTCTGCATTGCTGAGATGTCATTGGCATAAGCTGTTCCAAAAGCAATAAGTATTATAAATAATAGTAATTTAAATTGTTTCATATTCCGTAAGTACTCGTATCTTTTAAAAAATTATAACATTATTTTTTTTAGGCAAGTTCAATTGAACGTATTAAATAATAATTATATTTTTAAAGTCAGGCATTTTGCTGCACCACCTGCTTTCATATATTCACTTAAATCAGTTTGTATATGTTTAAATCCTTTTTCCGCAAGCAATTTACTAAAACGTTCAGTTGTAATATTTGTTACTACTGTATCGTCTATATTCACTGCATTACAGGTAAAATAGGAAGCTTCTTCTTCATCGACTATAATGCGTTTTTCGGGTTTGACATTTGCTTCAATAATTTTATTTGCGTATTCATCAAAAGCCGCAGGATAGTAAATAAGATAGTCATCCTTTAATGGACAGAAGCAAGTATCTAAATGATAAAAATTATTGTTTACTAGCTCTAATGAAATAACGGGAATACCTAAAAGTTCTGATATATAAGTATGGGATGATATGTCTGTTCTGGGAACATAGCCTGAATAAAGTATTCCATTGTGATAAAGAGCGTCTCCAGCGCCTTCAAAGGCCATATCTTTTGGAAGGTTATAGACTTCATAACCATTTTCTTTAAACCAAGATTTAAAATATGGTTCTTCAGCTTGCCTTTGAGGAAACTTGAATCTTGCAATAACAGCCTTCTTGCCATGCATTACTGCTGCATTTGCAGTAAATACCATATCAGGTACATTTTTTTGTGGAGAAATAAGTCTTACATCAGCTTTGAGCTGATTTTTTAATATATTATACAAGTCATTCCACTGTTCAACAGCTTTTTTATTATCAGCTTGGATTTCAATATTCATCCAAGGGTTAATTTCGTACTCAATTCCATAATAATCGGGTGGGCACATTAGTATTTTATCAGTCATTCTTAGTTCTCCGTTGCGCCATGTTTTTTAGCGAGAGCGATAGCTTCTTTCATTTTATTTTTATCATCTGTTTCGATAATAAATGTTGCTTCTGAAACATCAGCTCTTCTGGCCCCAATGGTAATTTCATTAGTGTAGCAATCTACGCCAAGCTCCGTTATTAAATCAAGCAGCTTTGATAAGATAAGAGAATCAATAATATGCCCTCTTAGTTTTAATTTTGTAATCATTAGTATTCTCCTCTCGGCTAAAAGTCTTTGTAGACTGGGTATAACAAATATATAACAATTTAAGTTGATTCTAACATGACAGAATTTTATTGTCTATTTTAATCATGTTTCTAAACTAAATCTTTAATTCCATACAGATAGGGTTCATAACCGGATTGTTATAATAAGAAGAAATCTGACTAAATCCAAATGACTTATATAATGAAATTTTTTTTTTAAATTCGGGGACTGTATCCAGCAAAATTTTTTTATACCTCTATTTTTTTTTGCTTCTGTAATGAATAATTACTTTGTCCAAAGCATTTATTAGCCATTTTTGGTATTTTACAATCTTAACTTTTCTTAATTTTCTAATAAATGTTGTCAATTTTGAATTATTAGATATATTTACAAAGTGTACGAAAAATTATAAAGGGAAATATATGATTAACTCAATTAATTCAACAGGAAGTAATTATAACAGCAAGGTAGCATTTGGTTCTGTTTTAAAAATGCGCCCAAGCTGCTTTGATGCTAAATATTTTCAAGATATAGTAGACCTTAGTAAAAGAATGGAAACAGATGGTATCAACGGTGAAATGATTCTAAAGAAAATTATTTCGCCAGAGTCCAATCCAATCGCCGCTTTTGTCTCAAGTGTGCCCAGATTCGTTGTCGACGTAGTTGCAAAAATTGATGATGCAGTCGGAAATTTAGCTTCTAAATCATATAGACAAGCTCATAATATCCCTGTTGACAATGCTCATATTCCTATAGAAATGAGAGTGAGATCGGAACAGTTTTTTAATGGAATGCCTGGTGTTTTCTCTAAAGCTAATGATATTGCAAAAGATGCCGAGAGAAGAATTAAAACACCTTCTTTTCAGGTAAAACCTGACAAATTGGCTGATTACAGAGAAACTGTATTGGTAGCTGCCAACTCGACGTATGATAATGCCACCACAAAATATGCGGAAAAATTAGCAGAAAATACCGAAAAAAGCTTAAAAGCAGGTAAATCATTCAGAGAAGCGTTTGATTTCGCAGGCGGAGATGCATTCCAAGATATGATTAATAACGAACATTATGAAATGTCATATGGGCAGATTACAACTGCCAGAGAACTTTTAAAAAGTGTTTGGGCTCTTGGTGATAAAGTAGCTTATAAATAATAATTTAATAATAAGTGCTTCTTTTAACTTTGAAAGAGGCACTTTGTATGTTAAATAATATTATTATTTAATATTGGATTTTTTATTATTTTTATCAATTTTAAAAATTGTTAATGCAACTAAAATTGCATTTTTAAGCATATAAAAAGACTTTATTTTGAATAAATATTTGAGAATGAAACTCGGTCTTAAATAAAATTTTTTATAAACTTTATTGTACATAGTTTTTAACTCAGTTGAAGATATAGTGGGCAGTTCAAAGACCGGGTGAGCTAAATCATAGTCATCCCAATCAAGTGTCTTCAAATAATTCTTTTCTTTTGCCCATTCAAACAATTTTGTTCCCGGATATGGTGTAGTGATGTTGAATACAGCAAGATCAGGATTAATATTAATGGCAAATCTAAGAGTGTCATTGATTGTAGTTATGGTTTCACCAGGGTTACCCAACATAAATGCAGCCCTGACTTCAATTTTAGATTCTTTAGTCCAGGAAATTGCATTTTTTACTTTTACCAAATCAATTTTTTTATTTATATTTTTAAGTATCTCATTACTTGCCGATTCAATGCCATACATTATTTGATGGCAGCCTGCTTTTTTCATAAGAACAAGCAAATCTTTATCAATAAAATCAACTCTAGCAAAGCAACTCCAGGAAATTTCCAATTTATTTTTAATAAGACCATTACATATTTCTATAACTCTTTGCTTGCTTGCGGTAAATGTATCATCATAAAACGAGATTTCTTTTATTCCATATTTTTTATTTAAGAGAAAAATTTCATCGAGAACTCTTTGTGCAGAGTGAAGCCTCAAGGTTTTACCAAATAAATTGAAGCAAAAAGTACAAGCACCCGGGCATCCTCTTGAAGTAACAATGCCAGAGCCGGGCAATTGTTTGTAAGCTCCTATTGCAGGTTTATACTTTTCCATAGGTAATAAGTGGTAAGCAGGAATAGGAATTTTATCTATATTTTCTATTAAAGGCCTGTTAGGATTGTGAATAATGGATGATTTATCTTTATAAGATAATCCCGCAATTTTTGGAATAGGCACTTCATCTAAAAGCTCTTTGAATGTTTCTTCACCTTCTCCTCTAACAACAAAATCAATGTAACTATTACCCAATGCTTCATCAGGAAGAATGGATGGATGAACTCCACCAAGTATTATTTTAGTGTTTTCTAAAGTTAGCTGTTTAATTAATGATGCTATTTTATATACATTTTTTATAAGAGGAGTAGTTGCAGAAATGGCTATAAAGTCATATTGTGAAAAGTCGTAGTCATTTAATTTGTTTGCACTTAACTTTAGAGCATGCATATCCAAAATTTTAACGTTGTGACCTTCCAGTTCCAGATAAGATGCAATCGAAGCAAGCCCTAAGGGCGGAATTATACTTGAAATTGCAGACCAAATATTATCATTCTCTTTATACCAAGGTGGATTTATCAATAAGATTGATTTAGTTATAATTTTGCACTCACTCTCTATTAGTTAATATATGATATTAATATAACCCTTTTATGGTAAATCAATCAAATATTTTGTTAATGCTTGGTTGGCTTTTTATAGTTTTAAAAATTTGTTAAGTATCGCTCGAAGCTGCCAGATTAATAGCATTTTTAAGTCGCAAAGCTTTTATCGAAGAATATTGTATTTTCTTTGATGCCTGTACTTTTTGCTCCGATAACCTTCCATCTATGAGCATCTTCAGAGCGTGCTGTAAAAATATGAAAAATATGAACTCATTTAATAATGTCTTTGGTTCTGCCGTTGCATTTGCAGAACAAGGCTTAAAAGCTTTAGATGGTTTATTTGTATTAAAATAATGTATGGTATTTAATTTGATTAAGCGTCATCAAGTCTTTCAAAAAGATGAGAAAGTAAGCTAAGTAAGTCCAAACAATCTTTTTCAGAAAACAAGTCTGTAGCTCTTAAATCTTTATGTACTTCGTGATTTAGAACATTTCTACCACCCGCAACTACACCCATTGATAAAAACTTTTGACCTTCTTCTATATTGTCCAAGGTCTCTGAGGCAAATTCTTCACCATTAGGTCTATACTTGTATTTTGCAGTTACGCTTAAGGGCTTATTATCAGCACCAAAAGATGAGCTCATTATTGGCATATCGTTGTTTGCTGTCACCTTTGATTTTGTTTTAACTGCATTTTTATATCTTTTCATTGCTTCAGAAAATGCATTATAGTAGTCTTGTCTTTTGTAATATTCTTCTGAGGCATTTTGTATTTCGCTATGTAACTCTCTCCAATGGAACATAGGATAGATTGGTACTACCTTATTTATTTCATTTACTATTTTATTGGTTATTTCTTTATCAATTTCTTCGCTTTCTACAATATTTTCTACGATTTTTTTGATGCTAATTTTGTATTTTTCTGGCATTGTGTTAGTCCATTCTGCTAAATTAACACCCGTAATTTCTTGTATAGTTTCTTCCTTATCTTTAATTCTTGATTCTCTCCATCTACGTTCGGCAAGTTTAAGCTTTGTTCTTAGCCAAGTTCTTAACTCCTGCAATTCATCGTGTGCCCAAGTTAGCCCATCTCTGTTAGTAGAAATGTAATCTTCTTCAAAATCGTCAATATAATCAATATAGAATACACCCGTTATGTAATTGTAAGCATATGATGTTGCTATTTTTATGTCATAAAATTCATGTGGGTTCACTAATTTGCCTCTGGCAAAGAGTGAAACACCCCTTTCATCTTCTTTGAGTTGATTTTTAGTAGTTATGATTTTACCTGTTATATTATGTTTGATTGCAAATTCGTCATTATCATCTTCAGGGAATTGCCATTCTTCAAGGGGAGCCATATATTCCCATTTAGTATCGCTGTTTATAGACAAAGGTTCTTTTCCTTCTTCTTCCAAATAAATAGTAAATTCGTCTGTAAAAGCAAATCTTTTTGAAATGCTTTCTCTGAGGTCGGTAAGATTAAAAGGAGTCCTTCTTTTTATGTCTCTTAAAGTTATTAAAGTCCCTGAATGTTTGTCTGTTGGAATATCTTCATTAATAATTTCTGGTTGATAAGTTCCAGTACCTGCGTTGAGAATGACATCCAAATCCATATTAAAGGCATTAAGCAAACCTTCTTTTATAGTTTGAACCTGCATCAAATTAGCTATGCCAAATACGGCTAGCTTCCCTAATCCTTTACGTCCAGTAACTTTTCTCTTATTACGGCTTTCTTTTAATTCATCTTCTCTACGGTTTTTGCCTATAACTAGAAAATTATCTCTAATTTCAGAAAAAGACATTCCGTCACCATTATCAACAACAACTATTTGTTTGCGTCCATCAATATCAGTAAATTTTATTTTTACCCAACTAGCATTAGCATCATATGAATTTGATATAAGTTCCGCGAGAACTGGCGGTAGTGTCTGATACATTTGTACCCCAAGGTGTTTAATTGTTTTTGGGTCAAATTTTAATTCTAGTTTAGTCTTTTCATCTAGTTTTAAATTTTGCATGCAAATCACTTTAAGTTACGAAATTGACTAAATCTATTATATCAAAAGTCAAAAATTAACTAAAAAAGTTATTATTTAGTAATATATTGGCACGCTTTTGGCACACTTAGCAAAAAATAAAGACTCTCTATAAGTAGAAAGTCTTTATTTATAATGGTGGGCAGTACTGGACTCGAACCAGCGACCCCTTGAATGTCGATCAAGTGCGCTACCAACTGCGCCAACCGCCCGTAATGTTTATAATATCAGAAATATAACGTTTAGCAAATGGGCTTGGTGGGATTCGAACCCACGACCAAATGATTAAGAGTCATCTGCGCTACCAACTGCGCTACAAGCCCATATTTTTATTATAGTACTCAAAAATATAAATACAAACAAAATTTACTGATATAACAAACTAAGAGATTTAGAAAGTAAATTAGTTATTAATAGTAAATATTTAACTTATTTGAGACTAAACTACTAAAACTTTTATTAAACAATTAAAAATATTTAACATAATTTGCTAAAATAGCAAAAAAATTTTTTTACGAATTTTAAAAATTTTGGATACATTAATAACAAATTAGAAAGAGGTTATAATGAATATGTCTCCTATATCCAGCTCAAATGTAAGCTTTGGAGTTTTACACTTTATAAATAATAACGAACATTCAAAAGAAGATTCTGTAAAAAGTCTTGAAGACTGGTCAGATGCAAATTCTTTCAAATCTGTAAAAAATATGTTAAATCATATTTCTCAACTGCCTGAAGATATTTATGTAAAAATCAGCCCGGCTCACACATCATCTAGAGATGGCGTATACATGGATCTTTATACAGACTCTGATGGTAAAGATAATTTAATGAATCTTGCTTATCAAAAAGATGCTAGCCAAGATGAGCATGCAGTTTGGGATTCTAATAATTACAAACAACTTGAATCAAAGCTCAAAGGTTTAAAAGAGAAAAATGAAAAACTTGAATTAATTGCATTCATACGTCGATTTTGTGCTCAATTCAAACCATAAGAGTATTAAACTAATAAAAAAAGACCTTATTTTAAGGTCTTTTTTTTAAATGGCTCCTCGGGTGGGACTCGAACCTACAACCCTTCGGTTAACAGCCGAATGCTCTGCCATTGAGCTACCGAGGAATGTTTGGACTTTGTATCAACATTATAGCAACAAAAAAAATCATGTAAATACCTATTTTAAATTCATTTGTAATATAATTAGATAAGAAAGATAATTTGAGGTTTAAAATGTTACTGGGAGTCAATATTGACCATATAGCAACGTTAAGAAATGCTCGAGGTGGTAAAGAGCCTGATTTAATTGAGGCAGCCAAAGTTTGTCAAAAGGCAGGCGCTAATGGTATTACAGTTCACTTGAGAGAGGATAGAAGACACATTAAAGATGATGATGTTTATACCCTTAAAAAACTGTTGGAAATTAACTTAAACCTTGAAATGGCTGTAACAGCAGAAATGCAAAGAATAGCTCTTGATATTCTTCCTCACTCTTGTTGTATTGTGCCTGAAAAAAGACAAGAACTTACAACGGAAGGCGGACTTGATGTTAAATCCCAGCTTTATAAAATCACAGATTTTTTAAAACCATTGGTTAAAAATGGTATTTTAGTAAGTTTGTTTATTGATCCCGACAAGAGTCAGGTTCAAGCTGCATATAAAACAGGAGCACAATTTATAGAACTCCATACGGGTGCATATTCTAATTCTTTTGCAACTAGCAATGAACAACTTGAATTTGAAAAACTTAAATCTGCAGCAGAATATGCTCGATCCCTTGGTCTAAAAGTAAATGCAGGGCACGGTCTTAACTACGAAAATGTCCATAGAATGAAAGAAATCAATGATTTGGTTGAGCTTAATATCGGCCACAGTATTGTTTCAAAATCTGTCTTTGTAGGTCTTGCAAAGGCTGTACATGATATGAGAAAATTAATTTAAAGAATTATTACAATTGCAGTAAAAATAGGCAAAAAAATATATTTACTTGTTTATATATAGTTACAGTAATGGTATAGGAGTTTAATATGATACAAAAAGTTCAATCTTACTTGCCTGCATTTAAAGGTTCTTTAATGGACAATATTGGCACTTTAAATTCTCCTGAGCCTCAACCAGTTAAAGATGTTCCAGCAACTACTGTTGCAGTTTCTGATACTGTAGAAAAATCAATCCCACAAGAAGTTGCTGCTCAATCTGTTGATAAGAGTAAAAAACCTAAAAAAGGAATAATTCAATCAACCAAAGATGTTATAAGAACTGTCAAAAAATTCTTTGTTTCAATAGGTGAGTACGGAAAAGGTGCTGCTAAAGGAATTTTAGAAGGTGGATTTTTTGGTGGTTTAACATTTGGAGCTTTAAAATTAATTAATGCGGTCAAGAAATTTAGATTTGATAGACAATTAAAAAATGCAGCCAAAAAAGGCGCTGAAGTTATTGCAGATGCAGCCAAAAATGAAACAGTTAGAGAAGCTGTTCAAACAACTGCAAAAGTCGCAGGAAAAGCTGTAAAAGAAGGTGCAGAAGCTGTAGCTAAAAAAGTACGCTACTTACCTGCTAAGACATTGGGCATAATTGTTGGTGTCGCCATATTGATAGGCAATCTTTGGAAGGCATCACTTAATGCAAATGATAAAAAAGCGGATGTTGATCACAGATATACGCAGACCCCTATAGTTGATGGAAAATAATAAACAAAAAATAAAAGTCCGGTGAATAGACCGGACTTTTTTTAGTATATTTAATAAGGTTATGATATAATCAAGTTTGTAATTTTATTATTAGTTATTCGGGAGAGTAAAATGAAAAGAATAGACACATTTAAATCGCATTTAAAAGAAAAAAAGGCTATAAAGGTAATTGCAGGTATAGACAACTTTAATCTGGAAAATATTAAAAAAGTTGTGAGTGCTGCAGATCAGGCAAAGGCTAGTGCGGTTGATATATCATACGGTAAAGGAATTTTTGATTTAGTATCTCAAATCACAGATTTGCCGATTTTCGTATCTTCAATAGTTCCAGAAGAACTTTCTGAAGCTGTTGAATACGGTGCTGATGCAATAGAAATCGGTAATTATGATGTTTTATATAGAAAAGGTACAAAAATTTCCGCAGAACGAGTTTTAAATATAGTTAATGAAACTCTTTCGCTCTTGAATGGAAGAGAAATCTTTATCTCTGTTACTGTACCTGGGCACATTGAAGTCTCTGAGCAAATAGCACTTGCTAATGAACTTGAGGCCTTAGGTATTGATTTAATTCAGACAGAAGGTGCGGCAACTGTTACTGCTCAATCAGCGGGTGCCAGAGGTCTTTTAGAGACTGCTCAAGTCTCTATTTCTAACACTATTGAATTAACAAGAAATACATCAATACCGATTATGTGTGCAAGTGGAATTACTACGACAACAGCACCTATGGCATTCGCTGCTGGTGCAAGCGCAATTGGTATAGGCTCTTGTGTTAATAAATTAGACTCAGTTATTGCTATGATAGCTGTAATTCGTACATTAATAGAACAAACAGAGTATAAACACGAATCTGATTTATTGAATGTTTAGTTTGCTTTGGATTAATTTGGCATGCAGCTTTGCATGCCTTTTTATATGAGGAATAATTTTGCAGCCTTTTATTTTTAGAGAGTTTGAGTATAAATTAATGAACCAAGATGATATATATGTATCAATCGATCGGTTAACTCGTTTTAAACATCCTGAGGAGAGATATTACAGGGTTTTCGAAGAAATTTTGTATAAATATTCTATAAGTCCAAAGCTCTCCAAAAAACAAATTGCAATGCTTGATTTATCTTATATATCAGAATACGCAGCTTTAATTTTAAATGATTCAATTGACAAATTATATCCTAAAATTAAATCTGATTTTTTATATTCACTATTTTGTAACTTTGAAGCAAATATATTTAAAATAGATTCTCAATCTCAAAAATTAATGAATCCAAAGTTAAATTTCGACCAATTTTTTAATTCTTTAAATCCAAATCAGCAACACCCGGATAATCTTTTATTGTATAAGCATTTATTGCTAAAAAATGCAGGTGCTAAAGATATTTCTAAATTTCGAAGAAAATTTAAAGCTAAATTTCCTATTTCAAAATTAATTTTAGTCGAAGGAATTACGGAAGAAATTTTACTTCCGATTTTCTCCAAATTGTCAGGTTTTGACTTTAACAAAGAAGGTGTTTATGTACTTGCTACAGGGGGTAAAAGCAAGATTATAAAGTCTTATCTTCAATATAATAAGAGCTTAAAAATTCCAATTTTTATTTTATTAGATAAAGATGCCCAACAAGTTTATTCGAATGCTAAATCTTTACTTCGCCCGAAGGACAAAATTTATATTATAAAAAACGGTGAATTTGAAGATATTCTACCTAAAAAATTACTAAAAAGAGCTTTAAATTCAAGCTATTATGATATTTCTTCGATTAAGTTATCAGAATTTAAAATTAATATACCTGCTTGTAAAATTTTAGAAGAGATATATAAAAAACACAGCCTGGGGGAATATCAGAAAGCAGAATTTGCTAAAATCGTGGCTGAAACAACAAAATATAAAACTGATATTTCAGATGAAATAAAAGAAATAATTTCTTTAATTAGATTGCTATAATTTATTATTATCTTTTTTTATATATATTTCTTCGGGATTATGCAGTAATCCTTCAAGTTGACTTGGGTAAATATTTCCAAATTTATTTCTTAAAGCGACAATCCTAAGTGGAGAATATAAATAAATTATAGGTTTATAGTCATATACAATTTGTTGATATTGATCATATAGTTTTTTGCGTTCTTTAAAATTTAGTTTCAGTGCTGCCTGATTAAAAATATTGTCTAACTGGATTTCCCATGGCTCAATATCCTGTATTTTTTCATCAGAAAGTCTCTTATTGAATAAGTGCAAGGGACCATATGAATACCAAACATTTTTTCCACTATGCGGCTCCAAAGCTGACCCTGTAAATCCAATGATTACGCAATCCCAGTCAAGAGAATTAGTAATTTTATTTACAAGTGAATTAAATTCTACAGGCTTAAAATTAATTTTTATACCTATATCTTGCAAATCTTGCTTAAGCATAACGCCTATTGCTTCTCTTTCGGTATTTCCAGCATTTGTTAATAAATCAATTTCGACTTCTTTCCCTGTTTTATCATGCAAAATGCCATTTTTATCCCAAGAAAAACCGGATTTTTTAAGCAATTCTTTTGCATATTTAATATCTCTTATGTGGCCTTTTTTTAGTTTTTCATTTATAAAAATTGATGAAAGCGCTTCTGCTGTAAACAATGGCTGCCCAACACCATTTGCTATATTTGCTACAAGGCTTTCCCTGTCGATTGCATAATCTACTGCAGTTCTAAAATTAATATCGTTAAACCAGGCCTGTTTGTATTTGGGCACATAATATTTGCCTGACTGATTTTTCCTTTTATTTAAATTGAAAGTAATAAACATAGTGCCTGTGTCCGGACCTAGGTTATATACAGTATAATCAGATTTTTTTTCAAGTTCTTTAAATCTTGATGCATCCTTTCCTCTTATTCCAATTACATCAAGCTCTTTAGCTTCAAATTTTAGGATTTCATTATTTAAATCCCCGACAATCAAGAATATATATTTCTCTATGTAAGGAAGCTTTTGTTTTTTACTGTTTATTACGTAATAATTAGGATTTCTTTTCATAACAACTCTTTGAGCGGGTACATATTCATGTAATTTAAAAGCGCCGCTTGTGACAAATTCTGTCGGCTTTGTATTAGAACTCCAGTAAGAATCAAAATATCTTTTACCTTTTTTTAACACAGGTTTTAAAATATGTTCAGGTGCAATTGGAGTCGCAAGCAGCCTTAAAAAAGGAGCAAAAGGCTTTGGAGTTGTAAATTTGATTGTGTAATTGTCAATTTTTGAAATAGTAGGTTCTTGACCGTCTACTAAAATAGAATCTCTGGTACTGGTATTCCCAAAGCCACCAAGAATTATATCATTCCAAGTAAATACAACATCCTCAGCAGTTATATCTTTTCCGTCAGACCATTTTAAACCTTTTCTCAATGTTATAATATAAGTCATATTATCAGAGGAAACTTTTATTTTTTTAGCCATTTTAGGGATAACCTGTCCACTAACAGCATCAGTAGTTACAAGCGAGTCAAACATCATATCTGCTATTTGAGATGAGGTAGCATCTTTTGAAACCCATGGGTTAAATGTTTTAGGACCTTCTCCGATTATTGAAGTAACAATATTCCCACCAAAAGTGCCAATCGGAGAATTTGACTGCAAATAGTCAACTCCGTTAATTGTCACATTCTCTGGTTCTTTATACTTTGATGAAACTTTTAATGTTTGGAATGACTCATCTTTTTTCCCAATCCCGTTTTCAGGACGGTCAATTCTAAAACAAGCCGCCATTATTACTATTATAAAAAGAATTAAAATAACTAATTTTTTAATCATTCTCATATCTAAAAGTTATCATAAAATACCAAAATTTAATATAATCGATAATACAGTCTTTATCAATTGACTAATGAACTTATTGACTATATACTACTCAAGGAGGCATAAATATGGAAATTTGGCAGATTTGGTGTTCGATAGGTTTAATCCTTCTATTACTAGAAATGTTTACACCGGCATTATTTTTTATAAATTTAGCAATTGCAGCGTTTTTTTCTGCTATTTTTGCATATCTTGGTTACTCATTTCTCGCTCAAACAATAGTATTTAGTATATTAGCAATACTTTGTATTTCGTTTTTAAGACCATTTATGCTGCAAAAGATTAAAAATAACGGAAAAAAAACGGGCATCGAAGATAAGTATTTTGGACATCAGGCAAAAGTAGTCCATGATGTTACCGCAACTTCAGGACGCATTGCTTTATACGGTGAAGAATGGGATGCCAGAAGTGTAAATGATGATTTTATTCCTCAAGGTAGTTTTGTAAAAATAGTGAAAAATGAAAGTTTAATAATGTACGTAGAAAGTATAAAGGAGTAAATATGGATATAATTTCTCTTGTACTATTAGTTCTAGTTATAGTATTTGTTGTAAAAGGCTTTAAAATTGTAAAGCAAGCCGAGGTCATGATAATAGAAAGACTCGGTAAATTTGAAAAAGTTCTTGATTCAGGTATACATTTTATTATACCGATTATTGAAAATCCGAGAGGTACATTTTGGAAGCAAGTTGCAAAAGCACCCGATGGTAGAACCTACAGCTATTATGCTGAAAAATACAGAATTGATTTAAGAGAATCCGTATACGATTTTCCCCGTCAAAACGTTATTACAAAAGACAATGTTTCAATAGGCATTAACGCTTTGATATATTTTCAAATAGTAAATCCCAAAAGTGCTGTTTATGAAATCCAAAATCTTCCTGAAGCAATTGAAAAGCTTACACAAACGACATTAAGAAATATCATAGGTGAGCTAGATTTAGACGAAACTTTAGTTTCAAGAGATACAATAAATGCAAAATTGCGTGCGATACTTGACGAAGCTTCAAATAAATGGGGGGTTAAGGTTAATCGTGTTGAGCTCCAAGACATTATTCCTCCTGCTGATATACAAGCTGCTATGGAAAAGCAAATGAAGGCGGAAAGAGATAGAAGAGCTGCAATTTTAGAAGCTGAAGGTCTTAAAAGATCTGCGATTTTAAAAGCTGAAGGGCAAAGAGAATCAGAAATTAATCAAGCAGAAGGTGATAAACGTGCTGCAATATTAAGAGCGGAAGGTAAAGCTGAAGCCCGAATTGTAGAAGCAAATGCTGAAAAAGAAGCAATACAAAGGATAATAGAAGCAATAGCCGGCACAGGGCAACCTGATAAGTACCTTATTGCTGTGAGATATCTTGATACTTTAAAACATATGGTTGAAGGCAAAGACAATAAGGTTGTTTATATGCCATATGAAGCAACAGGTATTTTAAGCTCCGTAGACGGTATCAAACAAATGTTAGACGCTAATAAATAACTCTAATATACTTAAAATAAAAACAGGCAAGCTTTATATCAGCCTGTTTTTTATTGTTCTTTTCCATATAAGCACCAGGTTTGGGCTTTATCAATTTTTACGTTTGTAAAATCTCCGATTTTAGCTGTATTTGATGCAAAATGGACTAGTTTATTATTTCTGGCTCTGCCGGTAAATATTATTTGATTATTTTTCTCTGTTTTGTCTTCAATAAGAACTTCAACTATTTTACCGAGAAATTTCTTATTTGATTTTAGGCAGGCCTCTTTGTTTTTATCATTTAATAATTTCAAGCGCTCTTTTTTGACTTCTTCTGATATAAACAAATCTTTCATTTTAGCCGCTTTTGTTTTTTCTCTTGGTGAATATGCTGCTGTATTGGAATAATCAATCCCCAATTCATCGATTATTGTTAAAGTATCATTGAATTGTTCTTCTGTTTCTCCGGGAAATCCCGCAATAAAGTCACTGGTAATCGCAACATTTTCAAAGCGCTCTCTAATTTTATTGACGATAGATTTATATTGCTCTCTGTCATATTTTCTATTCATAATTTTCAGAATTTCACTATTACCTGATTGCATAGGGATATGAAAATATTCGCATACTTTATCACATTCTGAAACTGCATCAATCAAATCATCAGTAATATCAGTCGGATATGAAGTTACAAATCTTATGCGAAATTTATCTTCAATAGTATTCAGAAGTCTTAAAAGATTTGCTAATGTGGTTTTACTGTCATTGAAATCTTTTCCATAACTGTCTACATTTTGACCGAGTAGGGTAATTTCTTTATATCCTGAATTAACTGCATTTTTTACTTCTTTAAATATGTCCTCCGGCTTTCTGCTTCTTTCTCTGCCTCGGGTGAATGGAACTATGCAATAAGTGCAAAAGTTATTGCAGCCCTCTATAATAGGTATCCAGGCATTTACTCCGCTTGCCCTGTTTATGCCTGCATCTTTAGTTTCAGTTACTGTTGAATCCTGTGTAACTGCTATAACTTTTTCATTATTGTTAACTCTGGTAATTAGTTCCGGTAGTTGATATATATTAGATGTCCCCAAAATTAGGTCAACATAAGGGGCACGCTTTTTGATATTTTCTCTTTCCTGTTGGGCGACACATCCGCAAAATCCAATTTTTAAGTCGGGTTTTATTTTTTTCCATTTGCCCCATAGACCTATCCTGCTATATGCTTTGTCCTCAGAAAGTTGTCTTATGCTGCAAGTGTTAATAATTAGTAAATCAGCATCTTTTGCCTCATTTGTCTCAATATAACCAAAATGTGAGAGAATTCCAGAGATCCTTTCACTATCTGATTTATTCATTTGACAGCCTAATGTTTCTATATAAAGTTTCTTCATTGCTTTATTATACTTAAAAAAAATATGATATACTAAAATAGTCTAAAAAATAGGAGATAATATGAGTACATATGTTAAAGCAAGCCATTTACTTGTGGCTACTGAAGAAGAAGCAAATAAATTAAGAGAAGAAATAATGTCAGGTAAGGCATTTGCTGATGTTGCGGCTGAAGTTTCCATTTGCCCTTCTGGCGCAAATGGTGGTGATTTGGGCTATTTTTGCAGAGGGGAAATGGTCAAGGAATTTGAAGATGCAGCATTTTCAATGGAAGTAGATGAAATTTCTATGCCTATTAAAACAGATTTTGGCTATCATTTAATAAAATTAACTGACAAAAAAGATTAATGAAGGAAATAGTCAAAAAACTTAGAGGCCTTTTAAAAAAAAATGGAGCTTATGCAATTCTAATAAATTCAACTAATGAATTTTTGATTGAATATAATGAGCTGAGTAAGAATCTACGCTATAAAGTTACCGGTTTTTCCGGCTCTACAGGAGATGCTCTATTAACTTTGGATAAGTTATACCTTTTTGTCGATGGCAGATATCACGAACAGGCAGACATTGAGGTTGATAAAAAAAATGTTACTGTAGTTAAGTTAAAAATGACAGAACCATATATTAAAACACTTATCTCAAAAATTAAGAAAAATTCAGTTGTTTTAATTAATGCATCTACCATATCGCAGCAATTCTTAAAGTCATTAGAGTCACATTTATGTGCTAAAAAATCAAAAGTTGAACTTATTGATATGAAAAATATTATTCAGTCCTCTAAAAGCACATATGAGTCTAAATCTATTGAAATAATTTCTGTACCTGATTCGATTTCAGCAAAAAATGCCGACAACAAACATCATAATTTTTGTTGCAATTTGAAAGATAATGAGTATACTATTCTTACAACAATTGAAGATATTGCTTATTTGACTAATTTAAGGTCTTTTTATATTCCGTATTCTTCTTCATTTTGTGCAAAAGCTATTTTATCTAAAAAAAATGCAGTTATATTTTGCGATTTAGACTTGCCTAATATCGGTAAAAAATACCGGCAAATGCCGCTTGGCTCCTTTAGTAATGAGTTAGGTGAAATCCAAAATTCTAATATTTTTATAAATAAAAAATCTATAAATGCGAATGATTATAATGCAATAAATTCATCCAATAATATTTTTGAATCAGATTTTTCAAATTTAAAAACAGTCAAATTTGATACTGAAATAAATCATTTAAAATACGCATTCACAAAAACTGATGATGCATTAACGATAATAAAAGATATGATTGATTCTAATAAAATATATTCAGAACTTGATTTTTATAATCAATTAGAGCAATCTTTTTACCAAAATGAAGCAATAGCTTTAAGTTTTAAGCCAATAGTAGCTGCTGGAAAAAATTCATCAATAATTCATTATTCACATTCGTCAAACGATGTTTATTTAGAGGATGGCTCTTTGTTGTTAGTAGACTGTGGCGCTTACTATAACGGTGGATACGCTACTGATATAACAAGAACATTTATTAAAGGTAAACCTACGATTAAGCAAAAGCAAGTATATACTACGGTATTAAAGGCATTTTTTGCTGCATATCATTCTTCCTATACAAAAGAGTCGACCTGGTTTGACATTGATAAAAAAGCAAGAAGTATGATAAACAGATTTAAAATAAATGGTTTTGAATTCTCTCATAGCACAGGTCACGGAGTAGGGTTAAGTGTTCATGAATCTCCTCCTTTTGTTTCACCTTCAAGTGTCTCCAAAACTCCTGTATATAAAAATGCTGTATTTACTATTGAGCCAGGAATTTACAAAAAAAATTATGGTGGCGTAAGACTTGAAAATACAATATATTCAGATATTATTAATGACAAAGTAAAATTAACTTCTTTTTCAAAGTTTCCGTTTGAAGAAAAATTAGTTGATTTTAAGATGCTCACTAGAAAAGAAACAGGGTATTTTGAGAAATGGCAGGAACAATCATGAAGGAACTAACCAGCGTAAATAACCCTGATATTAAGCAAATATCAAAGTTAATTTCAAAAAAAAATAAATCTAACTTACAAAATTTTATAGTTGAAGGTATAAAACCTCTAGAAGATATGCTTGAGCAAAATATTGAAATTGTACAAGTTTTTACTTTGAATCCTCAAAAAATTATTGAAAAAATCGAAGATAATAAAATAACAAAGGTTACTGAACCAATACTAAAAAAACTTAGTTCAACTGATTCTTCAGCAGAAATTATCACAATAGCTAAGAAATTTGAACCCGAACTAGAGTCTATAAAATATTTAGATACAATTGCTGTTTTAGAAGCTATAAAAGATCCCGGAAATCTAGGAGCAATAATAAGGAGTGCGGCCGCCTTTAACATTAAAGCTCTTATTCTAACCGGTGATTGTGTAGACAAATACAACCCTAAAGTTATACGTTCAGCTGCCGGCAATTATTTTAAAATTGCTATTTTAAATTTCTCTGCTATAAGTGAAGTCAAAAAATTATTTCCAAATCATATTTTTATATCAACTGACTTATCAAAAAAAAGTGAAATTGAGCTTTCTTCTCTTAAAAAATTAAAAAACAAAATTATAATTTTGGGTTCAGAAGCTAATGGTCTGGCAAAATCTACCGTGGATTTTTGTGATTACAATTTTGTTCTTGATATTTCAAAAAATGTTGAATCCTTAAATTTAGCTACAGCAGCAAGTATAATTTTTTATGAACTTTCAAAAACATAGCCTGTTTTAGAATTTTTTTAAATCAGCAAACTCAGCATCTATAGCTTTTTGCCCTTGTTTCCCAAAATCAATAACTAGCATTTTTGTTCCTGAGATATTTTGTATATCTTGGATACATCCGAGCCCGAACTTTAAATGAAAAACTCTATCACCTTTATTATAATTGATGATGCTTTTATCAAATTGAGAAGGCTTTATAGAATAATCTTTATTTTTTTTCTCTTCAATCATTTTTTTGATTGGATTATTATTTAATATAATTTGTATTTTTTCTTCATCAGAGAGTTTTTTCACTTCTTTATTTTGAATAGACTCAGTTTTTTTTGACACAAATGCTTTTTTAGATGGAGCTACAAAGCCTTTCCCAAAACTACTTGTCGGCAGGACTTTCCCTTCGTATGATTTTGGCTGTGACTTTAGAGTGTTTACAGCATTTTTAAAAGTTTTCGTTGTGTTACTACTGTATTCAGATGCGCTTTCTTTAATAAGAATTTCAGCAGGAATCTCAGATAAAAATCTGCTCGGATTGTAATATCTATATTCGCCCCACATCATGCGCCTTTTTGCGTGGCTTATAAAAAGTTTTTTCTTGGCTCTTGTGACCCCAACATACATAAGCCTTCTTTCTTCTTCCATTTCTGAGTTTGTGTTGAACGAGCGGCTGTGCGGGAAGATTCCTTCTTCAAGTCCAGTTAAAAATACAGCATCGAATTCAAGACCCTTTGCACTATGTAACGTCATTAAAGTTAAGCTTTGAGAGTCTTCAGAATATGAATCTATATCACTTACTAATGAAACTTGCGCCAAAAATTCTCCGAAGCTATTGTCGTTCTCAGTAGGTTCAAACTCTCTTGCTACATTAATGAATTCTTGCAGGTTTTCAATACGAGTTTCTGCTTCAATGTTATTTTCTTCTTTTAACTCATTTAAATAACCGGATTCATCAAGCACAAATGCTATGAATTCTGGTAAATTTAAAGAACTTGAATTGCGTTTTAATTTTTCAATTAAGTTGTAAAATTCAGATAATTTTCTTTTAGTTGAATTATTGAATTCATCATAATTATCGATTTCTTCCAGTATATAATAAATGGGAATATCTTGCTTAAAGCTTATTTCGTAGAGTTTTTCAAGGGTAGTGTTGCCTATACTTCTTTTAGGAACATTTATTATTCTTTTTAAGCTTTGAGAATCATTGTTGTTATAAGTAAGCTTTAAATATGCCAATATATCTTTGATTTCTTTTCGATCATAAAACTTGAGCCCGCCAATAATCCTATAGGGAATTGAATTTGCAATACATGCTTCTTCTATGGCTCTTGATTGAGAGTTGGTTCTGTATAATACAGCCATGTCATTTAATAGAAAGTCTTTTGAGAGTTTTTTGACTTGTGAGATTATGTAATTCGCTTCTTCTGCTTCGTCATTTGTCTCTCTTAAATCTATTAATTCGCCTTTACCTATATTTGAATAAAGATTCTTGCTTAACCGCTCTTGATTATTCGCTATAATTGTATTTGCCGCGTTTAATATAGTTTCCGTAGATCTGTAGTTTTGCTCGAGTTTAATTAAGGTTGTATTTTTAAACTCTGCTTGAAAGTTTAAGATAATTTTATAATCAGCACCTCTCCAGCTATATATAGACTGGTCAACATCCCCTACTACGCACAGGCTCCTGTTACTAAGCTGGTTTTCGGTCAATCCATTAGTATAAATAGATTTTATAAGTTGGTATTGGCTTATATTGGTGTCTTGAAACTCATCAACTAAAATATGTTTAAATCTATTATGATATTTTTCTCTGACTTCCGCTGATGTTTCTAATAACTTTACAGCTATCATAAGCATATCATCGAAATCAAGAGCATTATTAACTTGCAATTGCTTTTGGTATTCCGTATAAATGAGCGCAATTTTTTCGCTTCTGTAATCTCTCGCCCTTGTTGAGAATACATAGTCATTTTGCATTTTGTTCTTAGCGTTAGAAATAACTGTTTTTATAAGTCTTGGTTGATAAACTTTATCATCGAGATTATTAGCTTTAATTGCATTTTTGATTAAAGCCATAGAGTCTAATTCGTCATATATTACGAATGATTTATCAAGTTTTCTTTTGTTTTCATCAACATATTTATCAATATCAGCCCTTAATATTCTACCTGCAATACTATGAAATGTGCCTATCCACATTTTTTTTGCTTTATCCTCGCCAATAATAAGCGATAGCCTCTCAACCATTTCTTTTGCTGCTTTATTTGTAAATGTTACAGCCAATATTTCATATGGAGATATTCCAGAGTTAATTAATTGAGCAATACGTGTAATAAGTACCTTTGTTTTTCCAGAGCCGGCTCCGGCTAAAACTAGCATAGTACCTAGTGTTTGAGTGACTGCCTCCCGTTGTTTATCGTTTAAATTCTCTAATATGTTTGTCATTAATCTTTCAATTTTGGAATTTTATGATATTATTAGATTATATTAGAAAAACGATATAATACAAAATTAAGTAAAATTAGGATTTGAACATGGCAGAAGAAAAGAAAAATGAACCCTCAATTATGGTACCGATGGATGACATGGATTCTGTCGAAACAAACCAAGCAAATACAGTTGATGAGCTTGCAATGGAACTTGCAACAATACAGCAATCAGCTAAGAAAGTAGCAATCATCGGTAGTAGGAATTTGCCAATTACACACCAACAAATCATTGAAATTCTTTCATATGCATTAGTTATGCAAGGTAATACTATAATCACCAGCGGAGGGTCAAGTGGAACCAATGCAGCTGCTATCAGAGGAGCTATGAAAGCAAATCCTGAAAAATTAAGAGTAATATTGCCTCAAACTATTGGACAGCAACCATCTGACGTACAGGATCAGTTAATAGGTGTCCCAAATATTATAGAGCATCCCGATAGAGCTATGATGACTCTTGCTGATGCCAGTAGAATTTGTAACAGAGAAATTATTGATGAATGTCAACAGCTAATATGCTTTCTGTCTCACACTTCAAGTACATTACACAAAGCTATCCAACATGCTGAAGACTCTCACAAAGTTGTTACTTCATTTTATCTTGACTAAGAAAGCTTATTTTTTATATACTTAGCAACCGCTTCACCCATTGAAAAACATGATGGCTGGACTCTAAGTGCAGCTTGAGCTTCAAATGTTGCACTAACTGCCTTACCTATTACAAACAAGTTGTCATATTTTTTTGAAATAAGTGATTCAATTGGCAAATAGTAGTTGCCGTCAGTGAATTGTAGCCTATCATCTGATTTGGTTGATGAATGTATGTCAATGGGATAATCAGAAGATAAGGCAATATTTTTAAAGTGTCGTTTTCGCACTATATCATCCGGAGTATAAACATACTGTCCGACAACTCTTCCTTGCTCCCTGATTCCGATTATATCTGCTATGTTGGAAATGTAGGCTTTTTCAAAGCCCTGGAAGTACTTTTTACAAAAGTTAGCAAACCTAAATATTTGCAGTCTGGATTTTGCCAGAATTTTAGAAAATATTTGAGGATTATTCATTTCCTCTTGATTTTTGATTAATATTCTAGGGCAGTTAAATACAATTGAGGCGGGCATTCCGGGTATGGTAAATACTTGAAAATAGGCTGTATCTTCTTCATTTAGGTCTTTATTATTAACTGCTTTTTCAAAAATAGGTCTTAATGCCCAATTTTTATTAATATCCCAAGTATAGGCGGTTGACAAGTGAACTTGATTATCGATATTACAGCTTGTTGTAACATTTCTATCTTTATCAAGCTCAGTAATCCAATCTCTGAAAGTCTCTAAATCAATGCCTGACATTGAAAATCTAATTGTGGCTGCTTGAACATCAATTTTATTGTCAATAAAATCGCAATTTAGTTTTTTTGCAATTTTCCCCATACCGGTTGCATCAACAATATGTTCCGCATCGTAATATATGGATAACATATCGGTTTCAAGCTTTACTTTGAAATTGCCGCTTTTTTGGACACTAACATTAGAAACATTAGCATTGTAAATAATATCACAATTAACAGACAGCATCATATCGTCAAGAGCAATTTTTAAAAGTTCAGGATTAAACCAACCGGGATTTCCATCACAGTAAGTTACTTGAGCTCCGTATTTTTTCGAGAATTCAATCAAATCAGTGTAAAATTCAGTGTTAATACCCAAATCAGACGTTTTCATTGCAGGAGTAACTAACCCTGAAGTCATAAGCCCACCAAGGTGTATATTCTTTTCGATAATTAAAGTTTTTAGACCTATTTTTGCTGCAATGTATCCCGCAGCAGCTCCTGAAGTTCCACCGCCTATTATAATTACATCATATTGTTTCACATATATATCCTTTTTATTTTATATTTAATTTTATTACTATTCCAGGAAGTAATTCATCCCACGCTTTGCCATTTGGGTGGGCATTATCTATTGTTTTAAACTCATTTTGCGCAAGTTTTGAGCGTGAGATTATGTCATTAGTGTCAATAACAATGTAGCCGATGTTTTCAAGCTCATCTTTTATGTTATATTCGTCTATAAAACATTTTTGAATATTTCTATAATTTAAAATTGCAAACTTTACATTCGGATAGTGTTCTTTTGCTAAGCGATATATTTCTTTCATCATTTGAATATAGTAATAATTATTATACTTTTGGCGATAACTAGACATTATGTAATTTTGCAAATATAATTCCTGAATTGCATTTACTGTATATAGAGCCCATGCGGGTTTGCAGAATGGCTCTATAACCTCAAATCCATTCTTAGTTAGCTTATACCTTAAAAATAAGACATTAAAAGGATGCTGATATTGATATCTGAACATGCGCTCTTCATGTTCTCCAATCATAATGTAAATAATGTAGTCAGCATTCGGTATTTCTTTATAGAATTCACTCAAATTGAGCTGGTATAAAATATGCTGAGGTCCCCAGCCGTTTTTAGCTCTATTAAAAACAGGTCTATTAGTTAATTTTGAAAGTTTGTAAGATACAGTATCAGTTTCACTTAGTCCATCACCATACGCAAATGAGCATCCAAATATAATAATTGGATTTTTTTTATATTCGAGGCCAACAGGCTTTCTAAAGCTCATTTTTTCTTCTTCATAATTAAATTCTGTTGGGTATGAAATATTATATTTTAATGATAAGTTTGAATTTTGTGTTTTATCATTAATATTGTTCATTTTGTTACGAGTGAAGACAAAATCACCATATTCTTTTACGCTGTAAAAATAGAAAAAAGCTTCAGAAGCCACTAAGAGAAAGAGTATCGCAAATAAATTGATAAATATTATTTTTATAATTTTATTCATTCATATATATTTTTTTGTACTTACTAGCAGTAATTATATCAGAATTCGACTTTTCTGTCGTTCTATTCATAATTATTTCATTTTTAGAGAGATTTAAACCGGGGTCTTTGTAAAAAATGCCGCTTCTGGTTTTTGTAAGACCAATTTCATATTCATTAAGTAAATTTTGAATTTTTTCAGGATTTGTTGAGGCTATAGTTCCATAAGATTTTTTATTATTAATAATTTTACCGACATAGAATTTTAATTCAACTAAAGCTGATCTAAAAGGTGTTGAATTTGAGTAACTAATTAAAACCGAATTTGGGTTCATTCTGGATTTAATTAATTTTAAGAAATCATATGTCCAAAGAGTTGGATCTTTAAGAGGTGTAAATGCATCTAAAAATATGTAATCATAGGCATTTCCAAGCTCTAACATAGAACGCCTGGCATCTTTTGTATGGTATTCTATATTAATATTCTCTAAAAATCTATATTTGGAGTCTTTTTTAATACTATTTGATATATAATGATAATATATATTATGTAAATGAGGGCTTTTGGAAGAGTTTAGAGAGTATTTGGAGGGGGAATTGTAGTAATTTTTCAAAAATTGAATTATACGAGGGTTAAAATATATGATGTCGGAATCTAATATGTTAAAAATTAAATTCATCAAGTTATCTTGATAGTCGCTAAAGTTATCAGCAATTTGCTGCATTAAATAAAAATCTATATCTTTTGATGGTATACAATCATTAATTAGTGGAGATAAATATATTAAATCTTTATTTATTTCAAGAGCATCGATATGTACTTTTATTTTATTTTTTCGGGACAGATAATAAATCGCAGCCTTAGAATTGTATCCTATTCCATAGCAAACATCTAGTATATTAATTTTTTTATCTGTATTTAGCTCATGAGCAATTCCGGATGGAAAAATAAATTTTTGTAAACTTTCTTTTATTGCACCTGAACTCGAATGATAAATATCATTAACTACGTTGTTATAAAGTCCGGTTGAATTATCATCAGTTTTATTAAATGTATATTCGTTCATAAATATTATTTTATAATAAATATATAAGCAAATATATTATCAATATATTTCTGCAAGAAATACTGTAGACTTATAGAAATGTTATCGATATATACCTATTCGCAATAACATTTGAATTATTTATATATTATTTTTAAAGTGTAAATAATATTATAGGTATATTTCTTATAGGTATATCTTTGAAATAATATTATAAGTATATATCGACACGAAATATGCTATTTCTTATTTCAAAAGAAAAATAACAATCACATACATTAGATAAATGGGGAATGAATACATTTTTTTCACTGCTTATATTGTTTATGTACGGGAGATGGATAATGTATAATGAACCGATAAATATTATGTTAGTGGAAGACCACAAGTTAATGCGTGTAGGTATGAAGACATTGTTTGATGAAAGCTGCGATTTTAATGTCGTCGCAGAAGCACAAACAGGCAAAGAAGCAATTGAAAAAGCCAAACTCGTTAAACCACATATAATTCTAATGGATATCGGGCTTCCTGATATAAATGGAATTGCCGCTTGTAAAAAAATATTGGAGGATAATCCAAACATAAAAGTAATAATTCTAACTTCACATTGTTCTGAAGATGAAGTAAATGAGTCCCTCGCTGTGGGCGTTTATGCGTATGTAATTAAAGATATAAGTACAGATTTATTAATGATGGTAATTAAATCAGTCCATCAAGGTGCAATTTGGCTTGATCCTAAAATCGTACCTTTATTAAGACAAAAAAATGGAGTAATTATTCCTAAAAAACAGACATCCAGAGCTGCATTTCGGTCTCAGCATGCTAACTTAACAGAAAGAGAATATGAAGTTTTAAAACTAGTTGTGGACGGCAAGTCTAATAGCGATATAGCAAACTCACTAAGTATAAGTGAACATACTGCTAAAGCACATGTTTGTAATATAATCCAAAAATTAGTTGTAGACGACAGAACCCAAGCCGCTGTTAAAGCAATAAAAGAAGGGCTGGTATAAACTTTAATCCATAAATTAGATATTGAAAAATAGTATTATTTGTGCTAATATCAGTAAACTAGGGTATTAGCATATATATGGAGAACATTATGACCGTAGAGATGATAAATTTGTCAAAATCAATCAATAATTCTCAGCCTCTTAAGCCAGTGAATGCTGTTCCATTACGCCCAATTAATCCATCTTTTAAAAATGATTCTTCTAATAATTCAATTGATATTGCTAATGAGTATAGGGATAAATACAAATTTGCTTGTGATGTTGCTGCATCTTTGTCAAGAGAATTGGCGCTTTACAAGGCACAATTCGGTGAACTTAAACAAACAGGTTCTGTTTTTGCTTAATTTTTGTTAATATATGGACTATTTCTATATATTGTGATATTTAATTTGTTATTATGCTTGATAATGATATGTATTGGCTTGCATTTGCCAGCTTAAAACAAGCTAGTAGTGCATTTATTCAAAAGTTATATGAACATTTCGGTGATATTGAGACTGCCTGGAATGCTGATATTTCTGAATTAATTAAAATTGAAAATGTAACAAAAAAACAATTAGATAACTTTATATTTGAAAGAAATAATGTTTCACCTAATAGGTGTTTCGATGAAATCAAAAGTAGAAAAATTAACTATATCACTTTTGATAATAAGCTATATCCCTCACTATTAAAGGAAATCCAAAATCCTCCCATGACTATATTTTATTTAGGAGATTTGAATCGTTGCAATTTTAACAGAACCTTGGGTATTGTAGGTTCTCGAAAAGCAAGCATATCAATAAAAGATATCCTCTCAAATATAATTGCTGACTTTAAAGCAACAGACATTTGCATTGTTTCCGGACTTGCAGCGGGTATTGATACGGTGGCGCATAAAGCTGCTATAGATAATTCATTATCAACAATTGCAGTTATTGCTAGTGGATTTGACTTTGTTTATCCATCATCAAACAAAAAACTGTCAGATCAAATTATACAAAGCTCAGGAGTTATAATGAGTGAATATTGGCCATCCGTTGAGCCTTTATCATGGAGATTTCCGCACAGAAACAGAATTGTTAGCGGCTTATCTAAAGGAATCTTGGTTGCCGAAGCTGCTTTAAAAAGCGGTGCTTTAATTACGGCAGGGCTTGCATTGGAGCAAGGTAGAGAGTTAATGTGTATACCAGGTTTAATTACGAATCCAAATACAGAGGGGATATATAAACTTTTAAAAACAGGGGCGTCACTTGTTACTAATTCAAGTGATATTCTAGAAGCATTAAATTGGGAAAAAATAGGAAATAACCAATCCGGTAATGAATCCCGGACAAATACTCAACTTTCTGTCAGCGATGCTCTTGTTTTAGAAGCAGTATCCAGAGATTCTTTAAATTTTGATGATATAATTATAAGAACTGGTTTGAATATTGCAGATTTAATGGTAATATTAACTAGATTAGAGATACGAGGGTTAATAAAGCAAACTGATGGTGAAAAATATATTTCATTATTAGTTCATTGAAAAACTATGGCAAAGAAAAAATTAGAAAAAGTTTTGGTAATAGTTGAGTCACCTGCTAAATCAAAAACTATTAAAAAAATATTAGGTGATAATTATAATATTGAAGCGAGTTATGGACATATAAGAGATTTTCCGCCTAAAGTGCTCGGATTCGATGTTGCAAATGATTTTACACCTTCCTTTATTGTTATTCCCGAAAAACAGCATGTAGTAAAAAAATTAAATGATTTAGCTTTGAAATCTGATAAAATACTACTTGCATCTGACCCTGATAGAGAAGGTGAAGCAATTGCTTGGCATGTTAGACAAGTTCTAGATGTTCCGGATGAGAAAGTCTATCGAATTGAGTTTAATGAAATTACGCCAAAGGCAATTATGCATGCTGTTGAATCCTCACGCAATATTGATATGTCAAAAGTTAAAGCGCAGCAAGCAAGACAAATACTAGATAGACTTGTAGGATATAAAATTAGCCCTGTCTTATGGGAAAAATTACGAAACAATAGACTTTCTGCAGGCAGAGTACAGTCTGTGGCATTAAAAATGGTATGCGAAAGAGAAGCTCAAATTGATGCTTTTACTCCACAAGAATACTGGACAATTTCTGCTGATTTGCTAAAAGATAAGGCTTTATTTACAGCTGAGCTTTCAAAATTTAAAAACAAAAAAATTGAAATTAAATCAAAATCCGAAGCAGACGAAATTGTAAAGTATTTAAACAAAAATAACTTAAAATATTCTGTTTTAAAAATCACACAAAAGGACACTCAGAGAAAACCTTCAGCTCCTTTTATTACATCTACACTTCAACGTGAAGCCAGCAGTAAGTTGGGTTATGGGGTCTCCAAAACTATGCAAGTAGCCCAAAAATTATATGAAGGAATTGATATCACAGGTGATGGACCGGTTGGTTTGATTACTTATATGAGAACTGACTCTGTAAGAATTTCTGAAGATGCCACAAATGATGCTAAAACTTTTATAACCGGAAATTACGGCGAGGATTATTACCCATCTGTGCCAAATAATTATGTGAAGACTGATAAAAAAAATGTGCAAGATGCACATGAAGCGATTAGGCCTTCTTATGTTGATAAAACGCCAGAAAGCTTAAAAAACCACCTTACAAGTGAACAATATAAGCTATACAAGCTAATTTGGGAAAGATTTATTGCATCCCAAATGAAAAATGCCAGCGTAAAAAATACTACTGTTGATATTTCAGCAGATGATTATTTATTTAAATTTGGCTCAAGTAAAATTATATTCGACGGCTTCTTAAAAGTTTATTCAGAAGATGATGATAACCTTTGTGACAATAAAAAGCTCCCTGATTTTAAAGAAGGTGAAGTTTTACAATTAGAAAAAATTGATTCTAAACAGCACTTTACGCAACCACCTCCAAGATTTACAGAAGCTTCTTTAGTCAAAGCACTTGAAGAATATGGAATCGGAAGACCGAGTACATATGCTCCTATAATTTCAAAAATTCAGCAAAAAGGCTATGTAGAAAAAATTGAAAAAGCCCTAGCTCCAACTCTACTGGGCAAAACAGTTTCGGAACAACTGGAAAATTATTTTTCAGATATAGTAAATTACAAATTTACCGCTCAATTAGAAGCTAAATTAGATGAAATTGCTGAGGACAAAGCTGTTTGGAATGATGCTATAAAAGAGTTTTACACTCCATTTATTGAAACTGTAACTAATGCAAAAGAAAAGATGGAAAAAGTAGTTATAGACTCAGGTAAGGTCTGCCCAAATTGTGGCAAGGCAATGGTATTAAGGACCAGCAGATTTGGTAGCCAATTTCTTGGATGTTCAGGATATCCTGAGTGTAAAACAATGATGCCATTAAATGCTGATGCTACTGAAACTGTTGATAAAGTCAGTGATGAAAAATGTGAAAAATGCAACAGTGACATGGTTCAAAAGGTAGGGCCTTACGGGCCTTATCTCCAATGTACTAATGATGAGTGCAAACATAGAAAAAAATTAATAAAAAAAATTGGGGTAAAGTGCCCGAATGATGGATGTGATGGCGAAATAGTCGTAAAAAAATCTAAATACGGCAAATTATTCTACGGCTGTGATAAATATCCTAAATGTAACTTTGTATCTTGGAATGAACCTACAAACGAAAAATGCCCTGAATGCGGTAGTATACTTGTTAAAAAAATTACTAAAAAAGCAAAACTATATGCTTGTTCAGATACTAAATGTGGTTATAAAAAAGAAATGGAAGAAGAAAAAAATGATTAAACTTGGGTTAATCGGTTATCCTCTTTCCCATTCACTTTCAGCAGTGATACAAAATTCAGCATTAAAAGCGCTCAATATAGATGCAGAATATCAAATACTTGAAACTGAACCTGAATCACTAGTAGACAGGATAAAATATTTGCGTTCAAGAGATTTTTTAGGGTTTAATGTAACAATTCCTCTAAAAGTTCCAATTACTCTCTTCCTTACTCATGTTGATGCAGTGGCAAATATTGCAGGTTGTGCTAATACTGTAAAAATTCTGCCTGATAAATCTATGATTGGTTATAACACTGATGTGTATGGTTTTCAAAAAGCAATAGATAATGAAACGAAAAATCTAATTAAAAATTCCAAAGTCTCTATTGTTGGAGCTGGGGGTGCCGCAAGAGCTTGTGCTGTTGCACTTGCACAGTCAAATGTAACCGAAATGGATTTTTATGTAAGAAACATTATTAATGCTTCAAACACTGTGAATATTATAAGAGACAATTTTCCTGATATTTCAATTAATTTAAAACAAATTCAAAATCTAAATGACTTGTCAGATTCTAAGATGCTTGTAAATACTACTCCTCTTGGTATGCGTGGCAAAGCAATGGACTTGTCACCCGTTACTGACAAGATACTTAAAACAATGCCCAAAGACTCTACCGTATACGATATTGTATATAACCCTGTTAATACTATATTAATACAGCAAGCAAAAGCAAATGCTCTTAAAACAATTACCGGATTAGATATGCTTATTTTCCAGGCCGCAAAGGCAATAGAAATATGGACTGGTAAGGTGCCTGACACTTCTTTAATGAAGATTGCCGCATTAGAAAGCTTAAATACCTAATATTTGTATGCTAAATCAGGTTGTCTTGCAGCTAAAGTTTCATCTACTCTTTTAACCGGAGTTGTTAAAGGATGTTTAAGAACATCTTCAGGATTAAGTTCAACTTCTTTTGCGATTTTAAGCATTATTTCTATGAACTCATCAAGCCTTTTTTTCGTTTCACTTTCTGTTGGTTCTATCATTATTGCTTCATGAACAATTAGTGGAAAATAAACTGTTGGTGGGTGAAAATTACTATCCATAAGTCTTTTAGCTATGGCAAGAGTATTTACACCTTTCTCTTTTTGTAAATCGCCGGAAAGTACGAATTCATGCATACAGATTGTATCATAGGGCAATAAATAGGCTTGTTTAAGTTTTTCTTTCATGTAATTTGCATTTAAAACGGCATCTTCAGTTACATTTTTTAGTGATTTACCCATCATTAAAATGTATGCATATGCCCTGACAAGTACGGAAAAGTTGCCATAAAATGATTTAATTTTTCCTATTGAATTCTTTATATTATAGTCAAGATAAAATTTATTATTAACGTTTTTATTTACTAATGGCACTGGTAAAAATTCTTTTAGTTTTTCAACAACACCGACAGGTCCTGACCCTGGGCCACCACCTCCATGAGGAGTGGAAAAAGTTTTATGAAGATTTATATGTACAACATCAAATCCCATTTTATAAGGGTTTGTATGGCCCATTATTGCGTTTAAATTTGCGCCGTCGTAATATAATAACCCTCCTACATCATGAACAAGTTTTGAAATCTCTAAAATATTTTCTTCATAAATACCAAGAGTATTTGGGTTCGTCAACATTATTGCTGCCGTATTGTCGTTCAGAACTGCTTTTAAAGCATCGATATCAACCAGCCCTTTTTCATTAGATTTAATTTCGATTATATTAAAGCCGCACATAGCTGCACTCGCAGGGTTTGTACCATGTGCCGAATCAGGTATTATCACATTTTTTCTAATTTGACCGATTTTTTTAAAATATTTTTTAATTATCATCATTCCGCAAAGTTCACCATGCGCACCTGCTGCTGGCTGTAAAGTGATATTCGGCATTCCTGTAATTTCTTTTAGCGCTTCTTGAAGGTTATGCATAAGATTTAATGCACCTTGTGAATCTGATGAATCTTGTAGCGGGTGCATATTGACAAAATCTTCTAATGAAGCGAGATATTCATTAACTTTGGGATTATACTTCATAGTGCATGAGCCTAATGGATAAAAGCCTTTTTCAATGCAAAAATTTGAATCAGAAAGTTCCTTATAGTGTCTCATTACTTCAAGCTCAGTAACTTCAGGTAATATATTGTCTTCTGTATTTATGTATTCATTGGGTAACAAATTAAAATTAATTTTTTTGTCGGTTAAATTTATTCCTGATGAATCTTTAACAGACTTCTCAAATATAAGTTTTGTCATAATCTCTCCCTGTCTTACTAAATTTTAGCTAGGTATTCTTTTAATATTTTTTTCGTTCTTTTTGCTCTATTTACAATTTCATCAGAATCAGCATTTTTATAAAGTGCTCTCCCAATTCCCACAGCTCTGGCACCTGCTTCAAGGTAATCAGTAAAGCCTTCTATTTTGATATTTCCTGTAGCAATTACATTTAGAAAGGGCATTGGCCTTAATAAATCCTCAATATATGTTGCTCCGCCCATTGGTCTTGTCGGATAAATTTTTATCAACGGGGTTCTTGCTTTCCAGGCCGAATAGGCCTCGTTAGATGTAGTAGCAGTCATAATAAGGGGGATTAAGCTATTTTGACATAAGCGAACTAGATTCATTTGAAAAATCGGAGATACAATAATTTTAGCTCCTGATGAAATTGCCATCGTTGCTTGTCTTTGTGTTATTATGCCTCCTGCCGCTATTATTACTTTTTCTGTTGTTGCTAAATATTTTATAGCTTCGAATGTTTGTGCATTTTCAGAAACAATTTCAATTATATTAATTCCACCTTTAATCAATGATTGGGAAATCTGTATTGCTTTGTCCGGATCGCTTATTCTGACTACACCATATACTTTTTCTTTTAATATCTCTTTTATCGCATTCATTTTATTTCACTGTTTCGTTTTTATTTTTAATTTTAATCAAGTTAAAGAGCAGAGATTTTTCGTCAGTCTCATCATCTTGTGAATAACCTAAAATACTCTCCAAATCTTCCCTTAGCAGTGATATATCATCATATTTTTTAAGTATGCCATCAACTGCAATAGAAACCTCACCGGTTTCTTCAGAAACTACAAGACAAGCGCAATCACAAACCTCACTCATTCCTATAGCGGCTCTATGTCGTGTTCCATACCTCCAACTAAGCTTTGGATCTTCAGTAAGAGGTAATAATACTCCTGCTGCTAATATTTTATCTGCATAGACTATTACTGCACCATCATGCAAAGGCGTATTTGGATGAAATATGGTTAACAAAAGCTCATATGACAAATCCGCATTAATTTTTGTGCCAACTTCAGAATATAATGTTTCAACCCTATTCTTTTGTAAAACTATTAATGCTCCGCATCTGGTTTTGCTTAAATATTTTACCGCTTCTATCAACTCATTCACAACATTGATTTGATTTTTAGGATTTATTCTCCGGGTATTAAATATATTTCTGCCAATAAACCCAGTCTGCCCCAGATAACCAAGCAATTTCCTGAGTTCAGGTTGGAATATAACTACCAAGCTAAATATTACTATACTAACAACAGTTTTAAGAAAAACACCTATTATTTGTAAATCAAGTCTTATTAATAATTCACTGAAACCCCAAGTTAAAATTAATATAAATATACCTTTAACAAGCTTTTCCGATTGAGTTCCTTTAATATATCGTTTATAAGCCAGTAACAGCACAACTGTTAAAAATAAGAGTTCTCCAATGTTTAATACATTAAACTTGAAGTTTAAGCTATGCAGTTGAATTTTTACAAAATTGTAAAAAGAATCAAACATTAGAAAACCTTACTTTAATCTCTGGGGAATAATATCAGCTTCACACATTTGCTCATATGTTTGTCTATCTATAATAATATCAGATTTTCCGTTATTTACAAGTATTGCAGCAGGCTTCAAAACCCTATTGTAATTACTGGACATAGAGTAGCCATAAGCACCTGTCGTATAAAAACAGATTAAATCTCCTGGAGAGAGACTCGGTAACGTTACATTTTGGGCTAAAATATCACCTGATTCACAAAATCGACCGGCAACTGTTACACTTTCTTTAGTCTTTTCTGAAAGGTCGCTATTAACCTTTTCGACAGTATATTTTGCCTGGTAGAGACTCGGCCTGAGATTGTCAGCCATACCGCCATCAACAGCAACGTATTTCCTGCCTTCAGGAACTTGTTTTGACGAACCTACTGTGTATAAAGTAACGCCAGCCGTTCCTACTATACTTCTTCCAGGTTCTATATAAATTGTTGGTACGGTTATATTATATTTTTCAGTATTAATATCAATAGATTCTGCAATTTTTTCTGCAAATTCATATATAGAAATCGGCTCATCTTCTTCTGTATATTTAATTCCAAGACCACCACCAAGATTTATTTCAGTAATTTCAACATCATGAACAGCTCTAATTCTAGCTATTTCTTTAAAAAATACTTCAATTTCATCAAAATATACTTGTTTTTCAAATATCTGTGACCCAATATGTGAATGCAGTCCAACAAGATTTAAATTTGTATATTCATCCTTAATTAGTTCAATAGCTTCATCTATTTGGCTCATATCAAATCCGAACTTAGAATCTGTCTGACCAGTCTGAATATACTCGTGTGTGTGACATTCAATTCCCGGAGTTATTCTTAAAAATACTTTTGGTACTTTATTGACTGCTTTAGATAAGTTATCAAGTAGTGCAAGCTCAAGAAAATTATCAACTGAAAAGCACTCTACACCGACCTCAAGCGCAAGCTGAATTTCTTCAATAGACTTATTATTTCCATTAAAAATTGTTTTGCTCATTTCAAAACCCGCACTATGAGCAGTATATATTTCACCACCTGAGCATAAATCCAATCCAAATCCTTCTTCAGCCATTATTCTACAAATAGCTTTAGTCATAAAAGCTTTTGCAGCAAACATCATATTTATTTTTTTATATTTCTTAAAAGCATCCTTAAAAGTTGATGTTATGCTTCTGATAGTGGCTTCATCGTAGATATATAATGGTGTTGAATATTTGTTGGCCAATTCAGTTAAATCACATCCGCCAATTTCTATATTATTATTACTATTTAACTTCGTAGTTATCGGTTTAATGAATTGGTTTGCTGTTTTATCCATTCTTTCTCCCTCAAAATATTAATACTGCTGTATTAATCATATCATCAACAAATTTATTTTCTATTAAGTTAATTGATTATTTATAAATAAGTATTATTATATAAATATGAAAAAATACTTGTATCTCCTTCTTATTTTTTGCTTGTTTATTACTTTTAATATAAGTTATGCTGATGATAATTATGAATCTTTATATTATCAAACTGATACCTCAACCCCAAAATTAATGCATAATTTAGACCCGTATCAAAATGATGACATGGCTAAGTATGCTTGGTCTCCGTATCCGTTATTCAGGACGAGCTCAACCTTGTACTGGATGGACAAAATTATCAGCCCTGGCTATTACATATTAACCCCGAGAAAGGTTAAAGATAAAGACTATATCTTTTTTAAAGAAAATGGCAAAGTCAGCTTTATAATCCCGGTTGCCAAAAAAGAGCCTGTTCCTCTCGGGTATTATGAAAAATATATTCCCAAGCCAAAACTCACAAAATGGGGAAAGTTTAAAAAAACTGTAGGAGATAAACTTCTTAAAATTTTTAAAAATTCTAAAAAAATTCCGCCTCCTAATTCAAATATAGAAATCGATAGTCAAGGGAAATATCTCTGTGTAAAGCTATTTTATGGCGATGATTGCTACTTAATTGTATTTAAAAAAATTAAATATTAATTTCTTATCTAGCGTCTTACTATAGAGACAGCAAAAGACAGTACATTTTTATATACCCTGTCAAAAAAGTGTTTATTAAAGATTGTTTTTGAGGCTTGAAAGTTACAGTTAAGTATTCTGCAAAACATTTTGCATTGTTTAATACTATTTCTGCAAAGAGTTGCATTTCTGCTTTTCCACAACTCTTCAGGATCTGCATCTTTAATATTTCCAATAGGTTTTAAATTAAAGCAAATTCTGACATCGCCATATGGATCAATTGCAAAATTAGTTTCTCCTACACTGCATTCTACGCCGTTTAGTGCAGTAGAGGGATTTTTAAAAAAGTTTTTCATAAGTTCCAATTGCTCAAAAGAATTATAAATAACATAACCTTCTTTTTTCATTTCAACAAGTCTATCAATGACTTTTAAAGCTTTTGGCGCAACTTGTTTATATTTATTTGTCAATTCATCTGACATTTTTGTTGTGAATATATTTATAGCACTTTTTTCGTCATAAGCGTGGAATGAATCTTTATCATCTTGTAATTGGAACATTATACCTCTAAGCTTATTATCATGCACAAACTGGGCCAATGGTATAATTTCGTCGACATTTTCAGGCATAAATATCGTCGCAATATTTATGTTTGAATATTCTCTTTCCCTAATGACAATTTCATTTAATTTTAAAATCGCCTCAGTTGTGACTTTGCAGCTCCCTTTTATACCTCGTGACCAATCATGAACATCATTATTATTTATTGCATTTAAAGATATATTTACACCGTCTAAGGGACTCTTAGCGATATCCTCAAGCTTATTTGAAATACTAAAAGCATTTGTCATAGTACTGGGTTTTAAACCTATAGACTTTGCATATTCAATAAGTTCAAGTAAATCTGACCTTAAAAAGGGTTCTCCGCCTGACACACAGAACCCAGCTCCTTCTCCAAGCCAGTTTCTCAGCTTGAACATGGCGTCTTTCCATTCTTGTGTTGTCAATTCTTTATCTATAACATCTGAATGTTTAGTAAGCCATCTTGTACAAGTTACGCATTTCAACTGGCATCTGTCGGTAACATCAAACGTGATGCCATTTGGTTTTATGTTCTCTTCAACAACTCTGTCTTGCATTATTCTTAATCCTTTTTATTATCATACGCACAAGTCTGCATTAGGGTCAAGGATTCTTCTCCTTAAAATAATCAAAAACTCTTTTTGCTTGCGATTTTTGAATTAGTAAAGAAAGTTCATCTAATGTAAGTTTTGAAATAACTTTTACACTTTTATACTTATCAAGCAATACTTTTTTATTTTTAGTAAATAATCCCTTAATTAAATCAAGTTCAGATTCAAGCGATTTCTTTTCTCTCAAGCTTCTGTGGTATGTAATTGCAAATCTATGCGCCTCATCTCTTATTCTTTGAAAAAAATAAAGAGAGTTTGATGAGGTAGGAAATAATACAGGCAATTTTTTACCTTTTATGAAGATTTCCTCAATTCTTTTAGCCAGTGAAACAATATCCTGATTATAAATTTCTAATTCTTCAAGTGCATTTAATGCCGCTGATAATTGTCCTTTTCCACCATCTACTATAATTAAATCGGGAAATTTTTGGTTTTCTTCTTTTAGTCTTTTATAGCGCCTATAAACAACTTCAGTAATAGATTTAAAATCATCAGGCTTATTATTCAAAGATTTAATTTTAAACTTTTTATATTTTGACTTCACTGGCATTCCATTTTCAAAAACAACCATTGATGCAACAGTATTTGTGCCTTGTATATGAGAAATATCAAAGCATTCGACAGTATGAGGGAAATTGCCCAGCAGCAATTTTTCCTGAATATAGCTTCCAATTTCATTATAGTCATTTTGTATTTCTGACATGTTTTTTAATTTTAAAGTTTCTAAAAAGTATTTTGCATTTTTTTCGGCAAGTTTTATAGAGTCTAAATCCCTTCCTGCACTCGGATATATAAATTTAATCTTACTGTTTTTCAGCCTGCTAAGCCAGCTTGAATACAAGACAGCGTCTTCTTTTGAAAGTTGGATATTTGTTAATATAACAGGTGGTATCGATTCATCTGATGCAATTGAGTAATATTCTTTTATGAAGGCATTTAATAGTTCCGTATTTGTATCAAATGGTGATAAAGTAAGTTCAAAGTCTTTTTTATCGATTAATCTGCCGCTTCTAATTTGCATCAAAGTTAACCCCGAAAAAGTAGCATCTCTTACTAAAGCAATAACATCCTGATTTATTGAAGTATTTTCATAAATAACTCTTTGTTTTTCCATTGTTTTTTGGACATCAAGATAAGAATCTCTATATCTTGCTGCCTTTTCAAATTCATTATTATCAGCATATTTAATCATTTGATTTTTTAGCTCATCAATCAGTTTTTGTTGCTTGCCTGATAAAAATAATTCGACATTATGAAGGACCTTTTTATATTCTTCCGGAGTAACAAGCCTCTGACAAGGTGCAAGACATCTTCCGATTTGATAATAAATACAAGGTCTGTCTTTAAATTTTGGAGTTTTACATTGTTTTAAAGGAAACATTTTTTTTAATAAATCTAATGTTGCATACATGGCTCTGGCATCAGTGTATGGACCAAAATATTTGCCTTTTAACAGATTTTTATTTCTTTTTCTGGTGACTAGGATGCGTGGATATTCTTCTTCTGTTATTAAAAAATAAGGAAACTTTTTATCATCTTTTAGTAAAACATTGTATTTAGGTTTATATTTTTTTATAAGATGAGATTCTAAAATTAATGCTTCAATTTCTGAATTAGTGATGATATATTCAATTTTAGAAATATTTGGAACTAGTACTTTATTTTTCTCTGACTTATTTGATTTAGAAAAATAATCTGATACTCTTTTTTTTAAGTTCTTGGCCTTTCCTATATATATAATGATTCCGTCTTTATCATAAAATTGATAAGAGCCGCTAGATAAAGGAAGTAATTTAAGTTGTTCAATAACTTTATTCATAACACTATTTTACAATAAATTCATATTTATATATCTTAACATTTTGAAACACTAATCCAGAAGAGGGTTTAAATATGCACAATATCTTGCTATACTTAATATATAACTATTATATACTTTTTAGCTGGCGTATTATAACATAGGGAATAAAACATGATACTGATGTACAAGGTTGATGAACAAAGCGTTCAGGCTGCCTGGCTCAAAACACTCTATGATTTAGTTGAAGAACTAAACTGTAAATGCAAAACTTACATTGATGAGATTTACAACCGCTCATCAAGAAGTTTTGACAGGACAAGAGTCATAGAAGTTTTCGGCTCTGACACTATGCTTAGCTGGCTAAAATTAAGAATGGAACGATATTCTCATTTTGTCACTAACTTTAATGAGAAGCCTGAAATAAAAGCTCAGTTTATTGAATAAACTTAATAACTAATTTTTTCCCACGACTCCAACAAGAGGCGAGGAAGCGCTGGCGTATGCTTTAACAGGTATTCTTCCTGATTCATATGCCAATCTGCCTGCTTTTACGCCAAGTTTAAATGACTCTGCCATTTTTACAGGGTCTTGAGCAAGAGCGACGGCTGTATTTATAAGGCAACAATCAGCCCCAATTTCCATTACGGAAGCAGCCTCTGAAGGTACACCTAAACCTGCATCTACAACAACAGGAACATTAGATTGTTCTACAATTATCTTTATATTCTCTAAAGTTTTTACCCCTTGTCCAGTGCCTATAGGTGAAGCGAGTGGCATTACAGTTGCACAACCTATTTCTTCAAGTCTTTTTGCCAAAATGGGATCGGCATTTATATAAGGAAGAACAACAAAGCCTTCTTCTACTAATTTTTTTGCAGCTTCTAACGTTGCGATAGGATCGGGCAGAAGATATTTACTATCGGGTATAACTTCTAATTTAATCCAATTATTAATACCCATAGCCCTACTTAACCTTGCAACTCTTAGAGCTTCATCAGTAGTGGCACAACCTGCTGTATTTGGTAATATCCAATATTTATTAGTATCGATATAATCCATTAAACCGACATGCCCTTGTGCATTTGTATCAACACGCCTTATCGCAACAGTAATTATTTCCGCTTCTGCTGCTTCATGAGCTTTTTTCATTATTTCATAATCCGAAAATTTGCCTGTGCCAAGCATAAGCCTTGATGTAAAAGTTTTATCTGCAATAGTAAATGTCATACCTATAATCTCCCATTTGTTTATTTTATTAGAATAACTCTAAAAAAAGCATGCATCAAGATTAATTATTTTTTTGATATAATTAATAAATTATATAAAATGTTGTTATGGACAGTACAAACGAGTTAATTTTGAAAAATTCTTCAGTTAATAATATATTCCAATTTTCTTTTAAAAAAAATGATATTGATGACTTATTCCAGCATCTTACAGAAAACCCTGTAGGATTGGAAAAAAGTGACTTCAGGTTTATGCTCAGTACTCTATACCAGCTTTTTGAGGATGAATTTGATACAACATTTTTGCCTTCCAGTAATATATTGAGAAACACTGATTTTTATATTATTTTTGAGAAAAATAAGATTGAAGTTTTTGTTTACCCTATGAATAATTTTGATTTTTACCTAAAATCAAAAGGGTCTCTATATAGATTTAGCGAAACTAAACAAATTATTGAAGAAAACGGACAAAAAGTTGAAAAATATGGTTATAAGGTTCCAATTGAAATTATATGGGAGTATTTTACAGGATTTGATACTATTGTTGATAGTGAACACGTCACAGAATCTTTTATGGCAATTAATATACTCACTCAATTTGTCAGAAAATCTGTGCAAAAACTTTACTTTTTACCAAAAATTATCGAAAAACAAAATACTTTTTCAACAAAATATGAGTTATTTTTACTAAATAACTTAATAGCTAAACACCTAAACGAAGTTATAAACTATACTGTTAATGGTTTTTCAAATACCGATAATACGATAAAAACTTTAATTTATGATTATTTAGATTACATAATATATAAATTTTTAAGCCTAAAATCCTCTAAGTTTAAAGATATGAAATCAGCTTCATACTTCACTAAGAGAATTGACCACAAACGATACCACCGTTCACATGATTTAGCAGCTAATATTTCAGAGTGGATAGATGAAATATACATTGGTAAGTATGATGTATCGCCCGAAATTAATATTATAAAAATAGATGATGATAAGTTTGAACTTAATATTTCAATAAAAGAAAAAAAGAGCAAAAATACACTTGCGCTCTCAATTCCTCTTTCTGAAATGTATCAAATGAATGAAATATTTTCACTTCCTGCAACTTACGTTATTGAAATTATTGAAAAACAAATTAACTATGCGTTGAGATATTTTCCAGAACTTGAAAATTTATTTCAAGAAGGTGCAGAACTCAAAATGTACTTGAGCTTAAATGAAGTATATAAAATAATTACACATACTTCTTATTATCTCAACAAGGCATCAATCGATGTTAACCTACCGCCAAGCTTGGACAATATTGTTGTCCCCAGAGCTTCAATAAATGCTAAAATCAAAGCGTCAAGAGCCTCAGAGCTATCGGAGCTTCTCAACGGAAATACTGCTAATATCAGCCTTTCATCAATATTTGATTTTTCTTATCAGGTTGCAATCGGAGAGGATAAACTTAGTATTGTAGAATTTGAGAACCTCACCAAGGAAACCACAGGGCTTATTCCTTACAAAAATATGTACATTCTTGTTGATGGAAATGAAAAAGAAAATTTACTTAATAAGATTAAAAATCCCAAAATTGATAAAGTCACCAGAATGGAAATACTGCATTCAACCTTTTCAGGTCAGCTTAGTGAGTATGAATTTGACTATGATGAAGCATTTTCAAACATTATTAAAGACTTAACTAAAACTATTGATATAGAACCTCCAGAAACTCTTACAGGTACATTAAGACCATATCAGATTAATGGATTAAAGTGGCTTTATTCTAATACTTCAAAAGGCTTTGGGTGCTGCATGGCTGATGATATGGGGCTGGGGAAAACTATTCAGGTCATAAGCTTAATTTTAAGCCTAAAAGCTGAAGGAAAGCTAAAAAATCCTCCAATAGTTGTTTGTCCGACAACTCTTTTAGGAAATTGGATGAAAGAACTAAAAATGTTTGCTCCTAGCTTAAAACCAAGCATTTACCATGGACTGGACAGAAAATTAGATTTTAAATCTGATGTTATAATTACTACTTTTGCGATATTGAGAATAGATATTGAAGAAATTAAAAAACATCAATGGGGCATGATTATTATTGATGAAGCACAAAACATTAAAAATCCCGATACATCCCAAGCTCAAGCCGTAAAATCACTAAAGTCTGACATAAAAATAGCTATGACTGGTACTCCAGTTGAAAACAAACTTACAGAACTTTGGAGTATTTTCGACTTCATAAATAAAGGTTATCTTGGTTCCATCAGAGATTTTCAAAAAAGTTATGCAATTCCAATAGAAAAATTTAAACAGACACAGCGCGCTGATAAGCTTAAATTATGCATATCACCTTTTGTTTTAAGACGTGTAAAAACTGACAAAACGATTATTAACGATTTGCCGGAAAAACTTGTTATAGACGACTATTGCTACCTATCAAAAATGCAAGCAGCATTGTATGAAAAAACTTTAAGTGAAATCATGTCACAAATTTCAACAATAAAAGGTATTAACAGACGAGGTCTCATATTTAAGCTTATTACCTCTTTGAAACAAATTTGTAACCATCCTTATCATTTCCTAAAAACAGGCGAACTAACAAAAGATATTTCAGGTAAATGCGAAAAATTTATTTCACTATTAAGTAATATTCTTGATAATAATGAAAAAACGGTAGTATTTACTCAATATAAAGAAATGGGGAATATCCTAGTACCGATTATACAAAATGAACTTCAGACGACACCGCTTTTCTTCCATGGTTCATTAAGCACAAATCAAAGAGAAGATTTGCTTAAAAAATTTGAATCAGATGCTGATTCAAAAATCATGATTCTATCACTAAAAGCAGGTGGAACAGGATTAAATCTTACAAGTGCTACAAACGTAATCCACTATGATTTGTGGTGGAATCCTGCTGTTGAAGATCAGGCAACAGACAGAGCTTATAGAATCGGTCAGGACAAAAATGTTATGGTACACAGACTCATAACATTAGGAACCTTCGAAGAAAAAATTGATGAAATGATTAAGCAAAAACAAGAACTCGTAGATTTAGCTGTATTTGAAGGTGAGAAAAATATTACAGAACTCACTGATGATGAAATTTACAAGATATTTACATTAACTGCATAATTTATTATAAACATCTAAATATTTCTTTGCGCTTTCATTCCAGCTATAATCATATGACATAGCTGAATTTATCATGCTATTCCATGTATCCTTGTCATAAAAAACATTTATAGCAATATTTATTGCTTCCAGCATATCTTCTTGCTTGAATCTCCAAAACTTAAAACCATTGGAATTTTCCAGAGGATAACCGGTAATTGTATCTTCCAATCCTCCGGTCGCCCTGACAATTGGTATTGTACCGTATTTAAGGGCAATAAGCTGGCTCAAACCACATGGCTCAAATCTTGAGGGCATCAAAAACATATCTGAACCTGCATATATTTTATTAGAAATTTCGACCTTATATTCAAGTAATGTTTTAACATTTTTGTATTTTTCAGAAAGTTTTTTTAAGAAAGCTTCATATTTTTTATCACCAGTACCAAGTACTACAATGTATGCATGTAAGTTTTGGATTTCTTTTTCAAGTTCAAAAAACAAATCAAATCCTTTTTGCTCAACTAACCTTGATACTATTCCTATTATGGGTTTATCATCTTTTGGAAGAGAAAAATATTCTCTAAGCTCCTTATTACAAATAGTTTTATTTTGTTTATCTTCTAAAGAATAATTGGCAGAAATTCTCGTATCAGTTTCCGGATTAAAAACAGAATAATCAACGCCGTTCAATATCCCTGTTAACTTATGCCTATTCTCTTTTAAAGGCCAATCTAAGCCCTCACCGTACTCATACGTCAAAATCTCTTTTGAATAGGTGGGTGAAACCGTTATAATTTTATCTGAAGTATAAATTGCACCTTTCATCCAATCCAAATATCCGAAATGCTCCAAACACTCAGGAGTGTAAACATCTTCTTTATTAAGATGTGCAAAATCAAGGATATCGTCAAAATATTTGCCTTGATAAGCAAGATTATGAATGGAAAAAACTGATTTTACATTTTTAAAAAAATTATCATTTTTAAAATTTGTTTTTAAATAAAGTGGAATCATAGCCGTATGCCAGTCATTACAATGGATGATATCAGCCTTAAAATTCAATAACTTCGCATATTCTAATACAGCTCTAGAAAAAGCAATATATCTCTCTTGTTCGTACCTGTCATCGATTTGGGATGGGTAAACTTGTTTAAAGCATGAAAAATATTTTTTGTTATCAATAAAAAACACATTAATATTTTTTGAACCCGGAAGTTTAGCTACCTTCAGCTCAAAGAAATATTCGCTAATTCCAAATTTTAGTTTAATTTTAGAATTAGGGATGTCTGAAACTTGGCATTTTTCAAGGTCAATTGAACCAATGAGAGGTGCAAACATAGCAATTTCGCAGTTCAATTCTTCAAGATATTTAGGCAGGCTTCCCATAACATCAGCAAGTCCTCCGACTTTTGTAAATGGTGATATTTCAAATGCTGCAAATAAAATTTTCATTAGCTTACCTTTACAACTGCGCTAAATATTCTAAAGATGCTTTTAAAACTTCTTCTGAGGTCTTATTCGGTCTTAACCCATTCATGACATACTCAATGGCACTTTTTGATTCATCAGTGGCATAGCCCAATGACAATAAGACATTTTGCACTTCACAAATCATCTCTTGCGGCAAATCAGATGAAGTAATCGTACAAACTTCATCAGGATTAACATTAGACCAATTAATAAGTTTGTCTTTTAATTCAATTATAATTTTTTGTGCGAGTTTTTCTCCAACACCCTTTGTTCTTGAAAGCTCTTTATAATCTTGTTTTATAACTACATTAATGAGTTCTGAAATTTTAAACTCATCAAGTATTAAAAAAGCGAGTTTAACGCCGACTCCAGATACTGTAAGAAGAATATTAAAAATGTCCCGTTCTTCTTTAGTTAGAAAACCGCAAAGGTTCATGGAATCTTCTCTATGAATTAATGAAAGATATACTTTTATTTCACACTCATCTTTAATTGAATGAACTGTTTGCTTTCCTGAAATTATAAAATAGCCTATAGAATTTGATTCAACAACTATATAAGAACCTCTATAAGAGTTAATTTGCTTTGATATCAGCTTACCTTTTATATAATCATACATATATTATGTCTCCGTTCATATCTATTCTAATATGAGCGAAGCATTCAATCAAATTATTTCTTTTTAAATAACTTCAAGAAGCTTGTTATAATTATTTAATGCCTTTTCTGCCTCTTTTTTATTGTTTAATTTTTTATATACTAACGCAAGGTTATAGTGAAAAGAGGGTTCAGTATTTTTAATTTGTACTGCTTTCACAAAATATGATCTTGCTTTTCTGAAATCATTAAGCTTTAAGTAGCAACATCCTAAATTGTAATATGAGTATGCAAAATTTTTATTATATTTAATTGCTAAATTATAATTTTCTATTGCTTTTGTCAATTTATTGTCATTCATATATAAGTTTGCAAGGTTATAATATGCCTTAAAAAACTTTGGGTCTTTCTCTAGCGCTTTTTGTAACAGAAAAAAGGAATCAAGCTCTTTATTATAATCCTGAGTAATATTTGCAATTAATAGCCACATCTCTGCGTCCCGTTCTTCTTCAGGAATTTTAGCCACCAACTGATAAGCTTCTTGAAGCTTGTTTGCATTGTAAAGTGCTATTATTTCTCTTTTTTGCTCTATTGTGTATGCGTGAGCAGCAGGCATTGAAAAAATATTCGCAGTTATTATTAACGCTAAAATTATTCTTAATCGTTTCATATAAATATTATATGTTAATATTTCAATTCTTTCTAATTTTTTGACTATTCTTAATTAATTGTTAAATTTTATAACAATAGCAATGTAATTATTAAAGTTTTGAGCAAAATAATACGTTTAATATAGTAGGCTTATTTATAATCTTTTGGTGAAAATGATAGAACTAGATGTAGATTTGACGTATTTGGCAAAATACTACGACATTGGAACTCGTAGAGTAAGTCAGTATGGCGAAAAAAGCATAGAAGAAATTATGAAAGAAGAAGCAGCTTCAGGCAATACTAAGGCTGCAAATTTTGATTTGGAAGTTCTTAAAAATCCAAAAGAATTAGCTAAATTATTTAAACTTTCTACCGCCCGAAACAGATACAAAATCCTAAAGAATATGAATAGCTCTGATTTAAAATATCTTATGCAATATTTAAGCAAAGATGATTTATTAATGGGACTCAACTTTTTCACTAAAGATAAGCTTTTAGCCCTAATAGAAAATATGCCTAAAAATAAAATCGCAAAGGTTTTGTTTAACAAATTTTCACCTGAAAAATTTCTTAAAATGGTTCCCGAAAAAGAAATCGATAAATTCTTCGATTCTACTAAAATAGACAAAGAACAAGTAATTGCATCTATTTCAACCCTGCCTCCAGAAGCATTGGATGCCATTATGGAAAACATTACGGGACAAAACTCTAATAATGTTGACGCTAATAAAGTTGTTGATACTTTAAGAAGTGCAAATCCTAATAAATTTAGAAAAGCCATTCAATCATTGAATAAGGAATTTAAAACCAAAATTGTTACGGATTTAACACGCAATGACCCTAAGCTATTTTTAGAATTTTCAAAAGATGCTTTAATGACACCTCTTGAGCAGTTAGATAAGCCTGAATTAATCAAGACAATGTCCGTTTTAGAATCTGAAGATTTGCTAAAAATGCTTGATGAATTGCCCGAAGATCTCTTATCTGTGGTTGTTACACAAATTGACCCTGAAGTATTTGCAGAGCTTTTATGTGATAAGTTTCAGGATGTCCTAGCAGATATTGCAGTAGCTTAAATTCAAATTCCCCATTTTTTATATATTGAATTGAGGAAACCATCTAATCTCATTTCATTTAATGCTCTATTGACATTGTTTTTAAGGATGAGCGCATCTTCTGTATTTTTAAAAGCAACGCCATATGGTTCCTGTGTCAAACGTTTTGACAAAATTTTGTAATTATTATTGTCCATAACAAAACCCAGCAATATCGAATCATCGGTTGTTATGGCTTCTGCCTTCCCATTTTTAAGAGCTTTAAACCCATCTGAATATGTTTTGTAACCTTTTAAAATCGCCTTAGGGGCAAAATATCTTAGCTGTTTTTCGCCTGTAGTACCAAGAATCACAATCACAGGTTTATTATTGAGGTCATTATAACTTCCAATGCTACTATTTTGTGGAACAAGTATTGCTTGCCCTGCTATATAATATGGTGTTGAAAAATCAACAATAGTCTTCCTTTGAGGAGTAATAGACATAGTAGCAATTACAATATCAACTTCTCCTGAGGTAATAGCTTGAATTCGGCTTGATGGGGTAACTTGAACAAATTGTATTTTATCTTTAGAGCCAAGCAACCTTTTAGCAAGTTCTAATGCTATATCAATATCTACCCCTTTTAGCATTTTATCTTTATCAATATATCCAAATGGCTTTGCATCAAACTGTGTTCCAACAATTAATTTGTCTCTGGCAATAATGTTTTTGTAAACATCTTGGGATTCTTCTACTTTACCGCACGATGAAACTAAAATGGAAAGCGAAAATATCAATAATACTAATTTTTTAAACAATTTTTTGCTCCCGTTTTCAGATATTTATATTAAAACATAAGCAAAGATAAATACAAATTTAAAACAATTCAACCAATACATTGATGACAATATCGACATAACCCTTATAATATAATTATGAAAAGAATATTGCCAATCCTGTTATCTTTATTATTAACATGCGGTGCCGGATATAAAGGCACTCTTCCAGATTTGGCATCAGAATTTGATTATAAAAGGACGCAGCCTACAACTGCAACTCCAAATTTTTCAGAGACTAAAAATCCTGTTTTAGATGAATTAAAGCCTGTTCCAAGAGATAATAAAAAATATATTGACATTATCATAAAAAAAAATAAATCTTCTAAATACGAAAATGATACTATTGAAGTTATAAAAATCATTGAAAGGTTGAAACAATGCATTGAAAAATCAAATGATATACAAATGTTTAATGCGACAATAAGTAATTTGATTGACCATGTAGCCTACATAAAAGACACGTATGAAAACCAGCAAGAATCAACTTTTACATCTTATAAAACATTATTAAAATTATCATCACAAGCAAGAAACGTTGCGGTTTTAAGGACTGAAAGCCAAATTTACACAAAATATTTGCCATATCAATCAGATGGCTCTGTCTACTCTAAACACAATATTGACATTCAAACAAAATCTTTGCTTAAATCAATAAATCAGACATTATATGTCCTTAAGAACTTAGACTAATACTCCACTGTGCAATGACAAAATTATTCCTCTATTCTAGTTTATTATTGAGGAATAGCAGTAATGAAGCATTTTACGTTATTAATTTTAATTTTATTGATATCATATAGTTGTGCAAATGCGAGAACAGCAACCACTATTACCCCACTACCAATTGGAAATCCATATGCACAAGACTATGAAAGCTACCCAAGAGTGTCACAAATTGAAACTACTCTTTTTGGTAGAAATTTCGAAAATGAAAACATTTACTACAGATTAGAAAGAATTGAAAGAAAAATATTCAGAGGAACTAATTCAAACTTAAATCTATCACAAAGGCTAGAAAATATTCTTGCTGCCGTAACTCCGACTCAAAATATAAATATTCCAATAAATGAACTCGCAAGAATTGAAAACAAACTATTTGCAAGAACTTATCCTCAAGATGATATTGAAACCAGAGTAATCAGGCTTGAGAAAGAAATGCTTGGAGCAATGCAAAACGGTGACTTAGAAGAGCGTTACCAAGTTATTGCATCTGCTGCTAAGCATTATAATGCATTCCCTTATCAGACAAATAATTATCAAGATAACGCATATCAAGCCTACCAGCAAGATGCTTATAACTCAGCCGGTAATTCAACTGGGAATAAAGGTTTTTTAAAGAATATTCTTGGAATAGTTGCAGGCGGTGCTCTTACAGGATTTACGCCCCCTTTATATAATTATCCTAATGGAAATTATAATAATTACGGATATCCTTCATCATACTCTGGGAATGCATACAACTCTGGATTTTGGCCACAAGCAAACAATGGCTTTAGTGACTGTTACAGCGGAAATAATGGATATAGAAATACTTATAGAAGCTATGGCACAGGCTCCGGTGTAAATATCTTATATGACTAAATTGAAATATGTGTTATCATAAAGCTATTAATGGAATTTGTGTGCTATATGAAAAAAATTAGTATTGTATCAGGCTGTTATAATGAAGAAGAGAATATAGAGCTCCTATATAAAAAAATTTTTCTGCATTGTGATGCTTTCAAAGGCAAATATGATTTTGAATTAATTATAATAGACAACTGCTCTGTTGATAACACACCAAAAATACTAAAGCGTCTTGCTGAACATGACAAAAGATTAAAAGTAATTCTTAACTCAAGGAATTTTGGACATATTCGATCACCATTCTATGCCATAACCCAAGCTACAGGAGATGCCGTAATTTACATGGCTTCAGATCTTCAAGATCCGCCGGCTTTAATTTCGGACCTTATAAAGTCCTGGGAAGAAGGCTACAAAGTTGTAATGGCAGTGAAAAAGTCGAGTCAGGAATCAAAATTTTTGTTTTTTATTAGAAAGTTGTTTTATGATTTAATAAAAAAATTATCCGACGATGATACTCAATTAATCAAAAATTATACCGGTTTTGGGCTTTATGACAAAAAAATAATTGACACAATTAGGCTGATAGATGACCCTTACCCATATTTCAGAGGGTTAGTTTGTGAAATCGGTTTTGATAAAAAAATAATTGAATTTGACCAACCATTAAGAAAAAATGGCAAGAGCAAAAATAATTTTTATACCATGTATGATAATGCTATGATTGGAATAGTAAAACATTCAAAAATGCCATTAAGAATAATGACTTTTGCTGGTTTTTTACTATCATTCTTAAGTTTGTTAGTATCATTCGGATATTTGGCAGCAAAGCTTGTTTTCTGGGAAAATTTTGAGCTTGGCATTGCACCTTTAATAATAAGTATATTTTTCTTTTCTTCAGTGCAATTATTTTTCATGGGTATTCTTGGAGAATATATTGGAGCAATTTATACAAGGGTAAACAAAAAGCCTCTTGTTGTAGAAAAAGAGCGTATTAATTTTTAATACACTCTTTAACATTTAAAACTTAATTAAATTTGATTTTTATGCTTCGAAAACATAGCATAATAAAGATGCTTCTCTTGCCTTTTTAACAGCGCTTGTAAGCATTCTTTGGTGCTTGGAACATGTTCCTGTTATTCTTCTTGGAAGTATTTTTCCAGCTTCAGTCAGATATTTTTTAAGTTTTTGCGAATCTTTATAATCTATTGATTCTACCTTATCTGCACAAAAATTACAGTTTTTACGCTTTTTTTTGTCTAATTGTTCTCTTGCCATTATATTTTCCTCTATTTCTACTTTTTAAAAAGGTATTTCTTCTTCGCCTATTAAATCATCTGAAAAATCATTTTCTGAAAATTTTACTAATTCATCAGATGAATCCTTTGATGGGCTTGAATTCGAGCCTGAAATTTTTTCAAAGCTTGAAAGTTCTACTTCAACAACTTTTTTTTCTGTACCGTCATCAGCTTGCACTGTTGCATTTTGCAGTCTGCCTTCAATAACTATTTTGTCAGATTTCGCAATATTATTTTCAACTGTTTCTGCAAGATTTCCTTTTGCCAAAACTCTGACCAAGGTCTCTTCATTTTGGTCAATATTAAGCGTGAAATATGTAATTGCAACGTTATTGGTTGTAAACCTTTTTTCAGGGGCTCTATATACTACACCAGATAGTACTGCTTTTGCTAATGACATTAAGTACTCCTTAATTATACTTCCACGAACATTGTTCTTAGAATATTTTCATTTAATTTAAGTTGTCTTTTTAATTCAACCACTTTATCAGAAGGAATTTGTAATTTTTGGGTTACAAAATATCCGTCTCTAAAGTTTTGAATATCGTATGAAAGTTTTTTTCTTCCAATTTTATCGGTATCAACAACATTTCCTGTATATGATACTACTGTTTCTTCAATTTTTGCAATAATTTTATCTGCCTCGTCAGAGTCAACATTAGGCTTGATTATTGATAATAATTCGTAAGTTTTCAATTTAATTCTCCTTGAATTCTTTTAGTCTGCTAGTAATTGATGTTAGCATGAACAATATTTTATTACAAACAAAGTATAGTTAGAGCTTCACAATTCATAAAATATTTTTTAACACAAAATCAACTGCGCCCTGATTAGCCTCAAAAATTTTATTTGCAGAAATACAAGCCTTTTCGTATTTATCTTTATCTGATAAATATTCAGACATTTCTTGTAGAAGTTCTTCTTGGGTATTTACTATTTTTGCTGCATTTTCATTCACAACAATTGAATAAATATCTTTAAAATTAAATACTGTAGGACCCGAAATGACCGGTTTATTCCAAATATTAGCTTCAAGAGGATTATGTCCGCCTGTTTGTGAAAAACTGCCTCCAATAAATGATAAATATCCTATTGAATAAAAATTAGAAAGCTCACCCATCGTATCTAACATAATTATATCATTATCATCAAATGTATCTTTATCTGTACGTTTACCAAATTTAAAATTATAAGATTTGACTAAGTCTTCAACTTGGTTATACCTATGGGGATGTCTGGGAGCAATTAAAAGCTTTAAATCATTGAATTTACTTTTTAATTTTTTATAAACATTTAATACAATTTCATCCTCTCCATTGTGTGTACTTGCAGCAATCAATAGCCTATTATCGCCAAGTTTCATTTCTTTTTTAAGATTATTTATTTGTAATTCTGTTAAAGTTGGGTAAATATCAAATTTTAAATTACCCATAACTTTTGTTTTATCAGGATTTGCACCTATGTCGATAATCCTCTTTGCGTCTGCTTCTGATTGCATTAGTATTGCCTCATAATTTGAGAGAATGGACTTAAAGAAGTAACTAAACTTTTTGTAGCCAATGTATGAATTTGGAGAAATTCTTCCATTTACAATATATGTTTTTATTCCCATTTTCTTTGCAGTAGAAGAAAAACAAGGCCATATTTCTGTTTCTGCTATTATTACTTTAGAAGGATTATATGTATTAAGAAATGATTTTACTGAAAAAATAAAGTCATAAGGGAAATAAGTTATTTGAGTAACATATTTAGAAAGTTTTTTGTTTGCAACATCCTGTCCTGTTTTAGTTGTCGTGGTAAGAATGATATTAATATCAGGATGTTTTTCTCTTGTTTTAATGATTAGTTGTTCTATTGCATTGACTTCACCAACAGAAACGGCATGAAAAATTACTGTTTCTTTGCTATTTTTTTTAAACTCATACATTCCTATTTTTTTATAAAAGCCAGCCTGCAATTTTGGTTGCATAGCAAAAGCAATGGATATAAAAGGTAGTGCAAGCAATGCAATTAAGGGGGTTATTAAATTGTATAAGAAAATCATTTTCTTTTATTCCTTGTTCATTCCACAGCATTTTTTATATTTTTTCCCGCTGCCACAAGGACATAAATCATTTCTTCCAACCTTTGTGCTTGTTGCAGGAATATTTTGTGTCTCTTCATCGTAAGAAAAGCTCTCTGCAGCTTTTGACAACTCTGTTTCAATGACCTCTTCATCAGCTTGATTAATAATCTGCACACCAAATTTTGTTCTAAATAAATGTCTTACAGTTTCGCTTTGAATTTCAAACATCATTTTATTAAATAAATCATATGCTTCTCTTTTATATTCGATGAGAGGGTCTTTTTGACCATAAGCTCTTAAACCTATACCATCTCTAAGTATATCAATATTATGGAGGTGATCTATCCATTTATTATCAATTACACGAAGTAAAATATCTCTTTCAATGTTTCTCATTACATTGTTGTCAGCGAAATATTCTTGTTTAACAAAATTTTGTTCATACTTTAACATTACATCGTTGTAAAAATCAACCGTCTTTTCTTCATGTTGTTTATAAGCGTCCTTTGCCAAATCAACAATTTTTTCATTAATAACATCATATTTTAAATTTTGAACATCAGAAATAGATAAATGAGAAAGCTGAGGAATCATCGAATGAATCTCTCTCACAAGACCCTGTAAATCTTCTGTAATATATTCTTCAGGCTGCATATCAGGTGCAATATAGCTTTTTAATATGCGGTCGACTTCTCTTTCTATCATGTAATTTATATCTTCAGAAAGGCTTTTACCAAGAAGAACTTTTCTTCTCTGATTATAAAATTTTTCTCTTTGTACATTCATAACATCATCATATTCAAGTACATGCTTTCTTATATCAAAGTGATAAGTTTCGACCTTTTTTTGTGAACTTTGAATTTGTCTGGTAATTAATGGAGATTCAATAGCCATAGTCTCTTCAATATTTAAGGATTCCATAAGATTAAACACATGTTGACCGCCAAATATTCTCATCAAATTATCTTCCAATGACAAGAAAAAGCGTGTAGAGCCAGGGTCTCCCTGCCTTGCAGCACGACCTCTTAACTGATTATCGATTCTTCTTGATTCATGTCTTTCTGTACCTATGACATGAAGTCCTCCTAATTCAACTACCTTATTATGTTCAGCTTCTGTTATCTGTCTGGCTTCTTCTAATGCTGCATTTTTCTTTGCTTCATAATCCGGGGTTTTATCTAATGTATAGCCCTTTGAATCAAGAATTTCTTTTGCCAAATACTCAGGATTTCCGCCTAGTAAAATATCAGTACCTCTTCCTGCCATATTTGTCGCAATAGTAACCGCAGCAAAACGCCCCGCTTGTGCAATTATGTAAGCTTCTTTTTCATGATGCTTTGCATTTAATATATTATGTTTAACGCCTCTTTTAGTTAAGTAAGCAGAAATAAGTTCTGATTTCTCAATACTAATTGTTCCGACCAAAACAGGGCGCCCTATTTTATTCATTTCGATAATTTCATCTACTACTGATAAAAATTTTTGCTTTTCAGTTTTGTATATTACATCAGGTAGATCTTTTCTTATATCTATTTTATTTGTAGGGATTGAAGTTACTTCAAGATTATATATTTTACCGAATTCAGCCTCTTCAGTCATCGCTGTACCTGTCATACCGGAGAGCTTTGGGTACAATCTAAATAGATTTTGAAAAGTAATACTGGCCAGAGTCTGTGTTTCATCTTGGATTTTCAAATTTTCTTTAGCTTCAACGGCTTGATGTAAACCGTCTGACCATCTTCTTCCTTCCATTAAACGTCCGGTGAACTCATCTACAATCATAACTTCGCCGTTACGAATAACATAATCAGTATCTTTATTAAATAGTTCTTTTGCTTTAAGCGCTTGAAGCAAATGGTGGGCATATTGTTGGGAAATATCAAATAAATCAGTTATATTTAAGATTTCTTGGGCTTTATCAATTCCATCTTCAGACAGAATTATATTTTTATTTTTTTCATCAATTTCATAATGGGCATCTTTTTCAAGTTGAGGAGCAACTTTAGCCATAGTCCTATACAATTCTGCTGATTTTTCCAGTCTGCCACTTATTATAAGAGGAGTTCTGGCTTCATCAATAAGAATACTGTCAACTTCATCAATAATTGCAAAATTATATGGTCTTTGTACCTGTTGTTCAAGGCTACCGGCCATATTATCTCTTAAATAATCGAAACCGAATTCATTATTAGTTCCGTATGTTATATCACATAAATAGGCTGATTTTTTATCTTCAAAATCAAATTCGCTTCTATTTGACAATATTACCCCAACAGTTAGACCTAAAAATTTAAATATTCTTCCCATCCATTCACTGTCACGCTTTGCTAAATAATCATTAACAGTAACAATGTGAACACCTTTGCCTGCCAATGCATTAAGGTAAGCAGGTAGGGTGGCAACTAGGGTTTTTCCTTCTCCGGTTCTCATTTCGGAAATATGTCCTTCGTGTAAAAACACACCGCCTACTAACTGGACATCAAAATGCCTCATATTTAAGACTCTTTTACCAGCCTCTCTAACAGTGGCAAAAGCTTCAGGTAAAATTGCATCTAATGCTTCTTTTTCCAGAATTTTATCTTTTGAAGGCTCATTGGAAACCTGTCGCTTTGACAAAATATCTTTGAATTCTAAAGTTTTATTTGCTAATTCAGCATCTGATAGTTTTGAGAAATCTTCTTCCAAAGCATTAATGTGGTCAACTATCGGCATTATTTTTTTTATATTTTTTTCATTTGGATTCCCAAGTAATTTAAGTAATAGATTAATCATTATTAATTTAATATCCCTGCAAGTCTTAATTCATTTATTTATACTGATATTATCACATAAATAAATTTTTTAAAGGGAAACGATTGACCAAAAGGCTATAAATAAAAGATAATAAAATGATTAAGTATTATATAACAAGTTAAAGGAGACATCATGATTAATGATAGCAACATTTTTTCACAAATATGTAAACCGGATTTGCCTGCAATAATAAACTCTAACGTTTTTTTTGTAATAATTTCTGTTATAGTATTTTTCGTTTTAGTGAAAATGTCACATAAAATTATTGGCAGACTAACAGCAGAACTTTCTTCTCACAACGAAGATTATGAATTCAAAAAGCAAATTGAGACAATCAAGCATGTTATTTGCTCGAGCATCGACTTTGCTATTTTAATAATAATTTTAATGCTTATTTTAAATAAAATTGGAGTAGATATAAGACCTATTTTAACAGCTGCTGGAGTTTTAGGTGTAGCTGTAGGTTTCGGGGCAAAGAGATTTGTTGAAGATATTATAACCGGGCTTATCATATTATTTGAGGGTCAAATCAGAGTCGGAGATGTTGTAGAAATAAGTGGGAAAACAGGAACAGTTGAAAATTTTAACTTAAAAATGGTTGTACTTAGAGATATTAATGGTACTGTTCACTACATAAGAAACGGAATGATTGATGTTGTTTCGAACCTTACAAGAGATTATTCTTATTATACTCTTGATTTAAGAGTTTCATACAACAAGAATATTGACTTTATAACCCAAACTCTTGAAAAAGTATTTAAAGAAGAGCTTATGACAAACCAAACTTTTTCTAAAAATATTTTATCTGATCTCGAAATTCTCGGAATTGATAAATTTTCATCAACTGCTGTTATATTAAAGCTCAGAATTAAAACAAAACCAACTTGCCAGTGGTCTGTAGGAAGAGAGTTTAACAGGCTTATTAAAAATAGGTTTGACGAACTACAAATAGAGTTCCCCTCAGATATAATTAAATATGAAGTCGAATAAATTTAATATTAAAACATAAAAGCGGGTTTAATTACCCGCTTTTAAAATTAATTTCTTCTCTATCTGGATTATGCTGAAGTAACTAAGTTAGTTACAAAATCGCCAATAACCTTAGTCGCTTCTTCACCATTTAATTTACCATCACCATCAGGGTCTCTGAATGCTTGAACTGCAGCTGAACCACCGACGGCATAAGATAATCCTTTTTTAACACCTTCTGCTGCTCGTTTAACAGCTACGAATTTTTTATTTAATGTTTCTTGTAAAACATCATCAGCTATATCAGGCGTTTTGGCTTTAATTTTTGTTGTAAGTCTTCCTAATAACTTAGCTTCTGCTTTAGGGTCAATATTAGATGTAAGTTTTTCTGCATCAATACCTTTTGTTGCAAAACCCTTAATTGCATCTAATGCTTTATCGCCATATTTTCTGATTGAAGCTTTAAAACCTTTTTCAGCATCAATTTTTGATAATTTATTTTTTATAAAATCAAATGCAGATAAAACAAATTCACCTGATTTATTAGCTAATTCATTATTAGTTTTTAATTTTGCCAATAATTTTGCAGAAACACCTTTAGCAGCAAGGGCACCTGTTGTAGCGACTAATCCTGTTGCTATTACGGTTTTTAAAACTGCTGCAGGGTCTTTTTTATTTTCACCATCTTCCTCTGTTTTATGAGGTTTTTTCCCGAATGAGACACTGTTAGGTCTGATTGTTGTACAGTTGATTGCAGATATGCTCATTTATTCACTCCGTCTATACTTTCATTACATGATTTTTAAGTACGATAATAAATTTTTTTGTTATTTTGATGACTCTTTGTAACAAAATATTTACATTTTTTATCTCATTTATATTATATTTGCATGCTCCACTATTTGCAATAGTTATAGAGATATTTCTTAACTAAAAATTATTAATGTATAATTGCTTATATGACTGAAGAAATTTTTATAAAAAAATCAAACTCTGACATCTTTAAAGAACTTGCATCAATTAATTTTGACAGCAATTATTTACCTGTAGCTATTAATAAATACGATAATAATGTATTTAAGATTTACAATCTAAGACCACATGAGGGCAACATCCTCAAACAATTGTGTCTTTCTTTGGGTTTTGACTGCGCAGTTTCAAGAGAAACGGTAATGTGTAAATGTGAATATACTAATGCACTTATAAGTGCAAATACCGCCCAGATTAATACTTTAATTAAAAAATTAGAGCTCCAACCATTCAGATTAAAAATTTTATCCGATGAATTTAAAAAGGTCATAACTAAAAATCACTTACCATATCTGATTAACAATAGAGAATTTAATCTTGATAAGACATATATAATGGGGATTTTAAATGTCACACCGGACTCATTTTCGGATGGAGGAGAATTTTTTACACTTGAAAAAGCAACTAATAAAGCATTGGAATTAATTAATGATGGTGCGGATATTCTTGATATAGGTGGAGAATCGACAAGACCTCAAGCTAAAACGATTTCTGTTGAAGAAGAAATTAAAAGAGTTATACCGGTAATAAAAAATATAAGAAAATTAAATAAAGATATCCCAATCAGTGTAGATACCAGAAACTCAAAAACAGCTGATGCCGCACTCCTAACAGGCGCTAACATTATAAATGACGTTTCGGCCCTAGAATATGACAACCAAATGGCTTCTGTAATTAAAACATATGGAGCCAACATTGTATTAATTCACTCAACTGAGATTCCGCCAGTTGTTCATGATGACGTTGACCCAACATTACTAATTGAAGCGATATATAAATATTTTTATGACAAAATATCCTTTCTTGATTCTTATGGAATTTTAAAGGACAAAATCATCATTGACCCTGGATTCGGGTTTGGAAAATCTGTAAGAAACAGCTTTGATTTAATAAAAAGAATTGATGAATTTCAAACACTCAATGTTCCAATTCTTGTCGGTATTTCAAAAAAATCATTTATTAAAAAACAATTTAAAATTTCAGGATTAGAACTCGAGCATGCCACAGAAGTTTTAGATAATTATCTGGTTTACAAAAAAATTAATTTTATAAGAGTCCATGATATAAAGCAGCATAAAACATCTATTAATTATTTATCCGAGTTCTTATAATTTTTTCTTTCTTTTTCTAACACATCTGCAAATTTATCAATCGGTGTAAAATTATAGCCGCAGTTATCAGATAGAGAAGCACCCATTGGAAAAATTTGTTCTGCAGGATAACGTCTGCATATACCTGGTCTATTTTTATGAATTTTACAAATTTTGAGCTCTGTATCAAAATTATTACACTTGAAAACAAGACCTAAATCATCTTTATCGATAACTTCCAGATATGTATAAAACGGGTGTAAAAATCTCAGTTTTTTAAACTCTTCTTCATCTTTAATAACAGATTTTATATGCCGTACATATATTTTTTCACAGCATGCACCGCACATATTACACTTACCATTGCGAATATATTTTCTATTTAAGATGTATTTTAAGACTAATCTTTTGCAAGCCTCAATAAATTTAAGCATTCTTCTCTTTTTCGTACTCCGTATTTCTGAGTATTTGACTCTAATTTTGCCAATATGATTACTCTTTCACATATATCTTTTGCCCTGTTGATTTGATTGGCAGCAAGAGCCTCATCAATTTTAGTAACTAAAGCTTCTGCAACTAGATGGTCCGGAAAAATAAAATTTTTCATCTTTATAACATCTGCTTCAATTGAATCTTTATTTGATTTTGCCAATATAAAAGCATTATTATATTCTATGAACGCATTTAAATAGTTATTTTCCAGTTCGTATTTTCTGGCTGATGCATAATGAATTTTAGAGTAATCAACATCTTTGTATACCATTGGAGTTAACTTAAAAAGTTTTAGTCTTATATCTTTTAAATTAGGATGATATTTTGTGTTGTCGTTTAATATCATGTAATAGAAGCAATATGCATAACTTGGCATATTCAGATGTTCATAAGCATATGGAAGTTTATCGTACATAGTTATGTCAAATTCTGAAGTAATAAAAGCATTAAGCCAATGGTCAACGGCTGACTGAAAATCATTTGTATAATATAAAATTTTGCCGATTAATGAACTGATTTGCGGCTGTATAGGATAATTAGAAACAGAAGTTAAATAAGCATTCAAAGCTTCCTGAAATGAACTTGAATTATAGTGACACATGCCCATGTGATTGTTTACTGAAGCTAATTTTCTTAATTTATTTATTGTTTCTTTAGTAGTTTTGTAAACTTCAGTGTTAATATTTTTATTATAATTAATAAATTTTTCATAATACATTAGAGATTGAACTCTAAAACCTTTTTTATTATAGGCTATTGCAAGATTATATAAAGCAGTGGTATTATCAGGCGCAATAGTTGTAGCTATTGTCCAATATAATATTGCTTTTGTTAAATCATTTTCTTCATAATAGAGATACCCAAGATTAATATAAGGACTAGGGGTAACAATAGGAAGTTTTATTGCTCTTTCCCAGGTTTCTCGAGCGCTATCAGACTGACCGAGCATTTTATAACAAAAACCCAGGCAAGATAATACAATCACATTCTCTGTTTTTCTATCAAGCTCTTGTAATGTCCTTAAGCCTACTGTATAGTCTTTTATCTCTATTGACGCAATAGCACTTAAAAGATTCGTTTTTAACTCTGGGTTTGCAACTGTCCCATACTCTTCGATTTCAGACTTAAATTCGTCCATTATATTAACCGACTAAATCCTCAAAAAAGTTAGGATTATTAAATAAACTATCTACTATTTCTTCATCACTAATGTCAATAACACCTTCTTGAATCTGAGAAGCAACTATCGAATTATGAGAACTATCTTCAGGATCTGATAGTACCAAATTGGTAAATTGCTTTATATCTCTGTATTTTTCATATAATGTCATGGCGTCAGAAGAAATATCAAGCTGGTCAATTAATAAATTATCTTTACTTTTTTCGTACGGATTTAGCTTAGAAAACAACCCAGTTTTATCAGCACCATTTGTTTGCCCGACAAGTGAATTTTGTATATTTGTATCCGTAAGTCTATTAAGCATGTCTACTCCTCACATATACTATTATCATTTAATTTTAAAAAAAATCTATAAATCCTTAGGTTTATTCAAATAGACCATATGGTCAATATTTACTATAAAAAAATTATCGCTCTCATTTTTATTGTAAAATTATTACTAATAGAATTAGAAGGAAGTATTATGAGCGTTATAGATAAAGTATTGGTTCCTATTGCTTTGTGGATTGAAGGTACAATAACAAAAATGGGGCCGTTGGGGATTACTTTACTAATGGCAGTTGAGTCATGCAACATCCCGCTACCTAGCGAAGCGATTTTACCATTTGCCGGATATCTCGTAAGTAAAAACATAATGACGATACACACTGCTGCTTTTGCAGGAGCACTCGGTTGTGTAGTCGGCTCAATACCATCTTACTATCTGGGGTATTTTGGAGGAAGACCTTTTATAGAAAAACATGGTAAATGGTTTTTAATAAGTAAAAAAGATATTGAACTTGCAGATAAATGGGCAAATAAGTGGGGGGATTTAGCATTTTTTATTTGTAGAATGTTGCCGGTCATCAGAACATTTATATCACTCCCTGCAGGAATACTTAAAGCAAATATTACAAGATTTTTAACATATACATTTTTAGGCTCACTAATTTGGAGTTATTTTTTAGTTTATATTGGATTAAAATTCGGTCAGAATTTGTCTATATTTAAGCATATTTGGCACAAGTTTGATATTGCAATTGTATTGATTTTTTCAGTATTATTTGCTATTTACTTGGCACATCACATAAAAAACTTAAAAGAGAGTTAAAAAAAATCTTGTTAAATTGTGATTTTTTAGCTATTATTATACTAATCTTAAGATTTATGATTAAATGTCACTTTAATAAATCTTATAAAATACGATAGTCATCACAGTAGATTTTATAAAATAGTAATATCTGGATTTGAATAGGTTTATGATTAAAATAAACGCACTTGAATTTTTAAATAATGATACATTTGGAACAGACTTATTAGATGAGAATGGAAATGTCATTTATGCATCTTATCAAAAAGTAACTCCAAGTTTGCTTCTACAATTGTATTTTAAAGAGCTCTACGTCAACGACAATGTCTTTTTATATTCTGATATTGATGGGAAAACAAGCAGACCTGAATCAATTGAATTTAATGAAATTGAAGCTAAAAATGTTGCAAAATATTCCATAATTATTGCGAATATAATAGGGCTAAGTAAGGCAGAACTTCAAGAACTTGAAGTCGCCGCATATTATCACAATATTGGTGATATAACATTAAACAAAACTGATGCGGAAACACCGGACTTCAAACAAAAACGAGCACAAAAAGGATATGAGTATCTTATTAAAGAGAAAAAATCCTCTATTAAAATCGCTGAAGTAACTATGCTTTATAGCCAAAAATATGATCCTAACTCTTTTGATATCCACAAGCCTGGCAAAAATATTCCTTTTTACAATATTGTTGCAATAGCCAACTATTACAACTCGATGAGAGTAAATAATTATTCAAAAGAGGAAGCATTAGCTAAAATGGCTAAAATTGGTCGTAAAAAATTCAATCCTTTTATTCTACACAAATTTATTAATAAAATGAGATATACGGACAATGAGTAATAATAGAATTGAAATTATTGATAAATTTTTTGAGAAGTTCGCAAATGCTGCTATACAGACTTTGCATAGCGTTTTAGATAAAGATGCTTATCAAAAACTTGAGCTTAATGTTGAGTCATATCAGGAATCGTTTGACAAAAATTCATTAAAAAATGACAAAGACACTATTTATAAAGCAGCTTATACCAATAATAAGGTTGAATCGTCATTAACTTTGTTAATCCCGGAAAGATTGATTGCAATTATATCCGACATAATAATAGGCGGAACAGGAAAAGACAGCTATAAGGGTGCCCTTACTGAATTACAACTTAATGCTACTTTAAACCTTCTAAAAACATTATTTGTTAACATTTCATCAACATTGAGTAAAATATCCGAAAGAGAAATTGAATTTAAAGCAAAACCATTGTTTATTGATGAGTCAAACTCAGAATATAATAAAACTTTCGAAGAATTCAGTTATGATTTTCTTGTAAATTACAAATTAAAACTTGATTCTGATAATGAATTTAATATAAAGTTAATGCTCGATTCACAAGAGTTAAGACAACTAATATCTCGTATCAACGGAAATAGCTCGCACACTGAAAAGCAGAAATACAAATTTAACAATGATGCAATAAATATTGAATCACTTTCCGATATAGAAATTGATTTAACTGCTATATTAGGAAAAACTCAAATTCCTATAAAATATGCGTTAGAGCTCTCTAGAGATTCTTTGATAGAATTAGATGCATTTGAAGGAGATAACGTAAAAGTTATGGCCAACGGAATAGAAGTTGCTGAAGCTCAGATTGTAGCTGTAGGGGAAAATTTCGGGTTACGAATTATTAAACTTTATACGCCTATAGAAAGGTTTTTGGATAATAAATAATGTTAGAAATAGTTTTTATTAGTTTATTAGTAATAATAATCATTTATATAATTCTCACTGTCAGAAGATTTATTACAGCCCAATATCTATATGATGAAGGCGTTGACGCCTTAAAAGAAAATAATTTTAAAGATGCGAAAAATTTGCTAAAAAAAGCTTTGAAGAAAAAACCAAATTTTTTCAATGCCAGGCAGTCATTATATCAGCTTCACTATAAATTAAATGAATTTGATGAAGCAAAAGTATGTCTTGAAAAGTTAATTAAGATGCGCCCAAATGACTTTAATCTAACCTATAATATGGGGCAGTTGCTTCAAAAACAAAATGAATATGATGAAGCTGAAAAAGCATACAGAAATGCACTTAAAATTAAAGGAAATGATTATGACTGCATTTTTAATTTAGGCACAATCGCACTGGAACAGAATAATTATAATGACAGCGAAAAATTCTTTAATAAAGCTATTGAGATTGATTCCACTAATACATCGGCTTTTTACTATCTTGCAAAATCAAAAGAGGCTTTATGTGACCCAGAGGATGAAGAAAGTAAAAAAGAAATCCAAGAGCTATATGCTAAAGTCGAGAGTAAAAATGACATGCCCGCCGATTATTATATTTCATTAGCACTAAATCATGCAAAAAAAGGAAACATTGAGCAAACTATTGAAAATTGCAATAAAGCAATAGACTTCAACCCCAGTGACTCTTCAGCCTATAGACTTTTAGCTCTGACGTATATAGTACAAAAAAACAAGCAGGCAGCAAAAACAAATTTAGCGTTTGCGCAGCAGTTGGATTCTTCAAACGAAGAAACAATCACTTTACTTAAATACATTGGATAAAATTAAAAATATACAAGGAGAAATTTTGAAAACTGATTTGAAACAATTTAATGATATATTTAATGGCACCTTCATAAAATTTATGAATGACACTGCAAATATTAAACTTGCTCAAAAAAATGAAACATCATTTCAGGATAATAAAATTATTACTGTGCTTTTATATGTAAGTGGGGATTTTCCAGCAAAAATTCAGATTAATTTTGAAAAAAGTACTGCTGATTTACTAATCAATCCGAATATAACAGAAGGGGATGATTTTGTTGATGAAATATACAAACTTATGTTTCCAATTTCAGAGATGCTGGCTAATAGCATTATCAATGCTACCGAAGTAAATACTTTAAAAATTACTCAACCAGCTGTATTTTTAGCCGCAAATCTTGAAATAGCAACACCAACAGTATATTCAAAAGAGATACACTACAGTTCAAACATTGGAAGTTTTAGCTGCAGTATTGGAATCGATGAGGACTTAATAAATGATATTTAAACCAATAGATACTTTTACGCAAGTTTTAGAAGAGTTATTTAATTATGTCGGATTAGAGCATAAGTTCATGGCGGAAATCCCAGAAAGTTCATTAAATACAACTGAAGATGTAAATGTTTTAATTTGGCTTTCAGGCGAAATTACAGGAAATATTGTTTTTTGCCATCCTTATAAATCAGCTATTGATATAGCAGGAAAGTTTATCGGTTCTGAGAATCTTAGCGAAATCGACGAATATACAAAAGCGGCATTATGCGATTTTTATGCAGAATTTACCGAAAGATTTGTAAATTTTATTAAAATAACCAATATGTATAATTTTAAAAAAGATTTTCAGAGTTTTAATGTTCAGCTCTCACCGCCTATTTTTATAACTGGCAAAGACTTATATGGATTGGTTAATAAAAATCCCGCTAAGAAGTTATTTTTCAAAGTTGAAGGCGAAAAATTCGGAATAGCTTACAATTTTTTAAAAAATGATTAATAATTTTATACTAAATTTACCTGAAATAACAATGAAATAATTCAAATTTCATGAGAAGCTACTTAATACTATATTAGGAGGCATGTTCATGGAAATAAAAGAAAAATTATATTTACTTAGAAATATTCTTTTTAAATCATTTGTTATTGGTTTAGTGTTTCTTCTTGCGGCAATTTTAATTTATATGCCTTGCAAATGTCTTATTGCCGAAATTTATCAAACAAAATTCATGATTCCTGTTGGCATATATTATGCAATGTGGGTTAGTTTTATTGGTTTAATTAAAACCATACTCATTTTTTTATTTTTAGTTCCCTCAATCGCTGTGCATTTATGCATTAAACAGCTAGAAAAACAAAAATAATATTTAATTATGACTATTTGTTAATATATTAGTATAAATATGATGCAGCTAACGACAATTTTCAAAATGAAAAATACTTTATATATTTAAGAAGGCAATATATATAAAGTTAGGTTAATGTCGATTAATAGTACTAATTTAAGTGCATATAATATAAGCGGTCTTAGTCAAAGAGACATAGATGCTTTGCAAAAATCCGGCTCTGTTAAGATTCAGGATTTATCTGGCAAAGCTTACTCAAATCTTGCACCTCTCACTA